>JBDZVE010000004.1:0-25312 GCA_040255535.1 Lysobacterales bacterium | reverse complement strand
CCACACCTCCCTCCGCCGCCCCAGCCAAACTTCCCTCCCCAGATCCAGCCAAAACTTCCCTCCCCAGATCCAGCGAAAACTTCCCTCCCCCGCCCGCGCGGGGGAGGGTTAGGGAGGGGGCACCTCCCAGGAGGAGGCACTATCGGACTCCCAGCAGCAGCGCGCTACGCCCACCCGAGGACGAGCGCTGGCCAATATCGGTGGCATTAGGCGGACACGGGTAAGACGTCAGGCCCGATCTAGCGGTAGCCCTCCCGGCGCGAGTGCGCCCTTCTAGCGGGAGCCTTCTAGCGGTAGCCCTCCCGGCGCGAGTGCGCCCTTCTAGCGGGAGCCTCCTAGCGGTAGCCCTCCCGCCGCGAGTGCGCCCTTCTAGCGGAAGCCTTCTAGCGGTAGCCCTCTCGGCGCGAGTGCGCCCTTCTAGCGGGAGCCTTCTAGCGTTAGCCCTCCCGGCGCGAGTGCGCCCTTCTAGCGGAAGCCTTCTAGCGGTAGCCCTCCCCCTGGAGCCCCAGGGAAAGGGCCCTTGCCCTTGCGTTCCACTCCCCAGATCGGCAGAATTCGCGGCTCTTTTTTCCGAGCGGCATGCGCCGAGTGTAAGTTCCTGTGGCCAACATCAAGTCAGCCGAAAAGCGAGCCCGTCAGACCATCAAGCGTCGCGCCCACAACATGGCGATGCGTTCGAGACTCCGTACCGCGATCAAGAGCGTGCAGAGCGCCGTCGACGCGGGCAACAAGGAAGAAGCGGTCGCGAAGTTCAAGGTCGCCGGCCCGATCATCGACTCGATGGTGAACAAGGGCATCATTCACCGTAACAAGGCTGCTCGGCACAAGAGCCAGCTCAATGCGCAGATCAAGGAGCTCTCGGCGAGCTGAGCTGACCGCTGACCAGACGCGATGAAAAAAGCCGGGCACTGCCCGGCTTTTTCATTCCTGTCGGCCGTCTCCGGTCTCTTTCACCGTCCGCCGTCCGCCGTCCGCCACTCACCGTCTTCAAGCCTAGCCATCACGTCCCGGCACAGCGCCTCCGTGCCTTTGCGCGCGATCGCGGAGATGCGATAGACAGGCCCCTTCCAGCGCAACCGCCGCACGATGTCCTTGCAGCGCTTGTCCGCTTCACCGGGCGGCAACAAATCGATCTTATTGAGCACGAGCCACCGCTCCTTCTTGGCGAGCGCAGCGCTGAACTTCTTCAACTCCTGCACGATCGACCGTGCGTCCTTCACGGGATCCGCCTCCGGATCCGGCGGCGAGATGTCGACCAGGTGAAGCAAGATGCGCGTTCGCTGCAGGTGCTTGAGGAATCGAATCCCAAGTCCCGCGCCCTCGGCGGCACCCTCGATGAGACCAGGAATATCGGCCATCACGAAGCTGCGGTGAGTTCCGACCGCGACGACGCCCAAATTGGGGTGCAGCGTCGTAAACGGATAATCCGCCACCTTGGGCTTCGCGGCCGAAACGGCACGGATCAGCGTCGACTTCCCGGCGTTCGGCAGACCGAGCAGGCCAACGTCCGCCATGACTCTCAGCTCGAGCCGCAGATTCCGCTTCTCGCCCGGCAAACCCGGCATCGCCTTGCGGGGCGTGCGATTCGTGCTGCTCTTGAACCGAGTGTTGCCCCACCCGCCCTTGCCGCCTTTCGCGACGAGCAGCCGCTGCCCGGCCTCGGTCACATCGCCGAGCTCCTCCTCGGTATCGACATCGACGACGACCGTGCCGATCGGAACCGGAATCACGAGATCCTGACCGCCCGCGCCGGTGCGGTCGCGGCCTGCCCCGGGCGTCCCGTTCGGCGCGCGGAAAGCGCGATGGAAGCGAAAATCGGCAAGCGTATTGATGCCTTCCTGGCCGACGAGATAGACGTCCGCACCCTTACCGCCGTCGCCCCCGTCGGGGCCGCCGAACGGAATGAATTTCTCGCGACGAAAGCTCACCGCCCCACGCCCACCGTGACCGGCTTGAACTTTGATGACGGCTTCGTCGACGAAACGCATGGCAGGAGGAGGGGTTAGTGATCAGCGGATAGGGGGTCGTCAGAAGAGGAAAGCGGCACGACTCGGTCGCACAACCAGATGATAAGAGATGAGCGCTCGGGAATCTGATTCTTGAGCTCTGACTATCCCCTATCCCCTATTCACTAACCCCTAACAAAAAGCCCCGGTCATGCCGGGGCTTTTTGGGCCGAACGGTAGTTCGACTATTCAGTGACGACGCTCACGAACGTCTTCTGCTCGACACCCTTCTTGCGGAACTGCACGCGGCCGTTCGCCTTCGCGAACAGCGTGTAGTCGGTGCCGACGCCGACGTTATCGCCCGCGCGATAAACCGTGCCGCGCTGACGCACGATGATGTTCCCGGCAATCACCTGCTCGCCGCCGAACTTCTTGATACCAAGCCGTTTCGACTCTGAGTCGCGGCCGTTCTTGGTACTGCCGCCTGCCTTTTTGTGTGCCATGACGCTATCTCTCAATCTCTCTTCGTGGGCCGGACACGATTTCCGACCTGGGGTGTCGGGTTGAAACCCGACCTACAAAACGCCCTGCGCTCTCCGATGTAGGTCGGAATTTATTCCGACCTAGGTATCGGGTCGAAACCCGAATTACGCGCTGATGCTCGTGACCTTGATCTCGGTATAGGGCTGACGATGGTTGCCCTGACGCAAGTAGTGCTTGCGGCGGCGGAATTTGACGATCGTCTTCTTCTCGCCCTTGCCGTGGCTCTGCACCGTCGCGACGACCTTGCTGCCGCTCAAGAACGGCGAGCCGATCTTGACCTGATCGCCCGAACCGGCGAGCAACACCTTGTCGAACTCGACATTCGCGCCGACATCGGCTTCGAGCTTTTCAACTCGCAAAACCGAGCCTTCGCTGACGCGATACTGCTTTCCACCCGTGGCGATAACGGCGTACATGATCTTCCGAAACTCCAGCGTGCCGGGAGGACCCCGGCATAAAAGGGCGTGAAGTGTACGTAGGGAGGGGCCTGGAGGCAAGCCGCCCCGCCCGGACGGGCCCGGATGCAGGCTACAGACTGCAGTCTACAGCCAGAGCGATGCGGAAACCCATACAGACGACAGGCTACAGACTGCAGTCTACAGCCAGAGCAATGCGCAAAGATTCTGGCTGTCGCCTGTCGCCTGTCGCCTGAAGCCTGTCACCCCCGCCGGGGCATGCCGCGGCGGGCTCAGCTGTAGCCTCAACCCGACATCCGCTACCATCTCACCTAGAGCCCACTCCACTACATATCCCCTGAATGAGCTTCGAGTCGGTAAAAGCGCTGGTCGGCGACGACCTGCAAGAGGTCGATCGTGTCATCCGCAGGCGACTCGCAAGCGACGTCGTACTGATCAACCAGGTCGCCGAGTACATCGTCAACGCGGGCGGCAAGCGCTTGCGTCCGCTCGTCGTCGTGGTTGCGGCGAGAGCCTGCGGCGCAGCGGATCTTCGCCACGCCGAGGCGGCGGCCATCATCGAATTCATCCACACGGCCACGCTGCTCCACGACGACGTCGTCGACGGCTCCAAGCTCCGCCGCGGGCAAGACACCGCCAACGAGGTCTGGGGCAACGAAGCGAGCGTGCTCGTGGGAGATTACGTCTACTCGCGCGCCTTCGAGATGATGGTCTCGCTCGAGAGCATGCGCATCATGGACGTCATGGCGAGCGCGACGAACCGCATCGCGGAGGGCGAAGTACTACAGCTCATGAACGCCCACGATCCCGAGACGACCGAGACACGCTACTTCGACGTGATTTACCGCAAGACGGCCAAGCTCTTCGAGTCGGGGGCCCAGATCGCGGCGATCCTGGCGAACGCCGCCCCCGGAATCGAGGCGGCCATGGCCCGCTACGGCAAGCACCTCGGGACCGCATTCCAATTGATCGACGATGTCCTCGATTACCGCGCGGATCGCGAGGCCTTGGGCAAGAACTTGGGCGACGACCTCGCGGAAGGCAAACCGACGCTCCCTCTTATATATGCGCTCGAACGCGTGGACGGCCCCGTGCGCGAGGTAATCCGCCGCAGCATCGAGCAAGGCTCCGTCGAGTCGTTGCCCGAGATCACGGCCGCAATTGAATCGACTGGGGGCCTTGCGTACACTTCGCGCCTCGCGCGGCGGGAGGCCTCCCTCGCGATCGAGGCGCTGGCCGACTTACCCGATTCGGCGTACAAGCAAGCGCTGCGCGAGCTGGCGGATTTCGCGGTCGATAGAGATCGGTAGTGGTTAGTTCGAACCGCAAGTCCCCTCTTCTCTGACCGTCAACTGTCAACGGTCAACCGTCAACTCGACTATGACGGGGTGTAGCTCAGCCTGGTAGAGCACTACGTTCGGGACGTAGGAGTCGCAGGTTCAAATCCTGTCACCCCGACCACTGATTTTCTGGCGTTTTTTGACGCTCACTCCAGCAAATCAGCGCTACGGTTCCAGAAAAAATCACGCCACGGTTCCAGAAACGGTTCCAGTTTCAAGTCGACGAAGCGTGGCCGCCCACAGTCGTTGTTTGGCCGACGACGCGCTAAAGCAAATCCGCCGCTGCACGATCGGGCTTGAACGTGCTCACGTGGCCAGAATTCCGAAACGCTGCACTCCACCGTCATGCAGATATCCCGCAACGCCACCGAACAATTCCAGAATCTGCGGTGTGACGTCGGCACGGCGAAGGCCAGGCTGAACGACATAGACCTCGAACTGCACACGTGCTCGTATTGCTGGATCACTCAACCAGCGAAGCTCGGCCTCGCCTCCACGATGCAGTCGTCGAGCATTTCCATTTAGGCGGTGGCGAATGCGCTGCGCTAGGCGTTGAACATCAAACCACGGGCTAGTGCGCATCGCCTGTCCCAGCACGTCGTAAAAGTCCTTCTGCCGGGCCCCAGCGGTCTGCTTTGAACTCTTGCAGTGAAAGAACCTAACAACAGGCTGATCGCTGTTGATGTTGGTAGTAACGAAATCGGCCATCTCTCCTGCACCGTCGTCGCAGAATATGAGGGGATCACCAAGTCCCGTAGCCCGCTCAATCACCCAATCAAATAGCGACCGACCCCGGTTTGTTGCGGGCCTTCTCACTGGTCGTATCCACACCGGCAGCATTCCAATCGACGCTCTCAATCCGGTTGATATCAAAGGGCTGTACATCGCCGCGATGCATAAACAGCGATGTCCCCTCCACACGCGCCAGACTACTGCAGTAAAACGATGGGAGAGCTTCGCAGAGATAGTCCGCTATCGGTGTCTGCTCATGCCCCACGTACAGCAGCGGTTCGCGATCATCCAGCGCGCGGATCAGGGAGCCGGCACCAATCTCAAATCGACCCGTCCACGTGAATTCGTCCGAGGTCACAGCGAAGTCGCACGTACCTTCCGTCGAATCGAGCACGACGAGCTCGAAATCGAGCAAGTCAACGACCACTACTTCACCGTCCTCATTGGGATACTGAGCGATTGGAGCCTCGATATAGGTTTCCTCGGACCAAATCGCAGAGACGATACCCGCGGGCACAACACGCAGGTCTTCGCCCGGGCTCAATAGGTCTAAACCTGTTGAGGTAAGGACCGGCTGTGAACTCGCAATCTTGGCGGCGTGGGTATCAAACAGTTGCAAGAGCTGCGGTATGGGCAGATAGCCATTCCGCCAAAGCTTAGACGCTGCGCTCACTCCGATCGTGACCGGCGCTCCGCCATCAAGCGCCTTCGCATACAAGTGTCCGCGATCATAGCGACGAGCGTCTGCCTCCTGCACAGTCCGATCCACCTGGCCGCCAGAGCGCTGTTGATATGACTCAGTGCGTCCAAGGGGATTTCGAAGGCGAAGGCCCAAACTGAAAACTGTTAGCCCTTGCAAGCCGCGCAGCACCCGATTGATCGCGTTGCTCGAGAGAGGTAACTGCCTCCCAAGAGTCATGGGCTCCACAAGCTGCTCATACAATGCATCGCGACGCCGCGATGCGCAGACGAATAGGAGCTCGTGCTCTGCGTTGTAATGGAAAATGAACACGTGATGGTTCACGTCGGCGAATTTGTCATCGATGCACCACGGGGGGTAGGCAACAGTCCTCGTAATGTAGATCGCTGCTCCGTGCGGATCGCTGACGCCGGAGAACACAACCTCCATCTGACTTGGAAATGCTGGCGTTGCTCGCAAGTCCACACCGCCTACGATGCGGTAGACCTTCGCATGGCAGTACGGTCTCAATGTGTAAAGAGAGAAATCTTCCAAGTCACCTAACGATGCCTCCACATCGAAGCTGTCGATCACCTCGCGCGCTGCGACCTCCTCCTCGACTCTTGAGTCACTCAAGTTGGCGACCAAGTCCCGCCAAGTGGCACCCGCTTCATAGAGCGCTCCGAGTTCGAGACTGCTTTCGTGAGGCTCTGCAAGGAATGTTGCCGTACCGATGTCTCGTCCAGCACGACGCGCGAATCGCCCGATGAACTGCAGCGTTACTGCCAGTGACTTGTGCGGACTATGAATACCCGCGATCTTGAGTGCCGGCAAATTGAAGCCTTCACCAAACATATTCACGCAAACAATACCGTCCGCCTGTCCCTCATCGAGTTTCCGCAGAATCCTTCTCACGTGCGACAGCGAATGCTGGCCGCGGACGAATTCAAGGCGCAGCGTCGTATGTTCTCGATATAGATCGTGCAGTTCCTGTGCACGCTGCAACGTGTCCGCTCGTACCATTACTAGATGCTTTAAGCCGGCAAGACGATCTGCTGAGAATCTTGCCGCGACAGCTTTCGCGATGGTCACATCGATGTTTTCTCCCGCGACACGCGGAACGGCTTGGAATCCGATTTCTCCGAATATGCCATCATCTCTCGCGCGCTTGATGTCGTACCGAAAGACGATGCGGCCCGCGATCTCGCGCTCATCGCGTCGGAACGGCGTTGCCGTGAAGAGCACCTGCCGAGCGCCTGCTAGAATCTTAAGCAGCGCAGCCCACGTCCTGGCTGGCGAGTGATGAGCCTCGTCGACCAACACAAGGTCGAAGAGATCTGCCGGAGGAGTAGCAACCGCATCCGGGCGCGGGCTTACACTCGGGACTGTCGCAACGACCACATCAAAGGGACGGAACGCCTCCCATTCTTCGGGAGTGGCAACGAGCCTGCCGACGGCACATACCTGAGGGGAAGGTGCCGTTGACCTCATCGCTTCCAGCTTCCGCAGGTCCACAAGGGAAGCAAAATTCTCGGCGAGCTGCTCTCGCACTAGTCTGCTTGGCGTGAGAACCAACACCCGTTTCGCCCGCAACACGAACGGAGCTGCGGTCAGCACGGCGCTCTTCCCCGAGCCGGTTGGCATAACAACTATCGCGGGATCGCTTGCCCCGAAAAAGTGGGCGCTCAACGCGTGCAGAGCGGCGATCTGGGCAGCGCGAAACCCAGCTGTGCTGTCGTCCGCAACTGGAAAACTCAGATGCTGATAGTTGCGAACAAAATGACTCAAGCGCAGTCGCTCCCTATGCCTGGCACTGGACTACGCGGACCCGCGAGTTTCCGATTCGCCGGCGTCGATGTGCGTTACATTAGGGCGGTCACGCGCGACCTGGATGCGACTCGAATCACAGCCGCTCCCGTTCGAATGTGGTCTGTATCTCAGATCAATAGGAGACCTGAGAAGCAACGACGCTTGTACGACTGTCATCAGGTCCTGCTCGATTCCGCGGAAGCGCGTGCCTAGTGTGGTCAGGGGTCGCGCTCCTTCGACCAATGGCTTAGGAGTTGCCCCCGGCCGTTATCGAGCATAAGTGAGCATCATCGAGTGCGAAGAAAAACAGAAGCTTACGTTTCATCACATGTCGCTCGATGATGCTCGATTTTGGCGCGACGTTAGAAAGCCGTTAGAAGATTGTTGATTGACACGCGAGCAGTAGACGTCGCGCTCCACAGCGCAGCGCAGCCCCGTCTCACATCACGACTCACAGCTCCATAACTAGGTCGCCGCGGGCAAAGAATGAAATATCGCCATCTGAACTGACCTTGATCGCCAAGCCCTCCCGACTAGCAGCAATCGCCGCTCGTGTTCGCGCCCCTTGCCGCGCACCTCCTGCCGTTCTCGTCATAGCCCCGTAGGCGAGAGTCCGGCCGCTTCGATCGATAATCACTGCTCCGTCAAGTGATGCCAAATCCGTAATAATGCGACGGTCGATGTTGTGGAGACGTTTTCTCGTAAGCAGAACATCGAGTGCCTTCTCCGCAGAACCGCGGCCGGCTGCGCCCACGCGATCAGTCCTGCTGGTAAGGATGTAGCCAATCCGATCGCGGCGCGCGATGACCACCAGGAGCCCGCCTGAGCGGCGAAACGAAAGATCGAGCGCTACGTGATATAGGTATCGGAGAAGCCGTTCGACCTCTCGGCGATGTCCACGCGTTGACCATGCGCTTTCCAAGCGAGCAAGGATTGCAGCGTGATTCCAGATGCGCCACTTCCCAGCGCGGAGGGTGAACAGAGTTCTGCCGTTATGAACGACGAGCATGTCACCCGATCGCACAAGTGCCAGCCCGACTCCGTCCAATTCGAGGCTCCGGCTTGCGAGTCCAGAACACCACCAGGGGCGACGTGGCAGATGCGCACTCTCATTGGCGGGAATGTTAAGGGACGCGTATCCAGATATATTGAGCTCGGCGTCCAACAGCAACGCTGTGGAGAAGCCATCGGTCAAGCGTTTCGCGCGCTTGTTGTCGAATGCCATCGAGAACGCGTCCGACCCATCGTTCTCCGCAGAGAAGATTATTCCGTATGAAAGGCGCTGATTCTCGTAGCTCTCTTGAGCGAGAGAGCGGACAAATCGAATTACACCAACCGGGTTCTCGGTGAGCCTAGCTCGGCGCTGCACCTCGTTTGCGACCGCCGTGGTCCCAAATTCGAACAGCGATACCTGGCCAGTCGTTGCTCGCAAGAGACTGGCTGCCTCCTCGCACAACGTGCGTAGGAAGCTGTGATCTTCGGGCGGAATCGTTCCCGCATCATTGTGGCAGACCGTCCAGAGAAAAATCGGCCCTCGAAGGCGCAATGCAAGCTTGATGGCTGTCCGCTGCGGCGATGTCCAAGTTACCTCGGATAGCGGTGACATATCATCGACCTGCCGATCGACGCGCCACTCTTCGAAGTAGATGTGAGGCATCGCCTCCTCCAGTCTTTCGATGACCAGAGTGACATCCGGCAAATTATTGCTACGCTTCTTAAGCGCCTTCCTTGCCCCCCGCGCGAACTTCATAGATTCCTACTGCCCTCTCATCGTCTCATCGTCTCATCGGCCTCGCACTTGCGATGCAATCCGAGGTCGCGCACCGAGCGCGGCACAATTCCGATGCAGCTTTGGCTCGTCTCGGCTTCAACACACATCGAAAGCGCCGGCTCCTTGCACAGCGCTCACCATTCTTCCCACAATTTCGTGGCAGCGTTCAGGAACAGGAGAGCATTTGCAGTAGGCCAGCACGTGTGGAGGCCGTCGCGCATCAGGTAGTACTGGCCGTTTGCGCAGACGAGCTTGCTCTTGTCGGCGGAATGAAGCCAGTCGAATGCGCAAGCGAACGATTCCTGATAGCTCCCACCGAAGCAATCATCTGGGACGTTATGCAGCAATCCCTCGAGGTAGTACGAAGGAGCGGCACCTGGCTTCAACAGACCGTCTGAGACGAGTTTGCCACGCAGATTCTTGAGAACACGCACAAGCGGCTTAAACCAACCGTTACACCGCCGGTGCTTCGCTGTCAGGTTCTGCGAATGTTGCTTGGGATAGTTCGCAATTCTCTCTCCGGCGCCATTGAAGAAGCAGATCCCTTCATCGTACGTTTCGTCGTATAGATTGTTGAACTTCCAATAGCGACGAAATTGCGCAGCCACGATCACATCGGCCTTCCTACGACTACCGCTCGCCTCAATTGCGATCGCCTTTTCGCCGGCCTTGGCGGCATTCCCGTACTGTTTCCGCAGTACGTTGACTACGTCGTTCTTGAAGTTCGCATACGTATATGTGGCGTTGGAATACGCGCTGTGGTATGCCGTCTGTTCAGCAGCACTCAACTGCGAGAGATCGCTGAAGAACAAATCATCTAGGCGAATCACGATGTCTACGTCACTCTCGGCGAAAATATTCGTGTCGTTTCCGTGCGAGCCCTGCAGGAAGACCGTGAACGCCTTCGCCGCATATGGCGTGCCAGCCGCTTCGAGGACATTCTTGATCGTGTTGTATGTGGCCGCCGACTGGGTTACCGATCCCTGGTGCGCCCACGTCTCAAGCTGAGACTCTGGGATACTCACCCCTGCCCTCCTAGGTCAACAGATCTCGCAGCGCCGATTCGCGCGAAGCAAATGATTCACTTCCGCGTTGCCGAAGAGTGTTCAGCTTTTCAAGATTGTGTTCCATTAGATCCGTAGCCATTTCCGGCCGCTCGAAGGTTTCGCTGATCCGCACGGTGGCTATGTCTTTGAAGAGCACCTGACGGAGCTGATCCATCGACTGTGTGTTTATCTCAAGTGTCTTTTGGAGCAGCTGCACGCTTACCAAGAACTTATTGGCGATGCGCATCATCAAGCTGCGCTTGGGTTCCGGGTACACGCCCACACCGACGCTAAGCACCCTGATGCACTCGCGTGGCACTCCGAGCGCAGCAACCGCATCGGCAATCGCATAGAGGGTCGGGTTGTTTGCGCAATAGCCGCCGTCAATGAGTTCGACTCGATCTCCGGCCGCTGTAGTAACAGTCTTGCGCTCGAAGAACGGATACGCCGAGCATGACGCCTGCACTGCTTCGGCAATGCTAACTCCAAAGCCCGGGGTGAATGTTGCCTTGCGTCCGTGCGCCTGGGCTACACTTCCTTTGAAGATCATCGGCTTCTCAGTCATCCACCGTGTCGCAACCACTCCAATGCCGGTCTTGACGTCCTCGAACGTACGTGTCCCAAACACGTCGGATGCAAGCTTAGCGAGGGCCGCACTGCGCTCCGCCGCAGCGCACTTTCCTACGCCCCTCGTGCTCATCACCGCGGGAACATGAGTGCGATATAGCTCGTGGATTTCATCCACGCTGTGTCCCAATGCGAGAAGGGCCGCGATGATCGCGCCAGTGCTGGTACCGAATATCAGATCGAATTGTTCGTGAAGGGGGCGCGCCAACATCGCTTCCACCTCCTTGAGCACTCCCAAGGTGTAAAAGCCCTTTGCGCCACCGCCATCAAGAGCCAGGATGTAGCAGCGCTTCTCGCGCTCCACTCGCAATGCTGGTTCTACCTTCTCGTGTTGGAATACGTCGCTCGGCTCGCTCATGATGCTCTGCGCGAAAAAAACGGAATCCTACGTTCGTTACAGTTAGAAGATGTGTTGCGCGTCCGACCCGCGCGCATATGCAGCTGTCAATTTTAAGCCAACCACGAGCTCCGCTCTTCGGCAACACTCCGAATCTCACCCGACCTGGCGCGCCTTCAACAAGCGATCAAATCGAGACGAGTGCAAATACCTTGTCGCGATAGCGAAACGCGGAAGTCAACGCTTTCACGTCAGGCAGGCGCGTACCACGGCTTGTACTCCAATGACCAAGCTGTTCGTATGCAGATATCGCTTCGCCAGATTGATGTGCGTGCCAAATCGGGCTCGACGGTGGGACGCGCATATTCGGAATGAAGAACAATCCCGCTTTCACGTTGGGACTGAACCCTTGAATCTCGATGCGCAGGGCGCGGTCCGTTGACGGGCTTCCTTTTCGCCCAGCAAGCTGGGCCGTGATGAGATACGCCGGCTCCTGCCAGTACCGGAGCGTCGCATGAGCCGTAGCGAGTCGACTGCACGAGGCGGCATGCAGCGAGCGGATCGTGTCAATGAGATCCCAGGTCAGCGGATCGGCGCTCAGCGCATTTACGATCGGTTCGAACAATCCTGGATAGAACGCGATGTCAGCCGCCACTTTGTCGATCATTGACTCGAGCGGGTTCGCCCGATCGTTTTGGTGTCGGTAGAAGCGCAGATTCCGTTGAGGCGGTTCGGCGATACGGTGAGTCAGTTCGTGAGAGCGGCTCCAGTAGGCGCGCGCCACAGTATCGCGAAGATTTAGAACTGCCACCCATCTGTCCGGAGCGTCAGCAGCAGCACGCTCGCGCTCGAACAGCAACGCATCAATATGCGGATCGTCGAACTGCTTGGCTAGCTGGCCGAATCCGATCTCGCGCTTCTCGTGCAAATACTTCTGCTCCAGCCGCACGAGATCCGGATCCGCATGTACCTCCTCAAAATGGACGTGGAGCTTGCGCGCGAGATGATCCAGAACGTCCTCGCCGCGTTGAGCGTGTGCGTCCACGAGAAGAGAATTGATCCGTGCGCGGCACGCTGCGGCAACGTCCTCCGCAAAGCGCGGACTGTCAATTGACGTCCGAATTTCGAGATGCGCGCGAATGCGCGCGAGGCGGTTGCGTTGCTCTAGGTGTCTGTGATCTGCCGACATTCAGCCGCCTTCCGCCCCGTCAGAGATAGCGCTCAACTTTGTTGTAGAAATCAATCCAGTCTTGGGCGGTCCACTCTTCTTCATCGGTGTCGCGCCGTGCTGCGACCAGCGATTTCTTACCGGCAAGCAGTCGCCTCGTCTTCGTGTAGGAGAGGTCGAGTATCTCTGCTGCTTCAGCCAGACCGGCCGGAATCCTGACGACGTTCTCCTCATCCGGCGCGCCCGTGCCAGTGAGGAGGTAATCGACACTTGTGCCGAGTGAGACCGCTATGGCCTCGAGCTTTTCCCCCGAGAGGGCAGACCCGCCTCGCTCGATCTCTGACAGGTAACCGGCGCTCATCTTGGCTTTCTCCGCGAGCTCCTGGAGCGTGAGCCCCCGGGCGATACGCAACTGCTTGATTCTTTGGCCAATCTCACGCCTCTTCTGGTCTTTGTCCGACACGATATCTCCACGTGTGTTGCGAAAATTGATCTAGGCGAATAAAATTCGCTATAGCGAATGAGCACAATCCGCATCCACGCTCTGGGCGAGTATACCGAATTTCAGCCTGGAGTTTGGTTTCCTGCAGGTGCCGAGGAGTCCGAGTGCCGACATACATCATCAGCTATGACCTGAACCGGCCGGGGCAGGACTACGAAGGCTTGTACGAGGCGATCAAGAGCCTGGGCTCCTGGTGGCACCACTTGGATTCGACGTGGGTAGTTGTCACGGCCAAAACAGCCACGCAGGTGCGCGACGCGCTTATTCCCGAGATCGACTCCAATGACAAGGTCCTCGTTGTTCGCTCCGGCGGTGAGGGAGCCTGGAAGGGCTTCAACGACAAGGGCTCGCAGTGGCTGAAAGACAAGCTCTAACACAACGCCTGAATACCGACTTGGGACGGATCTCGCGACTAATCCCCGCCGATTCCCTTTGCGACGCTCTCACAAATCTGAGATCTCAGCATGAACACACTGAACCTGCACAGCCTCTTTCACGCGTCCATCAATGAGTGCTTCGAGGACCAGATCTCGCTGAAACCCGGCGATCGCACGGAGCTGATCTCGGCGCGCACAACGATTCGTGCTCAGATCCGCGCCGAAGTAACGAAGCGGCTCAAGGCCGCGAAGGTCGAGAACGCTGAGAGCATCTCGCCTAAGTTCATTACGCAAGGATCATATGCATATGCAACGCTGAACGCGCCGGCACGCCCGCCGCAACAAGCTGATCTTGACGACGGCGTATACGTGCCGCTCAGCTACTGTGAAGATACTGGTTCGCCGAGAACCGTGAGCCGTCTGTTGATCGAGGCGATCGAAGCAATCCTGTCGGACCTGGCGAGGCGGCACGGCTGGCAGGTCGACACGAAGAACCCTAACTGCACACGTGTCGTCATCGCAGCCGACAAACATGTCGACGTGCCTATCTACAGCATCCCGGATGACGAATTCCGAAAGATCGCTCAAGACCGATTCTTGCTCGCCAAAGGGCTTGTTTCCTTCAGCGAGTTCTATTTGAGCGAAAAACTCGACGACGACTGGAGCGCGATGCCGCCACGAGTACGCCTCGCGCACAAGATTCTGGGATGGCTCGATTCGGACCCGCGGCCCGTCAAGGATTGGGTTGAAACCCAAGTCGCTCTGAAGTCTGAGCAGCTTCGCCGCCTCATGCGTTACCTCAAGGCGTGGCGGGATTTTCAGCAATGGCCGGTCAGTGATCCGAAATCCATCCTCTTGATGGCACTGGCCGACGCTACACTTCAACGCAAGGTCGATGCACGTGATGACTTGGCGTTGATTACGGTCTGCTCGGGCATCCCGGATATGCTCGCCGCTGGGCGCGTGGAGATTCCTCCGCTCCCCGGCCAAGATTTGTCGGCGCGCCTAAAGGAAGACGGTTTGAAGGATGAGCTGGTTCGACGCATCCGTCAGTTGCACAACCTTCTCAGGGATTGCGTTCAGGGTCGCCACACACCCGAGCAAGTCTGCCGTCTGCTGCGCGACCAGTTCGGACCTCGCTTTCCGAATCGTCCCGATCGCATTCGAGTCGAGAGCCCCGAGCAGACGGTACGCGCAACTGCACCTCGCATCATTGCGCCGGCACCCATCGTTGGACGCAGAGAGGCGGGATGAGCGGTGTCAAGTTCGATGCCATCCACGATGCCCTGCTCGCGCGCGGCTTTGCGCAGGTTCCGGGCGTTCGTCCGATCCGCTACAACGGCGTTCTGAATGTCGGCGAGGAGCCCGTAGAGGTTCGGATTGAATTTGATGATCTCCAGCTGCAGCGACTCCCAATCATCCGCTTGACAGCCAGGCCGGCGTGGATTCCCGCTACCTGCAACCACGTTGATAGCCGCAATATCGTGTGCTATGCGAGTTCGCGCCTCGCATTCATCGACCGCTACCAAGCGCCTGCACAGGTGATGTATTGCCTTGACCGGGCAACACACGTCTTGCGAGATATACGACGTGGCAATGTCTTGGGAGATGTCGACCAGGAATTCAGCTACTACTGGAACGGACGGCCAGTGTTGGTTGACGCCGATCCTCAAGCGTCGGCGCAGCGTTTCAAAGTACTCACCGTCGCGCTGAGAGATGCTGAACTCCCTATCATCATCGATAGTAGTCAGGACGGTAGGAAGAAGTACGCAGCTTTCTCCCCTGGCGAGCGGACGCTTGACTCTGCCATCCTGCTGCCCGGGAAGCGAACTCCGGCTGCGAACACTTCTCAGTGGCCTCCGCGGACACTGCGGGACGTCATAGGCTGGCTGTCGGCGACCGCACCCGAACTCGGGAAGTTGTACCGACGCTCTCTCGGCACACTTAACGGCGTCAAGGTACGCCGTGCGTTATTCATCTTTCAGACCGAGCCGACCTGGTTTGGGATCGAATTTGCGCTACCCGTACTCGTTCGTATCAAGTTCCGTCACGCGAAAGATTTTGTAAACGCCATCGAACGCCAGTCGGCTCGCATCCCCATTGATCGTCTCACACCGGTTCGAATCGACAGCGAGTACCTCGTTGAACGAAATCTTCGCGAAGGCGACCGAGCTCTGTTGGGAAAGCGCGTATTGCTTGCCGGATGCGGGGCCATCGGAGGTCATTTGGCGCATGGGCTGGCGCGTTCGGGTGCGGGCTTCGGTGGGGGTGTGCTGCTTCTTGTCGACCCTGAGAGCTTCATGGGCGGCAATATCGGCCGGCATCGCTTGGGCATCGAGTCACTCCTCTTTTCGAAAGCGGAAGCATTGCGACGAGACTTGCAGCGCGCTTTGCCCGGTGTCGATGCACGTGCACTCGAACGCTCGGTGCTTGAGGTGCCACTGAAAGACTTCGATCTCGTCGTCGATGCGACTGGAGAAGAACAGCTCTCGGAGGCGCTGAATGCTCGATTCCTATCGCGCGACTGCCCTCCCGTCGTCTTCGTGTGGGTCGTTGGCAACGGCCTCGCAGTGCAATCGTTCACGCTCGCTTCGCACGAACACGGTTGTCTGCACTGCTGGAAATCGCATGGCAGTCTATCGGGGTTCACGCCGGCAGACCTGAGCGAGTTGGAGACTCGCGTCGGTCGCGGCTGCGATGATCCGTACGTGCCGTTCAGTGGTGCAGCTCCGCTTGCAGCATCGAGCCTTGCCTTGCAGGCGGTCCTAGACTGGTCGTCGGGGCGTCCAAATCCAACTTTGCGAACGATAGAGCTGGACTACCGATCGACGCATCATGTCAAACCCAAGACACCAGCCCGGACGACAACATGCCGCGCTTGTGGCCAGTAGTATTGGCTCCGCCTGGCACAGCGCTATACATCTTGATAGCGCCATCTGTCCGGGACCGTGTTGAGAGCTTTCTGCACAGCGACGCCGGCCTGCTTGAAGCAGGCGGCATCTTGCTCGGATTCAGGCGAGATCCGCACCTAGAAGTGCTCGACGCGACGCTTCCGAGCGAGCACGATGTGCGACGGCGATATCAGTTCATCCGGCGAAGCCGGTCGCATCAATTGCAAGCGACCAAGGCTTGGCGAGAGAGCGGCCGGACCATGGACTACCTCGGCGAATGGCACACACATCCAGAAAGCCATCCTCGACCTTCGACAATTGATCGCAGCGAGCTACTTCGGCGTTCGATCGAGCATCGCCGTGAGTCCCTAGTGGAGTTGATCATCGGGACCCAGGCGCTCTGGTCGGGCATGGTTGTGGCAGGCAGGTACGTTCCACTCATCACAATCAACGCACAGTCCGCAACGTCGACGCACGGTCAACTCTAGGGATGTCGGATCAACCTGGCGTTTTCGGTCCGATGACCATGTTGTGGGCGTGAATCATGCTTGTTACCGAGATATTTGCTGCCTTCTGATGTCACGAATGTGAGCACGCAGTCCTTGAGCAACCAATTCCTTCTCCGTGCGCGGGGGTGGCATCTGGTGAAGGAATCGCGCTACCTCGTGGGCGAGTTCCGCATGGCCTTCGTCCAACAGGATTTCTTTCACTGCTCGCCATCCGCGCTCCACGTCGCTGCGCGTCTGCAACAGCTTGACCGTGCCGGACTCGATGCGCAGACCGCCGTTCTGAAGTTCTCTCGCTACTTGTGCCACGCGCCGCCCGGTGTGCGTGGATTCGCCACGGCGCTCCGCGCGGTAGATGCCGTCGATCTTGTATGAACGATTCTCGCCTCGCACCGCCCGCTCCGTGGCGTTCGCCGCAACGCCTTGCGCACGCAGATGCCGTGCGAATTTCTGCCGCCACTGTCGCAATGTCGCCTTCCGAATGTTCAAACGAACCCCTTGCTCGCTGACGGCCTTGACAACCATGTGAGCGTGCGGATGCGGCTCGTCGGTGTGCAGCACCATGGCGTAGCGATGTTTGAGTGCGAACTCCTCGCGCGCGAAGTTGCGCACAGCAGCCATGAGCTTATCGGGCGGCGTGCCCGGCGGCATGGAGAAGATCAGCTTGTACACCAGTTTCGGTGGCGGACGCCCGCCGACACCTGACGCGGTAGCTCGGCGTCCACGCGACTCCAGGTCAAGATCCCAATTCTCCATCAGCCCCGTTCCGACACCCTTCCCTTTCAGCCGCTCGCCGTCATCGGTTTCGAACTCGAGTTCGTTGCCACGAGTAAGGTACGCAAGATGCCGTTTGATGGCACCGAAATCCTGACCGCCTTTGGTCAGCACCTTGATCATGACCTCCGGTGCCCGCCTGACCGTGCGCGCGATCTGCTCGACTTCTGCCGGCGACAATCGATCCCGTCGTCCTGGTCCGGGGCGCCCGTAGCTTGCAATATTGAGCAGCGGCGACTCACCGCCAGCAACGTCAACTACGCGCCCTGGCATGGTGGCCCCCAGCTGTCGGCGTTCGCTTTGATGAGAGCCTTGACATGATCGCGCAGACCTTCGCACGCGCGCACGACGGCTCGTAAGTCCTCCCGACTTGGCCCTGAGACACGCTCTCCCTGGTTCGCGGCCCGTGCGATCTGATTGAGGTTGCGGCCGATCGCGCCCAACTCGGCGACCGTGCGTTTGAGCGCCGCAAGCTCTACCTTCGGCAGCGGCGTGAGACAGCGCAAGTGAGCGCGAATCAAGGTCGCCGCATACGTTGCAGTCGCCATGCTGCGTGATGTGGCCCGTTCTCTCAGGAGTCGTTGGTCATCCAACGGAAGGCGTACGGTCAGCCGCGCACCACGAGTCACCCGTTCCACTTGTTGCGTCGACGACGAAGTCGGAACGAGGCTGGCAGACTGCAGCATCAGCCCAACCATGCGCTTGAGCAGCGCTGACTCCGAAAGCCCCTCGTACTGCGCTACCGCAGCGAAGCGCTGCCTCGTGTCCTGACTCACCCAGGTCGACAGATGTGTGCTGCCGCTCATGGCAGCAACTTTGAATCAAAGAGCCGCCGGCAGGCTATCCTGCATTTATCTGCTTTTGGCGCTGAAACTCTGCAAGCTCTCGGCGCGGGGACGCTCAGCGATAGATGTGATCTGCGGAACTAGCGGATAAGGCGCGCGTTAGAGCCCGGCGGAACCGGCACCTGCTATGCTTCTCTTGGACATGACTCAGACGCTTGGACGTTCGTCCGATCTCCAGTACTTCAGCATAGCCCTCGGTGGCAGCAATCACGGCGGCTGGTACCGCCTGCTGCCGGGCGACTGCGTCGAAATGCTCGCGATCGGTCTGATGCGGACCCTCCCACTAGAAGGCCAGTCGGCAGAGGTGTTGGCAGTGCACGCACTCACTGAGTTCGTCCGTGAGCGCCAGCTACGCGGCGAACCCGTCCCAACGCTGTAAGAACGCCGCCTTCTGCCCGGGCGCCCAGCTGGCAAGCGCCCGGGCATAGAACGAGGCTCACAGGAGCCCGCGCTCTGCAAACGACTCACACACTGCATCGCCGACCACGAGATGATCGAGGACGCGAATATCGACCAGCGCGAGCGCTTCTTTCAGGCGACGGGTGATGAGCTCGTCGGCCTGGCTCGGTTCAGCGAGACCGCTCGGGTGGTTGTGCGTGAGAATCACTGCGGCGGCATTCTTCGCGAGTGCGTGCTTTACAACTTCGCGCGGATGAACGCTCGCGCCATCAATCGTCCCGCGGAAGAGCTCTTCGAACCCGATCACTCGATGTCTATTGTCGAGATAGACGATCGCGAAGACCTCGTGCGGGAGATCGCGCAAGCGCATCCTCAGAAACTCCCGCGTGGCGCGAGGATTGCCCAATGCCGGACCGGTCATCATCAGCTGCTGATAGTGACGACGCGCAAGTTCGAGTGCCGCTTGCAACGCGACATACTGCCGCTCGCTCAACCCTGCGGCCCTCGCAACAGCCTGCTCGGCTGTGAGCAGTGCACGCAACGAACCGAAACGCACGAGCAGCTCAGCTGCACGTTCAAGTGCTCGGCTGCGGCTCTCGAGATGTAGCACGATCGTAATCAACTCCACTTCCGACAATGAGTGAGCGCCAAGCTCGAGAGTTTTCTTCATCATCGAGTCCACAAGGACTCGACGGATCTTCTTCTGCGCGATCTTCTCACTTGTGTTGATGGTCTCCATGGCAGGCTCCTGGCGAGCTTGATCGGGCGGGATTGCCCGGAGCCGGCCCGGCCGCGCCGCAGCGCAGCCGTCAAGGATCGAAGACGGCCGCAGGCCGCGAGCGCGCTTTGGCGCGAAGTCCTTGACGGCGAGAACGGTGTGGCAAACTTTCAGGTGCAGGCAACCCGCCCTCCTCTTTCTGTTCTTATGAATCCTCAGCGAGGCAGATGCAGCTACGTTCGTGCGCAAACCCGCCTCATGCGACGAACGATTGTGGGAAACAGATCAGCAACTGGAGAGAGCGCTCAACGCGCCCTCTCCGTTGCGACGATGACTATGCTGCAAGCCACTCCGTGGCTAGATCCCACAGTGCGCCATTCAGGCGCACATCCTCCTTGATCGAAGTGATCCGTCGCGTCCGCATCAATCGGCCGTTCGCAGAGCGCCGGCTCAATCCTCCACGCAGCACGTTCTCCTGCACCCGGTTATACGTGCTCCAGAGATCACTGCCACCATCTTCTGGTCGGCGACAGGTCAACAGTTGTGATGCAGCCATGCCGCTTTCCGCCGGTACAGGAAAGCGAAGCGCCATTGCTCGATCGGCAAACCGGATCTGTTCGTCGATGAGTAGCACACGCCGTTGCATCTGCTCGACCAATGTCGCAAGTGTCCCGAATCGCTCTGCTAACGCGAGCGCGCCAGCGATCGCCTCGTCGACGACATCTCGTCTGTGTGAGACCTTGAACGCCGGAAACGCGCTCAACGACACGATCAATCCATTCGTGCAGACGACTCTGAAGAGACCGAGGCGGAGCTGATAAGCGCTCGTGCCGTCGTGACTGTTCAGAAAGACGATCTCCGGCACTGAGTCCTTGAGCTCGACTGTCTCGAAGCGTCGACGTAATCGAATCAGATGGCGTGCATGCATCGGGCTCGTCTTCCGAGTGTGCGCTTGGCGAGCATCCACTGGAACGAATCCGGCGCGCCCAAGGCCTGACAGCACACGTTCGGTTTGGATGAAAGTGTAACGCGAGCTCATCCCTTCACGAGGGGACGTCGCAAAGACTGCGGGTGCCCGCTCGCGCACATCGTCAAACGAAAGCGCATTCGTGAACGCAGTGGCGGTCGGAGCAAACGATAGTTCAGCTGAAGCACTCATGGCTTGGTCCTCGATCTGAGAGGGCGGGATTGCCCGGGCGCCCCTCATCACGCCGCAGCGCAGCTGTCAGGGATCGAAGACCGCCGTAGGCGGCGAGTGCGTCTGCGCACTCGTCCTTGACAGCGAGAACGGCGTGATAGGCTGAAGTCACCAGGCAGTCCCGCCCTCTTCTCCGCCTTCTTTCTCTTCGACTCGCCGCACGAAGCTAGGCAGCCGCATGCGAGTTAGGTAGTCTGGGTCGCGCTACTCTGGACAGATTAGAACGATAAGGAGGTTGCATGCTTGTACTGACGAGGCGCGTTGGCGAGTCGGTCGCCATTGGCGACAACATCCAGCTCGTTGTGGTGGAAGTAGAAGGCGCTAAGACCGTGCGCCTCGGCGTGAAAGCCCCGGCCGACATCCTCGTCCGGAGCACAAAATCATCCGAGAATGATGCAACCACGTTCTCCGCTGACAAGCTACAACGCGACTCATCGAAGTCCTAGGCAGGTGCATACGATGCAGCTGGAGCCTCGCGCTGCATCGACTCACCTTGCTCATCAGCGAGAGTGGCTGAACCCATTTGCCCCACATTTCATCATCGCTTTGCAACTTCAAATTGCTGGCCATCACCAAGCCCTTCCCTCGTGCCGTCGTTCTACCTTTCTGTTCGACTGCCTCATCACAGTCGCTCGTACGGTGAACAGACGACGCCCGAGCATTGCCTAGGCAATACCCGGGCGTTAGTTATCGCGAGTTGGCAATGTCTACAGCCATCCGCCGGCAGCCAGTGCCTTGAACCGCTCGGCTCTCGCTTTGCGGGTTTCCTCGCGCAGCTCCGGCGAGACCTGCTTGTACTCACCGCCACGGGCGATCACGTACTGCACGAAGCTGGGTGATAGGCCCATCTCCTGTGCCACTTGCCGCAGGCTCTTGCGCGTGCGATGCCAGGCAAGGATCGCTTCAACTTGCGCATCCGTGACGATGCGCGGCCGGCCCTTGATGCTCTTCATGACCGTGTCCTCAAGCGTGAACGGGC
This sequence comes from Lysobacterales bacterium, assembly GCA_040255535.1. Taxonomy (GTDB): domain Bacteria; phylum Pseudomonadota; class Gammaproteobacteria; order Steroidobacterales; family Steroidobacteraceae; genus Steroidobacter. The sequence continues at coordinate 3,709 of JBDZVE010000004.1, read as the reverse complement.
GGGATTGCCCGAGCGGCGCCCGCACGCCGCAGCGCAGAGGTCAAGGATCGAAGACCGCCGCAGGCGGCGAGCGCGACGCGCTCGTTCTTGACCTCGAGAACGGCGTGCTACGCTCCGCGATCAAGCAATCCCGTCCGTCCAAGACGGCTAACTCGAGCTCACTAGACCCTCAGGTCGCTTTTGAAGGGAGATGGAGACGAGCCAGCACTGCTGCTCCCCTGACACGAGCCCCCACACGCGAGCCCGCATTCAGCCATCGACTCGCTGACGTGAGCGCCCAGGAGTTCGCTAACGTGTCGGTTCATCGTCACGCGTTCGATGGCGAGCAGGTGATGAGCGCTGTGGGGCTTTTGATGTTTGTGACCTCTCACGCAACCGGACTTCCGGGAGCGGCTCACCTTTTCGAATGGACGTCGCCATCGCAGCGCGCACAAGATCGAGGAATCGCTCGCGGTCCTGCGCGTCGGCAATGCGCCGCGTTGCGAATTCCTCAGCCGCGCGCACGGTGAGAAACGTCGACTTGAGCTCCGGGTGCACGCGCATGGACTCCCGCACGTCGGCCTGCGCGTCGCGAAGGCGCCGGGCGAGCTTCGCTCGCTCGGCGAAGAACTGCACTTTCTCGATACGCCATTGGTTTCGGTGCGCGTAATGCTCGCGCTCACTGATCACGCGTCCATCGAGATCGCGTTTGCGATCGGTGACAGTAACGGTCTCTCGGCCCACGCGTTGTGCACCCACCATATCGCCAATTTTGGGTTGAGTGGTTGCCACCGCGAGCGCGCGTTCCAGATCCTTTCCCCAAAGCACCCGCTCGCCGCGGCTCGTGAGAAGCCGCACGTAATAGGATGGCTCTTGATTGGCGCGGAATTGATAATTGGCGCGGCCATACTCCTTGAGACGTCCGACGATGAGCTGCGCCGCACGGCGCGCAAGATCCGACTGGCGCGATACGGCTTTGTCATGACGATCGCCGCGCATGGATAGTGTCCTGAGATCAGCCGCGAGCCAGCGACTCGATGCGCTCGCGTGCCTTCTTATCCCTTCTAGTCGGCTCGGATTCCTGCGCTTGTTGCTTCAAGCGCACCGGCGCGAGTGGCTCACCTCTCGCGACGGTGTCCGCCAGCGCGCGGCGCACGGTCGCAACGAACGTGCGCTGATCCTCTGGATCACGGATTCGGCGCGCGGCGAGCTCCGCCGCTCGCAGCTGCAAGTACGTGCCCGCAAGCTCCGGATGCTGCTTTACGGCCTCGTGTGGATCGATCGCCTCGTCGCGCAAAGTGCGTGCAGCCTGCGCACGCGAAGCGAAGAATTCCCTCCGCTCGATGATCCAGCGATTACGATGCGTAAGGCGCTCCCGCTCGCCGACGACATCGCCCCGCGCATCGCGCTCGGGCGACTTGACGGTGACGGGCTCCTTACCGACGGCGCGGAGCCCAACGACATCGCCTATCTTGGGACGCGTAAGCGACTCACGAAAAGCGCGCTCCAGGTCGACGCCCCAGATCTCGCGCTCCCCGCGAGGCGTGTCGATGCGCACGAAGTAGGACATCGGCCGCTGCGGATCATGCCGATAGTGCGCCTGCCCATGATCCACGAGCCTACCGGTAATCAACGCTTCTCGTTTCGCCGATCCGGCAACAGTGCCGTGCTCGCGCTCGGGAGAGCGCCGATTCTCTTGCCTTGGTGCGGAGTCGCGATCGCTCGAGGCGTTTCGTGTCAGACGGCGAATCAGCTGGCCCTGTTCAACGTCGTTGGGCGTATAGCCTCGCACGTCCAACCCTGCGAGCTTCGCCGCAAACCACGCTTCCTTGCGGAAGCGCTCGCTGCCTGCGATCGTGACATCGCGCCAGCCCCGCGCCTGCGCAATCGCGACGAGGCTGCGCACCACCTCCGTGTTCTCACTCGGAGTCGTCAGCTTGCGACCGCGATCGGTGAACGCGCGCGCACCATCGGGAAAGAAATAGGCGTCGCCAACTTGCACGAATCGCTGCCGGACGTCGGCCGGAATCGCACGAGGATCGGAGGTTGGATCTGCACCCGTCGCAGACGGCCTCGACGCGTCGCGTCGACGACGCTTGCTGCCGCGTGGCTTCGGTTCTTCGGCCCTCGGGCTGGCCGCATCCCGCGATAGCTGCGTAGGCCGAAGCACGTTCTCCGTATTCCCACGGCGCGTCCGAGTACTTTCTCGAAGCGCGACGTTCTCATGATTGCTCGACGCCTTTCGAGCGCGCTTCGCGGTCGGTCGCACTGCATTTGCCGTGTCCTTCTCCTCATCTAGAATCCGCGTCGCCATCCTCATCTCCTAGCGTTCGCGCAGCGTGTCAAGGAAGCTCTCCACCGCCGCGCCTAGCTCCTCGGACGTCATGCGCTCCCCTTCTGCCTTTTCAGGCAGCTGTACCTGATCGAAGTCCGCAGCGAAGTCATCGAGCGTCAGTGAGTCGAGCTGCTCGATGTCTTCGATCGTCGCTTCACGAACTAGCGCTGCGGCAGCCCGCGCCGGCCGCTCACGGGCCTTGGCGGAAGTCTCGCCGCAATGGAGCTCAGCTGTGCCCGCGATCTCGGTTGGCGCCATCGTCGCCAATTGCGATGCGCGCGGGGCCGGTTGTATCGGCGGCGGCAACAAACGCTTCTTGAAGCGACGATCCTCGAAATAGCGAACCTTCTGGCAGCGGATCGGCAACAAGCCTTCGTAGAACACGATAGCCTGATCGGCGCGGAGCGCCTTCACTTCCTGCGGCAGCAAGAGCGCGCGGCGCTGCTCGCTCACGCTCACACTGCGCGAGCGCCGGCCGCGCGAATCACCCAGATCGAACACCGGCTTCGAAAGGCTCTTGACCTTCACCGTCGTGAAACCGAGCTCGTCAGAGATTTCGCGCGCATCCGCAAAGTCCTTCGGCGCAAACACGATGCGCGCAGCGAGACTCTTGAGCATCGTCTCGGCTCCGTTCACACCGTACACCTCGCGCAACTGCGCGGGCGTTTGAATAACGAGCACGACACGTACGTTGTAGCCCGGCAGATACGAGATCGACTCGGCGATGATCGGAATCCGCCCCAGCGCCGTGAACTCGTCCAACAGCATCATCACCTGGTACTTGAGCGCCGGATTCCGCTCGGGCAACTCGCGTGTCTGCAGTCCGATCGCCTGCTGAAAGAAAAGATTCAGCACGGGACGTAGCCGGTGCAGGTCGTCCGGGTTCACGCCGACGTAGACCGAGATGGGCCGCTTGCGCAGCTCGCGCAAGTCGAAGTCATTTTCAGCGGTCGCCGCATCGAGAATGGGGTTTAGCCACAAGTCCAATCTCGAGGTGAACGTCTTGCGAATACTCGAGGCAGTGACGGGCGCAAGATCAATCACGTCATACAGCGCGCGCACGCACTGTGGCGAAAGCGGAAAGCGCCCGCTATTCCGTCCTTCGATGATGCGCTTCCAGTGCTGCCCGAAACCTTCATCGTCGCTCGCCATACCCTGCCGCAGTACCTCGCCGATGGTCTTCGGCAGCGAGGGCGTTTCGAACAGATACAGCGCGATCCCTAAGAAGAGCGAGCGCGCACTCGCCGTCCAGAATGGATCAACATTCGGCGGATCCGGATACAGCATGTCCGCAATGCGCTGCAGATCATTCACGCGCCGAAGCGGATCGGAAGAAACATAAAAGGCTCTTCGTGAAAACGAGTGGGTAGATTCTGCTCATTATTTGATCAGAAG
>JBDZVE010000164.1:0-6477 GCA_040255535.1 Lysobacterales bacterium | reverse complement strand
GACAGTTTTGGAAACATCAGCTCTGTACGTGAGCAGGCAAACGAGCCGACCGACGACGAGGGAAACTACAGCGCGATGTCGGCGCGCCTAAGCACATGGAACTGGAGCAGCAGTGGAGGGGTCGCGCCCGGTACGTTCAAGAACGCACTTCAGCAAGTGACGACTTTCGAGTACTACCCAACGACAGGACTGCTCAGGAAGATCATCGATCCCAATCAAGTCGAGACAGAGTGGGAGTACGACGGCTTCGGTCGTACAACAAAGTTTATTGGGTCAGATAGAACTCGAACAACTTGGGAGTATCTCAGCTGTGGTCAGAGCTGCTTCAACGATCAACATCATATGACAGTCACGCAGACGTTTAGAAGTTCCGGTGGAGCAGCGATCAACAGGCGGGCCCTCTATCTCGATAAATTCGATCGACCCATCGCAACGCGAAACGAGCTTCTTGGTACGTACCAATGGGTTGAAGCAAGGTACGATGCGCGGGGCCGCGTTAGCGGGCTCAGTGCTCCTTGCTTGACAGCAGATGAAGGCTGCTTGCGCTACTTCTGGTCGGAGTTTGAGTACGACCCGATCGGTCGCGTGAAGGTTGTGAGTCGTCCAACGAGTGAGGGTAACCCGGCTCCGCTAACAACGACCTTCACATATGAAGGACTTAAGATTACGACCACAGATCCCTTGCAGAAGGTGAGCAGTAGAGTCTTCGACGTCACCGGTCGTTTGCGCGAGTCGACAGACGCAAACAACTATACCCAGATCTTCACATATGATAGCGGTGGTAGTCTGCTCAGCGTGCAGGATGTAACGAGAACGTTGTTCGAAGCTTCTTACGAGTATGGACTGACTGCACTACAAGTCAGCGCGAAATCGTATGCGCAATCGGCTCGAGCCCAGTACCTATATGACGGCTTTGGCCGATTGCGGCGCTGGACGGATGCAAAGGGACAACGCTTCGAGATGACGTATGACCCGCTGTCGAGGCCAGTCGTGCGTCGCGACGGCGTGATCAACGATCTATTACAGGAAGCGCGGACAGACTGGCACTGGGGAACGGATGCCGCCGCTCACAACATCGGGCGGCTAAAAGACGTCAGTACGATAACAGTGGATGGGACGTACCAGGAGGCATATGGCTACGACGGCTACGGGCGAATGGCCACGCAAACGATCATGCTGCCTGACGATCCTGCCGCGTATAGCTATGTTCTTTCGTACGACACCGCCACAGGAATGTTGGATACCCTGACGTATCCAGCTATTGCGGGGGCGCCATGGGTACTCGATTATGACGCACCAAACGGAATTCTCGAGAGTGTGAGTGATGCCAATACGCCGGGCGCGGTGTTCTGGTCGTTGAACACAAACGCGGGCGAGCCTGCGATCAACGCTCTCGGACAAGTGGAGCACGACATTCTCGGGAGCGATGCGAACGAAGTAATCCGCGATCGCGGCTTCGATGCTGTGACTGGGTGGTTGGAGAAAATCACTGCGGGTCCGAATGGCAACACCACCGCGCTGCAGAATGCTACCTTTGGTTACGACGCAATGGGTAACCTCGAGTTGCGTCAGAACAGCTTGGGGTCCTTGCAGAACGATCTCACCGAAAGTTTCGTCAACCAGACCGACCCGCTATATCGGCTCGAGAGTGCCACCGTAAAAGCGGGAGGTACGGCTACGTCGAACCTCAACATCGACCTATACGACGAACTAGGAAACGTTCGAGACAAAACCGAGGCAGGTTACAGCGATGTGCCCATCGATCACATCGTGACGTGGACGAGTTACAACTATCCGAGGCAGATCGAATCGCCGATGACTGGAGAGGAAGTCCGATTTGCATACGGGCCAGATCGCCAGCGCTGGCGCATGATTTACGATGACGGCGATGACATTGAGACCACCCACTATATTGGTGGCTTGATGGAGCGTGTAGATAGCGACTCTGGTTCAGAGTATCGATACTACATTCCAGGTCCGGAAGAGATAATCGCAATCCACAGCCGCACCAGCGGCGGAGCAAGCACGCGCTATCTACTCTACGATCACTTGGGCAGCATCGATACGATCTTCGACAGCACAGGGGCAAAGATCGTCAGCGAATCGTTCACCGCGTACGGCCGGCCGCGCGATCCTAACACATGGTCCGACGCTCCGAGTACAACGGTGAACCCTGGTACGCGTCAGGGGTACACGGGGCACACGATGCTTGGTCGGCTCGGGCTCATTCATATGAACGGCCGCGTGCAGGATGCGATCAGTGGTCAGTTCTTGTCGCCGGATCCATTTGTGAACGAACCAAGCAATACTCAGAGTTGGAATCGGTACTCCTACGTCTACAACAATCCGCTGACGTATACAGATCCGAGCGGATTTGAGGCTGATCCGAACGGCTCTGGCTTCACGCCGGGTGGGCCGGATTTTGGATACTTCTTTGGCATGTTCTTCTTTGATTCTGGTTCCACCGCCTATGCTGGACATGGATATGATCCCATCCGACAATACGGCGGCTACAAGAGCCTGATGGGCGCGATGGGAGTTCAGGTAACCGGAGCCGACTGCACTGGTACGTTTGAGTTTTGCGATCGAGCTTGGAAGGACTCTCAGCGCGAGCGCCAGAATTTACCTGCGGAGGAGAAGACGGACTGGAGGGCGACGGAGAGCACAGTCAGTGGGAACGCCTTCCACGATGGCATCATGTTGCTGGGGAATGGCTACTTCGAGCGTCCTGGTGCTTCATCGCTAGCGGATGGCTCGGTTCTCCTGAGCGTGCCGTCGCAACGCTTCTATGCGGCGACAGATCCAGTAGCAGCAGCAAAGTACGCTCGAGCGCTAGAGCTCACAGAAGGCGCATCAATTGTCGCATTCAGTCTTCTTGGTCCGTACAACCTCGCGCTGAATGGTTCGATACGCGGAGCAGCTGCGGTAGGAGCAGTCAGGGCCGCTGCGCCAACACTCGCCCGTGACGTAGATGATTTGGCGTTATTCGGATCGAGAGTCCCAGCAGAGAGCGGGGGCTTCTTCAACGTTGTGACGCATGCTGATGCTCAATCGGCGTACGTAGTAAGCGGAGGGCAATGGGTTGCATTGAGCCATCGATCGCTCGCGAGATATATAACTGGCAGCGCGGGGTATAGTGGCCAATCAGTGCGTCTCATTGCGTGCAACGCTGGTGCTTGTTCTGTAGGCCTCGCGCAGAATCTGGCGAATAAGCTCGGAGTGCCAGTCCTTGCACCTACTGATCTCGCGTATGTTTCTTCGACGGGCGGGTTCTGGAGCAGCGGATGGCGACTGTTTATGCCCGGAGTGCGATGACGATGATCTACGAAGATCTTTCCCCATGTACTTACTTCCGTGCTGAGCGAGAGAAGTTGCTGGCGGTAGGCTGGCTGGACTCGGAAAGCACTTTTACGAAAGGCCAGGTGTCTCCGAGTTTCTTCAAATCTTTGGTCGAACTGCTCGTTGATCCATGGCAGCCTGCAGCGATAGCCGGAAGGCAGCCATGCTCACTGTGCCGGTTTACCGGCGGTCCATCTGAGATCAAGTACGCTGGCATGACTGCAAGGCTGGGGGCTGCGAATCTGTTCGTGCCGAATGCAGATCAGGTGTTCGTTGCGCCATCTTTGATTGCGCACTACATCGATGCGCATGGCTATTGTCCGCCGATGGAATTTCAAACTGCAGTTGCGAACTGTCCTCCAATGCGATCAATGGAGTATCTGAAGCTGATCCGTAGCTTCGGACTGCACAAGATTGGCGGCCCGCAGGGATGATCAGCTCGACCGCCCGTCACGCTGCTTGCTGTGTTGCGCTTCGCTGTAGCTGCGCGCCGCTCGCTGTGCGCAGCTCGCTTCGGCCCTGCCGCTCTCGCGCGCAACGCAAGCAGCGCGCCGGGCTGCGGCAGTGGCGTCTGATACGTCGGCAGCTTCGGTGAGCGCAGTGGAATGAGTCGGTCAGCACCCGCGAAGACGCGCGTGCTGGAGGTTATTTAACTGATCGTGCATCCAAGCGGATGAGACGCGTTCGTTGCACCTTCATGCCGTGCGCAGCACCCGCTTGCATGCACGATCAGACATCCCCCATCCCCCTCAAGGGGGCTTGGGCGTGCACCTCAACATAACGCACGGATCATTATGCGCACCTGCTCTTGCCGCAGCGCTGTCGTGCTGCTCTCTCAACGCAGGTGTTCGGCTGACGCCCGCATAATGTGCGCTATGTCGAGGTGCCCGCGCAGCGCTCGACGTGCGAGCGCTGAAAAGGTGCTACCGCGATTTTTTATCCCCCGCCCGCCCGCTGATGCTACGCGGTTCAACACGCGCAAGTGCGCGTGTTTGCCGTGCGCAGCATCGCACCCGCCGCCCCCAGGGGCTCCCGTTTTAGTCGCTTCGCTCCGGGCGCTTCGCGCTGTCTTCGCTCGCGCGTGCACTGCGCGCTCGCGAAGAACGAGAGACGGCGGCTAATGAAAAGCTGCGATCAGAAGAGGTTGCCTTGCCGCGCAAGCTCCTGCGGATCGAAGCCCGAGCGCAAGAGGCCAATGATGATGAACGTGCGTGGATGCGAGGCCATCGTGCCCATCAAGAAATGCAGGTTGTGCTTGGGGATGTTCTCGCTGTACTCGCGCACGAGGCGCTCGAGGGCCTGCGCGCCGTAGCGATGCTTGTAGTGGCGGTAAGCGGCTTGCACTTCCCAATCGTGGATGATGTGCGTGTGGGCGTGGCCGGCGGAGGTGAACTTGTAGCCGAAGGCGTACTCGGGCTTCTCGAGCGGCTTGAGCGGCTCCTCGAGCAGTGAGCTCTGCTGAACCTGCTGCACGGCATCGGCGATCTCGCGTTCTTCGGTATCGGCTTCCTGTGCCGGCTTGCAAAAGAACTTGAGGCTTCCAGGGTCGGGACGAATGATGCCCAGGCTGCGGTTGGTGTTGCGGTTCTCTTCGTGCAGGGCCTTCAAGGAAGGTGCGATGAACGGTTGCCACAACCGCACTCGCGCTTCGTCGGTGAGCGTGCTGGCCTTCTCGATGAGGTTGATCGAGCCTTCATCGACTCTGTAGCTCTCGGGCCGCGGATCGCTCGCCTTGGTGGCGAGTACTTCGACCAGGTCGAAGCGATCGAACTGCTGCTCCTTCGGCAGCCGTCGAAAGCGGATCGGAAACAGCCGCAGCATCTGCTGGCCGTCCTCGCTGATGCCGGCGCAGCAGACCGTCTCTTCGTGCTTTTTACTCTGCTGCGGAAAAGCCTTGACGAGAATGCGCGTGCGAAGGCGTACGTGTTGAGCCATGGCGCGTCACCTCCAAGTGACGAACGGTGGTCTTGGCACGAGAGGCGAGCGCCTGAGCGACGACGGAGCGATGACACTCGGCGGGGTTACGCTCATAGCACAGGAGCGCGACGCTCCCGGAGAGCTCCGCGGCGAGCGCATCGAGGAGTGTGCGCTGGCTGGCCAGGTACTCGCGGAAATCACGGAAATAGCGTTGGAAGTTGCCGTCGGCGCGCAGCTGATGGCGAATCTCCTTCGGCGAGCCGAGTGCGCGCTCGTGGCGATAATCGATCCCGAAACCGTTGAGCGCTGCGCTCAGGGCGCTCTTCGAGAATCCCTTCCGACGCGACAGCGCGATCTCCCGCACGTCAAGCAATAGGCCGACATGCGCGCGCTTGAGCGTGCTCAAGAAGTCTTCCAGAGTGGCGCCCTCATAGCCGATCGTCATCACGTTGAGGGGCTTCATCGCGCACCTCGCTGCTTCAAGGCCTCGGCCTCGATGAAGGTATCGATGATGGTCATGAGCTGCTGCTTGGACTTGGGGCTCAACCGTTCGATCTGCTTGAGCCGTCGTTCGAGCCGTGGGCTCAAGGTGGCCTTGGCTTGGCGCTTGACCGGCGCATCGGTGAGCAACTGATCGGTGCTGACGTTGAGCACGCGCGCAAGGTCTGCCAGGAGGTTGGCAGGCGGATGCTCGCTCTCGGACTCGTAGTAGGCGATGCGTCGGCGGGAAATGCCGAGCTCATCGGCGAGCTGGTGTTGGGTGAAGCCCGCCGCCTTGCGTAGAGCGGCCAGCCGTGGCCCGAAGCCTTGTCCTTGCGCGTGTGCGTACTTGGTCATGAGCCGACTCGTAGCGATGATCGGCTCGGGAATATAAACCCGGTTCTCGTGCATAAGTCTTGTACGAAGCTCGGACAGCGACTAGTATGTCCGATAATCGTACAATCTTCTGTCACGATCATCCACCGCGAAAAATCGCGCGTGAGGTCTTGACAGGTTTTACGGAGGAGACCGATGAGCCCGCGTCGCTTGACTGTCAGCCGTCATTACCCGGAGAGCCGCGCGACTCGTTCGTCCCACTCTGGGACACGCGCCCAATAGCCTCTTAAGTCGGTGCGTGTCCTGCGATCAGCCAGAACAGCCTAGGAAGCCTGCCGGCGAGCCTTGCTGAGAATTTTCACTATAGCGATCCAGCGAATCAGGACTTCGTCGATCGTTTGACGA
>JBDZVE010000041.1:0-34182 GCA_040255535.1 Lysobacterales bacterium | reverse complement strand
CCAAGAGGATCGTTGGAAAGCTCGGCGAGGTGCGCGACTGCATCGCAGCCTTCCAGATCGCGCTCGGTAATGTTACGCAGATCCTTATTGATCGTCTGCGGTGAGAAGGGCAGCTTCTTGTCGTCGCTGTAAAGCCACCCATCGCGGTAGTACCCGGTATCCAAACCGAGCACCGACAGGCCACGCTGCATCAGATAAGGCGCGAGTACCGCGCCAATGTAGCCATTCACGCCGGTAACAAAAACCTTCATCGATAATTCCCCTTTGCTTTGAAGCACGGAAGTATACGCAGCCGTGCGTGTCAAAAATATTGACCTGCGGCACGTTTGCCCGGATTGGCGTCAACGGCGGATTGCATTCGGACAAACGCGATCCAGCTTGTAACTCCCACAGTCGGACGGCTGTGCTCTAGTGTCGAAACAGTTGACGGGACGCATCAGCAGCAAAGTCGCACCGGTGGCATTCGGCTGAGACTCAGGTCTCACTAATTTAGCGGCCATATCGTCGACCGACTTTACATTCCAGATTCCTATTCACCGAGCGATAGGCCTGAACCTGCGCAAAATGCGGTTAGGCACGAGACTTGCTCTTCTTCGCTGAGTCATCCACCAAGTGCGTATGCAATGACAAGACATCCGACACGTACAGTTTGGCTTTGGGCACTTTTCGCGGCTTCGCTCTTCTACAGTGTAGCGAGCAGCGCGCAAACGACGTTCGCATCGGAATTCGCGACGTGGACCTGTACATCCGCGCCCTGCCCCTGGGGCCCGACCGATACCAGTCATGCGATCGCATGGCCAGCGACGGCGCAGCCGATAGCAGCGCGGCTGGGTTATACCGTGTCGCCGGCCGCCTATTTGCCCGCAAGATTCGCCAACGGGGCGCAAGTAAAGGTGATTACCGGCTCGGCGAACGTCTACGTGGGAGCCCCCAGCGCTGCATCCCACTACTATCTCGGGACGATCAACGCCGGGCAGACCTTCACCGTCACTGGCATTGCTGCAAGCGAAGTCGTCAGCGTCCAGAGCGCTGACCAATTCACCTATCAGCTCACGCTGCCCACGCCGCAGACGACTGGTTCTGCCTCGCAGCTCCTCTCCTGGAACTGTACGGGTAGCCCGTGCCCATGGGGTCAGTCGTCAAGCGCGCATGCAATCGTGTGGCCGAGCACGACGCAGCCAGTGAGTACCCGCCTTGGATATACCGTGTCAGCCGGCGCGTATTTGCCTGCAGCCGCGGCGAACGGCGCCACAGTTAAGATCACGAACGGCACTGCCGGTCTCTATGCGGGCACACCGAATGCCCCGTCGCACGTCTACTTGGGAGAACTCAGTGCCGGTCAGAGCGCCGAGATCAGCGGCTTAGCCGCCGACGCCGTACTGAGCGTCCAGAGCGATGTGAGCTTCCTATACGAAGTGACGTACGCGGCTGCGCCGCCGCCGCCGCCACCACCACCACCGCCGGCCTCAGGCACCGCTTCGCAATTTGTGACTTGGAGTTGCACCGGCAGCCCGTGCCCGTGGGGCTCGACCGATACCGGTCACGCTATCGTTTGGCCCGATGCGGAGCAACCGATTGCGAATCGCCTCGGCTATACGGTGAATTACAAGGTCTATCTCCCAGCTGCGAGCGCCAATGGCCTTACCGTGAAGATCAACAGCGGCGTAGCAGGACTCTATGCAGGCAGCCCGGATACCAATTCGCACCGGCTCCTGGCAACGATTGCGCAAGGTGAGTCGTTTCAAGTCTCCGGACTACTCGCGAGCGAGGTACTGAGCGTACAGAACAGCGGCTCCTTTGCGTACGAGCTCACGTTCGAGGCTCCGCCGCCCGTAGATCCACCACCACCTCCGACTGGCACAATCATGGACTCTGTCAATGCGCTCTGGCGATGCGACACGCCTTCGTGCTTTGGCGCAGATTGGGTAGGTCCGGTCATCAACTGGCCATCGTGGGCGGCCTACTCCAACAACGATCGCACAGGCAACGGTTCGCGTACTGTGTACAGCGCCAGCACTGGTGAGAAGCTGTACCCGTACATGGGATCGTGGGCGAACGGCTGCCAAGTCACTGCAGTGAGCGGCACCGTCCTGATCATCGAGTGGGAGCGCGGCTCGGAGACCTGGCGTGAGACGTTCCTCGAGCCTGGTGAAAGTCACACGATTACGCTCATCGCACCTGAGGACGGCGCGATGATCGAGTCCTACGACTATGGTCCGCCGTTCAGTGTGGCACTCAACAACTGCACACCACAGCCGCTACCCTAAAGCGGCACATCACCGGATTCTGCCCTCAGGGGATGAGGGTTGAATCCGGCCAGCCACGATTTCGACTCGCTTCGGCTTGGAAGACCACCTCGACACGCGAGACTTCCCTTCCGGACCTCGCCTACGAATCCAATAAGTGTGAAACTGGTGGTATTTCGTACGCACAACGGATGCAAAGATTAGCTGTTCTCGACAGCGCCGGCACACCCTGCCGACCATAGCTCGCAATTCAGCGGACCCACACGAGTTCGTACATGACAGCAATATCTCGACGTCAGGCACATTGCCGTTTCTGCACTGCTCCCTTGCAGACATCTTTTGTAGACCTCGGCATGTCGCCGCTGTGTCAGACGCACATCACGCCCGAACAGCTCAACTCAATGGAGCCGTTCTATCCGCTGCACGCTTACGTATGCCAGAAGTGCTTCCTGGTGCAGCTGGAAGAATTCGTCGCGCCGGGCGACATCTTCAGCGAGTACGCCTACTTTTCTTCCTTCTCGGAAAGCTGGGTCGCGCATGCCAAGCGCTACTGCGAGTCGATGATCGATCGCTTCGGCCTCGGCCCCTCGAGCAAGGCCGTCGAGATAGCCAGCAACGACGGATACCTATTGCAGCACTTCAAGGCGCGTAACGTGCCTGTGCTCGGCATCGAGCCGGCTGCCAACATCGCGCGCGTCGCGATCGAAAAAGGCATACCAACCGAAAACGTCTTCTTCGGCCAGAAGACAGCGCGCGACATTGCCGCGCGCCACGGCCATGCCGACCTGCTTCTCGGCAACAACGTTCTTGCGCACGTTCCAGACCTGAACGACTTCGTTTCAGGCATGAAGATCCTGCTTGCGCCTCAGGGCGTAATCACGATGGAGTTCCCGCATCTCTACAAGCTCATGAAGTTCAACCAGTTCGATACGATCTATCATGAGCATTTCAGCTATTTCTCCTTTTTCACCGTCGAACAGGTATTTCGGGCTCACGGCATCACGCTCTTCGATGTGCAAGAGCTGCCAACTCACGGTGGATCGCTGCGCATCTTCGGTCGCCACGCAGACGACGAAACGAAGGCCGTCAGCGGTGCCGTCAGGGAACTACGAGAGCGCGAGTTAAATGAAGGCTACAACCGCCTCGAGACATACGGCGCGTTCGCGGAACAGGTGCGCGAGACGAAGCGCAAGGTGCTGGAGTTTCTTATCGATGCCAAGCGCGCCGGCAAGAAAGTGGTTGGCTACGGGGCGCCCGGCAAGGGCAATACGTTGCTGAACTACTGCGGCATTCGTACCGATTTCCTGGACTTCACGGTCGATCTCAATCCGTACAAGCAAGGCAAATACACGCCGGGAACCCATATTCCTATCCTGGCTCCGGACGCAATCAAGGCAGCGAAGCCGGATTACATCTTCATCCTACCCTGGAACCTGCGCGACGAAATCGTGAATAGCATGGGCTTCGTGCGAGAATGGGGCTGCAAGTTCGTGGTGCCGATCCCCGAGGTCGAAATCATCGACTGAACGGACGCTGGGGCAGTCATCGCCCGTTGGCTCCGCCTAGAATCGCAGGCGGAGCATCGAAGCCGTCCTGCGTTTCGCCAAGGTCATGATGATCGTACGCAACCTGGTATTGGCTTCGACGATTGTCGCGCTAAGTGGCTGCGAACGAACTCCCACGATTGACGATGCGCGACTGCCGACGATCTCATTCGAGGTGGGCGCGACTGACATTCCAGCGGAGGCTCGGCTGAGCTGGACCGCCCGTAACGTATCTCGATGCGAAGCTGCGGGTGCTTGGAGCGGTACACGTGCAACCGTGGGGTCGGAGGTAATACGCGTTTCCAGCCCTGCCGGTGTATATGAGCTGCACTGTGCGGGTGAACGTGGCTTCGCCGTGGCTCGAATCGGTTCCGCTTCGCTGCTGCGCACCGCACCACAATTTCCGCTGCGATGGTCCGAGAACGGCCGCTACCTAGTGGATGCGCAAGGTCGACCTTTCTTGATACATGGCGACTCGGCGTGGTCGCTAATTGCCGACCTGACGACGAAGGAAGCCGAAATATATCTCGACGAGCGGCGTGCACGGGGGTTCAACACGCTGCTCGTCAACCTCATCGAGCACAAGTTCGCACACAATGCGCCGCGAAATGCAAATGGCGCAGCACCGTTTGCAGAGCCGGGATCGCTCGAGCGACCAAACGATGCCTACTTCGACCACGCAGAACGGGTCGTGCAGCAGGCTGCGGAACGTGGGTTGCTCGTGCTGCTGGTCCCTGCCTATCTCGGCTACAACGGACAGGACGAAGGCTGGTATCGAGAAATTGTTGCGACGCCTCCCGAAGCGCTTCGAGACTATGGTCGCTACCTAGGCCGCCGCTTCCAGAAGTACGCAAACGTGATCTGGGTGTATGGCGGCGACTTCAATCCTCCGGACCGCAGCTCGGTCAACACCATCGCGGCCGGGATTCGCGAGTTCGATCGGCGAATCAGCACAGCTCACACGGCGCCAGAAACGTCAGCACGCGCGTTCTGGGGTAATGAAAGCTGGCTGCAACTGAACAGCATCTACACCTACAAGAACGTGCCTGCGCAAGCAGCCGTGGAGTATGCGCGCAGCCCCAGCATGCCTTTCTTTCTGCTCGAGAGCAGCTATGAGAATGAGCAGACGGCTGACCCAGGCGTGATCCGCGCGCACGCGTATGAAGCCCTACTCTCAGGCGCTGCTGGGCATATGTTCGGTAACAATCCCATTTGGCACTTCAGCGGTCCCGGACTGTTTCCGCATTCGACATCCTGGCAAGAGTCTCTGGATAGTCCTGGCGCTCGCAATATGATGCACCTGCGCAAACTGTTCGACGCGCTTCCGTGGTGGACACTGGTTCCCGATTTCGAAAGCAAGCTGATCCATGACTCTCCCGCAGGGCCACGGAAACGTAGCGTCGCAGCAGTATCGGCCGACCGCCGCTTCGCACTCGTCTACTTTCACGACATCGTCACGGCGAGCGTAGATACTGACGTTCTAGATTGCAGCCCCCGCTGCCGAGGAACATGGTTTGATCCTTCGACGGGCACCTACGGGCCCTCGTTTGATTTGGGCGAGCGCCGGTCGGTACAAGCTCCCGCCAGAAGCGGCAGGCGGGGGGAAGATTGGTTGTTGCTGATTGAACGAGCTTCCGGTTGAGGGGCACGTTGACAAAAGGAGTGATTGCTTTCGCAAACAACTGGTATGCGGGCGGTTTTTTTTAGTACGTAGCGTGCCATAATTTCCGACATCGCTCGCCGGCGGTCGATCAAAACCATGCCCCTTCTCCCGTTCATTCGCAGGCAAGCCGTGCGTTTCGCATGGCTCGCCGCTGTGTTTCTGTCGGCTTGCGGAGGCGGCGGAGGTGGCGCAGGTGGCGGAGGTAGCGATGGTGCGCAAAGCGGTGGGGGTGGAGGCGTCGCACCCGATGTCACAATCAGCGCCTCTCCCATTTCAGTCAGTGTTGGCGGCACGAGCACGCTGAGCTGGTCCACGAGCAATGCTGATAGCTGCTCAGCTTCCGGCGGGTGGAGCGGCACGAAAGCCCTCAACGGTTCGGAAGTCACGGCGGCGTTGAATGCAAGCACTACCTTCCAACTCTCCTGCTCCGGTACCGGCGGCACGACCTCTCGCAGCGTCACTGTGATCGTGAACACGACCTCCTCGTCCGCCTTCCCGCTGCGCACCGAAGCAGGCAAGCGGTATCTCATCGATGCGCAGGGCAACCCCTTCCTCGTGCACGGCGATACGGCTTGGTCGTTGATCGTGCAGCTCACCGATGCCGAGGTCGACCAGTATTTGAACGATCGGCAAGCCAAGGGCTTCAATACCTTGTTGGTCAATCTCATTGAGCACCATTACGCCGACTCCGCGCCTCGCAACGCGGCTGGCGATGCGCCCTTCCTCACCGCCAACGACTTCTCCACGCCCAACGAGGCCTATTTCGCACACGCCGCCTCTGTCATACAAAAGGCGGCCGATCGCAACATGCTCGTACTGCTCACGCCCGCTTACATGGGCTATAACGGCGGCAATGAGGGCTGGTACAAAGTCATGACCTCCAATGGCGCTACCAAGCTACGCAGCTACGGGCGCTATCTAGCCAATCGCTTCTCTGCCTTCAACAACATCGTCTGGGTGCACGGTGGCGACTACAGCCCGCCAAACCGCTCTCTACTGGATGCCATCGCCAACGGCATCCACGATGTAAACACCTCCTGGCTGCATACCTTCCATGGCAGCCCGGAAAGTGCCGCACGCGACTTCATCGGTACTTCCTCATGGCTGGACATCAACACCGTCTACTCCTACGACACCGATCTGTCCGGCAAGGTGCGTGCCCAGTACAACGCCTCCTCGATGCCGCTGATCATGATCGAGTCGCGCTACGAGGCCGAAAGCAACGGCTCCGCTCAGTACGTGCGAAGCCACGCCTATCAGTCGCTGCTCGCAGGCGCCTCCGGCCAGATATTCGGCAACAACCCAATCTGGCACTTCGATGCGCCCAACGCACCCTTCGCCTATCCCGGCACTTGGAAAACCGCTCTCAATAGCGCCGGCTCCACCTCTATGCAAGCGCTCAACTCGCTGTGGAGCTCATTTTCCTGGTGGGCTTTGGAACCAACGGACTCTCTCGTAGTTAATGGACACGCGGCAGTAGCCAGTGACCAGTCGTTTGCTGTTGTGTATGTAACCGAATCGGTCACGGTAAAATTGGGTTCTCTCGCGAAAGGCGGTGCGGACGTTCAGGCTAGTTGGTTCAACCCGTTTTCCGGGGATACGACAACCATCGGTACATTTCCAACGAGTGACAGTCGTTCGTTCACGATTCCTGGCAGCAATGGCGACGCGAATGACTGGGTACTGGTGTTGAAAGTGCAGCCGTGACGTTTGGAATCGCAGGGGTGTTAAGAATGAATAAGACTCGCGCCGGTTGGGCTGCGCTCGCAGCACTGTTCTTCTCCATGCTCTTTACGGTCGCTCACGCGCAGACCTCGGGATTCACGCTCACCGCGAACCCAACGACCATTGCGTCCGGACAGTCGGCGAGCCTCTCGTGGAACGCGCGGGGCGCAAGCTCATGCCAAGCCAACGGCAGTTGGTCTGGCTACAAATCGCGCTCCGGTTCCGAGACGGTTCGCCCTAGACGAACCAGCACTTATTCGCTCTCATGCTGGATCAACAACGTGCTGGTGACACGCTCGGCCACGGTGAGCGTCGGCAGCAGTACGCCAGCACCAACACTGACGTTCAACGCCGACCCGACATCCGTAGCGAGCGGCGGATCTTCGACGCTGACATGGGGCGCGACAAATGCATCGAGTTGCACCGCATCGGGCGATTGGAGCGGCACGCGCGCGACGAGCGGCACTGCCTCCTCTGGCTCACTAACGAGATCAGCGACATTCACGCTCGCCTGCTCCGGTGCGGGTGGCTCGACTTCACGCAGCGTCACTGTGAATGTGTCAGCACCGCCATCCGGATCCAGTTTCACAGCCAGCCCCTCCTCTATTGGGGCCGGCGGCTCTTCGACCCTGAGCTGGAACATCCAGGGTGCAACTTCCTGCCAAGCCAGCAACGGTTGGTCCGGATTCAAATCGCCATCCGGAACGCTGGTCGTACGCCCGACTCGGACAACAACCTATTCACTGTCATGCTGGGTCAACAACGTTCTCCAACAGCGTTCGGTGGTCGTAACGGTCGGCAGCAGCACACCGGCGCCAACTCTTTCCTTCACCGCGAATCCGACAACAGTGAACAGCGGCGCATCCAGCACCCTGTCGTGGACCAGCACGAATGCGACGAACTGCACCGCCTCAGGAGGCTGGTCAGGAACGCGCACGACGAGCGGCTCTGCATCAACCGGAGCCCTTTCGAGCTCTACGACGTACACGTTAACTTGCTCCGGCAGCGGCGGTTCAATCAACCGGAATGTCACAGTGAGTGTCACCGCCCCAGCACCAGAGCCTGCCATCACGGTCACGGCAAATCCGTCGACGGTGAGCGCCGGCGGCACGAGCACGCTGAGCTGGTCCACGAGCAATGCTGATAGCTGCTCAGCTTCCGGCGGGTGGAGCGGCACGAAAGCCCTCAACGGTTCGGAAGTCACGGCGGCGTTGAATGCAAGCACTACCTTCCAACTCTCCTGCTCCGGTACCGGCGGCACGACCTCTCGCAGCGTCACTGTGATCGTGAACACGACCTCCTCGTCCGCCTTCCCGCTGCGCACCGAAGCAGGCAAGCGGTATCTCATCGATGCGCAGGGCAACCCCTTCCTCGTGCACGGCGATACGGCTTGGTCGTTGATCGTGCAGCTCACCGATGCCGAGGTCGACCAGTATTTGAACGATCGGCAAGCCAAGGGCTTCAATACCTTGTTGGTCAATCTCATTGAGCACCATTACGCCGACTCCGCGCCTCGCAACGCGGCTGGCGATGCGCCCTTCCTCACCGCCAACGACTTCTCCACGCCCAACGAGGCCTATTTCGCACACGCCGCCTCTGTCATACAAAAGGCGGCCGATCGCAACATGCTCGTACTGCTCACGCCCGCTTACATGGGCTATAACGGCGGCAATGAGGGCTGGTACAAAGTCATGACCTCCAATGGCGCTACCAAGCTACGCAGCTACGGGCGCTATCTAGCCAATCGCTTCTCTGCCTTCAACAACATCGTCTGGGTGCACGGTGGCGACTACAGCCCGCCAAACCGCTCTCTACTGGATGCCATCGCCAACGGCATCCACGATGTAAACACCTCCTGGCTGCATACCTTCCATGGCAGCCCGGAAAGTGCCGCACGCGACTTCATCGGTACTTCCTCATGGCTGGACATCAACACCGTCTACTCCTACGACACCGATCTGTCCGGCAAGGTGCGTGCCCAGTACAACGCCTCCTCGATGCCGCTGATCATGATCGAGTCGCGCTACGAGGCCGAAAGCAACGGCTCCGCTCAGTACGTGCGAAGCCACGCCTATCAGTCGCTGCTCGCAGGCGCCTCCGGCCAGATATTCGGCAACAACCCAATCTGGCACTTCGATGCGCCCAACGCACCCTTCGCCTATCCCGGCACTTGGAAAACCGCTCTCAATAGCGCCGGCTCCACCTCTATGCAAGCGCTCAAGTCGCTGTGGAGTGGCCGCGCCTGGTGGTTGCTCAAGCCGCAGGACAGCCTCGTGAGCACGGGGCATGCCGCTGTGGCGCAAAATGGCAGTTTTGCACTCGCGTATGTCGGCCGAACGGTCACCGTTCAATTGAGCCAACTGGCAGCCGGCGGGCGGAGCGTTACGGCCCGATGGTTCAACCCCTACACAGGGATGTACACCGCCGCCGGAACGTATGCGACGTCTGGCTCACGAACGTTCGCTACACCCGGAAACAACGGCAGCGGCTCTGATTGGGTGCTCGTACTCGAAACCAGCGACTGACAGGTGAGTTCTAAGCAAGTCAGGCGGGTCGCAATCGCATTTGCACGCGCCTGACGAGGTGGACTTCGATGCTGTCGGGTCGACCTGACAGCATCCACAGAAGCCAGATCAGAACACAGTAGCACACGCCACCGATCAGAACGGCAGCTATCAGGTTGAACAAAGTAGCCTCCGTCGGCGCGCCCCCGGTTACCGCTGCGAGATACTCTCGGACCATGGCGTACATGAAAAGCGAGCTCAACAACGGGCGCCACAGCCGAGCAGCAAAGGTTCGTGCGTTGACGTGGAGGACCCGACACACGACAAACCAGCCAACGGGTAATAGGATAAGTGCCGCCGCAAGCTCAGCCCAGGCAGCACCAATTGGCCCCAGCCAAATAGCCAGCGCAACCATCGACGGCACGAGGATAACGAGGCGTGCCACCGAAAAGCCCGTGGCGATGTGGGGCCGACCCATCGACACGTAGGCGGGGTACGTGTTGCTTCCGAGCGCGCTCAAAGCGCCTAGGATGCTGAGCACCCGAACGAACGGGATGGCTTCGATCCACGCGCGAGACAGCAGCATGACGACTAGTGGTTCGGCGACCGCCGCCACACCGAAACCAGCCGGCAGAGCGATCAGTGTCACCGCCGAAAGCACCGTCAAGAATCCGTGCCGCAGTGAGTCCAGATCGCCGGCCATTCGTGAATAACCAGGGATCAATGCCCGCTCGATCGGCACAAGCAGCTCGGAGCTCGGCAAAGTGCCAATCTCGCGCGAGATGTTGTACAGACCAAGCGCGTGGGAACCGCTGAGCTTGCCGACAATGAGCGCCGACACTCGCGTGTTGATCAGATAGAGGATGTTGTTGAACAGCAGCCACACCGAGAACGACATGAGCCGCCGCCAAGCGGCCAGCGTGAATCGGGGCCGATACCGCACGGCCACATAGCTCATGATGAAGCCAACGCAGCGACCCGAGACCATTCCCGCGACCAGCGCCCAGTACGATCTCAACGCGATCGCGAGCGACACCGTGACTACGAAGGACACGAGACGCTTTGTAGTTTGAAACCAGAACTCGCGCCGAAACTGCATGTCACGCCTGAAGTTGACGATGCCGATGTTTTCGAAGGATTGGGCGAGCCAACCGATGGAGAGCCCCCAGAGGACTCCCGCAAGCCGCGGCTCTTCGTAGAAAGTCGCAGCCGGAAGCGCTACCAAGAGCATCGCTACGGCGATACCGCTTCGTAGCAGCACGTTCAACGTGAACGCTGTGTTGTACTCGTCCGCGCTCGGCCGCTCGGCCTGGATCAGTGCGATGTCGAAGCTGAAGACACTGAAGAGTTCGAGCAGCACGATGACCGACATGGCCATCGCAATCAGGCCGAAATCGTGCGGCACGAGAAATCTCGCCAGCAGGACCGTGCTGATCATGCCTAGGCTCCGATCGGCAAACCGGAGAGCAATCATCCAGACGGAACCTTTGGCTATCTCACGGAGCATTCTTCAGCACTCGACGATTGGACGCGCATGTCCTCGCGGGGGAGCCGCGCTCTGGATTACCACGTCAAGAGAACTATCCGGAGCAACACTTGTCTGCGCAAGGCCGTCGTTGGGGGCGTTCCGTACCAACGGGATCAGGCGGAATGAAGCCTATTTCAGCCATGATTCCGCGGGAGCATGCACCAGATCGCACTCTTCGTCTGTGACCAAGTGTGTCATGCGATGCGAACTCGCAACCCGCCGCAAGCGCGAACGCTCCGGGGGCGTAAAGTTAGCTGTTCTTCGCGAAGCGCTCGAAGAAAATAGCCACGGTGATTGGAAGCGCTGCGAAACAAAGGCCCGGATCGATGGAGAGGTATTGGCTCAAGGCACGCCAGTTCACCGGCTGCCCGCGACGGGCCAGGTACAGTGCTTCTCGCATCACCTCACGTCGCGTCTGCGCCATCTGCTTGCCAATGCGTGCGCGGTGCGCTGGTAGGTAGGCATGCTGCTTAAGCAGCTGCGCGAGAAACCGGCGCTGATCGACGAGCTTTGGCAATGCATGCGGGCTGCCCGGCGCAAAAGACGAACGCCAAATGCTTATACCACGACCGTACTGACAATTTACGTCAGTGGAAAAGGCAATGCCCCCCGCCGTTTTAGCCGCCCTAATCCAGAACGTCAGATCTTCGAATGCTGCGCGGAACGTCGTCGTGAAGCGCAGCTCACGCAGTCGCGACCATCGATACACCACCGTGGAGGTCTCGATGACGTTGGCCATGATGATCTGATCGACCATGTCGCGATCGAAGCGATAGCAATTGCTGCCACGAGGTAATCTTGCGTGCTCTTCCACTCGGATTCGACGGTGGCGCGCGAACTCGTCTTGCGTGCTTTCGGGTTCGCGATGGTTCGCGAAGTAGAAATCGAGATCCGAGCCCAAGGCTTCGATGGCATTTCGCAGATGACCTGGGAGCCATTCGTCGTCCGAATCGAGGAAAGCTACGAAATCCGTGTCATCAGATACGGCATCCAGCCCACGATTACGCGCCGCGGCCGGGCCGGCGTTCTGCTGTCGAATCACCCGGATGCCTTCGCGCTGCTCGTGCGGCAAGGCGTCCACCTCGGCTTCGGCCGGATGCGGAGAACAGTCATCCACAACCAAAATTGTCGGCTGCGGAACGCCGCTCTGACGCCGGGCGGATGCGAGTGCGCGCACGAGCAATCCAGGCTGGCGCTGGAAGTATGGAATGACAACCGTAACTTTCATGATGGCTCTTCCAGCCGTCTTTCACCCGGGCGCTGGACAAATCGTCGCGCGCGGATAGAGATTTGCCGTGCCACGCACATCGATGGGCGAACGGATCAGCAAAGTCGCTGCCGGCGTGATTTCGTCGTAGTGCGTTGTGGTGTCGTAGCGATACAGCACGACGCCAATGTGGAAGCTGCCCGCAGCAAGATGCAAATCCAAGTCGAACGTGCACGTGCACGTCTGACCAGCCTCGAGATTCATTACGTTCAGCCCGAGACGCTCCGTCGACGTGTTGAAGATTTCGTAGTAGTTCTCGTCGAGCAACATCAGCACGCACGCCAGCTTCTCGACTTTGCGGAGAGCGCGAATCTGCACCGTCACTGTAGCTTGTTCACCGGCGACGAAATCCAAGCGCGGTGCATCACGTCCTCGCACCGAGACGGAATCGATGATGACCTGCTTGTCCGCATCAATGGTCCTCGAGGTGCGGATCTGCTCCATGTAGGTATGGATCACTTTGGACGTGGGACCGTCATCGATAATCTGCCCCTTGCGCAAGAGCATGGTGCGACTGCATAGATCGGCTACTGCGCGCAGGTTGTGCGAAACGAATATAACCGTCGCCCCCCCTTTCAAAACCGATCGCATCTTCTCTACGCCCTTTGCCTGAAAGACGAAATCGCCCACGCTGAGGACTTCGTCGATGATCAGGACATCCGGTTCCATGTGGGCTGCAACGGCAAACCCCAAACGCGCGTACATCCCTGAGGAATAACGCTTCACCGGAGTGTCGATGAACTCTTTGAGGCCGGAGAAATCGACGATCTCGTCGAACTTGCGACGAATTTCAGCGCGGCTCATGCCGAGGATTGAGCCATTGAGGAACACGTTCTCGCGCCCGGTGAGATCCTGATGGAAGCCGGCGCCGACTTCGATTAGGGCGGACAGCCGGCCATTCACTTCGATCTTCCCCGACGTCGGCCGCATCAGCCCACTTAGGTGCTTCAGCATCGTGCTCTTGCCCGCACCGTTGTGGCCGATTATGCCGATACTCTCCCCCTTCTTGATTTCGAAATTGATGTCCTGCAGCGCCCAGAACTCCTGTTCCTTCAGAGCAACAGGCCGGCTGCCGCGACGCAGGAGCCGACGTGTCATCGCGGGTATCAAGTCGCGCAACGAATCGTGGCGTTCGCCGCGTGAGAAGCGCTTGTAAACATGGTCCATTCGAAGAGCAATATCAGACATGGCGTTTCTCAGATCCTTTCCGCGAATTTCGCTTCGAGCTGCTTGAACCACCAATAGCCAACCAGCAGAGACACCGCCGCCACTGTCGTGCTGTAAGCAACCCAAGCCGCATCCGGAGCACGTTGCTCGACCATCGTGTCCGAAAGACCTTCGAGAATGGGCGCGACCGGATTTAGCAATAGGACGTGGCTCCACTTTCCGAGCATGTCCGCGTCATAGAGCACTGGAGTGAAGAAGATGGCGTATGTGAGGAAGATCTCCACGATGTACTTGACGTCCCGGAAGAACAGGTTTCCCGCCGAGAGAATCAGGGATAAGCCTGTCGCGAGACTGACCAGTACGAACACGAGGTACAAACTCCAGAGCACATACCATGACGGAGCCCAGCCCAGAATGACAAGCACGATCAAGATGGCGATCGTTGCAACACAGAAATCGAAGAGGCTCGACAGCACGGCCGCCATCGGGAAAACCTCTTTGGGGAAAGCAATCTTCGTCACCAAATTCGTGTTGCCCACCAGGCAGTTCGTCCCGAACCGGATGCTTGCCGCAAAGAACGCCCATGCCACCGCTCGTACCATGACCGACGCGATATCGTGCATAGTGATCGAGGTGCCAGACCACTTGGCAGCACCGACACGGATGATGATGCCCGCGCCAACGATCAACGTGGGCATCAGGATGGCCCACATCACTCCCATGATCGACTGCTTGTAGCGGATGCGTATGTCGCGCCAAGTGAGCATGTAGAGCAGCTCCTTGGAGCGCATGAGCCTTCGCAGATCATCGAGCACGAACTAACCCTCGCGTATTCGACACGCACATGAGCGGCAAGCTATCTGATGTCGGAGATCGATTTCGCCAAGCAAAAACACAGTGCACCCAGATATCAGCTGGTCCTGCCCAGCCACGCTTTCAGCGTCTGGCGCGGATTGGTGGCGATCCGCAGAGCCGCTTTGCAGGCCGCGCCGGCAATACGCGCTCGATCTGCCCGTAGACCCACGGCCTGCAAACCCTCGAAGTGGTAACTCCAGAATTCCCGCGGTCTGCCTTCGATGCAGGCCCTACCCAGCCAGGCGTAGAAATTGCCCTCGATTTCCGCGAGTCGCTTGCGATATGCAGCCTCAGGAAACACTTTCGGCCCGAACTGATGCATGAGCACGACGTCGTGCATGAGGATAGGTTTGAACGGTTCTATCCGCGTCCAGAATGCTTCGTTGTCGCGGCGATTGAAGGTCAGGACTTGATATACGAAACCTAAATCGCCTTCTTGCAGCAACTCGAGGCAAGCCGCCACGTCCTCGCAGGGATGATCCTCTGCGAAGAAGGTTTCGCGTGCCCGCACTAAATCGCTGCGGAACATGACACACGTGGGAGACCCCAAAAAGCCCCGATGAGTGCTCAGGTACAGCCTGCAGGCTTCACGACCGTCAAAAACGGGATCCCGCCGGAACGGCAAGCCATCGTGGGCCAGCCTGTCTCCATAAACCGAGTAGGAGCCGACAACGCCCACTTTCGGGCTCAGCATAGCGACTTGAACCATCTTCTCGAGGCAGTCGGGATAAATCCAGTCGTCGGCCTGCACGATTTTGCAGAAGCGACTGTCCGCCGAGATGTATCGCAACGCTCGGTTGTAGTTTGGTACCTGACCGACAAACGTATCCGCCTTGATGAAGCGAATGCGATTGTCCATGCGGGCATACTTCTCTGCGATGTCCGCCGAGCCATCCTTACTGCAATTGTCCAGCAGGATGTACTCGAAATTCGAGTAGCTCTGCGCCAGGACACTCTGAATGCACTCTTCGAGATATTCAGCCGTGTTGTAGAAAGGCGTGACCACGCTCACGAGAACGGGCGTCATAGCCATCTCAGGAGACCTCTGGCCGTACGCTGCGGGCAGCGGCATCTGGAGCCGAAGACGCAACGCGCATCAGTGTACCGACTACATCGTCGTACTGTGCGCTCAGATCCTTCTGCCATCGCTCAACGGCCGAGAGCAGCTCCTGGCTGACCTCGACCTGCCGCTTCGCGAGCGCTTCGTAAGTTCGCGAGAGTTCGTCCACGGCAATACCTTTCAGCTCGACGCACGCTGCGTCCTGGCCGATCTGCCGCATATGCGTGCTGACCTTACGATCGTACGAGATGGCGATCGTAGGCTTGCCAAGCCAGTGCGACAGAATCACGCCGTGTAGCCGGCTCGCCACGATGACATTGCACGGCACAATCACGCTCAGCACTTCGGACAGGGTCATTGGCCGCTTAATCGTCAGATTGCCGAAGGCTTCGGCCGAGCATCGCGACCGCAGGGCAGCCGACATATCTTGGATGACGTTCCAATCTGGCCCATCGCTGCAGAACAGAACGACGTGATCGTTCTGCTGCAGCCGCTGAGCAACGAAACCGATCAGAGCCTCGACATAGGTTTCGAATGCACTGTGGTCCTTTGTGGGCCACAGATCGGGACGACCGTACGCGATCGGACTCACACCAATAGTGCGGAGCTGGGACTGCTCGGGCGCCGCGGGCAACTCGCTTGAAGCGAGACTGAACGCGAGGTCAGGAACTAACCGAGCGCGTGGATTCGAGAAGTTCTTGTGTACGAACTCCAGCGACCACGGGTCGCGGAGCGACACGTAGCTTGCATTGGACAACGTACGGGAGACGAAGAACCGGCTGAGACGGTGTTGCAAGCGACATACTCCCACGCTGAGGCATGCCACGCGGGCGCCCACCAGGCGCGCTGCTGTAGTCCATTTGAAAAGCGCATAGGGCTGGCCCCAAGGTCCGCCCCATTCTTCATCGAACTGTCCGCCGCCTGCGATGATCAGCACGTCCACGCCGCGCAGAAACCGCATAGCATGTAGCCAATGTCGAACTTCGCTTGCCAGTGTGTGCAGCGGTTTCAGCGCGCGGAGTAACTTCCCCATCCTGCTCGCCCGATGGGAACTCGTGCTGCCATAGAACTTTCGGCCAGTGACGAAAAGCTTCGTCCCGGAGATGCCGTGCGTCTTCTGCATGGAGTACGCATCTAGCGTGATCGCCCTCAAATCGATCTGCGGATCTCGGCTTCGTAAATTGTCGATCAATGCGCGCAAGATGGCCGCATCACCAAGATTGCCCCCGTCAAACGGCGACAGAAGCGCAACCTTGCAAACCCTACTACTCATGTTGTTTTAGTACTTCTCTTGCTTCGGATCGAATGACGCATGCTGAGGAGCCGCTGCGCGGATCCATCATTTTTGCCCCATTGCACGTTGAGAACTATCGATTCTGTCGAACTTTCATCGGTGACCCGATTGCGGCAGATCTGGACTATCGAATTGTGCTCCAAAGCCCCTGGCGAGAGTGTGGCCGGGGTCTAGTACATCGGGGCAATTGGCCTTATGGCCACGGGCAGCGAAGTGGACGACGTCACAGTTGAAGTTTACATTTTGGTTTATTCTTCAGCACTTTCGTTCCGTCCCGCAAACCCCATGCTGGATCACTCAGCGGCCGGTCGTGGATAGTCATGCGCACCGGCATAGTAATACCTTACTTTCAGCGTACCCCTGGCATATTGCGCACAGCGCTGGAATCGGTGTTCCAGCAGACCGGCGCATCGCCACCTTACCATGTGTATATCGTAGACGACTCGTCGCCAGTTGCAGCCGAGATCGACGTGGCAACGCTCGGCCCTGAGCTAGGCCAGCGCATCACCATCACGCACCAAGCGAACCGTGGACCCGGAGCGGCGCGCAACGCGGCTCTAGACATGCTTCCTGAGGACATCGAGTACGTCGCTTTTCTTGACAGTGACGATCGTTGGCAGCCCGACCATCTGTCAAACGGGCTGGCCGCGCTCTCCCAGGGTTATGACGTCTACTTCTCCAATCTGCTGGATTTCGATTCCCCCGAGGATTACTTCGGCCGTCGTGGGGGACTGTGGCGCAGAGAACATGAGCCGCTGGACAGCACAGGTCGAACCTTCGGCTTCCAGGGCTGCATGACCAGCCAGATTCTGGCCGCCAATTTCATCCAGCTTTCAACCGTGTTGTTCCGCCGCAGCGTCGCGCCCGATTTGCGGTTTAGGACAGAATTCCGGCGGGCTGGAGAAGATATCCTATTCTGGCTCGATCTTTCCCGTCGAACCAACCGGTTCTGCTACTCCACTGCTGTAGAGGTGCACTATGGCCGAGGCGTGAACGTATATCGCAGCGCCGTAAATGGCAGCGAGGGCGCGTTCGAACGGCTGCGTGATGAAACGAAGTTTCGGCGTACAGTGCTGCGGGAGTTTGCCACCGAGGGCGAGGACCGCCGAAATGCGCGGCGCGCTCTGAACGCCGCTCGCAAGGATTTCGCAGCAGAGCTTCTGCATCGGCTACGGCGCACCAAGTCGATCGATCTAGGTGCCATCCGCAAACAGTGGCACCTCGATCCATGGTCGGTGTTGTCGCTGCCCGTCAACTGCACGCGTTGCGCCGCGGACTGGCTAGTCGCGAATACGGACATCATCCGATGATCTCGAATCGCGCACCGGAACCTGCTTCGAACGAAGCCGCACGACATGCGCGGGCTCCGATCACCCGAGGGGCCGCCAGCACATGATCGGCTTCGTCAAGGACCTGATCAAAGGTCTACTGCCCTTCAGCTTCTACGTGACTACGCTGTGGGCCTGCATTCCTGCGCTGCGCGGCAGAACCATATTCCCTCTCGGCGTCATCATCGTCTGCGCGGTACTGCCGAACTTCTGGTACCAAATTCACAAGTACCCGCTTGGTAAGGATTCGGGCGATCTGCTGATCATCAGCTGTCTCATCGGACTTGCACTGAGCAAGCAGATGCAGATGCGCACGCGGCAGACCGTGCTGTTCACGATCTATCTCTTCTACGTCTACCTCCAGGTTTGGAATTGCTCTATCCGCTACGACCTAGTAGTGCCGCTCACACCGGCGAATGAGGTTTTCGTCGACTGGAAAAACTACGCGATGATGATCATGTTGTACTTCATCGCGTTTCACTCCGCTCATAATGAGCAGGCGCAGAAACGCATTCTGACGATCTGCTTCGTCGTCTATTTCTTGGTCGTGCTGCGGGAGGCACGCTCCTTCACACCGTCCGCCGATTTTTCATACGACAGCCGCGCCGCAGGACCCTTCTGGATCGTGGGTTTAGGCGCGAACCAGTTTGCCGCGTTCGTCATCCACTTCGGTGCGATTGCCCTCGCGCTCTCGTTCTACATCAAGGAAAAGAGGGAACGTTGGTTTCTGCTGGCAACGTCGATCATCGCGCTCAAACCCTTGTTCTTTGCGTACTCTCGCGGCGCGTATCTTGCCGCCGTCGCCGTCCTTTTCGTCTTCGGTGTACTGAAGAAGCGGTCTCTCCTCGTGATGCTTGCCGTCGTAGCTGTTGCGTGGCACACACTTCTACCTCAGTCCGTGGTGGAGCGAATCGAGACAACCGAAAGTGCGGACGGACAGCTGGAATCGTCCGCTGCTGAGCGGCTGGTGCTGTGGGACAAGGCCATCGAATTGTACGAGTCGAGCCCCATCGTAGGCACGGGCCTAAACTCATTTGGCGTTTCGAAAATCGCCGGCTCGTGGACGAGCGTGCACAACCTATACCTCCAGACCCTGGCTGAACAGGGCATCATCGGACTCATGTTCCTCGTCGCGGTGATGCTGGCTGCTCTAGCCACCGGGATCAAGCTGCTCGCATCCGGACGTACGCCGATGGAAAAGGGCCTAGGGCTCGGATTCATCGGCTGCATGGTCGCCACTATTGTCACGAATATTTTTGGTGACCGCTGGACCTACTACTCGACGGGTGCGCTTTTCTGGATCTTTTGGGGCGTCGCCGATCGGATGCTGAAGAACCATGCGATCAAAATACCGAACAAACAGAAAGAAGCCGTAGTAGTGACCACACCTGACGCCATACCCGCAGCAGCCAGAGAGCGCACCTCGTAACATCTGGAACGTCGACTGTGCAGAGACACTCCGTAGCTCAGATCATCAGTAGCGGCGGCCTCTATGGCGCCGAACGCGTGCTTCTCGAACTCGCGAAGTTTCTGGCCGCCCAAGGCTGGGACTCGCACGTATTGGCGATGGATAGCCCCGGAGCGAAGGATGTCGCCAGGGAAGCCCAGCGCGAAGGACTGCGCACGGCCGTGTTTACCGGATCCTCATATGCAATGAGTCGTGCGCTGCGGCGGTACGTAGCCGAGCAACGTCTCGACCTCATCCACTCGCACGGATATCGGCCCGACATCACTGTGGCGATGGCTCGGCTTTGTCAGCGTGTCGCCCGAGTAGCCACCTGCCACACCTGGTATCGCGAAACGTGGAAGATGAAGTTGTACGAGCTGCTGGACAAGGCAGCACTGCGCTACTTCGACCGGATCGTCGCGGTATCCCCCGAACTGCAGGATGAGATCATGCACGCCGGCATCGACAAATCGGCGGTCTCGTTGATCCACAACGGCATGGACTTCACGGCTGGAGGCAACGATGAGCGCGAGCGCGTGCGGGCCGAATTCGGCTTCAGCCCGGATGACAAGCTGTTGCTGCGCGTGGGTCGACTCGCCCCCGCGAAAGGCAATCACGTGCTTCTGCGCGCGCTCGCATCACTATCCGCCGGCAACTACAAGCTGGTGTTCGCCGGCGACGGAGAGGAACGCGCCGCCCTAGAACAACTTGCGAGAGAGCTCAGCCTCACAGGGCGCGTCGTGTTCACCGGATTCCGTTCTGACGTGGACCGACTGCTTGCGGCCGCAGACGTGTTCATCATTTCGTCCCTGAAGGAAGGACTGCCGATGGTGCTGCTGGAGGCCATGGCCGCGAAACGACCGATTGTCACCACCGCTGTAGGTGCCATACCCCAGGTCATAGCACACGGCAGAAATGGGCTGCTTGTCGAGCCCGGTGACGCAGCCGCGCTGACATCAGCCATTGCCGACGTGCTCGCATCACCGCAACGCGGTCGTGAGCTGGGCGAACAGGCGCACGCCTATTATCAGCAACATCACTCGCGTCGCGCCATGGGCGAGAAGTATCTCGCGTTGTACGAATCAGTTCTGCGCCGGCGAGAATCTGCATGACCCACGAAGAATCCGCGCGGCCGCGCATCACGGTGATGATCGACTCGTTCTATCACGCAAACGCGGGCACGGAGAATCAGCTCGCCAAGATCGTCGCCGGGCTATCCCCGCATGCCGACATCGAAGTCATCACGCTTCGGGACAGTCCGTGGCTTCGCGAAAACGCTGACAGGCTCGGAGTCTCTTGCAGGCTCATGCTGATCGACGGAGTTCGCAAGGCACCCACATACGTTAACTTTCTGCGCCTTGTCCGACATTTGCGCCGACGGCGTCCGCAGGTCGTGCATACATTCTTCCCCGTGTCGAATATCGTCGGGGTTATCGCGGCGCGGCTGGCAGGCGTCCCTAAAGTGTACTCCAGCCGCCGCGATTACGGTGAGTGGATGACAGGTCGGTACCTTGCCGCCACTAGATTTGCAAACCGGTTCACGAACGCCATCATCGCGAATTCGAAGCGGGTGGCCGAGCTTACGTGCAGCCGCGAAGCCGTTCATCCCTCTCGTATCAGGGTCATTCACAACGGCATCGATCTGCAACCGTTCATGAACGTGACGCACTCATGCGCAATGGCGGAACGACTCGGCATACCGGCCAACGCGCGGGTGCTTGGGCTCGTAGCAAACTATCGGCCGATGAAGCGACACCATACACTGCTCAAGGCGCTGCCGAGGATCCTGGAGCGACACCCCGAGACGCATGTAGTTCTGGTGGGGTGCAACATGACACCCGAAGATATCGAATCTCAAATCGCGAATCTGGCCATCGAGCTAGGCGTTGGGCATCGCGTGCATCAGGTGCACGCCGACGGCAACGTCATCGAGTACCTCGGACTATTCGACATCGGCGTGAACTGCTCGGCAGGCGAAGGGCTCTCGAATGCGATCATGGAGTACATGGCAGCTGGCGTCGCAGTCGTGGCTTCTGACAGCGGTGGCAATCCAGACCTCGTTGCGCATCGTCAGAATGGCTTGCTCTTCCCACTCGATGATGAAGTGGCCCTCGCGAATGCGATCTGCGAACTGCTCGAAGATGATGAGTTGCGGACTGCGCTGACGCAGCATGCAAGGGGCTACGTCGCCCGGGAATTTTCAATGCCAAGTATGCTGCAGAGATTCGCTACGGAGTATCAGTTGCGACCGCCTCCCTGTGGCGCCAACTCTCGGCAGCCGCCCGCTGCGACGACTTGAAGCATACGCTCGACCTGAGGCTGCTTCGTTCGGTAGGGAGCTCGCGATCGGCGCTCAATGCGTACGCGGCCGATTCGTTGCCTGATAGAGCGCGTATTCAACACGAGCGGCCATCGACTCCCAGGAATACTGCGCGAACGCCAGTGCGCGCCCGGCAGCCCCGAGGCGCTCGCGAAGCGCCGCATCACTCGTGACGGCGAGCACCGCATCAGCAAACGCATCCGGCGTATCGGCCACCAGCATGTGTTCGCCATCTCTGGCTTGAAGGCCTCGCGCCGCCAACGTCGTGACCACGACCGCGCGCGACATCGCCCACGATTCCAGCACTTTGTTCTTTATGCCAGATCCAGAAATCATCGGGGCGATCGACACTTCGGCGGCCTGCACGTGACTTCGAATATCATCGACAAACCCCGTGGGCTGCACGCCAGGATAGCTGGCATAAGCTTCCTTCTGCTGCGATGACATGCCCTTGCCGACGATCTCAAGAGATGCATCCGGGCGCGCTCGGCGCACGCGGGCCCAGCAATGCTGCAGAAACCAATCAAGCGCCTGTGCGTTCGGCAGCCAGCCCAGGCTTCCGGTGAAAACGATCCTTCCCGATATGGAATTTACTTGGGGATTCGGGGCGAAGAAGTCGCAGTCGACGCCATTCGGCACGGTATACACAGCGCGCAGCCCCGTGATGCGTTTCAGATTGGCCGAATCTTCGTCGCTGACCGTGATCAGTGCATTGCACTTCGCCATCACCGTTCTCGCCAGCGCAGCAGACATGACGAGATGTTTCGCCGTCGTGAGCTGTAGCTTGCCACTGCGCAGCAGGCGCCAGAGATAAAGGACTTCCGAGTCGATTGGATCGAACACAACCGGCCAGCGCTTTTGCAACGGGGGAAGATATGCCGCAAGGTCATAACCAAACGCTAACACGACGTCCGGACGAAAAGCTTCGACCTCCCGCTCGAGCCATTCTGTCCTTCTCCGGGGCACTCCATAGTAGCGCGCAAGTGCGGACGCATACGATTCGCCCGCTGCGGCCACTCCACCGGCATCGCCATAGCCCGACTTGCCATAGGCGATGAGGTCGAGTGCATATTCGGGGGAGCGACTACGGTCATCATCAGTTACGAAGACGCGCACTAGATGCCTTCTTGCCAATCGTGCGGTCAGATGGTGAACGACGAGGTTGATGCCGGTGAAGATCGGTACAGGAATGCGACGAGCGACCACCGCTATGTTTAGCTGTTGCTTGAAATTGTCACCCGCAATCTCGGGGGAAAATTCAGGACGCGACATACTGTTCGTGCCAATTCATGAAGACGAGCAGCGCCCACAGGCGAGCCTGATGGTTCTGTCTGCGTGCGACGTGCTCTTCGATCAGCCGGCTCACCGCTGGCCACTGCAACAAGCCAGTGCGCTCAATGCGATCCCTTGCCAGGACGGCTCGCATGTAAGGCTGCAGCTCATCACGTAGCCATAGAGTCAGCGGGATCGTGAAGCCCTTCTTGGGCCGCTTCAGAATCTCAGCGGGAATGAGCGGTCCGATGGCCTGTTTGAGCAGATGCTTCTTTTCCAAGCCGCGCATCTTGGCGGCCGCCGGCATCTGCGCCACCAATTCGACCAGCTCGTGATCGATGAATGGGGCTCGCGCTTCAACCGAGTTTGCCATGCTCATTCGATCCGTCAGCACGAGCAAATCTCCCGGCAGGTAAGTCAGAGTATCCGCGTAAAGAGCCTGACTCAGCACATCATCATCGCCGGCCGACGCGAACGTACGCAGGAAGGCTTCCGCGCCGCTGCTGCCATCAACAGCGCTGGCCATCTCCTCCGTATAGAGCGACCGGCGCGTTTGATCGTCGAACCAGGTAACGTATCCAAGGTAAGCAGTCTCGGACGACTCACGCGCAGCGCGCGCGAAGCGCTTGGCACGATCGGTCCAGCGTCCGCCGCTCTTGGGTTCTGGTAACCGCTCGACGATGGCGGGCAGCAACTTCTCGCGAACCCACGTCGGCGCACGCGTTAGCAAGCGATGCATTCGCAAAGCCATGTGTCGCTCGTAGCCAGCGAACACTTCGTCACCACCTAGCCCAGTTAGTACGACCTTGAGATGCTTACGGGTCTCCTGGAATACGTAGTAGTTCGCGACTGCGGACGAATCACCGAATGGCTGATCGAATGCGCGAACGAGCTTCGGAAGCAGATCGACGATATCAGGCTTGATGACGAATTCATGATGCTCCGTTCCGAAATGCTGTGCGAAAGCGCGCGCATGCGCGCGCTCATCGTAGACTTCGGCACCGTTGCCGTATCCGATTGTGAACGTGCGAACCTTCTCGCCACCTGCTCGGACCATCATTGCGGCGACAGCACTCGAATCGATACCGCCACTCAGCAGCACACCGAGGGGTACATCGCTGACAAGCCGAGTGCGGACGCTCCGAGCAAACTGCTCTCGCACCGCTTCCGCGAGATCGGCGTGATTACACTGCTTGGGCGCGAAACTCAGCTTCCAGTAGGAGCACAGTCGAGGCTCCTGCCCCTCCTCCAGCACCATGCACGTGGCGGGCGGGAGTTCGTGGATATGTGCGAAGGCTGTCGCGGGCTGCGGGATGTAGAGATACCTAAAGTATTGATCGAGAGAGCGGAGATTGAGGTCCCGGCTCACGCGTCCAGACTCGAGCACACATTTGATTTCGGATCCGAACACCAGAGTACCCGACTGCCAGCTGTAGTAGAGCTGCTTTTCGCCGAGTCGATCGCGGGCGATGACAATCTTGCTTCGCGCCAGATCGTAGAGGGCGAAGCAGAACATCCCGTTGAGATGCTCGGCAAATCCTTCCCCATATTCTTCATACAGGTGAACGAGTGTTTCAGTGTCAGAATGAGTATAGAAGCGATGTCCCGCCTTCTCGAGCCTGCAGCGCAGACTCTGGTAATTGTAGATCTCGCCGTTGAACACGACCCAGACGGTTTGATCCTCGTTGTGAATCGGCTGCTGTCCCGTCGACAGATCGATGATGCTTAGTCGGCGCATACCGAGGCCGACGTTGTCCCTCACGTACATGCCCTCCGCGTCCGGGCCACGGTGCACGATCACGTCGCACATGCGCTGCAGCGTGCCGCGATCGACACTCTTGCCCGGCCGTTCTATTATCCCGGCGATTCCGCACATATGCTTCTCTCTGGCCCGCTTCTACCGATCTGCAGCACGCGCATACACAGCTTCCATGTGCTGTGCTATGGCGGCCCAGCGATAGTTACGCTCGACACAATCGCGTCCGTTCGCGCCGAGCTGAGCAGCGAGGTTTCTGTCTTTCATGACTCGTACGACGGCGTGTGCAAATTCATCGGCACCATCGGCGATCAAGACGTCTCGGCCCGGTGTAACCTTCAAGCCCTCACAGCCAACCGACGTGGTCACAACGGCCTTGCCCATAGCCATCGCATCCAAAATCTTCAGCCGCGTCCCGCCGCCGATGCGCAGCGGTACCACATAGACGCCGGCCCTCGCCACTATCGGGCGAATATCGTCCACCAGACCCGTAAAGCACACTCGAGGCTCATTACGCCAAGGATCCAGCATCTTCTCAGACGGCACCTGACCGATGACGGTGAGCTTCGTCTGAGGTAGCGATTTCGCGATGCGATCCAGGATTTCCCGCGTAAAGAAATCGATGGCATCGAAATTTGGAAACCAGCTAAGGCCGCCCACGTACACCATTGATGCTGGGTCGATATCTTCATTCCGAGGGGCGAAAAACTCGGTATCGACACCGTTCGGAACCACCGTCACTGGCGTCTCCGGAGCGAGTGAGCGGATGTTGTCAGCGTCGACCTCGGATACCGCCACAATCTCGTCCGCAGCTCGACACACCTGAGTCTCGTAGCGCGCCAGCTTGCGCGTCTGACGGACGAGGTAAGTACGACGCAGCCAGTTTGCCTCGTTCGCGACGCGCCGCTTCATCAGTTCGGCTTCGACGTTGTGTTCAACCAGGACAAGCGGTAATCCGCGCACATCGCTCATGAGCTCGCCCAGGTGAAGCATGTCGAGATGCACCACCTCGGGCTTGAACCGACAGACCGCATCGGCGAGCGCGCGTCGCATGGCAGCCGTGCGGTACTTCAGAATCATCACCGGAGCGGTGTTGAAAACATCGCTCACGACATCCCTGATCAGCGAACCTGCCTTGTTCCGCATGTAGAGAGGCACCGCCTGCACCTCGGTGCAAAAGCTGCGCAGGTGATCGATTCCCTGGAGCTCCGCTTCGCTCTGGACATACGTGCAGAGAAAGACACTGTGGGCGCGAGCAGCCTCCCTGAGGAGATTGTAGGTCCTGAGAGCGCGACCCTCGATCAACGGAAAAGGTGAGCGCGTGCAGACAACGAGAATTCTCACTTAACCACTCTTGCGCTGGTCCTCAACGCCGAATAGGCGGTTGTAGATTTTGTCGTAAACACCTTTGCCGAGAACGCCGACCAACGCACCTTTTGCGAGCGTCTTCAACTGCGCCGACGCCATCGTCGACGTTGCGCCGCTCACATAGCCTCGCAGCTGTGCGTCGGTCATACTCCGTTTCACGGGGATGCGCTTCAACATGTAGCGATCGGTCGTCGCGTCATTGAACCCGATCACAGATCCGCAACCGGCACGGTATCCAAGCTCACGTGCGATGGCCTGATACCATCGATTGCTGTCTCCATTTGGGAGCGAGAGGAAGTGCACGGGAGCGCCGACATGGTGCTCGATCGTCTGCCTGGATTCTTCAAGCTCCGCGCGCGTAGCACGCTCGTCGAGCTGCGACAGCAGAGGGTGACTGGCCGTGTGAGACTCGATCAGCATGCCGGCCTCTCGCATCTCACACAGCTGCGACCAAGTCATCATATGCGTATCGCCGATCTTGCGCGATACGACGAAGAACGTCGCGGACGCGTGATATTGCTGCAGCAGCGGGAAGGCGTACTGGTAGTTCCCCCAATAACCGTCGTCGAAGGAGATGACGACCGGTCGGGGCGGTAGAGCTGCGCCCCCATTTGTCCATGCGACGAACTGATCAAGGCCTATGACCGTATGATCCAGCTCGCGCAGGATTTCGAGATGACGAGCGAACTGCTCGTCGGTTATCACGTAGTTCTTCTGCAACTTGCCTGCGAGCGAAGCGAGGTCGCGTCTGGCCACAACTTCGTGGTACATCAGAATGGGCACTGCGATATGCACGTTGCAGCCGGCTTCGGAAGTCATCGATTTTGAACCCGAGGCTGGCCCCTCAATGACGCCCCGGTCGGTCACGAAGACTCAACGGCGCGTCGCCAGTGGCGTAAAAGAGGCTGAGACGGACAACGTTCTCTTCGAATCCACCTCTTTCGAGACCGCCCGAGCGCTTGCTGCGGCCAGCGCTCAACTGCAATCCGAGCGAAGGCAAGATTCGCCATGCTCCCAACAAACCCGCGTCCCATTCTGTATATTCAAAGTCCTCCTGCACAAACTCCGCTTTCGTGACATCGCCAAAGAATCCGGCGAGGACGGAAGGACTCATGATCTTGAATACGGCCAAACTCGAGAAGACGAGATCACGGTCGTTCGCACCGAATGCATCATCGTCAACGTAGCGATCCTCTTCGTACATGGCGCCGACATCGATCTGCAGTTGTCTGGCGGAGGTACGGTAGTGCAGCTTGCCGGAGCGTGCACGGAAGACGCCTGCCGAAGGACTGACATCGACCGCCCCTCCACCCACGCCGGTAAACTCCACGCGTCGAGCAAAGGCACTGCTCGTGTCCGACAGTTGCTGATCGACTTGAAGGACGACCGTGCCGCGCTGGCCGACCCTACGAGTGACCCGGACGTTGTAGATCGTGCTGCCGGAATTGTCGTCCTGATCGTCTTCCTCCAGGACATCGTACCCGGCCTGGACGAGCAGGGTCGTACGCGCACCGGTCGCGCTCCACTCCAGGAATCCACGGTCCTGTCTATAGTCGGTAAAGAGATCCTCACGCTCGAAGCGAGTGTCGGTCGTGGCTCCCGTCAGGGAGATTGTTTGACGAGGACTCAAACGATATCGGAGAGAGAGAGCACCTTCCACGCGATCGAAGTCGTCTAGTGCGATCTCGTAGTTTGTAGTGGCATAGCTCCCTCCAAGTTGGAGCGTGGTGCGTCGCGAGAGAG
Organism: Lysobacterales bacterium; assembly: GCA_040255535.1. Lineage (GTDB taxonomy): Bacteria > Pseudomonadota > Gammaproteobacteria > Steroidobacterales > Steroidobacteraceae > Steroidobacter. The sequence goes on along the minus strand of JBDZVE010000041.1, from coordinate 6,095 downwards.
GGACTGTGAGCTCCGGGCCGGTGCGAATCGTCGTGAAATCTTGCCGGTTGGCAGGCGTATCGGCCAGTCGTTCGTCAACCGGAATCTGCCCGTATGCACCATCGATTAACCAGCTAAGCCGATCAGGAATCGCGCTGAGTTCCACGTTACCCAGGACCTGGCCCAGGACTCCGGATTCATACAGATCCTCGTCGGAATCCAAGTAGGAGAGATCGCCCTGTAGTTTGCTCCTCACCCGGCGGCGATTCGTCTGGAGATCGAACCCGACACCGGCACCATAAATCAGAGCCGACTTCTCGTCGTCGAAGGTTCGGGCGATGTTGTCCGTATACTCACCGAACGCAGTCACATACGCGGACAAGGGACGATCGACGTCCTGCGCGTAGCTTGCCGCAGCAAAGGCGAGCATGAGACTACAAACCGCTACTCGTCCCACCCCGCGACCTACCGACGCCCCCGTTGAAGGTATTGTTATGTGATTCATATGCACGTAACTGTTGCGAAACAATGCATCCTGCACCGGTCCCGCTGACTGGGATGATCTAGTTGTGTTTCCGCTCCCCTCACGGGAAGTGAACGTTAGCGCTACGGCTGGGCGTCGGGGCCATAATAGTAGCCATACAATGCCTCGTCCGGCTTCGGGTCACTCTGGTTCAGTACACAGGCGACGAATTTGTCTTCACCCTGAATGAGCCCGGCGGCATTGATGACTTCAGCACGCGATGTGCCGCCCGCCATTACAACCAGGATCACTTGGCCGGACAGCCCCGTCACTGCTCGCGACTCGGCCGTCAGAAGCAACGGAGGAGTATCGAAGACGATGAGACATTGCCGCACGTCTGCGAGCAGCGCATGCAGCATCTTCTTCAGACGCGGGCTCTCCAAGAGCTCAACCGAGTTTTCACGAACCTGGCCGCTAGGCAGCAGAAATAGCCCAGGAATATTGGTTGCAAGCACCGCCGATTCGATGTCGGCATCCGGATCTTCGATCATGTCCAGGAGCCCGGGCTTGTCAAGGATCCCCAGCGTCGCACTGAGGGATCGTTTGGCCACATCCGCATCCACCAGCAACACCTGCGTGTCCTGCTCGAACGAGAGATTGAGGGCAAGGTTGAAGCTCGTAAAGGTTTTACCCTCTCCCGGGACGGCACTGGAAACTGCAATCATCCGACCGAATGGAACCGCAGGTGCATCACGGCCGAACGCGTTCTTCACGAGCGGCCGCTTGATGCAGCGGTACTGCTGCAAGATGCCGCGTTCGTGTGCCTCGGGCGCAAGCAAACCGGACGAACGAAGAGCGTCCAGATCGAGCGTCACGGTTCCGCAGGAACGCACTCCCCGTACCCCCGACTCCGCAGTCGGTGCTTCGGCATACGTCCGCTCGGGATGCGTGGCCACACGCAGGCGTGTCGATACAGGGCTGTCGCCCTGGCGCATCTTATTCAGTGCTCGTTCGATGAGGCTCATCGTTACACCTGCGCCAGCATGACCTGCTGCAACCAACGAGAGAATGAGTTCTGCGTGATCAGTACTAGGACGAACACCATAACCAGCGCAGCCGTGGACATCATCACGTACCGGATCGAAGCCTTCTGAGCCGCGACCCAAGCCTCCGGCCGGGCGAATGACACTGCGCCGAGTACGGGACGCTCAAGTGCATTCGAGAGCGCCCGAGTGCTGAAGAAGACGGGTTTCGTCATGTGCTTGACATATGCCGCTCCGAGGCCGCCTCCAAGCGCGAGAATGAGCACTGCCGCTGCAATCAGTGGCCGATTCGGAGAGACGGGCTTGAGCGTGGCGCGTGGGGGCTCGAGTACCTCAAACTTCATAACACCTGTCGCCTCCGCTTCTTCGGTGATTTTCGCGCGCTCTAGTCGCTCTACGAGCGCCTCATACTGCGCTTTGGTGACACCGTAGTCGCGGTTCAATCTCGCGTATTCCGCTTCGACCTCCGGCGCTGTATCGGCCAGCTTCCGCAGCTCACTGATGCGTTGATTTCGGTCGTTGATCTCACGCCGCAAGGCGGCAATCTCGACATCGATGTCGTGTATGGATTGCTGGATACGCTGATACGCAGGGTTGATCCGCGCCGCCGTCGTGCCCGCCTCTGCGATGTCTCCGCCCTTGAGTGCCGCGAGTTCGCGCTCCTGCCGCTCACGGAGATCCGCAATCATCGCGCGAGTCGCAACGACGTCGGGATGCTTTTCCGTGAAGCGAAGCAGCAATTCCTGCAGGCGCGTCTCAGCTTCCATCAGGCGGGTGGCAGTATCTCCGCCGATGCCCCCATCCTTGCTGCCGCCCTTCGCGGGGTCGAGCACCGGGATATAGGCAGCCTCTCCACGCAGCTGCTCCGTCAATGCGTCACGCTTGCTGATCATCACATTCAGACGTCCAGTGACGTCATCACGTGCGTTCTGCTCTGCCTGCATACGGGAGAAGTAGTCGCCGCGCTCACCAGGCACCAGGCCTAGATTCGATTTCTTGAACTCCGCGAGCCGGTTCTCCGCTGCTGTCAGGCGGCCCTCATACTCCTTGATCTGGTCGGCCAGAAACTGCTGTGCAGTCTCCTGGCTGGTGCGATTGCCGCCGAGCACTTCATTGACGAAATTGTCGATCAGTGTCTTTACGAGCAATGCACTGCGCTCTCGATCCACATCTTCGTACTTGATCGTGTAGGTACGCTGGCTCCCCCTGCTCTCACCCGTTACGTGAATCTGCTTGGCTAGCGCATCTAGCTGACGCTCGCGCTCAGGGGGTTTCATCGAAGAGTTGATGAGACCCATATGTTCAGCGACCTTACTCAAGTGCGGACGACTCATTAACGCAAGCCGAACCAGATCGATTTGGGATTGTGTGTCGGTGTCGATCGGTAATCCCTGCAACAAGGGCTTGACGGAAGTCGCGGTGTCCACGAACACCTTCGAGGTGGCTTCATACTTGTTGGGCATCAGGCTCAAACCTAGCCAGCCGACCGTGGCGATGATCCAGGCGACGCCAACAGCGATCCAACGGTAGCGCCAGACTCCCTTGATCTCGTCGTAGACGAATTGCAGCTGGGCCTGAATATCCATGAAAGCTGAAAGCCTCGGTGAGAGCGTTGAGTCGGACGTCAGAACAGCGATTCGGGCACGACCAGCACGTCGCCAGGCCGCACAGGCACGTTCGTTCTCAGGTCACCCTTCTCGATATCGTCGAGCTTGAGCCGGATTTCGATCTGCTTCCCGTTCTCCTTGCGAACGATCTTGGCTCGATTCCCCGCAGCGAACTCGCTCAAGCCATCCACCGCGAGGAGGACATCTAGTACGGTCATGCCCTCCACGTAGGGGACTGGCTTCGCGCTACGCACCTGGCCGACGACCTTGACCTGGCTCAGCACACTTGCCGCCTCTAAGACGATGACGTTCACCTGCGGGTTTTTGACATACTCGGACAGCACTCGCTCGATTTCCCGTGCAACCTGAACTGGCGTCTTACCGGCGACCTCTAGGTCTTCGACAAGGGGTGTGGTGATGCGCCCATCCGGCCGAACGGGCACAGTCACCGACAGATCAGGGTTGCGCCAGACGAAGACATTGAGGACATCCCCCGGCCCTAGCGGATACTTGTCGCTGACAACCGAACGCGCAGCACTAGGCGTCACGGTGTCCTGCGCCGCAGCACCGGCGCAACCGGAGCACAGAATGCTCAAAACCAACAACACCTGACGGATATGTTTACACCTGTATTTCATTAGGATGCAGAATCGGAGGATTGGGCGTGCGTGAAAGGCAGGATCTTATCAGGCCAACCCTGCAGGTTTGAGGACTCTTTCACAAACCTGGCTAAACTCTTCCCTCGCTATTCTTTGCCTCTGGTGCGAGCACCAAAGCGGACACGTTCGGGTGGTGAGCTCGACTGCGCAATTGTCCAACAGTTCCATTGCGAACCGCCGTAACCACCAGAGTATTGCTGCGTAGCGTGGCTGCTGACGCATGAACCGCGTCCATGGCACGGCACCTTCCGGAGAGCACCACGATGCCCAGTATGCGCTGGCGAAACCGGCACGGATCGATCGTGAAATAACCGCGAATTGGGTTCTGAATTGTTCTAATCCACCGGAAGCGCGAACGATGTAAGCGTCCGGTCTTCCCGTCTAGCTTTGTGAGTCCTGCTCGTGCTCCGAGGCTTGCAGTTTTTCGGCAAGCTTCCACGGCAGCAGCTCGTCGACTCGATTGATCGGGTACTCGGCGATGCGCTCGAGCACATAACGAAGGTAGCTTTCTGGTTCAATGCCGTTGAGCTTCGCTGTGCCGAGTAACGAGTAGATGATCGCAGCGCGCTCGCCGCCGGCATCCGAACCGGCAAAGAGATAGTTCTTGCGACCGATCGCAACCGCGCGCAGTGAGCGCTCGGCAGCATTGTTGTCGATCTCGATGCAGCCATCTTCGCAGTAGCGCGTCAGTGCACGCCAGCGCGAGAGTGCATAGTGGATTGCGCCGGCGAGATCCGACTTCTTCGATATCGATGCCCTCGTCTGGATCATCCAGCTCTGCAGCTCATGGAGCTTCGGCGCAGCGCGAGTTGCGCGAGCCTGCTGGCGCTGTTCTGCGGATTGACCGCGGATCTGCTCTTCGATCGCATACAGCTCGCCGATGCGATTGAGCGCCTCGAGCGCGAGCGGCGACTGCGTGGCTTGATGGATGTCGTAGAACTTTCGCCGCACGTGCGCCCAGCACGCCGCTTCTTTGATCGGATGCTCAGGATCATTGTCGTTGAACAGCCGGTCGAAGCCGGCGTACCCGTCGGCCTGCAACACGCCCTTGAAGTTCTTCAGGTGCGTGCGCGGATGCACGCCTTTGCGATCTGGGCTGTATGCGAACCACACTGCCGGCGGATCGGTGCTACTGGAGGCCCGATCATCGCGCACGTACGTCCATAGTCGCCCGTGCTTCGTCGTGCCACGTCCCGGCTGCAGCACCGGCACCGGCGTGTCGTCGGCATGGAGCTTTGCACCTGAGAGCACGTAGCGGTTCAGCGCGTTCGCCAGCGGCGTGAGTAATGCGCTGCACTCACCTACCCAGTCGGCCAGCGTGGAGCGTTCCAGTTCCACGCCGTCGCGCGCATAGATCTCGCTTTGACGATACAGCGGCAGATGATCGCAGTACTTCGAGACCAGCACGTGTGCGAGTAGCCCCGGACCGGCCAGACCGCGTGCGATGGGTCGCGGCGGCGCTGGGCTTTGCGTGATGCTCTGGCATGCACTGCAGGCGAACTTCGGGCGTACGTGGCGGATCACTTTGAAGTGCGAGGGCACGTACTCGAGTACCTCGCTCACATCCTCGCCCAGGCGCTCGAGCTTGCCGCCGCAGCTCTCGCAGCTGCACGCCGGCGTATACACGACACTCTCGCGCGGCAGATGGGAAGGCAATGCCTTGCGAACCGGCTTCGTGCGCTCGGGCCGTTCTTCGGTAATCGCTGTTGCAGCAGGAGCGATCTGGGACTGGTTCGCTTCGAGCTCTTCGAGCGTGAGTTCCAGTTGCGCGATCTTCTCATCGAGCCGTTCGGAGGAGCGACCGAAGCGCATCCGCTTCAATCGCAACAGCTCGATCTTCAGCTTCTCGATCAGCACATCGCGCGAGAGCAGTTGCTCATCTTTCGCCTCGAGCAACGCGCGTTGCTCAATGACGAGCTGCTTCAGCGCATTGATATCTTCGGGAAGGGAAGCGTGCGGCACCGCTGCATTTTACTGACATCAATGCAACGATGCACGCACGAAATGTCTATAACTCAAGCCTCATTGCACGCCGCGACTTGCGGTGTGTGCGTGCGCTGCGGACGTCGCCAGTCGATGCCCTCCAACAGCATCGATAACTGCGCGCGGCTCAAGTGCACCACGCCGCTCTCGGCCTGCGGCCATACAAAGCGACCACGCTCGAGCCGCTTCGCGAACAAGCACAGTCCATCACCATCCCACCACAGCAGCTTCACCCGATCGCCCCGCCGGCCGCGAAAGACGAACAACTGACCGGAGAAAGGATCTTCCGCCAACTGCACCTGTACGATCGCGGCCAGGCCGTCAAAGCCCTTGCGCATGTCGGTCGCGCCGCACGCGATCC
>JBDZVE010000040.1:32577-34274 GCA_040255535.1 Lysobacterales bacterium | reverse complement strand
AGATATCGGATTTTCCCCGGACACTAGTGCGCTTCCGCAAGGATGACGGCGGTTCTGCAAACGAGGCCACCTCGCTTCCGCAAGGATGACGCCGCGCTGGGCGTCGGCTTGGCGTGCTTTGCGAGAGTCTTTCTTGCCTTTAGTTCGCCAGCTGCAACTCGACCAGCATCGGACGATGATCCGAGCCGACTGTCGGGCCGACGCGGGCATCGAGCGCATGCCAGTGCGGCGATGCGAAGCAATGGTCGATGCGAATGCCTAACGGCAGAATCTGGGACGGCCACGTGGGATCGAGGCCGTGGCCGATCGCGCAGTCGCTCAAGCCCGATGCGTCGAGGAACGAGCGAAAGTGCGGCGACCAGGGGGTGATGTTGAAGTCGCCCAATACGACTAGCGGCTTCGCTTCTGATTGCGCGAGCACCGCGAGACCCGCGAGCTCGGCATCGCGGCGAGCGGAGGTTCGCGGACCGATCGGCCAATGCAAGTGGGCAGCGACGAGCGCAATCGGCTGTTTGTGCCAGTCGATCGTCGCGCGAATCGCGCTCACACCATTCGCTGAGAGCGGAACGGTTTCCGCATCGCGGATCGGCCATCGAGACAATACTACCGCGTCGGTCGCGCTCGCTCCGTTCACATAGGCATAGGGGTAGACGTCGAGCTTCGAGTGCAAGCGCCTTCCTTGATCCTCCGAGATCTCTTGCAGCACGACGACATCCGCGCGGCTCATCGATAGATAGTCGACGAGGCGCGTCAAGTCCCTATTCCGAAACCAGATGTTGAGCGACAAGGCGCGCAGAGATGGCCCAGGCGCCAACTCCAAGGCTGCTTCACGTCGAGGGACCACGTAGTCGAACAACGGTATCGCCGCGAGCGCTGCCGCAAGCACGGCGACGATCGCATTCTTCCAGTCTCGGACGCTCAGCAAGATGCTCGCCGCGAGCACGAGTGCCGCGGTGTAGTGCACGCGAAAGTGAGTGAGCAGATCGAAGGGCCAGAACCAACGGCCCAAGTAGCCGAGCACGAGCGCGGTGAGCGCGATGAGCGCGATGAAGATCGCGAACGGTTTTAGCGAGCGCGTGAACTGCGCGCGTCTTTCCTCACTCCATCCGATCACTGAGCGATTTGCTTCTACAGTGCGGCTTTGGTCGGTTCGCGCCAACGCGGGCCGACGCGCCCGCTCGCGTAGTAGAGCTCGACGCGCCGCACGCCTTTCATTCGTCGCGTCGAGCGGCGAACTTCCTTCAGCAAGCGAAGCAGCAGCTGCGCGTTCGCCTTCGGGCCACCGCTCGCATACTCGGCGGCAATGCCGACGTGCATCACGGTCACGTGCTCGATGTCTTGGCGCGTGTAGACCGCCACGCCGACGGGTCGACCCGTGCTCGCCTCGATCGCGAACAAGGACTGCACGTCATTCATGTTCTTCATGTGAATACGCAGCCGATCGCCGTTTGCGACGATTTCCGGCGCACCAAAGCGCTCGACCGCATTCACGATACAGTCGGAGACGCGCTCTTGGCAGGAATTGAAGAACAACAGCGCTTCCAGCTGAGCGCGCTGCTGCGCCGGCACATGCGACTTGAACTCGATGCTCGCGCTCAATTTGTCCCCCTGACCTGCCCGCCCGGGCAGCGGTCACCATCATGAGCGTGGCAAACGAGGATGTCGAGCGCCGCAATGCGGCGTCGGGCGCCGTAAGT
>JBDZVE010000040.1:0-32477 GCA_040255535.1 Lysobacterales bacterium | reverse complement strand
CGCCAAAATGCCGAGGCGACTCGACAAAACTTTGAACTGGCGCAAGTTTCGGTCCTTAAAAAACGGGAACTGGTTCGAGCGTTACCTGGCAGCTTATTGTCAGATAAGCGCACTGCGAATCGCCGTCAGCGGCGGCCAACCCTTCGAATTCAAGAACGGCGCCGCCCATCGGCATTCAAGGACGCGTGCGCAAAGATAGTGCCGCGTCAAACTCTTCGGTTATAGGGGATTGTGCATGGGCATCTTAGATCTGGGTCGATACAAGGGAATCGTATTCGCGATCACGGGATTCCTCGTGTTCATCGCGATCATTCTCGCGTTCAACCACGGCGTCGCAGACAAGTTCGGGGAGAACGTAGCGGGAGTGAAGTTCCTCGGCCAGCAGCAAGCGCAGCCCGCCGCCGTCTACGAAGCCGGTAGCGTACTTCACCAGCGTTTGAAGAATGGCGAGAGCATCGACGAGCAGCTCGAAGTGTTGCGTAAGGCGGCGCAAGCGTACGAGCTCGCGCTCAGCGGCCTCGCCACCGGCGTGATCTCCGACAGCTCGGGCCACGTGATCCAGTTGGCTGCCCTGCGCAGCGACGAAGCCGAGGCCGTGCTCGCGCAGGCGACAAAGCTCTGGAACGGCTATAAGCAGAAGCTCACGCCCGTCCTGAACTTTGCAGGCTCACCCTATCCCGCCGAGAATGCCCAACCCGCGGCGACCGAAGCGAATGCCGCGCCGAAGCCGACAGGAACGCAGTACAGCCCGCGCGGTCGGCGTCTACTCGCGGCCGTCGAGGAGCTCGACCAATACGGTGCGGCCTCCCATGCGCAGCTCGTCAAGGCCATGGCCGATCTCGCAGCGCTCGTCGAGGGCGAGACCGCCAGCGATTCGGGAACCCTGAAGAACCTGCAGATCGGCGGCATGATCGCGGCGCTCCTCTTGCTCGGCGCGATCTTCTTCTACTTTGCGCGCAACCTGCGAAAGGAAGAGCTCGTCGCGAACCGCGCCCGTAAAGAGACCGAAGACATTCTGCGCACCGTGAACGAGGGTCTGTTCCTCTTGGACAAGGACCTCAAGATCGGTACCGAGCGCTCGATGGCGCTCAATACGATCTTCCGTCGGGAAGAATTCACGGACCTCACGTTCGATCAGCTTCTCAAGGAAATCGTGCCCGAGAAGACGCTCCGCACCGCGATGGACTACGTCGCGCTGCTCTGGGGCGAGCGCGTCAACGAAAAGCTCGTCAAGACGATCAACCCGCTCTCCGAGGTCGAGGTGCACTTCGACAATCCGGCCGGCGGCTTCGATACGCACTTCCTCGAGTTCGATTTCAACCGCGTGAAATCGGAAGGCAGCTTGTCGCACTTGCTCGTGACCGTGAACGACGTGACGAAGCGCGTGATGCTCTCGCGCGAGCTGCAGGAGTCCCAAGAAAAGGCACAGGCGCAGCTCGACCTCTTGCTCCGCATCCTGCACGTCGAACCGGACAGCCTCACCGGCTTTCTCACCGACGCGGACGTCTCGCTCAAGATGGTCAACTCGATCCTCAAGGAGCCCGCTCGCGAAGAGTCGGCGTTCCGCGCGAAGATCGACGGCATCTATCGTCAGGTCCATGCGGTCAAGGGCGAAGCCGCGGCGCTCGGCTTGAAGACGGTCGAGCAGCGCGCGCACGCCTTCGAAGAATCGCTCAACGATCTCAAGAGCAGACAATCGCTTTCGGGTAGCGATTTCCTGCCGCTCGTCGTCAAACTCGACGATCTCTTCAACCACCTCGCGCAGGTCCGCGAGATGTTGGGCCGGCTCGTCGACCTTCACCAGGCGATCGCGACGCGCCGCAGCGCCGGCGGTCATATGGAAGCCGAGAAAGTCGATCAATGGCTCGCAGGCAAGTCGGACCCGGCGCCTCAAGAAGCCGCCGCACAAGGTACCGGCGAAGAAATCAGCACGGGCCTCGAGCGCACGCTCGAAGATCTGGCGGCGCGCGTCGCCAGCAGCCAAGCGAAGCAGGTTGCACTGCGGTGCAATGGGCTCGAGGAGGTGCCGGAAACCTATCGCCGCGCGGTCAAGGACATCACGATTCAGCTCGTTCGCAACGCAGTCGTGCACGGCATCGAAGAGCCGAGCGAGCGTGCGAAGGCCCATAAGTCCCAGGTCGGCACGCTCGCAGTCGAGTTCGCGCAACGCAGCGACGGCTATGAGCTCATCGTGCAGGACGATGGGCGCGGATTGCAGCTCGATCGGATCAAGGAAGTGGCGGTCGAACGCGGGCTGATCACGCCGGCGCAAGCCGCCATGCTCGACCCGCGTCAAACGATGGCGCTCATCTTCCGGCCGGGTTTCTCGACCGCCGATCGCGTCACGACCGATGCGGGCCGCGGCGCCGGCATGGATCTCGTCCGCATTCTCGTCGCCGAGTTGGGCGGCCGCGTCGGCCTCGCCTCGGCAGGCGGAAGGTTCTCGAAGTTCAAGATTTGGCTGCCCGCCTCCGAGCGCGCAGTTGCTGCGTAACGTTTAAGAAGATTCCTTAGAGGCACACATGGCGCTCGCAACCGCAAAGGCTGACCCGTTGACGAATGGAAAGCTCAAGCTCATGATCTGCGACGATTCGAATATCATTCGTCGCAAGATCGAGCGTGAGCTGCAGATCGAACGTTTGCAGGTCATCGCGACTGCATCGAACGGCAAGCAAGCCGTCGAGGCCTTCCGCAAAGAGCCTGCCGACGTCGTGACGATGGACATCACGATGCCTGAAATGGACGGCATCGAATGCGTCGAAAACCTCGTCAAGATCAAGCCCGATGTTCTGATCCTCGTGATCTCGGCGCTCTCCGACAAGGCGACCGCGATCGAAGCGTTGAAGAAGGGAGCAAATGGCTTTCTCTGCAAACCGTTTACCGACCGCCAGCTCACGGAAGCGCTTGAAGAGCTGTTGAGGGGCGCCGGCAATGATGACTAAAGTCGAATTGGAGACCTTCGTCGAAGGAACGACGAATTACTTCGCTACTGCCGCCAATCAGCCGGCATCGGTGGGATCACCCTACATCGTGCAAGACGGCCGCCCGACCGTGCAGGAATTCACCGGGCTCATCAGCATCGCCGGCAAGCGGCGCGGGATCGTGTATTTCACCGCTTCGCGCCCGATGCTCACGGTCATGTTGATGCGCATGGGCGAAACCGAGCTCACGCAAGAGAACATGTGCGATCTCGTAGGTGAGGTCGCGAATACGATCTCCGGCAACGCGCGGCGCGACTTCGGCAAGGATTTCATGATCTCCGTGCCGACCGTCGTCGCTGGCGAGCCGGATAAAGTCGTCACGCCCGACAACATCCGCTCGTTCGTCATTCCGATCAATTGGCGCAGTCATTCCGCACAACTGGTCGTGTGTCTCGAGTGAACAGCTGACGACCGAGAGATGAAGTGCAAAGCACGCGGCACGATGGAAACCTCGCTGCGTTGCATGCGAGCTCACTCCCAGGATACGTTCTCGACGTCGTCGTTCTGACTTCGGACGGAGGCCTCCTCGCGACGCTGCGGGAGGCCTCCAGCCCCGAACACGCAATCTGGCACGCCCCTTCCGCAGACGCCGCGGTCGACTATCTCGTCGGCGGTCGCTGCGGCATTCTCGTTGCAGATCTCGGCACGCTGCGCGCCGATGCGGCAAGCTTGCTCGCGCGTTTGCATTCGCAATTTCCCGAGCTCGTGTTGATGGCGACCGGCCGTCGCGACGAAGAGGCGGCTGTTGCGTCGCTCGTGAGCGATGGTCGGGTCTATCGATTCCTGCACAAGCCCGTCTCACCGGCGAGAGCGAGCCTGTTCCTCGGTGCTGCAACGCGCCGCTATTACGAGCTGCGCGACACCGAACCGGTGACACTCACGACGGTGAAGACGATCGCGCAGCGGCCACGCACGCTGCGGATCCTCGGCGCGATTGCCGCCGTGGCCACGATTGCGATCGCCGGCGTGTGGCTGTTTGCGAGCTCTAGACATCATGGTCCTGCAGACGCGCAAGCGATCGAAAGCGCAGCGCGCACCCAAGCGCAGATCGAAGAGCTGCTCGGTCGCGCGAACATGGCGCTCGCAACCGGGCGACTAATCAAGCCGCGCGGCGACAATGCGCTCGAGCGCTATCGAGAAGTTCTCGAGCTCGCGCCGAATCATCCCGAAGCGACGGCTGGCGTGGAGCGCGTGATCGCAACACTCGAGGCCAGAGTGGTCACTGCGCTGAAGGCACGCGACCCGCAGGCGGGCGCCATCGCACTCACGGACTTACAGCACGCTCAACCGAATCACCCGCGGTATCGGCAGCTCTACGATGAGTTGATTGCGATCTCCCGCTCGCAGCCGCCGGCGCCCCAAAGTCAGACGTCTGCCGCTCGGGCGCGGGCAGCGATCCCGGTCGAAGCTACCGCGGCAGCGGCGCCACTCGAGACACCGCAGGCGCAACTCGAGCCATCAGCGATACCTGGCGAGGACGTGCCTCTTCAAGACGAGACCGAGCCGGCGCTCGAGGAGCCACAAGTGGAGCTCCAAGTGTCAGCGATACCTGCCGACGAGGCTCCCGTTCAAGCGGAAACCGCGGCGGCGCGCGAGCAATCACAAACTTCGCTCCCAGCCGCGCAAGCGGATGCGCATGCGGACGCGATCGAAGTACTTGCTCTGGCCATTCGGCTGCGAGAGCGAGGACAACTGATCGAGCCCGCCGAGAACAACGCGTTCGATACCCTCGCTACGCTTCGCGGCCAGTATCCGGACATCCCCGAGATCGCCGCGGAACAGCGCCGCCTCGCGACGACGCTTCTCGACCACGCCCGTACATTGGTGATCGCGGGCGATCTCGACGCCGCGCGCGCGTTTCTCGACAAGGCCGCGCAGCTCGATCCCGATTCGCCTGTCGTGAGAAGCTTGCGCGCGCAACGCGAGGCCGCGATCGCGGAACGCGAGAGCAAGCGAGTCATCTCCGCAGGCGCGTTGAAGCGCACGCGTGAAGTCAGCCCAGAGTACCCGTACGATGCGCAAGCGCGCGGCATCGAAGGTTGGGTCGACGCCGAGTTCACGATTGCGCGCGACGGTACGACGCGCGATGTAACGATTCGCGATTCCGAACCGAAAGAGTTGTTCGATCGCTCCGCCCTCGATGCGCTCCGGCGCTGGCGCTTCGAGCCCGTCGTGAGAAACGGCGAGCCCACGGAGCAGCGCGCGATGATCAGAATCGAGTACAGACTCAAGAAGTAGGCTATCGTCGGCGAACGCTTTATCGGCTAGGCTTGCTCGGCTTGCAGGTTCGTCTTGCCGGCATGTCTTTCGAACCGCCGGCCCAACCACCAGCCGACGACACCCCACAGTGCAGCGGCCGCAGCGCCCAGCATCGCGACGGCGGCGGCGCCGACACCGGCCGCGCCCAGAGCCGAATTCACCTGGGCCGCAAGCGCATCGGCGCCTCGATAGACGGGAACATCGTTGACGTTCTTCGCCTTGTACTTCGTCTCTCTGTCGAGCGGCGAGTAGAGCATCTCGCGACCGGGACGAATGAACGCGTACTCGCACGCGCGGCGCAAGACGAACACGACTGCGAACACGGCAAACGTACCGCTTGCGGCGAGCGCCAGGAATCCGAACACCATCGCAAACGGCACGACGGTGAGCAGTGCAATCACGCCGAAGCGACCCGCGATCCGACCCGTCAAGAAGATCTGCGAGAGGATCGTGAGGCCCTGCACGATCCAGTCGATGCGCGCGAACACTCGGGTGCGATCGCTCGTATCGGGAAAGATCAGCTCCACGAGCCGCAATTGCTCGAAGTACAAGAACGTGTTCACGGTCGAGATCAGGACGATGAAAAGCGCAATCCCGAGCAGGTACGGCGACTTGAGCACGAGCGTGAAGCCTGCGAAGGGATTCCCCCCGATGGGGCGCTCGGATTGCGCTTTCGCAACCGGGGCTGTCGGCGCGTTCGCGTGCCAAATGCGCAGCAATACGCGTTGAGCAACGATCGCAGCGAAAAAAAGACCAGCGCCCAGGAACAGGACTCCGCTGTTGCCGATGCGCTCCACCATCATGTCGGAAACGAACGGGCCGGTCAGCGCGCCCGCTGTCCCGCCCGCCGCGATCACGCCGAATAGACGCTTCGTTTGCTCGCTGTCGAACAGCTCGAGCAAGAAGCTCCAAAACATGGAAATGAGAAACAGATTGAGGACGCTGATGAAGACGTAAAAGAATTGTCCCACGGCGATGTCGACGTCCTCGCCGATCATGGCAACCCCGACCAACGCAAGCACGATGCCGACGAAGCCATACGTCAACGGCAGGAATGTCGTGCGGCGAAAGCGGGCAACGATCACCCCGTACAGCGGCACGATCGCCAACGACGCGATCCAGGTCACGACCCAGAGGTCGGCAACACGGTCTCGTCCGAGCAGCGTGCCTATCGTCTCGCGCACAGGACGTACGGCAAAGTAGCCAGCCCAGAAAAAGAAGAACAATAGAAACGCCGCAACCACGGCCGGGCGCTCGTGCGCTTCGATGGGCGCGAGACGAGACAAGAGGCGTCCGAGCGGGCCCGCCGATTGAGATGCATTCATGTTTCAGAACCAGCGCGCACCGGAGCGGATGCGCTAAAGTCAGCGCTGCCAACCGCCCAATTACGGGTCTGTGTCGGCGACAGACTTGTCCACCTCACCGTACTGCTCGAGCACTTCGCGCACGGAGCTCGCATCGCCCACGGCGACGAACTGCAAACGATCGGGCGCGTAGTACTTCTTCGCGACGCGCTGAATGTCCTTCGCCGTGACTTCATCGATGTGCTTCGGATAAGTGTCCCAATAGTCGTCGGGAAAGCCGTAGATTTTCTGGGTCGCCAGATTCGAGAGCAGCGCCTGCGGGGAGTCGAGCGACAGCGCAAAACGGCCCACCAGGGCCCGCTTGGCGTTGTCGAGCTCCGTCTTCGAGACGGGCTCCTCGGCCAAACGCTCGAATTCCTTCATGAGCTCGTGCATCGCCCCTTCCGTCACTTCCGTACGCACGTCGGTCGCGGCCATGACGATGCCGGGGAATGTCGATCCGGTAAATGTACTCGAAGCGCTGTACGTATAGCCTTTATCTTCGCGAAGATTCATGAAGAGCCGCGAGGCCGGCCCGCCGCCGAGAATGTGATTCATCACGACCATCGCGAAGTAATCGTCGCTCCGACGCTCGATCCCGAGCGCGCCGATGCGCAGTGTCGTTTGCACGGAGCCGGGTCGATCGACGATGAACACGCGCGCCTTCTCAGGCGGCGACAACTCGGGGAGCTTCGGCTCCGAAGACCCCTTCTTCTCCCACGTGCCGAACGCGCTCTCGAGCTTTGCGACAAGATCCTTGAGCGAGACATCGCCATGCGCGAGCACGAAGGTGTTGTTGGGGCGATAAGTCGCCGCGTGATAGACCGCGAGATCCTCCGACTTGAGCCCGGCAATCACGCTCTCGGGAGGAACGATCAGGCTCGCCGGATGCTCGCCGTAGATCGCGCTCAAGAACTGCTCTTGCGCAATGAAACCGGGCAGGGACCTTTGAAACTGAATCTGCGAAGCGAAGCGAGCTTTGAACTTGTCGAGCTCGACCTGCGGGAACGTGGGATGCCTGATCACGTCGGCAGCGATCGCGAGCGTTGCGTCGAGGTTATCGCTCAATCCAGAGACGCTCACGCCGCTTTCGCCGGAAGAAGGCGATGCGCTCGCGCTCATGCTCGAGCCCAATGTCGCGAGCTGTTCGGCGATCTCGCGACTGGTACGCTCCTTCGTGCCCTCGCGCAGGAGCGATGCGGTGACCATCGCGACGCCCCGCTTCTCGGGCGGATCCGCCAAGCCTCCGCCTTTGATGACGAAGTACAAGTTGAACGTCGGCAGCTCACGATCCTCGAGGAGGTAGATGCGCAGCCCGTTCGAGAGAACAGCCTCTTGCGGGCGCGGCAATTTGACCCGCAGCGTCTCCGGATTCACGGGGACCTTCCCCTTGAGCTCGACTTGGCTCACCGACTCGGGTTCCGACTGCGCCGGCGCGCCCGTTGACGCGGTTTGGGCGCTCGAGACGAGCGGCGCGAGAAGCGCGGCGCAGAAAACCAGGAGGACCTTCTTTTTCATAGCGCTCGCCTCACTTCCCTGCCGCTGCGGCAGCAGCCGGCATCGTGATCAAGACCGTGCGATTGTCGTCTTGTAGATACTGACGAGCGACGCGCTGCACGTCGGCCGCCGTCACCGCCTCGATCTTGCTCATGCGTGTGTTGATGAGATTCGGATCGTCGAACTTGACCGTGAACGCGCCGAGCAGCATCGCACGAGACTGCGCGCCGCGAATGGCGCTGTAATAGCCATAGCGCGTCGCGTTCTTCGCCTTCTCGAGCTCCCAGGCGGCGATCGGCTCGCGTTGAATGCGTGCGATCTCCTCGTAAAGCGCCGCTTCGACCTCCTTCACTTCGCGCCCGGGACGCACCGTCGCCGAAATGCGAAACGATCCGGTCCCGATGCGTTCGTCGACGAAGCCGCCGATGCCCGCCACGATCTCGAGCTCTTTGTTCAATTTTTGATAAAGCCGCGAGCTGTCGCCCCCGAAGAGTACCGAGCCCAATACTTCGAGCGCGTACTGATCGGGCGTGTTGCCCGGCAGCGTCTTGTAGACGATGAACGCGTGCGGCAAGCGAGCGAGCGGGTCCATGATCGTCTCGCGGCGCTCGGCGGTCTGCGCGGGCTCCTTGAGATCGACGCGCGGCGGATCGGGTTGCCGCGGAATGGGCGCAAAGTATTTATCGATCAAGCGCATCGCCTCCTTCGGCTTGAAGTCGCCGACGAGACTCAGCACCGCGTTGTTCGGCGCGTAGTACGTCTTGAAGAACTGCGCAACGTCTTCGACGCTGGCGGCATCCAAGTCTTCCATCGACCCGATCGTCGAGTGCTGGTACGCGAAGTTGTCGTACAGGAGCTCGCCGAGACGCTCGATCGCGCGGCCATACGGCTGATTGTCAATGCGCAGACGGCGCTCCTCCTGGACGGCATGGCGCTGGTTATCCAGCTTCTCCTGCGTGATCTCGAGCGACCGCATGCGATCTGCCTCGAGGAACAGCGCCATTTCCAACTGGTTTGCCGGCAGCGTCTCGTAATAATTCGTCATATCCGGCGAGGTCGTTCCGTTCATCACGCCGCCGCTCGTGAAGATCTGATAGAAATGCTCGCCGTCGCCGACGTTCTCCGAACCTTTGAACATCATGTGCTCGAACAGATGGGCGAAGCCGGTGAGTCCCTTGCGCTCATCTTTCGAGCCGACGTCGTAGGCAATGTGCAGCGCGATCACCGGTGCGCTGCTGTCGGGCGCCAGCTGCACGCGCAAACCGTTCTTCAGCGTCGTCTCGGTAAATTCGACACGCTCGGCTGCAAAGCCCGCTCCGCAGGCGAACGAGAGCGAAAGCAGCACGGCGACCATCAACGTCCGAGTCATATTGATTCTCCAGGCGCTCGAGCGGCGGGCATCTCACCTCACACGTATTGCACCGTTTTAGGACAGGACAGGCTCGAATCGGGTGAGCCCGAAGAATACAAGCGATGGGGGGACGCGGCTAGCGCGCAAAAGAAAAGGGCCCGCGTGAAGCGGGCCCAAGTGCATCTCAACAGCGCCGAAGTCTAAGGAATCGTCTTGCTTGCAATGTTAGACAAATCGCTCTCTGCGCCACTCGTCGTGTACGCGCGAACCGCGAAATACCAGGTGCCCGAGCCGAGTCCGGTCACCGTGTGCGTCGTGAGCCCGGGATTGGCTAGCTCGACGATCGTGCTCAACGACGACGGTGACGATCCGTATGCGATCCGGAAGCCGGCAAGGTTCGTAAGTGGAGTGCCGTCGACGTTCTCCGTCGGCGCTTGCCAGGAGAGAATCGCTGAGCCGTTCGCCGATTGTTTGACCGTGATCGTAAAGGCAGGCAGCGAGGCGCTGGCGGTGCCGTCCGTCACTGAGATCACGATGTTTGCATACTCGCCCGCGCTCGATGCCGTCGGCGTGCCGGACAACCGTCCCGTGCTCGTGTTGAAGGTCGCCCACGCCGGCCGATTCTGGATGCTGTACGTGAGCGTATCCCCATCGGCGTCCGAGGCCACCGGCTGGAACGTATACGCCGCGCCCACATTGACGCTCGTCGCAGGCGTGCCGCTGATCGTCGGCTCGCGATTCGCACTTTCCTCCACGCGAATCGAGAACGCCGGCAGCGATGCCGTCGCGCGGCCGTCGCTCACCGAGATGGTGATGCCGCTGAACGTGCCGACGTTCGCGCTCGTCGGCGTACCGCTCAAGCGACCCGTCGATGTGTTGAATGTGGCCCAGCTCGGGCGATTCTGGATCGTGAAGCCGAGCGTGTCGTCATCGGGGTCGTCGGCGGTCGGCGTGAACGAATAGGCGGTGCCGGCTTTGACGCTCGTCGCCGGTGTGCCTTTGATCGTCGGTTCTTGATTCGGCGCCGCTTGCACCTTGATCGAAAATGCTCCGAGGGAAGCAGAGGCTCTGCCGTCGCTCACGGAAATCACGATGTTCGCGTACGTGCCGACGTGCGAGGCGGTCGGCGTCCCCGTCAGTCGGCCTGTCGAGGTGCTGAACGATGCCCACGCCGGTCGATTCGCGATGGAGTAGGTAAGCGTGTCGCCATCCGGGTCCTCTGCTACCGGCATGAACGAGTAAGTCTGCGTCGCTTCTACGCTCGTTGCCGGCGAGCCGCTGATCGTGGGCGCGCGATTGTCCGGTCCCTGCACTTGGATGGCGAACGGACCGATGGCGCTGCTCGCGGATCCATCGCTCACACTGATCACGATGTTTGAGTAGGTGCCGATGTGGCGGGTGCGCGGGGTGCCCGTCAGCGTACCGGTCGTCGTGCTGAAGGAAGCCCACGACGGACGATTGGCAATCGAGAATCGGAGCGAATCGCCGTCTGCGTCGCTCGCGCTTGGGCGGAAGGCATACGTGCTACCGACGAGCACGACGCCGGCCGGCGCGCCGCTCAAAGTCGGCGGCGAGTTCGAAGGCGGCGCTGGGGGTTGGCTTCGCGGGTTGATTCGAATGCGAAACGGGCCGACCGACCGCGTATCACGGCCGTCGGTCACGGTGATGGTGATGTCCTCGGATTCGCCGACATCCGCGTCCGCAGGCGTACCGGTGAGCGCGCCCGTTTCGTCGCTGAAGCTCGCCCATGCGGGCTGATTCGTAATCGTGAACTCGAGAAAATCGTTGTCTGCGTCGCTCGCCGTCGGCACGAACGAATACATCTCGCCGGCAACGACGCTGGCCGGCGGCGTGCCCGCGATTTCCGGCGCATGATTCACGGGCGCAGGATCCGCCGGCGGCTCGGGATCGGCGGGTGCCGGGTTCGTTGGGTCGCTCGGATTTTCCGCGCCTGGCAATTGCGCCTCGCCCGTCGTCGGATCCTTGCTATCGTCCAAGCATCCGCTCAGCGCCAGCGCGATCAGCACGGGAAAGACAGACTGCAGCAGCCGCTCGACCCATGTACGACCGAGCTTCGAGCTGTTGATATGATCTAAGCCGCTCATCTTGGCAACCCCGCTGTCATAGGCCGAACCCTGTAGACCGGTGGCTTTGCGTCCCCGCCTTTCGACGGGTATGCCCTTTTCAATTTGCTTCTCCCTGTTTGCTTCTGCCTTTTTGCACGACGCGAGTTCGACCCGACGACGAACGATCGTCGAAGACCCATTCCAATGAATGGGCACTCGATGCTCCGGAGTCGTCGTGGTGAACGCGGGTAGGTAACAGAGGAGACGGCGGAAGTTCCGAGCTTCTGCCGGCAACCCCGCTATCCTGCGCTCATGCGCGAATCGGACCGGAGGCTTTGCGTCGCCGCCTTTCGGCGGTTATGCCCTTGCCTAGCGTGACCGAGTAGATAACAGCCTCTAGGCAAATTTCAATTGTCGTTACTCAACGACAAAGGTCTTGCGGCCTTCACATAACGCTTCAGCGAAACCATCAAACGTCGAGCGGCTGCCACCTCATTGTTGCCGCAGCATTGTTACTCATGCGATTCGAGACGACGTTGGACAATCTCGCTCGCGCACCACCCGACGAAATGTCTATACGGCGAAGCAACAGGAACAACTCGTGCGAGGTTCTCTATACAACGCCGCACGCGATGCAGTCTGCCGAGCTCGCACGACGTGACATATCGGACGAACCCGCATCGGCACGCGGCGAGTGGAGGCAATGAAGATGAGGTGAAGCAGCAGCGGAACAGCAGGCAAATATGAAACGGGGCAATATGTATACCCCGATAGCCCCTGCTGCTGCGCACCGTGGGCTACGGGCGATAGTCAAATAGAAAAGGCTGCGCGTTGTAGATTCAACGGCGCGCTGGCCACGGCCTTCGCCTCTGGCCCAGAAGTCCGATTCTCAATCCGGCAGCACGAATCCGTGCTGACGCACGAGCCTCGTACATGCGGCGACCAGCTTGAGGTCGTAGAGTCGCCCGGCACCGCGGTTGATCTCATCGATCGCCGCATCCATCCCTTGAGCCGAGCGATACGGTCGAGGCGAGCACATCGCTTCGACCGTATCGGCGATCGCGAGGATACGAGCTTCGAGCATGATCTCTTCGCCCTTGAGCCCGCGCGGGTAGCCGCTGCCGTCGTAGCGCTCGTGATGCTGGTAGATCATGTCGGCGACGGGCGCGCCGAAGTCGATTTGCGCGAGCAGCTGACAACCTTCCTCGACGTGCGTACGCATGAGCGCCTGCTCGGCTTCCGTCAACGGAGCCGGTTTCGCCAGGATCGCGGCGGGTACCGCGATGTTGCCGATGTCGTGCAGCAGCGCGCCGATGCGAAGTCCATGTTGGCGCTCGCCATCGAGCCCGGCCTCGCGCGCAAGCGCGACCGCGAGCGCTGCCACGCGGCGCGACGACCCTGCCGTATGCGGGTCATGCCGCTCGCTCATGCGTACGAACGAATCGATCATCCCGTGAAGCGCAACGTCCGTGCGCTGCAGAGAGCTCAGCGTAAGCGCATGGGCGCGCTTTGCCTGCAGCACTCTCCAGACGCCGTCCGCGAGCGCCACGAGCGCACGCTGGTCTTCCTCGTCATACCCAGCATCTCGATTCGCGACGCCGAGCACGGCGACGGTCTCATCTTCGGCAATCATCGGAACGGCAAGGTAGCGTTGAATGTCCGGCAAGCCCTCGGGTTGCGGTTTCCACGCGAGATCGTTGCTCGAAGTCGGTCGTTTCGCGCGGACGCACTCGGTGAACAAGTTGGCTTTCGAAATGGCGCGCGGCTCGCCGTTTGCCATCGTCGCGTGCGATTGGGCGCGCTCGCGCCAGGCCGCGAGCTGTATCGTACTGCGAGAAGGATCGACGAAATAAAGGAACCCAAGCGGGCTGCCCGTCACTTCGCTCGCCTGATCGATCACCCGGCGCACGATCGCCGACTCATCGAACGTTTCCGATTGCTTGAAGAGATCGACGAGGAAGTCCGCTTGACGCTGCGCATTGCGTTCCGCGATGAGCTGCTTGCGCCGCTGCGAAACGTCGCGGATGAGCACGACGGCATCGCCGTGCTCCGCGCCGAGAACACCGACGCTCACTTCGACATCGAGGAACGATCCGTCCGCCCGGCGGTGCTTCGTTTCGTATCGACCCGCCCCTTCGGCTCGGCTGAGGTGCAGTCTTAGGGTGTCCTCTCCCGAGCTCGCATCCTCGATTTCGCTCACCTTCTTCCCGAGCAGCGCTTCGCGCGTATAGCCGGTCATGCGGCAATACGCAGGATTGACGTCGAGTAGGCGCCCTTCGGTGTCGAGCACCCAAACGCCATCGGCGATCGCATCGAGCATCGTGCGTCCGAGCGTCGCCTGCTCCCTCAGTTTTTGTTCGGTCGCCTCGCGCTCGGTCAGGTCATACGCGGAGACGAGGTCGGCCTTACGGCCGTCGAACTCGATCTCCTGCGTGCTCAAGGCCACGCTCGCCTCGCCGCCGTCTTTGCGCTTGTGGCGCACGATCCCATTGCTCGGAGATCTTGCTGCCGCATTGAGCGCGCTCGCCTTGAGCGCGAGAAACTCCGCTCTCGAGTAGCCGTAGAAGCCGAGCGCGCTTTCATTCACGGCGATGAAGCCGCCGGTCTCGTGATCGGCGATCCACATCGGCAGCGCATTCGATTCGAAGATCCGCCGAAAGCGCGTTTCGCTCGCCGACAGGCGCTCGTTCATCGACTCGAGCTCCGAGAGCTGCGCGCGCAAACGCGCTTGCGTCTGTTGGGCACGCTCGAGCGCCTCGATATGCCTCTGCAGCGCTGCATCGTTCACGCGCGCGCGATGCGCGCCGGTTTCCGTGAAAGCGGGGGGCACCGCTGCCGCAGCCGCTTCCTGCAGAGAGCGCGGCGGTGCATTCACGAGCAGCTCATCCAGTGCGGTAGCGAGCGCCTCCGGCGCGACGGAGCGCGCGAGGAAACGCTCGGCGCCCAACTCGAGCGCAAAGCGCTCGTACTTTGGGTCATCGTGGCGACGGGTATAGAAGATGAACGGAACGCTCTGGAGCTTCTCGTCCTGCTTCCACTTGCGACAGAGCGCGAACCCGTCCATGCGAGGCAGCACGATGTCGGAGACGATCGCATCGGGCGGCTCACGGCGCGCAACGTCGAGCGCAGTCAGGCCGTTCGCTGCCTTCTGGACCTGATGACCGCGGCCAGCCAGCAATTGCTCGATCGCGCTTTGTTCCGATTCCCGCTCAAATGCGATCAGGACGACACCCATGCGTTACTCCCGCCCTCGCTCTCGCGAAGTTATTTGCGCGCGGGCTGATCCCGCGGCGAAGGCCCGCTCGACGCACAGCCCTCCTTATCCGAGCAGTATGGCCGATTAGACGTTTACAAGGCACGCTCGATGGCCGGTGCGAGGGGTCAAAGTGTGAAGTCGGTTGGCAGTTGACGGTTGACAGTTGACGGCCTGAACCAGCGTCTGACCGGCGCTTCTGGCTGTCAACTGTCAACCGTGAACCGTCAACCCTCTAGCTCCTTAACCATCCTTCGCCTCATCTTCTCATCGGGCAAATTCCCGAATCCGGCCTGCACGTTGTCACGCATGTGCGAGGCGCGCGAAGTGGCGGGAATGACGCAGGTCACTGCGGGGTGGGAGACGATGTATTTGAGGAAGAATTGCGCCCAGCTCGTGCAACCGAGCTCCGCCGCATAGGCCGGTAGCGTCCGGCCGCGTACGCGAGTGAACAAGGCGCCTTCTTCGAAGGGCCGGTTGATGAGGACGGCGATGCCGTGATCGCGGCAAAAGGGCAAGAGGCGCCGC
The DNA here is from genome assembly GCA_040255535.1 of Lysobacterales bacterium. Taxonomy (GTDB): domain Bacteria; phylum Pseudomonadota; class Gammaproteobacteria; order Steroidobacterales; family Steroidobacteraceae; genus Steroidobacter. The sequence goes on along the minus strand of JBDZVE010000040.1, from coordinate 17,199 downwards.
TCGGCGGCGCGCGTTGCGAGCGAATAGTTGAACTGGGCGAAATCGAATTTCTCCGCGCGCAGCACGCTCTCGAGATCATCGTGCGCCGAGACCGTATAGTGCGTAACGCCGATGTAGCGAGCTGTGCCTTCGCCCTTCATCCGATGCAGCGTGCCGACGTGCGCACGCCAGTCGAGCAGATTGTGGATCTGGAGAAGATCGATGGTCGGCGTCCTCAAGAGCCGCTTCGACTGTTCGATTTGCGCGATGCCGTCGTCTCGCCCCTTCGTCCACACTTTCGTCGCAAAGAAGGTTTCCGCGCGTTTGCCCAACTGATGCACGAGATCGCCCGCCGTGCGCTCTGCCGCACCATACATTGGCGAGCTGTCGATGACACGCGCACCCGATTCGTAGAACACTTTCAGCACATCGAGCAGCGGCGCTCGCTCTTCGGCGCGCAGGCCGATGTCGAACGTATTCGACGTGCCCATGCCGACGATCGGCAATCGCTCGTCGTTCGCCGAGCTCGGGATGACTCGGGAGAGCATGGGCTTGGCGCCATTCGGACCGCTGCGGTCGAGGGCGTTCGCAAGCGCCGGCAGCGCGGCACCCGTTGCAAGCGCAGCACGGCGAAGAAAGGAGCGGCGTGTGATTGGCATGGCGAGTGGCGATGAGGTGGAGTGACGAAACCCTTTGACATCGCAAAGCGTCATTTTACTGCCGATGCGGCCGGTTCTTGCGCCCCCTACGGCTCGAGCCGGCGATGTCGCCTCTAACCGACTCGATTCACCGTCATCCAATACTTCCCGAGCGTTGCGACTTGCTCGGTGAACTGTTTGAAATCGACCGGTTTGACGATGTAGCTGTTCGCATGCCGCTCGTAGCTCCTCGCCATGTCGGACTCCTGATCCGAGGAAGACATGATGACGACCGGCGTGCCGCGCGTCGCCTCATTCGCTTTGATCTGCGCGAGCACGTCGAGGCCATCGATCTTCGGCATGTGGAGATCGAGGAGCATGAGCCGCGGATTGCCTGGCGCGCGCTCGGCATAGACGCCTTTGCGAAAGACGTAGTGCAAGGCCGCCTCGCCGTCCTGCACCCAGACGATCTGCTGCTTGATTCCGCCGATCTCGAGCGCGCGGATCGTAAGCTCCGCATCCGTTGCGTTGTCGTCGGCAAGCAAAATATATCCGGAATGACTCATGCAGCACCCGAGTGAGACGGCGGCACGATCAGCGACAGCCTGCGACGGCAGCAAGCCGCGTTCACTGCGCAGTCTCGCTCGCGCCGAACGGCAACCCCGTCAGGACCGCGAGCACAAAAGCATACTCCCGCGCCACCTCGCGGAGATGCTCGTAGCGGCCGGACTTTCCGCCATGGCCGGCCTCCATGTTTACGTGCAACAGCAGCGGTGCGTCGTTCGTACGCATCGCACGCAGCTTTGCAACCCATTTTGCGGGCTCGAAGTATTGTACTTGGCTGTCCCACAATCCCGTCGTCACCAGCATCGCCGGATACGGCTGTGCACGCACATTGTCGTACGGCGAATAAGACAGCATGTACTCGTAGTAGCGCCGCTCGTTCGGGTTGCCCCACTCTTCGTATTCGAGCGTCGTGAGCGGAATCGTTTCATCGAGCATCGTCGTGACGATGTCGACGAACGGCACGTGTGCGACGAGGCCCGCGTACTTCGTCCCGGCGACGTTCGCGAGCACGCCCATCAGCATGCCGCCCGCGCTGCCGCCCGCTGCCACGATCTTGCTCGGCGAGCAGTACCTGCGCTCGATCAGCTCGTCGGTCACGTCGATGAAATCATAGAACGTGTTCCACTTGTGGAGCAGCCGTCCGGCATCGTACCAACGTCGCCCAAGCTCCTGACCGCCGCGCACGTGCGCGATCGCGAAGACAACGCCCCGTTCCAGCAAGGATAAGCGCTGACTGTTGAACATGGGGTCGGAGCAGAGCCCGTACGAGCCGTACGCGTAAAGATAGAGCGGTGCCTTTCCGTCCCGAGCGACGTCCTTGCGGCTCACGATCGATACGGGCACGCGCTCCCCGTCGCGCGCACGCACCCATAGAAACTCGCTCTTGTAATCGGCGGGATCGAACTCGCCCAATACCGGCTCGCGCTTGAGAATCGTGCGCTCGCCGGTCCCGAGATCCCATTCGAAGGTCGTGAGCGGCGTCGTGAGCGAGGTGTAGACATAGCGCAGCTTGGAGGTATCGAGCTCCGGATTCGAAGCGAAGCGCATCGCGTAGGCGGGATCATCCGCGATGAGATATTCAGGCTCGCCTTCCCAGCGCTGCACGCGCAGCTTCATGAGGCCGCCGGAGCGTTCGCTCACGGCGATGAAATCGCGGAAGATCTCGAACGCGTTCAGGAATACTTCGGGATCGTGCGGCACGATATCGCGCCAGCGAGAACGATCCTGGGACGCATGCATCGGTGCGCGCACGATGCGAAAGTTCTGCGCCTGCCAGTTCGTGCGCACGATGAAGCTGCCGTCGAGATGATCGAGTTGATATTCATGATCGGGTTCGCGAGGAGCGAACACGCGGAACTCGAATGCTGGGTCAGCGGCGCTTGCATAGCGCCATTCCGATGAGGTCGTGCTCTCGGCGCCGATGAGGAGGAGCTGTTCCGACTTGCTGCGCGCGACCGTGAGATCGAACGCTTCGTCCGGCTCTTCGTAGACGAGCGGGTCTTCGGACGAGTCCGTGCCAAGCACATGACGGCGAACCCGCCGGCCGAGCAGCGTGACCGGATCTTTTTCTACATAGAGCAGCGTGCGATTGTCGTCCGCCCATGCAAGCGCGGCCTCGACGTTCCCGATCGTATCGGCTAACCATTCGCCGGTCGTAAGATCCTTGATGCGCAAGGTGAACTGGCGACGCCCCACCGTGTCCTCGGTGTACGCCAGGATTCGGTTATCCGGGCTCACCTCATAGCTGCCGAGCTTGAAGAACGACTCGTCGGCCGCGAGCGCGTTGCAGTCGAGCAGTACCTCTTCGGGGGCGTCGGGCGCATCGAGTCGACGCAGGAGAACGGGATACTCGAGCCCTTTCTCGTAGCGGCTCCAGTACCAATACCCACGGTAGCGCACGGGGACTGAGGCGTCGTCCTGCTTGATCCGTGCAAGCATCTCTTCGTAGAGCTGCGACATGAGCGCTTGATGCGGTGCAAGAAGCGCGTTCGCATAGTCTGTTTCCGCACGCAGGTAGTCGAGCACTTCCGGGTTCGTGCGCGAGTCGTCCCGAAGCCAGTAATACGGATCGTCGCGTACCCCGTGAGGAGCGGCGACGCGAAAGGGACGGGCGGGTGCTCTCGGTTCCTGGCGGGGCGGGTTCGGCAATGCGCTTTCTCGGCGGAATTCACGGGGTCGTCGGCGGGGCGTCTGATGCTTATACGTAAGCCGCCGCGGCACGTAAATCCGCATGTGCAGCGCAGCGTATACAACGTTTGCGCTCGCATGCCGAACGGGAAAATCGTATGTTGTCGGCCGACGCCCCGCCCGCAGAGCGAGATGTCGGGCACCAGGAGCAGCGAACGTGGGGAGAGCACAAGCTGCGCAGCGTCGGCCCAGTTCGCATTTTGGGGCGCAGTTCACGCGCGTCTGGAGAGAAATGCGGAATCAGTTCTCAGTCGCGCCATGTTGCATAAGTAGTATTGCGGGACAAAGCACGAAACCCCCAGGAGGGGTCACATGGCCAATGCCCAGCACACTCGTTCTCATACGGGGAACGATGAGATCAATCTCGAGATCGATGACACGCAGTCGCTGAAGCAGCTCGACGAAGGCCACCATGCGCCCATCCTAGTGCTGAGCCGCGACGCGAACCTCATCGAGACGGTCAAGAAGGCCGCGCCGAGAGGGACACCGGTGAGCGCCGCGCCCGATCTCGATCATGTGGCGGACAAGCTACCGACGCTCAAGCCTGGGGTGCTCGTTGCAGATACCGCGAGCACATCCGATGTGGCAGGGATGGTCGCACAGCTCACTCAGCATTTCCCTGAATTGGTGGTCGTCGTCGCGGGCAAGCGCGAAGACAGCGCGGGTCTCATGCAGCTTACCGCCGCGGGCCGCATTTTCCGGTTCCTCCTCACGCCGTTGTCGCACGGGCAGACGCGCCTCGCCCTCGAGGCCGCTGTCACGCAGCACAACGACCTTGCGGCTCAAGGTCAGCGCTTGAGCTCGGACGCCGGCGGCACCGGCGGCGGCAAGAATTACGTCGTGACCTACGGCGCGCTCGCGGGCGGCCTGCTCGTGATCATCGCCGGCATCTGGTTTGGCGTCAGTCATTTCACCGCGGATCAGTCCGAACCGCCGCCGGCATCGGTGACCGCAACCGAACCGAGCCCGGGGCTGCCCGACAAGCCCGATCCGGTGAAGGCCGAGCTCGCGCTCGCCAAAGAAGCATTCGCACAGGGCAAGTACCTCGAGCCGCCGGGCGAGAGCGCGCTCGATCTGTATCGCAGTGCCCTTGCGCTCGATCCGAACAATGCGGACGCGCTCGCGGGCATCCGTTCCGTCGCGGACAAGGTGCTCGAGCGCGCCGAAGCCGCGCTGGTCGCGGAGCGCATCGAAGAGGCGATCGTCAGCATCGAGCGCGCCCGCGACATCGATGCGCAGCATCCGCGTCTCGCGTTCCTCGATACGCAGATCGCACGTGAACGTGAGCGGCTCAAGTTGTCGCAGGCCCAGGAAGTGGGCGCTCGCGTGACGACGCTGCTCACACAAGCAGGCGAGCGGATGCGTGCCGGGCGTCTGATTTCGCCCTCGAGTTCGAATGCGCGCGACGCTCTGCTCGAAGCGCGCCGCCTCGATCCGACGAATCCGGCCGTCGCACAGTCCATTCGCGAGCTCGCAGGCGAGCTCACGGACCAAGCTCGCCAATTGGTAGCGCAGAACAAGTTGGATGATGCGCAGGACTACGTCACGGCGGCGCGTCAGCTCGGCTCGGCCGGTGCCGCGCTCGCGCAAGTCGAACGCTCGATCGCGGAAGCGAATCGTGCCGCCAGCGCGCGGCGCGCACCACCCGCAGCGTCAGGTCCGAACGTCGAGTCGCTCGCCAACGCAGTGCGCCAGCACATCACGGCAGGCAAGCTCATCGATCCGGCCGGAGACAATGCGCGCGAATCCTTGGCCGCTCTGCGCAGCGCCGCGCCTAACCGTCCGGAGGTCGAAGAGCTGTCGCGCGCGCTCGCGACGCGCTTGCTGAGCGCCGGTCGCCAAGCGATGGCTGCAAAAGCGTTCGATCGCTCGGCGCAGCTGATTGCCGGCGCCAGAGAAGTCGGTGCTGCCTACGTCGGCGCGGATATCGCGAAGGCCGAAATGGATCTCGCCGCCGCTCGCGAGGAGCACGCGCTGCTCACGAATGTCGTGTCCGCCTCCGCGCTCAAGCGCACGAAGACGGTCGCGCCGCAGTACCCGTCGGACGCGCTGAGAAAAGGCATCGAAGGTTGGGTGGAGCTCGCGTTCACGGTGATGCCGAACGGCTCGGTCGATGACGTCGAGGTTCGCAACGCGAGCCCGGCGGATGTCTTCGATGACGCGGCGATTCGTGCGATCCGCCAGTGGCGTTTCGAGCCGGTCGTACGCAACGGCAAGGCAGTGCCACAACGCGCGATGGTGCGCTTGCGCTTCGCGGAAGGGCAATAGACCCGAGTGTGACGCGTAGTTGTTTAGCGTGAAGGCGCAGCATGGGCTGCGCCTTCCGACCCTACGCGAGACACGTCACACATACGCTTTCACGTTCCGACGCGCCTGAGTCGCGGGCATTCCATTCGATCCTGCATTCGATCGCGATGGAAGCCATTTTCCGGGTAGTACGCGAGCGAGTTGAAGCGCCGCTCCAGCTCCGCAGCTTGCTCTGGATGAGGTGTGACGCGCGGACGCACGAACGCATCGCACGAGCGTTTGAGTTTAAAAAGCATTTCACTATCCCCGCATGCCTTTCCGTAACGATATCGAGCGCGCCCTGCCGGGCCGCTCGACGTCCATTAGCGGGCGCATCGACCCTTCCGCCGCCCGCTAACTGCGCGGTTAACGCCTCGCGAGGTGTGTTGGATCCACTGACATAATGCAGGCAGAGACCCTATAGAAAAACAACATGCACCGATGGAACGCGCGGCTACCGCCGGGCGTTAGCTTCCGATTCGATTCCCGGACGCTGCGGTCGCACGACGCAGAATCGCTGACCGGTCGGCGCCTCCATTACGACCCATGTCTTCACGCTGGCAACGCGCGTTGCGCCGAGCTTTTCGAGCCGCGCGACTTCAGCGTCGATGTCGTCGGTTTCGATGTCCAAGTGGACCCGGCTCTCGTGCTCGACGCGCTGAACCTCGATATGAAGGTCCTCGGTCATGAGCTCGCGATACTTCGCGTCTGGCTCCCTGTCCGCCGCCTTGAGCGGGAACCCGAGCGCCGCGCTCCAGAATTCCGCAGCCTTCTCGAGATCGTCGGTTTTGCAGTCGATGATGAAACCCGCAAGACGTGAGTGATGCATGGCAGGTGACCGGTCGCGTAACAACAGTGATTAAACGAAGACCCAGCCGAAGTGTCCTAGCTCCCGGCCAGCGTGTAAGGTGTAAGGTGTACGGTGTAAGACCGGTTCCGTACCCTGCACGTTACAGCTTATTAGAAGCGGGCGATCAGCCCGCGTTGGGATTCTCGCCCCGCCTCGCCCGATGCATCCCATCGAGAATCTCGCGTACGTCTTGGCGCGCAAATATCTCGGCGGTGCTCTGCACGATCTTGCGCTGCCAATTCGGGTGCTCCGTGTGCGTGCCGGGCACATTGACCGGGTCGGTCATGCCGATCAAGTCTTCGATCTGAATGAGCGCAATGTTCGCGTTCGAAAGCCCGAGGAAGGCGTGAACTGCACGCGAGAGCGCGGCAGAGTATTCGGGCAGCGGCTGATCGGGATGCCAATGCCAAAGGCCTGCATCGACTAAGGCCTGCATCAGATTGCGACGCTCCGATTGACGCACCGCGTGCGCCTGATTCTTGAACTCTTCGTTCGGATACAGATCGAGGCGGTCGCGCAGCCGCAGATCGTGCTCCTCCCACCACCCCCGCAGGGTCGGCAGGTCGTGGGTCGTCACGGTGGCAAGCGCCCCTTTCACATACGCCGAAGGCGGCTTGAAGCGACCGCTCGGTTCCTGCTCGAACAGGAGCACCTTGTAATGGTAGGCGCGGTAATGCTCCATCGCTTCGGTCATCTGCTCCGCGACCGTGCCGAGATCCTCGCCGACGACTATACATTCGCTGCGTTGGCTTTCGAGCGCGAGAATGGCGAGCAAATCCCGATACGGATAGTGAACGTACGCGCCGTCTTTGGATTGGAAGCCCCGCGGCACCCACCACAATCGATAGAGCGTCATCACGTGATCGAGGCGCAGCGCCGCCACGTGTTGCATGTTATTGCGCAGCAGTTCGGTGAACGGACGATATTGCTGTGTACGCAGCTCGTTCGGATCTTGCGGCGGGATGCCCCAATCCTGGCCCTTGAGCGCGAGGGCGTCGGGCGGCGCACCGACCGACGCACCCTGTACGTAGAGGTGCCGGTTCGACCATGTCTCGGAGCCGGCGGGATTCGCGCCGACCGCGACGTCGCCGTAAAGTCCGATCGACATGCCGCGCGAGCGCGCCTCGCTTTGCGCCGTCGCGAGTTGATCGGCTGCGAGCCACTGCAGATAGAGGAAGTACTCGACCTCCTCGCTCCGCTCACGCGCGAAACGCACGACCGTCGGAGAGCTCGCGTCGCGATAGTCGTCCGGCCAGCTCGGCCAGCCCCAGTACTGCGGTCCCTGCAGTCGAAGGTGAGCATCGAGCGCGTCATAAATGGCGTGCAGGCGGAGCGAATCGCCCTTCGTTTGCACGAACGCGCGAAATTCGCCCGCACGAGCCGTATCGCGATTCAGATGCGACACGCGAAACTCCTCGTAGAGGAGCTTCAAGATCTCGAACTTCGCCGCCGCGACGCGCACATAGTCCACGTTCGTCGTCGCTCGCAGCTCCGCGAGCATCGTCTGAAAGCTCTGCTCCGCGACTCGCTCGCGCGCGCGCGCACACTCGGCGAACTCGGCGACGTCCGGCACGCTGATGTAGAGCACATTCAAGAAAAGCCTGTTCGAGGGACTGTACGGGCTGATTTGACTCGGGTCCGCCGGTGCCAGCGCGTGCAGCGGATTCAGCCCGATCAAATGGCAGCCGGTCGGTGCCGCGAGCCGAATCAACTCGCGCAGGTCGGCGAAGTCGCCGATGCCCCAATTGCGCGGCGAGCGCAAGGAATACAACTGTACCGCGATGCCCCATGCGCGCTCGCCGCGCTCGATGAGCGGCGGCTCGAAACACTTCGAGGGCGTGACAATGATGCGCGCTTGAGCGCTGAGCCCTGTATCGAGCTTGGCGTCGAGATCATGGTATCCGAGCGGCAGCGCGGGCAGCTCGAGCGCGAAGCGCACGTACTCGCGTCCGTCGGCATCGCCTTCCTCGAGCACCTCCAGCAATGCGAGCTCCTGAGCGCCCTCGCGCATCTCACCCGACTCGAGCGTGAGGGTCCATTCCAAGGTTCTCGCACGTAGATCGCGCGAGACGGCGATCGGCACGGTGATCGGCCCCTGGAGCTCGACGACCGTGACGGTCGGCACCATGTGGGTCCAGCGAATCGTTGCGTACTTGCTGATCGCACTCTCGACGGCGCGCTCGTCGCTCGTATCGACGCCGAGCGCGGCGAGAATTGCCGAGCGCGACTCGATCGATACTTCGCGCAGCTCGCCGCGCCAATCGTGATACGACTCGCCGATGCCGTGAAGCTGCGCCAGTTGTTCGATGGAGTGCGTCATCGCGTGTTGAGGACTCGCGTCGATACTCGCCCGTCGAGCGATTCGATTCGGCGGATCCGCTCAGCCCCGCGCGGCGGGCGGCAGCGTGAATCCGAGCCGCACGCTCGGCGGCGCATCGCCATCCGCAAGCAAAGCGCACGAGTGCGGAGAGACGACGAACTGGCCGCCGGCGTGAATCGAGGCACCGAGATCATTCGCCCGCCAGCGTGCAGTGTCGAACACGGTTTGCCACACCGCGCCTGTCTTCGGCTCCGGAAGCTTGAATTCGACGGGAGCGCCGCTCGCATTGGAGAGAAACAGTAAATGACCGTTGGGTGTTCCATACGGATCGGAGAACGCGTGGCCGATGAGCACGCCGATCGCGCGAGCGTCGTGGTCGTGCCAGTCGGCGGCGGTGAGCTCGTGGCCGCCCGGATGTCGCCAGCTCACATCCTTGTGCTCGCGATCCATTTGCCGCGCGCCTTTCAAGAACGTATCGCGCCGCAAGCCGGGCGCCTTTTTTCGCAGCGTGAGCAATTGGCGCACGAATGCCGTGAGCCAGGTGCGGCGGTTTGCGAGCTCCCAATCGACCCAACTAATCTCGTTGTCCTGGCAATAAGCGTTGTTGTTGCCCTGTTGAGTGCGACCGAACTCGTCTCCCGCAAGCAGCATCGGAACGCCCTGCGACAGCAACAACGTCGCGAGCATGTTGCGGATCTGGCGTTCGCGCAGCTCGACGACCGCGGGATCCTCGGTGGGCCCTTCGACGCCGCAATTCCAGCTCAAGTTGTGATTGTGCCCGTCCCGATTCTCCTCGAGGTTCGCCTCGTTGTGCTTCTGCTCGTACGCGGTCGCATCATAGAGTGTGAATCCGTCATGGCAGGCAACATAGTTGATGCTCGCCGTCGGACGACGACCGCGGCTTCGGAACAGATCGCTCGAGCCGGCGAAGCGTTCGGCAAAACGCCCAAGATTGCCCGGATTGCCGCGCCAGAATCCTCGCATCGTGTCGCGATATAAGTCGTTCCACTCGGCCCAGCCTGCCGGGAAATGACTGAGCTGATAGCCATCCGGCCCGATGTCCCAAGGCTCGGCGATGAGTTTCACGTAGCGCAACGACGGCTCGGCTGCGAGCGCCTTGAAGAACCCGGCGTCCGTGCGGAAGCGACCATCGTCGCGGCCGAGCACCGCGGCGAGATCGAATCTGAAGCCGTCGACGTGCATCTCCTCGACCCAGTAGCGCATGCAGTCGATGACGAGACGGCGGACCGCGGCGTGCGCGATCGCGATCGTATTACCCGTCCCGGTACGATTGATGTACTGGCGAAGGTTGTTGGGATCGAGCCGGTAGTAGGCCGCGTTGTCTATGCCGCGCAGGCTGAGCGTGGGCCCGTTCTCGTTTCCCTCGACCGTATGATTGAACACGACATCGAGAATGACCTCGAGCCCTGCTTCATGGACTGCCTTCACCATCGTCTTGAACTCGGTCAAGGCATCGTGGATCGCGTACTGGGGAGCGGGCGCAAACCACGCGAGCGGGCTGTAACCCCAATAGTTCGTCAATCCCTTGTCGACGAGAAACTTCTCCGGCGCGAAGGCCTGTACCGGTAGGAACTCCAGGCTCGTAACGCCGAGGTGCTTGAGATAATTGAGCACCTCGGGATGCGCGAGACCGAGATACGTCCCGCGCAACGCCTCCGGCACGCGCGGATGCAGCTTCGTGAACCCTTTGACGTGCATCTCATAAATGACGGTGTCGCGCCAAGGCACGCCGGGCGGCACGTCCTCACCCCAGTCGAACTCGTTCGAAACGACACGCGCCTTGTAGTTGTAGAGAGCGCTGTCGGCAGAATCCGGCGCTTCTTCATCGGCATCGTTGCTGTAGCCGAGCAAGGCGGCATCCCACTTGAACTGCCCCGCGAGCGAGCGGGCATACGGATCGAGCAACAGCTTGTGCGGGTTGTAGCGTTCTCCGTGCAATGGATCGTACGGTCCGTGCACGCGGTAACCGTACACGAGCCCCGCGACACCATGCGGCTTCGGCAGAAAACCATGCCACACGTTTTCCGTACGCTCCGGCAATGTAAGACGCGTGAGCTCCCGCTCGCCTTCCAGATCGAACAGGCAGAGCTCGATCCGAGTCGCGCCGCTCGAATAGATCGCAAAGTTCACGCCTTCTTCGGTCAAGGTCGCGCCAAGCGGCTCCGGCACGCCCGGCTGCAGGACAGCGTGGCTGTAATCGATTGGGATAGCGTTCATCGTTCGAGATGGTGACGCATTCGGTCCGCGATGTGTAGGGTGGGAACGTGTAGCGTGTGACGTGTAAGGTGTAGCGTCAGAAGGCAGCGGGTTCGGACGTTACACTCTACACATTACACCTCACACTCATTCCGCCATCCATACCACCATGCCGAGCGGCGGCAAGCTCAAGCGGATGCGCGCTGGGAACTCGCGCCAAGGCTCGCCGTACGCTTCCGTGTGCGTTTCCTTTGCGTAGCCGGAGCCGCCGAAAGCAGGGTCGTCGCTGTCGATGAGCTTGCGATACCTGCCTGCGTGCGGAGCACCGAAAATGTAGCCGTCGCGCGGCACCGGCGTGCAATTGAGGACGATGAGAAGATGCGTGCCGCCTTCACCCGGCAGACGTTGGCGCATGAATGCGAACACGCTTTCGTCTCGATTGTCGGCCTCGAGCCAGCGAAAGCCTTCCCATTGATGCTCGCTTGCATGAAGCTCCGGGTAGTCGCGGTAGATTCGGTTCAGCGCGCGATTCCATGATTGCAGCTGCTGATGGTGCGGATGCTGCAATGCCGCCCAAGCGAGATCCTCATAGTCGCGCCACTCGTGCCATTGACCGAACTCGCCGCCCATGAATATGAGCTTCTTGCCCGGATGCATCATCATGTAGCCGATCAGCAGGCGATAGTTCGCGAGCTTGCGCCACTCATCGCCCGGCATCTTGTCCAGCAGCGAGCGTTTTCCGTGCACGACCTCGTCATGAGAGAGCGGCAGGATGAAATGCTCCGAGAAGGCGTATACGAACGAGAACGTGATCAGGTGATGGTTGTGGCGCCGGTAGATCGGATCGAGCGTCATGTAGCGCAACGTGTCGTTCATCCACCCCATGTTCCACTTGAAGTGAAAGCCGAGCCCGCCCAGGTGGACGGGGCGGCTCACACCGGGGTACGCCGTCGATTCCTCCGCCATCATGAGCACGCCTTGAAAGTAGTGGCCGACGGTCCAGTTGAGCTGCTTCAAGAACTCGATCGCTTCGATGTTCTCGCGCCCGCCATATTGATTCGGGGTCCACTCGCCGGGTTTGCGCGCGTAGTCGAGATAGAGCATAGAGGCCACCGCATCCACGCGCAGACCGTCGATGTGATACATCTCGAGCCAAAAGAGCGCGTTTGCGATCAAGAAATTGCGTACTTCGTGGCGACCGTAGTTGAAGATCTTCGTGCCCCATTCCATGTGCTCGCCTCGGCGCGGATCGGCATGCTCATATAAGTGCGTACCGTCGAACTCCGAGAGCCCGTGCGCGTCGCGGGGAAAATGCGCTGGAACCCAGTCCATGAACACGCCAATGCCCGCTTGATGGAGGCGATCCACGAAGCGCATGAAATCGTGCGGCGTTCCGTGTCGCGCGGTCGGGGCGAAGTGCCCGAGCACCTGGTAACCCCACGACCCGTCGAACGGATGCTCGGCGACACCGACGATCTCGATATGCGTATAGCCGAGATCGAGCACGTACGGAATCAGTTGATCGGCGATCTCGTCCCACGTGAGAAATGCCGGTTGTCTATGCCACGAGCGCCGCCAGGAGCCGGGGTGAAATTCGTAAATCGAGATCGGCGCGCGCAGCGGATCCCATTCCCTGCGGCGCGCAAGCCAATCGCCGTCTCCCCATTCGTAGCCGTCGAGCTCGGCGACGATCGATGCGTTGTCGGGGCGAAGCTGCATCTGAAATCCATACGGGTCGGACTTCATGAGCAGGTGCTCGTGCTGCGTCAAGATCTCGAATTTGTACAACGCGCCCGGCCCGACATCGGGAACGAACGTCACCCACACGCCCGATGAGCCGCGCGGCTGCATGACATTGCGCAGCCCGTGCCATTCGTTGAAATCGCCTACGACACTGACTCGCTTCGCGTTCGGAGCCCAAACGGCGAAGCGCGTGCCGCGCACGCCATCGACGGTGACGACATGCGCACCGAGCTTCTGATAAATGTGGTGATGATTACCTTCGCCAAAGAGGTGAAGGTCGAGATCGGTAAGGTCGGTCGCAGACATGTGGTTGACTGTTGACGGTTGACTGTTGACTGTTGACTGCCAGAGAACACAGCGCTGCTCCCTCTCTTACTGTCAACCGTCAACTGTCAACCGTCAACCTCAGAGAACAGGCTTTATTCCCCAGATCGTATCCGCGTATTCGCGGATGCTGCGATCGCTCGAGAAGGGTCCCATGCTCAATGCATTGATGACCGACTTGCGCGTCCAGTCCTCGCGATTGCGGAACAGCGCGTCCACTTCTGCCTGTGCCGCGGCGTAGGAGTCGAAATCCGCAAGGACCATGAAATGTTCCCCGTCGCTCATCAGGCGATCGGTGACGACCTTCGAATCGAAGATGTTGTCCGGCGTGAAGTGTCCCGAGTCGAGCGTCTCGATCGCCCGTTTGAGCTCGGCATTCTGAGCGACGACCTGCGCCGGCGAATATCCGCTCGCCCGGCGCGCGACGACTTCTTCCGCCGTCATGCCGAAGATGAAAATGTTCTCCGCGCCCACCGCGTCTTTGATCTCGATGTTCGCTCCGTCGAGGGTGCCGATCGTCAGGGCGCCATTCAGGGCCAACTTCATGTTGCCCGTGCCCGAGGCTTCCATCCCCGCCGTCGAGATCTGCTGAGAGAGATCCGCAGCGGGCATGATTTCCTGCGCCAACGAAACATCGTAATCGGGCAAGAAGCACAGCTTGAGCTTGTTGCCGATGCGCGCATCGGAGTTGATGACGCGCGCGACGTTGTTCGTGAGCTTGATGATGGCTTTTGCCATGTGATAGCCGGGTGCGGCCTTGCCGGCGATGATCACGACGCGCGGCACGATGTCTGCGTTCGGGTCATCCAGGATACGCAGGTAGCGCGCGACGACGTACACGAGATTCAGAAGCTGACGCTTGTACTCGTGGATGCGCTTCACCTGCACGTCGAACATCGCCTCGGCGCTCACGTCGACATTCAGCAGCTGCTGAATGGTGCTCGCGAGTCGCTCCTTGTTCGCATGCTTGATCGCGCGGAAACGCTCGCGAAATTCCGGGTCGTCCGCCGCCCATTTGAGCCGCTCGAGGTCCTCGAGATCGTTCTCCCAAGCGGAGCCGAGCTTCTCGGTGAGCAGTTGCGCGAGCCCCGGATTCGCCTGCTTCAGCCAACGTCGCACCGCGATGCCGTTCGTCACGTTCGTGAAACGCTCCGGCCACATCTGCGCGAAGTCCTGGAAAATCGTCTCGCGCATGAGCCGCGAGTGAAGCTTCGCGACACCGTTCACCTTGTGACTGCCGACGACCGACAGGTAAGCCATCCGCACGCGTCGATCGCCTTCCTCGTTGATGAGCGACATGCGCCGGCGGCGATCGAGATCGTTCGGATACTTGGCGCTGACCTCCTCGAGGAAGTCGCGGTTGATCTGATAGATGATCTGCAAGTGGCGCGGCAACAATCTTTCGAAGAACGAGACCGGCCAGGTTTCGAGCGCCTCGGGCAGCAGCGTGTGATTCGTATAGCCGCACACCTTGCGCGTTATCTCCCACGCGACATTCCATTCCATGCCGTAGACATCGACGAGCAAGCGCATGAGCTCGACGATCGTGAGCGCGGGATGCGTGTCGTTGAGCTGGATCGCGACCGCGTCGGCGAGCTCATCGAGCTGACGGCGGTCCGCCATGTGTTGTGCAAGCATGTCCTGAAGCGACGCGCTCACGCAGAAGTATTGTTGTTTGAAGCGCAGCTCCTTGCCTTGCGGCGTCGAGTCGTCGGGGTAGAGCACGCGCGAGAGGTTCTTCGCGTCGACCTGCTCGCGAACCGCGCCGGGATAATCACCGGCGTTGAAGGCGTCGATATTGAAAGGAGTGATCGCCCGGCCGGACCACAAGCGCAAATGATTGACGGTCGGGCTGCGATTGCCGGGAATCAAGAGATCGTACGCGATGGCCCAGACATCGTGAGTGTCGACCCACTCGTACCGCACCCGTCCCTTATCGTCGCGCGTCGCCCGACAATGGCCGCCGAACCGAACGCGATAACGAACGCCGCCGCGCCCGCTTTCCCAGAAGTTTTGGACGCCGAGCCATGAGCTCGCGACCTCCCGCTGCGCACCATCTTCGCCGATCACCTGGGTGAAGATGCCGTAGTCGTAGCGAATGCCGTAGCCCGTTGCCGCATAGCCGAGCGTCGCAAGGGAGTCGAGGAAGCAGGCGGCCAGACGTCCGAGACCGCCGTTGCCGAGACCGGGATCTTCCTCCTCGGCCGCGATCTGATCGAGGTCGTGACCGAAGGATTGCAGCGCCTCACGCACTTCTTCCAAGAGCCCGTTGTCGAACGAGGAAAGCGCATTGATGAGACTGCGCCCGAGCAAGAACTCCATGGACAGATAACAGACCCGCTTGACGTGCGCGCGCGCGACGCGATTCGCCGTCGAGATCCAACGCTCTGCAAGCTCTTCGCGGACCGCGATCGCAAGCGCGTCGTAGAAGTCGCGACGCGTCGCGGTCGCGACCGGCTTGCCGAGCGCGCGCTGCAGCCGGTCGATGATGGCATCGCGCACCCGCCCAGGCGCCAGCGCGACCGAAGGTCCGATGGGGGAGAGAGAAGCAGTCATGTGCCGTCTAACTGTGTTGCGTCGTGGTGAAGGGATCGCGCGGGCTCGGGCAGCGCCTCGCGTGAGCGGCTCGGCGGCAGCCCACGTCACACATTACACGCTACACCCTTACACGGCTCCGCGATGAAATCATCGCGCCGGCTAGTCAACCGCGCTCACTCGCTCTTCGAGGATGCGCCAGGATCCGGCTTCGCGGATCAGAATCAACTCCTTGCGCAGCGAGTTTGCTCCGAAGTTCTGCACGAACGATGCGATCCGTCGATCCGCACCGTCGGGCTCGACCTTGAGCCGCTCGACGCGAGGCTCCGGCAGCGGTCCCGTTGCAACCTGCTCGCGCCGCTGCTCCAACCAAGCGGCACTGGTCGCCGTGTCGGTCGGCGCCTGAAATTTCGCCGAATACAGCTCGATGACGGCGTCGGCCTCGCGGTTCGCCCAAGCCTGTGCCCAACTCGCAACGACCTCTTCGGGCGAGCGTGCCACGGTTCCCGCCGAACGGAAATAAGACGGCGGCTCATCCAGGCATGAGCTGCGCTCGACCTTGCCGGTCGAGGGTACATCCGGGATCGTCAGACCTTCGGATCGATCGGGCGCGCTCAGGCCCTCGGGTACTCGCAGGGGAGGATTGTTCTTCGCCGCGAGATACGGTTCATTGGGATCGATGCAAGTCCCTTCGGACCCTCCGCAGGCCGCGAGCAGAGGCAGGAGCCCCAATGCGACCCACAGCCATCGGAGCCTCGATACGGTGCAATCCCGAATACATGCAGTGTTCATTTGGATAGCTTATGGCGCTTGGGGGCGGTACACGACAATGGAACGAGAGCCGCAACGCCGCCTGACCCAACAACCCGTTTTGTGAGTAGTTTCCGCGCAACGGCGCGGTTTGGGGCGGCCGGTAACGTACCGTTGCAGCGCGGGGAAGTCCAGCCCGCAAGCGGCACGCGTGCCGGTTCGGCCGGCAGATTAGGAAGGACCGACCGACGCGCCGACAAGTTCCTGTACCGGATGCCTCAGCTCATCTGCGCCCGACAGGCGAGCTCCGTCTTGACCGAGCTCGCGATGAAGCACTCTTCGTGTGCCCGCTCGTGCAGCCGGTCGAACTCCTCTCGAGAGGGCTGCGCCCCAGCGAAAGTCACGATCGGATTCAGGGTCACGAGCGTCATCGCCGCCTTGCCCTCGGCATTCTTCCGCAATACGCCGACGGCCCGATCCTCATACGCTTCGACTGTGAATCCTGCCTGAGCGGCCAACGAAAGAAACCAGAGCATGTGGCAACTCGAGAGAGAAGCAACGAATGCTTCTTCCGGGTCGACCGCGGACGCATCCGACAGCGGCACGCGCACGACGTGCGGCGAGCTCGATGCAGGCACGACAGCACCGCCATCGAAGCGCCATTCGTGCGCGCGGCTATAACGATTGTCCGTGAACACTGCGCCGTTTCGGCGCCACAAAATGGTGGCGAGACACTCAGGCA
This sequence comes from Lysobacterales bacterium, assembly GCA_040255535.1. Classification (GTDB taxonomy): domain Bacteria; phylum Pseudomonadota; class Gammaproteobacteria; order Steroidobacterales; family Steroidobacteraceae; genus Steroidobacter. The sequence goes on along the minus strand of JBDZVE010000040.1, from coordinate 61 downwards.
TGACGATTGACGGTTGACGGTTGACGGTTGACGGTTGACGGTTGACGGTTGACGGTTGACG
>JBDZVE010000039.1:9097-34345 GCA_040255535.1 Lysobacterales bacterium | reverse complement strand
AAACGAGGCGAACGCACGAGCCGGATGTCCCGGAGCCTTGCTTGCAGGCGCCAGGGTAGGGAACGAGTCAACGCTCGTGACAGGAGACGATGACCGGCCGATGACCGGCACGGACGGACTCGCCCGTGCCGGTCGGCAAATGACTTATCGCGTACCCGAGACGTGACGGTGCTGCTCGAGCCACTTCTTGAAATCCGCGTCCTGCAACATCGCCCAAAGCGAGAACGCGACGACCAGGGCACCTAGAATCACGGCATTCGCCATCGCGGTCGAATGATCGGCGAAGCCCATCACCCAGGGTGACGCCAACAGGCACAGACCGAGAACGATGCTGACGGCCTCTTCCCAGGCCTTCGGCATGTAAGCGGCAGTGCCTGCGAAGATGGCAATCGCCGCGCCGAGCACCCAGGTCGTTCCTGCCGCGGGTTGAGTGTCGGCAAAGCCCAGCGCCCACGGCGACGCGATCAGCCAGGCGCCGAGAATGATATTGAGCCAGTCTTGCCATCGTGTGGGTTTCATAACGCCTCCGAACCACAATCCGACTGAACCAACGCTCCAGGACGGGCCGGCTGCGCTCCAAGCGAATGCGCCACCGCTTCTCGCGCGTCGTGCACGCGCCGAGCAGCAACTAGCCGCCTGAAACACAGGCGCTACTAGGGGCGGCGGCCGCAATTTCAAGCCGGGATAGTTGCCCCTTGAATCTTCGTCGTCCGCGCCTATTCGAGGTCACGGCAAGGGCCCGCTCGGCAAGCCCTGGATGTCCCGGAGTCGGGGCGCCCTGGTTGCTGGAGCGCGCTCTGAAACTTCGTCAGTACAAGCGATTGGAGGAGATCACGATGGCTGTCAGAGACCTAGTGCCTTGGATGCGTCGCTCTCGCGTACCGGTTGTGCGCAGTGAAAGCGCCAATCCGCTGGTAGCGTTTCACGAAGAGATGAATCGCCTGTTCGATGACTTCTGGCGCGACTTCGAGGACGGCAGCTTCGGGCTGAGCTCGTCGTTCAATTTTCCGCGGATCGAAATGTCCGAGACCGACAAGGAGTTCAGGATCGAAGCCGAGCTGCCCGGCATGGATGAGGATGACGTCGAGGTGCTGCTGCACGACGGCGTGCTGAGCATTCGCGGTGAAAAGAAGTCAGAGCGCGAGAACAAATCCCGTCGCATGAGCGAGCGTTTCTATGGCCGCTTCGAGCGCCAGATCCCGCTACCGGTCGACGTGGAGGAAGACAAAGTCAGCGCGTCGTTCAAGAAAGGCGTACTGCACGTGACGCTGCCGAAATCCGCCGAGGCCGTGAGCCGAGTCAAGCGCATCCCGATCAGGGCAAACTGATCGAGCCGCACGCAGGGACGCGTGATGCGGCTTCTCCGCTGGAGCGCACCCTGTATTGGAGTGCGCATAATGTATATTAAGTTAAATTAGATATGCGGCGGAGCTCAAGGCAAAGTAATTTCTGTCGAGCCAACGAAATTCCGGTAACCCTCCGTGAAATTCCGGTGACGCTGGTCGAAACAAATCAGACACTTGCACTGGTACGACGGCACCTCGATTGATCTTGTGAGCAGACTCACGTTTGTGGAGGCGATCCGAGGCGGATGTTTCTGCTCGCCTTGCCGATGAACAGGTTCGTTGTACCCGCGAATAAAGGCGTGCCCGGCACTGGAAATGGCCCTTGGATCGAGCCGGACGCAACCTCTGAACTGGCGGCGTGTGACAGCCTCTTCACGAACAGGCTGAGATCTCGTGCATTCGCTATGTGTCGCGTATCGTCTGTCTTGTCGGTTACGAACTCGTGAATCAGGACCAGCGTCCGTGAGTACCCTCGGCGCTCGGATTCGCAAATTGCTCCAGCACAGGCCGTCATCAACTGATATCTGATGTTCTTGATCGGCGGCCCGGCGGGCGTGCGCGCGCCAAAGAGAGCCTGTGCGAGTTGCTGAATCCTCTGCATGCCCTTGGATCGCTCATTGGCCAAAAGGCGGTCCAAAGCTGAAGCTAGTGCGTCTGAGACTGTTTCGCCGAATGACTCATCGGCTTTCGCCTCGACGGCGATCAGATATGGGCCGTGCTGGTCAACCGCGTGGACGACGAGATCGCTATTGCGAGGTTCACCCGCAAAGCCATCGAACGGCAACTTGGCTTCAGGTTCAGCCGTCCACGATTGAATACCCGCGAATGCTGGATGGCTCGCCAGGGCCGCGCGAACTTCGGGCGGGATCCGGCCATCACCCTCGAGCCAGGCACGAGCGGCCTCCTTCGCGCTTCTGCCGTCACGCCACTGGTCCGCACTCTTCGGTCCTGCGTAGGCCTCCCAGTCATCGATCGTGGTGATCTCTCGTCCGGCTTTTTTTATTGTCAAAGCAACAATCCTTTGGATGTGGCCTTAGTTGCCGTCGGATGCTGTCCATGAGAAACGGGCGAGCTTCCCTTTCCCTTTTCCGAGAGCTTGGCGGTCTACAACCCTGGCCTCGAACTCGAAATCTTCGCTGATACGTACCACGAGAAGTTTGTTGAAGTTTCCAGCACGCTTGACGTGAACACGGTTTACTCGCTTCTCGGGTGAGATAGTCTTCACTTCAACGAAATCGTTTCCCAGCTTCCCATCCGATCCCTGAGTATGTGGACGATGGCGCTTCAAGCCGAATTTGATCTCGGCGAACAACTCGCCTAACTCTCCCCAGATTTGAAGGTAGTGACCAGTGAGCGCCTTGTAGCTCGCTGCGGCGTCCACAAGCGTCTCAAAGACCTCAACCAACTCTGGAGCCGCTTGCGGATACTGTTCGCCGAGCTCCTGTCGATGAAGTTGTTGATTGATCCAATCCCAACTGATCCATTCGCCGTCATCCCAGACTCCATCTGAGGACTCTGGATACTCGCGATCTGTCATCGAACAACGCACGCGCCCTCCTCTGGACATCCAATCTGCCGTCGGCGAATGGGGACCGTACGCCCGCGGCGCCGAGGCAGCTGCGAACTGCATCAAACTCACGCGAGCAAAATCGTCATTTCCGCGTGGGGCCTGCTTCTCAGCGAATCCAGAATGACTGGCCTCATGCTCAGCTTGCTTGGGCTTCCAACTCGCCGCCCTCGTCTTCTGTCTCTTCGGTGACGGGGTCTAATCGATCGAGCAATCAGAAGGAACTGGCAATTTCCGGCTGAGCGCCGCCGAACTAGGTCGAAGGCCCGGTTCGTCCCGGCGTTCTGAACGATTTTCACCCTTGGCGCCTCGTGATCCGTGCAACCCTTAGCCCGCAACACTCTGAGCCGGACCTCGTCTGAAGGGTGCCGCGGCGGGTCTTTCTGAGTTCGGCGCAAGAACCCGTCCGGAGCTGAGGTAAGTGTCGGCCGCTCTTCCGGGCGGCTATGACCCAATCGTCTCGCGCCCAAAGGCGGAGGTTGCGCGCCTATCTCTATGATTTCGTTGATGCAGGTCGCAGGATAGTGCAGAAATCTCGCGAAGTCGAACAGGACGGGATAGAGGGACTGGTCAGGCTGGCGAGTCCAGAGCGGGCAGCCCGAGCCCTTCGATCTCCTCGATGCTCTTTCCAGCGATGCCCTGCAGGTCTCGGATAGCGATCGTGCGGGCGTTGGCAGACATGCGAGTGACCTCCACTTGTTCGTTGGAGGCCATTCCAGCAGGCGCGAGTGTCAAAACGTGAGACTGCCTAAGGCGGACGCGGTTCGCAGAGTAAGGCAAGGTAATCAGCGCACATCGCCTCAAGGGGACATCCTGTTGCCCCCGACCGAAGGAATTCTGTTAAAGAGCTGTTTCTCGATCTTGGTGGGAACACCGAGAAGAGACACCAGTCGCGACACACGAGCCGCAGGTGTGCCGAGCGCGTTGTCGCGCTTACCGCTGTTGATCGAACGGTCGCCATCACAATACCGTGCTGCGACTCGCTTCCGAACTGATGCAATAAAGAGAACTCAGAATGAGCGCGCGAATCAGCATTGCTGGTGTGTCCGAACGAGACATTGATCTTCTTCTGCTGGAAGAGTTTCAGTCTTCCATCTCCTTTCAAGAATGGTTCCTTTCCCAAACGCTGGGGAACGACGCCTCACTAGGACAATGCGTCTCCGCAGTTCGGTCCGTTACGCAATCAACTGGAGAGTCGGACCTTGAGGTGGGCTTTTCGACCCCTGACGGAAGGCGTACTCGCATACTTATCGAGAACAAAATCAACGCTGGGATGCAGCCGTCGCAGGCTGAGCGATACAGGTTACGTGGGGACGGGTACATCCTGCGGCATGAATGTTCTGCCTATCACACAATTCTGGTTGCTCCGGAACGCTACTTCGGCGAGTCAGCAGGTACCAAGGGGTTTGATCATCGTCTTACGTACGAGGAGTTGAGACGTTGGTTCGAAACCGCTGAATCTCTCGGGGAGCGTCGAAACTACAAAATCTTGTTGTTGAGCTCAGCAATCGACAAAGGCACCCTCGGCTATCAACCCGAGGAAGACTTGCCTACTACGACTTTTTGGCGAGAGTACTGGCTCTTGGCGCGGCAGCGCGCGCCGGAACTCGAAATGAAGGAACCAGGCAGCAAGCCGTCGGGCTCTACGTTCGTGCTTTTCCGGCCACCCTCTTTGCCGCGAAACGTGGACATCTGTCACAAGCTGACGCATGGCTTCGTTGATCTTCAGCTCCGTGGAATGGGCCAGCGCCTCAATGAAGTGCATGCCCTCATGGGGTCGTACTTTCTCCCCGAAATGCGCATAGCACCCGCAGAAAAATCCGCGGCCTTAAGACTCGCGGTTCCGGTGCTGGATACGAATGCGGCACTAGAAACCCAGCAAGACGCCGTACTTGCCGGGCTGGACGCGGCAAAACAGCTACTGCGATGGTTTATGAATCATCAGGGTCTCTGGGAGGCAAAGTTCGCATCTCACGCGGCTCCGCGTTCTGCGTCAGCCTTAGATTGACATCAGGAAAGACGCGTGACGGAACGTATGGGGAGTGAGGATCTAAGTCTAGGAGCTGCACCGGATGCGAAGGATGGGATCTCTTCTTCAGTCGGCCGCGAATACTTGCGTTGGCTTCGGACGCAGCGCGCCTCGAATTTGAGGCGCAGAACGTCTTTGATTTTGCGCATGGCACTCCGTTTGGCTGGCATCAGGCTCCCCGATCAAAAAAATCGGGCAGCTTAGCCAGGAAAATGTAAGTTCCAGCGCAGACTCGGCCTTCATTCCGGCCCAACGTGACCGACCATTCCGGGAACATGACCGACGATTCCGGCCGAGGCCGAAAATCGGTCACCTTCAATCGGAATCGTCGGTCACGTTCGGTCGGAACGACCGGTCACGTTCAAACGGAATCAGCGGTCAACTTGGTCCGGAATACGCACGGAAGGGATTGCAGCGCATCAGCGCTGCGTTGGCTGCTGCTGAGTGGGCTGCTTCGGCGTCACACCAGGGATAGGTTTCGTTGGCCGCTTGAACTTGCCTTTTAGCGCGTTCACCCCCTCCTGAGGCTTGGCCATCGATACGAGATCCTGACGCGCAGCTCTGTTCTTTGCGACGTCCACTCCGACTCGCTTTTCCAGGTTCTGCACCAGCCCGGGCAGTTCCTCTCCATCATGGTTGAACGACCATGCCAATTGCGGCTCACCGAGTGGCATGCTGTCGCCATCCTTCATGCCGAAGTGACCGGTGTTCCACACATGCCAGGTTTTGCCGTAGGAGTTCATCTTGCCCTGCATGAGCTCCTTCTCCGCAACATCAGGTAGCCCCGGTCCTGATAACTGGCCGGAGAGGATCTCAAAATTGTGCGGGTGCCAGTACTGACGTTCGCCGGCAGGCAGCTGTTCGAATAGCTTCTCTGAGATGATGTATTCGATACCGTTGAGGTTGGCATCCGCAGTGTTGCCATCGAATAGAACGCACTGTGCAAAGTCTTCGTTCACCTGTCGACAGAAATGATGCGCTTCCATCTGATGTTCTGGGTGTTCCTTCATCGGATGGAACCCCACAAGGTATGCATTGAACTGCGCTGGTGGCGATTGTTTCTGCAGGACCTCTGCCCCAGCAGTGAGTGCTTTCATCTTCGTGCTTTTCTCAGTTCCGGGCGGCTTTACCAACGGTCGCGCTTCCTGCGCAAAGCACGCTGCTGACACCCAAGCACTCAAAGCCAAACTCGACGTGACACGCCAACCTGTACCCATGTGCATAGTCCTCTTGCCTCCGTCTCGAAACACAACGGCAGCGCAGCACATGGAACTGTGCCGCCTGAGCGGGCGAGTAATGCACGATCAATCTTGATGAGCGGGCCGCACGTCGACGTCCTCGAGAGTAGTGCCTGAATGTCGCGAGAACTGTTCTAGTTCCGCTCGAGCCATTTCTTAGCCGCCGACTGGATGGTCGGTCGCGCTGGTTCGCTCTGCCGACGGTGGTGGCGGATTCCTCTGGCAATGGTACCGACGGAACTTCGTTGCCGACAGCTCTCGGGCAACGCCGAGACAAGCCTCTCTCCGAGGGATGTTCTGCTCGCCTATCCGCGCGAATCCTTCTCGACCCGCACTCGGCTCACCCGCAACACGCTGCTTTGCGCTCCTGGGCATCTGCCTTTTCTTCTGGCGTACAGCACGCGCTCGCGGATTGGTTTTCCGAAGTTAAGGCAGCAGGTGTGCAGCATGCGCCGGCTGAGACACTATCAACGTCATTGCCATAGACGGTGCTTGCGCCGGTCGTGAGGAACGTCTCCCACTTCACACCCTGAGGGTCCTCGATCCAGCTCTTCTCGCTCTTGGCGTAGCAGCACGTAGTCGCGCCTTCCTCGAGAATGGGAGCGTTTGCACGTTGCAGACGCGCATACACCTCCGACAACTCATTCTGGTCCTCGACTTGAACTCCGAGATGTTGGATGCCGGCTGCTGTTCCGCGCGCGGAAATGGCGAAGTTCACACTGGGATCGTCGAGCATCCATTTTGCGTAGTCTGGCTTCACGACAGTGGGCGTCGCAGCAAACAGCTGCGAATAAAAATGAATCGATGCATCCAGATTCTGAACGGAAACGTGCACGTGCAAGCGTTTCATTTGCGATCTCCTCACGCGGACTTTCTTCGTGCAGTACGGGCCTTCGCCGCGGCAGGCGCAGAGCGTGATGCGCATCCATGAGAGCCACGGCAGCAGTTTTCGGTCAGATAGCCAACGAGCTCGTTCATGGCAGAGAAGTTCGTGCTGTAGATCAGCTGTCGCCCCTCGCGGCGCTGCGTGATGAGCCCGGCACGAGTCAGGTGCTGCAAGTGAAATGTCAAGGACGATGGAACGAGGCCGATATGCTCCGCGATCTCGCCTGCGGCCAACCCATCCGGGCCTTGCTCCACCAATGCTCGATAAACGGCGAGCCGGTGTTCGTGCGCCAACGCGGCAAGCGCCGCGATCACTTCAGTGGTTTTCACGTACGCACGATATTACGAGGATTATCGAAATGTCAAGGCGGCCATCGGCACGCATACAGATTGGGCGACCTCAACATTGGTGGCTTAGGCGCCCGGCAGGTGCGCGGCGCCGAGCTGCCGCAGGAGCGAGCTCAGGTCGTAGTAGAAGCGTTCGCCAGCCATGAGGCCGTCGCGAAACCCGACGAAGACCGCGAATGGCAAAGTAATTTCGCGCCCCGTCGGCGCAAGGCCGAAGAATTGGCCGATGTGCCGCCCCACGTATCGCGCTTCGGCGATGAGCTGTCCTTCCGTGCTCCAGTAAACGACGGAGCCTTGAACCTCGACCGCAAACGCGTCCCACCACAAGCGATAATACTGCTCTGCCCCTGCGTGGCCGTGAAATGCTCGTGCGAGCGGGACGTCCTCGAACACGCACTGCGGATGCAAGGTCTCCAAAGTGGCGCCGAGTTGATGGGCGTTTTCAGCCGCGAGGTGACGTCCGACGATCTGCATGTGCTTTGCGAGTGTGGCTTCGTGCATGAGCCGACCCTGTAGTTGAGGAATTCTGAGGCCGTTCCGTCCTGACGCCTGGTGACTGGTGCACCAGCGCCAGAAATCGTGCTTCCTTGTAGAGACGTGATGACGTGGTCGTTTGTGACAGCCGACGACTAGATCATGACGCTTTCGGATGTTCCTGCGGACTGGCCAGAGCAGGTCGCGCAATCGCTGGACGATTTCAGCTTTCTGAGCTCGTTTGCTGCTTCACCGATAACATCGGAAATAGTATCCCGTGCTGTTGACGTACTCGTGCTTCCGTCACAAGACTTGACGACGATATGGTGCTCACCGGTACTGAGGAGCAGCGTGACGCAGAACGGCCGTGATCTTTCGGGGGATGAGCTTCCTCCTTGGAGATGAACTCGGCAGCTGTGGACGCTATCGCATTCGCGTCTCAGCCCTTCGAGCTCGCTCAGCAGAAACGTCTCGGTGGCCTCGTCGAGTTGCACTCCACTGTGGGTGATATCGATGTACCTCACAGTGCCTCCTTTGTGGTCGCGAAATGGCTGCGAACGGGTGTGAGAGCAAGTGAATGGCAGTAGACGATCAAGGCCTCATGCCGGCACTGATCTGGGTCAAGGCGAGATGCTCGAGGAGGTCATCTGGCCGGCAAGCCTTCGAAAGTGCGACGAATGTCGCACCTGGCTGCGGATGAAGGCAGCGTTTCCGAGAAGCGCAGCCCACTCGAGCTCAAGGTGAGCTCACGAAGTGTGTACCGCCACGGGCTGGCGTTTATTTCACAGACGGACGCTGCAGTTGTTCTAAGTAGTCAGTGAGCCTCTCGATCACGATCTGTGCTGCCCGCTCCGCATTCGGGTCGCCCGGCTCGAGCCGGCTCAAGTGCTCTCCCCAGATCGGCATGGTTCTCGTGCCATGTGCGCCTATGATGTGGCGTCCGTCGATGATCCTGATCACACGGTCTCGCGGAAACGTCCCACCCGCACGGCGCGCAAGTAGTCGCAGATCCGGTACCTCCACCTTGAGCGAATCGGCAACCGGCCCGTCGCCTGCTCCCTGAATTCCGTGGCACGCTGCGCAGAAGCGTTCATAGAGCGCCTCGCCCGACATCGAAACGTAGTCTGCCGCGTGGCTCTGAGTCCCGCATACGAGCAGCACCAGGAAGGCGAATCGAAGATTTCGCATGCCTTACTCCGCCTGAATCGAGCGCAGATCGTCGACGAGCGGCCGGATGATCGAATCTGGCGCGCCCCGTTACAGACGGCGGAATGCTGGCACGGCCCGGTGAGATGCCGCAGCCGTGAGACACCTCATTTCGCTACGTAGATCACCGGAACAGGCGCGTGATCTCGAGTCGTTCTCAGTCTCGCTGTAAGCACAACATCACGCCTTTTGCCCTCTGAGATCGTATTGCCGTACTTACAAAGGCAAATACGTGTCAGCGCTAACGTGCTGCCATATCCGCGTAATGACGGAGCGGCGCAAGCCGGTGAAAGTGTAGAGCCATAGTTTGATCAGCGGACGACATCATGTCCTACTACTTAGCGAAAACCGTCCATGGTCCATTCGATCGCGTCGTGGCCGATGTCATCGAGCACTTGAAGAGCGAGGGATTCGGAGTCCTTACGGATATCGACGTGCAAGCGACGCTCAAGAGCAAGATCGGTGCGGAAATCCCGAAGTATCGGATCTTAGGTGCCTGCAATCCGGGATTCGCCCATGAGGCGCTCAAGATCGAGGATAAGCTCGGGGTCCTGCTACCGTGCAATGTGATCGTGCGCGAGACCGCAGATGGGCAAGTCGAAGTTGCAAGCGTGGATCCGGTCGTCGCGATGGAGCGCACTCGAAATCCGGCGCTCGCGGAGACGGCCAAGGAAGTCCGCAGCCGCTTGTCCAAGGTGATCGATGCGCTTCAATGAAGCATAGCCGCGAACGAACGCTGATGGCCTGCACGCGCGGTCCGCTTCCTGTTTCCCGGTTGATCCTGTCGAAGGCTCTTCGCTTCTAAGGCCGAAGCGCGGCGTTACGTAGAACGGTCATGCTGTCGATCGTACAAGCGGCAGTTGAACCCGAACGCGTACAACGTGAGCGGAATGAGCCATCCAAGCACCGCGCTCCAAAGGTCATGGGAGATCAGGTGTGCGCCGCGGCTCTGCTGTGCGATGCCGAACACGAGTCCGAGAATCAGGCCGACGGCGAGGCCCATACGCGCCCATGTCTGACTGCGCTCGTACGCCAGGAAATACAGAGCCATGAACGCATAACCCGAGCTCGCGTGCGCCGCAGGAAAGCACCGCGCGTGCGGTAGGTCGTCAGGACGAGTTGAGAACAAGCCCACGTACGGCCTGTCTCCGCCAAAGGCGATGAGATCCCACGGGCAGTCGACATTGGTGAAGGTTTTCAGCAAACCGACGATACCGACCGTGAGCGCAAGTGCGCTGAAGAAATAGACGGCGGGACGACCGACGCTCCGCAAAGCGGCAAGGAAGAAGCTGGCGAGCCACACTAAAAGCGCGAGCGCTGCGACGATGCGAACCGCCCACCGCCCGCCGGTGTGGATCAATTCGTTTACGAACCAGCTGTTGGCACCTATCCAGCCGTCGTGCGGTGAGAAGAAGATATGAGCCAACGCGAGATCGAGCTTCGAGAATGCGAAGAGGATGGCCGGGGCGATGAATACGATCAACGCAGGCACTGCATGTCGGGTCCAGACCTGAGTGCGGGGCGATGTTGCTTTCGCCATCAGAACGAATTACGAGTCTCAATGAGAAACTGCAGGCCATCGATGCCTGATCCACCGTCGAGCGGGACTGCAAGATCGAGATGGAGCACATTGCCGAGACCCGAGCGAGCACTCCCGAGACGCAGTCCTATACCTACGTCTTTGAGCCACCCGAGCGATTCGCCGCCATAGTCGTCTCGGCCCCACGTACGACCGGCATCGAAGAACACGGCGGCGCCGACGTTGAAGAGTTTGAGAGGTTGCCAGTTCGTATAGAAGCGCTCCTCCAGCGTCACCAAGGCGCTTATGGTTCCAGCCTGATAGCGCAGCGGATAGCCGCGAAGTCCATTGTCTCCGCCGAGCAGCAGTTGCTCTTCCGGATCGAGGTGCTCCGCCATCGCGGCGTTGAGGGCCGCGAAGAACACTCTTCGGGGAGAACGGCGCAAGTAGTAGCGGGATTCGAGTGCGAGTCGCCCGTTACGCAGAGCGCCCTCCTCGAGGCGCTCCGAGAGCTGAAGCGAATTGACGAGATACTGATCTACTCCGACATCCGCTGCCGTACGAAACGCTCCCTTGAGCATGACAGCATCGTGAGTCGAGCTGAGTGTCGTGCTCGCCAAGCCCGCCTCGATACGTGCGGAGGTCCCTAGGTAGAGATCCTCGGTCCGTCCGATCTGATCGAGGTTCCATGTTTCGAGATACGCATCTTCGATCCACTCGATGCCGACCCATGGATAGGCGACGATGCGATCGTCGGGCATGGACACGTCGGGATATCCATCGAGCGCATCGAACGAGCGATCCTCGTAGTGAACGCCGAAGAGCAAACGGCGGACCCATCCGTTCTGCAAGCCGGACGAGCGCCCTGCACTCAGGTCGAAGCGCTTGACCCGCATGGAAAACTTTTCGACGACCTCGCCGAGTGCATAACGGGCCTGCGACGTAACAGCGTCTGCGGCCAGCGCATTGAAGCTCGATCGACTCTCGAGCGAGTAGAACGGCCTTCCGATCTCGAGCAGCTTCTCCGAGCCGTCGCTCAACGATCCATAGGCGCCGGCGAGCCTCCAGCGCGACCCGAGAACGTTCGGGTCGGTATACATGAAATGCCACCCGCTTCGATCGACTTCATCGGTCCGCGACATGGCGATCTGCTTGCCCAAACCGAGAAAGTTGGAGTCCTCGAATTTGAGTTTCGTCGAGTTCTCGCCGCCCTTGCGTCCGAATGACAATCCAGGGCTCAGCGTCCACACATCGTGTGCGCGAACGATGACGTCGACGGTATTGTCGATCTCGTTGTAGCGCACGGGCTCGACGCTCGCGTCGTTCAAGTAGCGGCTAGCCCGAAGCACGCGCTCCGCTTCCTCGAGTGTCCGGCGGCTGTAGAGATCGCCGACTCCGAACGGCATCTGCGCACGCACTGCGCTCGGGCGAGTAGCGATGTGCAATCCGTTCGCAACCCGGTAGGGCATCGCAAGGGAAGCACTGCGCTCGAATACATCGTCGATACGGACTTCGATATTCGCAATGCGCGCACCGAGCGATTCGAGCTCCTCGTCCGTGGGGACCGCGGGCAAAAGCATCGGCCAGGATGTGGGAGGCAACAGGTCGCGATCGCCCGGCTCATTCGCTGCATGCAACGCGGGGGCAACGAGGCAGACTGCGCAAAGCGCTGCGTTCGCGAAGTGGATGTTCATCACAGCTCTATGCGGGCCTCGAACACACCCAGGCTCGGAGCGACTCGCGCGGAGCGCGTACGTCCGTCTATATGACGAAGGAGAGAAGCGCGATCAATCGCGTACGCTCCCATGCGCTTCATGTTGAGCATCGCGCCGATGTCAAAGCTTCCTTGCCGAATGGAAATGCGGGTTCGTCACGTCCAATGGATATCGCTCGTCGTAGGGGACGAATCGCACTTCCATGCCAATGTCGAAGCTCCGGTCGATCTCGCGGTTGAAACTTCCTTCCGATGTCGCCTTTGCCTTCGGTACTTCGCTACTGTGGCTCGCGCTCTACAACGTACGGTTCTGGCATCAGAGTATCGCCGCCATGTGGAGTCCTTCCCTGAGCGCGAGTGCTTTCATCGTTTCGTTGTTCGTTCTTGTTCTGACGCTGCAGGCCTCGTTACTGCTCATCATGCCTACGCGAGCGCTCATGCGTACGGCCGCGAGCGGCTTGTTCATCGTGGCGGCCTTGGGCTCGTGGTTTACACAAACCTACGGAGCGGTCATGAACAAGGAGATGTTGCGCAATGTCTTCGAAACTGATGCGGCAGAGATCGGCGGCTTGGTCAATCCAGATCTGGTGCTCTATCTGATCCTCTTCGGGGTCGTGCCTGCGTTGCTTGCCTGGAATGTCCAGTGGCCGGACAGACACTGGAGCATCCAGCTTCGCCAGCGCGCACTCTTCGGTCTCGGTGCGCTCTCGCTATCTGCGTTCGGTCTTCTCGGCTGCTCCGCCAACTACGCGGTCTACTTCCGCGAGTACAAGCCGATTCGCTATACGCTGAGCCCGGCTGCTCCGGTCGTGAGCGCGATAGCGCTGCTCGCCCGCGAGAATGACGCCCGCGTCGGGCGCGTTCTGCAGAATCCCGGCGGCGAAAGCCACCGTACCGGACGTTCAGAGCTCAAGCCGCTGGTGCTGTTCATCGTAGTCGGAGAGACAGCCCGCGCTGCGAACTTCCAGCTTTATGGGTATGCGCGTCCTACCAACCCATCGCTTTCGAGAATCGATAACCTCATCGTGTTCTCGAAGACATCATCGTGCGGCACATCGACGTCGATTTCGGTCCCCTGCATGTTCTCTCACTTCGGGCGCGACGCGTTCGACGCCGATGAGGCGTATCGCTATACGAACGTGCTCGATGCACTCATGCAAGCCGGCCTGGATGTCGAATGGCGCGAGAACAACGCAGGTTGCAAGGGCGTCTGCGAGCGCGTGCCGACCATATCGTATGCGCAAACTTCGGATCCCCACCTTTGTCGCAATGGGTATTGCTACGATGGAATCATGCTCCGCGACCTGGACGCGCGTCTGCAACACATCACACGCGATACCATTATCGTCTTTCACCAGATCGGCAGCCATGGGCCAGCGTACTCGGAGCGCTATCCGCCGGAGATCGAGAAGTTTCGCCCCGCCTGCCACGATCATGAGCTGCAGCACTGCACGAGCCAAGAAGTCATCAACGCGTACGACAACACGATCGTCTACACGGATTCTCTACTATCGAAGCAGATCCTGCTTCTCGAGCAATTCTCCGATCGACTGGATGGCGCCCTCATATATGCGTCTGATCATGGCGAGTCGCTCGGCGAGGAAGGTGTCTATCTACACGGGATGCCGTACACGTTCGCGCCGCGAGTTCAGAAAGAAGTGCCGCTGTTCATGTGGTTCTCGCTCGGCTATCTCCAGCGGATGCACCTCGATCTCGATTGCATGCGCGCTCGCAGCTCGGCACCCGCATCCCACGACCACCTATACCACACAATATTGGGCGCAACCCAAGTCCGTAACGATGCCTATCGGCCGGAGCTTGATCTCGTATCACGCTGCCGCAGGCCCGAGCTCCAACTCAGCCGCGTATCGCAACGTCAGCCGGCGATGCTCAGAGCCAGTCGATGAGCCGATCGAAGCAATCGCCAGCCAATCCGAACAGTGCCTAAACTAGTTCAGCGACTTCACGTGCGCTACAAACTGATCGAGCGCGATCTCGGTCCCTTGCTGCCAACCCGATGTCCTGTTCTTTTCTAAATCTGCTTCGTTTCGGTGCAGCGCTGTGAAGACGTAGCGCGTTCCGCTTCCAACGGTCTCCATCGTGACGATGGCCGTAATCGGAACGTCGTCGAAGACGGCTGGACGATAGCCGGGAAACAACATGGAGGTCCAGCTAAGCCGCTCCATCGGGACGACTTCCAAGAAACAGCCGAGGTTGGGAAATTCCTGCCCGTCTGCGGTTGCGATGTCGATGCTGAACATACCGCCCGGGCGCACGTCGAGCTCGCACCTAGCCACGGTTCCCCAAGGCTTCGGCATGTACCACTCCTTCAAGTGCTCGGGTTGGGTCAACGCTTCCCAGACGAGACGTTTGGGAGCGTCGATGAAGCGTTCCAGAACAAGATCCAGCTTCGGATCGATCGCGAAGTGCTTGCTCATGATCTTGATTCCTTTTCCTTGAGTTGTCTGACGTAGGTGTCGAATCGATTCACCCGCGCTTCCCACAAACGGCGCTGCTTGGACAACCAGTCTTCCGCGACCTTGAATCGCTGGGGTACGAGCTCATACGTCCGCACGCGCCCCCGCTTCTTGGACTTCACGAGCCGACTTTGCTCGAGCACCGATAGATGCTGGACGAACGAGGGAAGTTTCATGTCGAACGGTGCCGCCAGCTCGCTGACCGTCGCCGGCCCAACGGATAGTTTCTCCAGAACCTTCCGGCGCGTCGAATTGGACAGGGCATAAAAGACATCGTCAGCGACTGCGGGCTGAGGCATTTCGAATACCCGTCGATTGGTGGTATTGAGCGAGTCTGGCGAGGATTCTAGTTCCGCTCGTTACTAAGGGCAATACCTAAGTATCGAGAAGCGGTTGGTCGACGCTTTTATTGCGGCGACGATCGGCACACGAGGATCTGCAGGAAGAGTCAACTCGAACCGTGCGCTGCAACCGGAAGACTCCAGCCGCTGCTGCCACAGCATGCACTAGCGAGTATAGTAGACATCAGATATGACTCGAGCTTCAGACCCTAGGATCACGCGCAAAGATCGGGCGGAACACGTCCTTCATGGCGCGCGCGTCGATATCCCGTGAGCATGAACGAAACCCCGATGCACTATGCGGAGCTCGAGCCGCCGCCGGAGCTGCGCCCGTGGATCGCATCGATCTGGGTATTCAAGCGGGCGTCCTCCCTGCCCCCGATACCTCATCATGTCCCGCTTACCGGCGGGGCGATCCTCAGTATCGCGCGCGGCGGCGAGTTGATATTGACGGGCGAGCGGGTTTCCCCGCTCGTCAGGACCGCGAACGGCGGTGGCGTCTATTGGGGTGTGCATCTCTGGCCCGCTGCCGCGCGCGCGCTCCTCGCACTCGATCCGCGCGATTCGCGGGAGTGGGTCGGGCCGGCACGACTGCGATTGGCAGCCGACTGGTGCGAACGCTGGCGAGGCGCGATCGACGCGAACGACGAAGCAGAGATCGCCGCGCGCATCGATGGGCTTCTTCGCGAGCTGGCGGAAAATGCCCGACCGCTCGACCCGGTCGTGATGACTGCCGTGTTCCGAATCATTCGCACAGCCGGTGCCGAACCGATTGCTGAGATCGCGCGGGCCATCGGGCTCTCTCCGCGTCAGCTTCGCAGGCGCTTTGCTGCCGAGACGGCGTTGTCGCCGAAAGAGCTCGCACGCGTGCGCCGGGTGCGAGCGGTTGCGGCGAGCGCCGCAGCACAAGGGAATAGCTGGGTCGAGCTCGCGAGTCGCGGCGGATACGCGGATCAATCGCATCTCGTCCGAGAGTTCCGCGAGTTGCTGGGGATGTCGCCCGCTGGGTTTCGCGCACACGCCGAGCGCATCGCGCATCGGTTGGTCGAGTGAGCCGCGACCGATTTGTTCAAGACGTTGTATGGGGGCGCTGGTAATTTCCGGCGCCCTCCCCTCGAAACGCTCTGTGAGGTTTGGCCATGCTCCTTCGTCTCCTGCTCACTGCTTTTCTGCTCGTGCCTGTAGTGTCGGTCGCGGAGCCGCAAGCGAACGATCAGGAGCTCGCGGCGATGGCGAAGCTCCCCGCCCTCGTCGGGACGTGGAAAGGGGAAGGTTGGATGCGGATGGGCCCGGGCGAGCCGAAGCCCTTCGTCGGGCAAGAAACGGTGGAGTCGCGTCTCGATGGGCGTGCGCTCTTGATCGAGGGACAACATTGGACACCCGATCGCACGCGACTCGTGCACAACGCGCTTGCGATGCTGTCTTTCGATCCCGCGAAGGGCGACTATCTCTTCCGCACTCAAGCAACAGGCCTGCCCCCCGGCGACTTCCACGGCCGAGTCGAAGACGGTGCGTTCGTTTGGGAGATACCGAGCCCGCGCGGGACCATCCGCTACATCATCCGTGTCGTCGGCGACGAATGGATCGAAACCGGTGAAATGGACGCCAACGGCGGACCGCAGAAGTTCTTCGAGATGAAGCTCAAGCGTGTGGAGTAGCTTTACTCAAGGCTCCCACGCACGAGATCGAAGCGACATGTCCACACGATTGGCGTATGCGGGAGGCGCGCTCTAGCTGCCAAGTCCCGGCACCGGGAACGCTTGGCACAGCGCCCGCACTTCTTCGTGCAGACCGCGCAGCTTCGCTTCGTCTGTCGGATGACGCAGCGCTTCGGCCATCCATGCCGCGACTTGCGCCATTTGCGGTTCCCGCAAGCCGCGTGTCGTCATCGCTGGCGTTCCCAGCCGGATCCCGCTCGGCCTGAGCGGTGGGCGAGGATCGTCAGGGATGACTTGCTTGTTGACCGTAAGCCCAGCTTGATCCAGCGCGGTCTCGGCGACGCGGCCGTCGATGTCGAATGAGCGCACGGTATCGATCACGATCAAGTGATTCTCCGTGCCGCCGGTGATGAGACTGCAGCCGCGCTTCAGCAATTCGTCAGCAAGCGCTCGAGCATTGCGCACGACCTGATGCGCGTATGCCTTGAACTCAGGTTGCGACGCGAGCTTCATGGTCACCGCGATGCCGGCAACCGCATTCATGTGCGGGCCACCCTGCATGCCGGGGAACACGGCCGCATCGATCTTCTGCGCGAGCGATGCCTTGCAAAGAATCAATCCGCCGCGCGGGCCACGCAAGGATTTGTGCGTAGTCGTCGTGACGATGTCAAAGCCCGCATCCAGCGGGTTTACGAGCGCGCCGCCCGCGATGAGGCCGCCGATATGCGAGACGTCCGCCATGCAGAGCGCACCGACTTCATCCGCGATCGCTCGAAAGCGCGCGTAATCCAACTCTCGCGGATAAGAAGAATGCCCGCAGAGCACGATCTTCGGGCGCACTTGTTTTGCGGTCGCGAGCACGGCGTCATAGTCGATATCGCCTTGCGGCGGGATCGTCTTGTAGCGGACGAAATTGAAGATGCGTCCCATGCACGATACAGGTGCGCCGTGCGTGAGGTGCCCGCCATGCGAAAGATCCATGGCAAGCACGGTATCGCCTGGTGCCAGGCACGCCATGTACGCGGCCTGATTCATGGGCGATCCGCTGAGGGGCTGCACGTTCGCGTGCTCGGCGCGGAATAGTTGCTTGGCGCGTTCGATCGCCAATGACTCGATGCGATCGGTGAACTGCTGGCCGCCGTAATAGCGCCGGCCGACGTAGCCTTCGGAGTATTTGTTCGCGAATACCGAGCCGTTCGTCGCGTACACCTCGGGAAACGCATAGTTCTCCGAAGGAATCAGCTCGAGGCCCTCGCGCTGACGTTGTTCCTCGCCGAGCATCGCGGCGTGAACATCGGGGTCGGACGATCGAAGTAAATCGAATGAGATCTGCATGGCGGCGCTCCCATAGGAAGGTTGGACTCGAAGGCCCAGGCGAGCGGCCGCAGCGGGAAGACCCCGCACGCATGCTTCCCGATGGTTTGATCCACCCGACGCCAGTTACATGCGCGGAGCAGATGCTACGTCAACGTTTCCACTGACTGCAAGCGGTGGGAGCCGAGACCTGCGCGGTCACAAGATGAGCTCCCAGTAAGCTACGTCAATCCAGCCGCCAAACTTGAATCCGACCTCTCGAAACTCTGGCGCCGCGCCATCTCCACTTCGGAAACGACGGATTCCTCGAACGTGACGACCGTTTCGCGGACGTAGTAGTTGTAGATATCGCAGATCGGCGCCGCGTCTGTTCGTGTGCAATGGCGAAGCATGGATCGCGAATCCACTGCTAACGACTGCGCGCCTTCGTGCGATCGGTTGGCAGCGCTTTGTAGAGTCGATCGCGGAATAGGAGCAGCACGAAACCCAGCATGATGAACACGTCGGCGAGGTTGAATATGCCGGTTCTGAGCGGTCCGATCCCCACATTCAAGAAATCGATGACGTAGCCGCCGTAGAGCAGTCGATCGATGAGGTTGCTTATCCCTCCTCCGAGGATGAGCGCGAGCGCCGACAGCGTGACTGGATTGGCTGGGGCGAAGGCGAGGCAGTAGATCAGGAGCGCAACTAGGCCAATAGCCGTCCCAATAGATACGAGCTGTGTGCGTTTACCGAGAGACGTACCCAGTCCGAGGAATGCGCCGTAGTTCTTCGCAACTTGAAGCCGAACGGTTCCAACCAAGTGTGAGACGGTTTGACCCTCCGACAAGTACGAGGTCGCCACGGACTTGCTCGCCTGGTCACATCCCACGCACGAAAGAAGAATCGTGATCACGAGTAGTGTTCGCTTCAGCATCTGTCTCCCCTTCTCCACATCGTCCCGACCTCTGCCGCCCCGACGAGATGTAGAGTCTCGTCGATAGAAAACCCGTCCTTTCCCCGGATTCTACGTTTCAGCTCGTCGCCTGCATTATTCTCTCCGGACTGTAATGCCTATGGCGATGACGGGTCTGTGGCAGTATCCGGCAAGTTGCCGTATCCCGGAAACTAGCTTTCGGATCGCAAGTAGAACCAGGATATTCAGATGAACGTGCTCCTATGGATCGTCCAAGTAGTGCTCGCCGCATTGTGTGTTTCGGGCGGGTCATTCAAGGTATTCAGGTACGCAGAGCTCGCGCAGGTGCCTGCGGCGGGCGTGCTGCCGCAGGCAGCATGGATCATCCTCGGCGTCTTCGAAATCGTGTGCGGGATCCTGCTGATCGTCCCAATGGCGCTTAGGTGGAAGCCGATCCTGACCCCGGCGGCAGCAGCAGCGCTTGCTCTCGAGAACCTGATTCTCGCAGCGTTGTTTGCGCGGTATTCGCTTCAACTGACTGCCGAGAACCCGCTCGTCTGGGTCGCTGCGATGGCGGTGATGGCTGCCTTCGTCGCGTACCGCAGGTACGCGCGCCCTTAGGCGTTCACGCGAAGGACCGCGCTCGCGACCTCCATGTGATCAGCGAAGCGAGCGCACCCGGTGCGAGGCCGGCGGCTCCGGCGAGCAGCCAATCATCCGCGTGAAGTGGGCTGAGATGCAGCAACTCGGCAATGAAATCAATCTGTACTAACACGACCGCCGACGCGAAGCAGGCAACAGCCGCCACTAGCGCGCTGCGCGACCTGATGCCGCCGAGGCCGAGCGTAATCGTTGCGTTCGCTACGATGAGTGTGACGATGGCCATGCTTCGAGCGTGCTCGATGTCTGCGCCCGGTCCGAGACTGCGCACGTAGCCCGTCGCGATCGCGGCTGCAACAGCAAGGCCGACCACACAGATGATCGTCCACTCCGCTGCGTCGAAGAAGCGCGGGCGACCGCGCCTCTTTAGAGGTTTCAGCCGATCGGACGACGCTACCTGCGGGAACACGAGCAATGCGATCGGATGCATGATGAGCTCCAACCAGACGATGTGTGCAGGAAGATAGAGCAGCGGATAACCGGCAAACGGGATCAACGCCGCCGTAAGCACGAGGGGGATGTGAACCATGAGCAGATAGGCGAAGCTGAGCTTGAGGTTCTCAAACAGTTGTCGCCCTTCCGAGATTGCGCGAATTATCGTGCGAAAATTGTCGTCGAGCAGCACGATCGAAGCGACTTCGCGTGCGCTGCGCGTCCCGCGTTCGCCCATGGCGATGCCGATATCAGCCCCCTGCAGCGCAGGCACATCGTTCACGCCATCGCCCGTCACCGCGACGATCTCGCCGGCAGACTGTAGCGCGCGCACCAAGTCGAGCTTTTGCGATGGAATGCAGCGCGCCACGACATCGACCGAATCCAAACTCGCCGCGCTATCTGCGCCTATGTAGCGCACGAGCTCAGGTCCATCGATTACGTGGGGTGGATCCGCACCGATTCCCGCCTCTTCGGCAATGGCCTGCGCACTCGCCGGATGATCTCCGGTCACCATGATGACGCGAATACCGGCGGCTCGCGCTCTCTTCACGGCTTCGGCGGCGGTCGGCCGAAGCGGATCCGTGAACGCGAGCAGCCCGAGCAGGATATAGCCTCGATCGGGCTCTCCACCCTCCCAGCTTTCGAGATCGCATCGGGCGCAAGCGATCACCTTGTGACCCGATGAAGCGAGCTCCATCGTTTCGCGCAACCACTTCTCGCGCTCGGCTTGCGAAAGCGTTGTCGTCATTCCGATGATTGTCTCAGGCGCGCCTTTCGCCACGGCAACGAGACCGCTTTGTTGGGTTCGAAGGATGGTCACCTCGCGCCGCCGATCTTCAGTGAACGGAAAGGTTGCGACCGTTTCCTCGAATGCATCCGGTGCACGTTCCCGCAGCGCGCGGTCCATCGGGTCCGCGCTCTCAGCTCTCGACGCAAGCGCGGCGGCACGCAGAAGCGTTTGCTCGGACACGTGCCGCGCTGGGCGCGCGTGTGTCAGGTGTAATCTTCCTTCCGTCAGAGTGCCGGTTTTGTCCGAGCAGATGCAGCTCACGCGCCCGATGTTCTCGACTACGACTGCGCGCCGAACCAAAGCTTGACGTCGTGCCAATCGATAGACGCCGATGCTCAAGAAGAAAGTAAATACGACCGGAAACTCTTCCGGCAGCGCAGCTACCGCCAACGTGACGCCGCTCAGCAGCGCGTCGAGTGCGCCGTGCCCCTGAAGATATCGGGTCACGCCAAGTGCTACGCACATGGCGCTTGCCGCCATGAGCAGCGTAGCGACGAGTGACGTAAGAGCCTTCTGCATCGGCGTGCGCTCTCGAGCGCCGGCTTGCGCCGAACGCACGATCTGCCCATAGAGCGTGTCCGCACCCGTCAATACGACGCGCAGGTGTACTTCACCGGTCAAGAGCCGCGTTCCCGCCGCAGCCCAGTGCTCGTGTTCGATGACGTATTCTCGAGAGGCTTCGTTGCCATCCGGGGCCGGGAGCAGCGACTCGAATCGTTGCTTGCGCACCGGCAGTGCTTCTCCGGTCAGTGCCGATTCGTCGACTTGCACGTTCTGCGCGGCGATCAGCACGCCGTCAGCGGGAAAGGGTTCAGACTCTCGAACGATGACGACATCACCCGGAACGATCTCGGTCGCAGGAATGTCGACAAAAACGCCATCCCGCAGCACTCGGGCGCGCGCGGCGAGGCGCCCGGCCAGCCCTTCCGTGCTCGCCTGCGTGCGGCGATGGAGATAGGCGTCCATGCCGATGATCGGTACCAGCGCGATCGCGAGAATGGACGCTTCGACATAGTCGCCGAGCCACGCGAACAACACGGCGGTCGCCGCGAGGAACCAAATCATGGGATCGCGTGCAGTGTCTCTCAACAGGTCGCGCCAACCCGATGGCGGCGCTACGACGATGTCGTTGCGGCCGAATCGATCTCGGCTGGAGATGACTTCTGTCGCTGAAAGCCCGCGGGAATCGCTTGCTAAGAACCCCGCTCTCTCCGTGGGTACTCTGTGGAGCATGCACGCACGTTCTTCATTCGATTGGTCGTTCTACTCTACACCCGCCGCAAGAGCAGCACGCTTCAATCACCGTCAGCGGAATCGCCATGATGACGAGCGGCGCGGCATACGATCGGAACTGTGCGACGACGAGTAGATAAATCAGGATCAGTCCCGTGGACTACGCGAGTCCTACGTACCGTCGATGCGTGGGTCGCCGATCGTTGGTGCGACGCTCATTCTTGCATGGTCGATTCGACGTAGCTGATACACGCACTCGCCTGCGTGGATATCCTAAGTGCGCACGGCATTGCGCCGCGCTCAACTTGCGGCAGCTCACGAACACCAACAAGGGGATTCGCATGCTTTCGCGCCGCTATGCCACCCTCGGTACGTTCCTGCTCGCCATCGCAGCTCTGGTGCCTGACGTTTCACAGGGTATGCCTGCATTTACTCGGCAGTACAACGTCAGCTGCGTCACCTGTCACGATGCCTTCCCAAGACTGAATGCCTTCGGCGAGCATTTCGCGGCCACGAACTTTCGCATGCCGAATTGGCGCGACACGATGCTCGACTTGGGCGACACGCGGCTCGCGTTGCCGAAAACGTTGCCCGTTGCAGTGCGTGCACAAGCCTTCGTTCAGGCCCGCGAGGAAGGGGTGGATATCGACCCGCTGACCGGCCCAACGGGCAATGAGTCGAGCTTCGACTTTCAAGCGCCCTACTTGGTCAAGCTGCTTTCGAGTGCGCCGCTTTCGGATCACATCACGTTTTATTTCTACGGCATCTTCGCGGAGAAGGGCCGCAATGGGGAGGCCCTGATCGAGGATGCGTGGTTTCGTCATGATGACGTGTTCGGAACCGGTATCGGCGCGCAGGTCGGGCAATTTCAAGTCTCGGATCTGATGTTCCCGCGCGAGATCCGCCTCACCTTTCAGGACTTCTACGCCTACCGCGCGGCCGGAATCACCTATGAACGCGGTGTCGTTTTCGATCGCGGCGTCGGCCCCGTCGATGCGGCGCTCGGCATCGTAAACGGCAGTGGAATCGCGCAGAACTTCCCCATCGACAGTCCAGGCATTCGCCGCCCGGACCGCCTGTTCGACAACGATTCCGAAAAGACCGTCTTCGGCCGCATCGGATTCGACGCGGGTCCCGTGAGTATCGGCTTGTTCGGGTTGACGGGCGAGCAACGAAGCGCAAGCGGCATCGTCGGCGAATCCACCGGGACGCGTGACACGGACAAGGAGATCCTGGGACTCGATCTTTCCGGCAGCCTCGCTTCGAACGTGCACTGGTTTGCACAGGGACTGTGGAATACGTGGGACGACTTCCTCGACATCGCGCCGGGTGAGGACTACGAATGGTTCGGCGCTTTCGCCGGGGTCGATTACATCTACAACGACCGGTGGGCCTTCTCGGTGCTCTACAACTACGTAGATGCGGGCGACTTCGAGGATTCCGGCACGATATTCGAAGGCCTCGAGATGAATTCAGTGTCGCTCGGGGCATCGTACTACTTCATGCGCAACGTCAAAGCCGTCATCGAAGTAAACGCGGATTTCTTGAGCAAGGACGCAGGCGGGCCGCCGTTCGTCGGCCATCAGACGAAAGAGCACTATCTGCTGATCGGCCTGGACGCAGCATACTAAGAAGGGATCAGGAGGCGGTGACGCCCGACGGTCACCGGAATTCGAAGTATTCGAAACGCAGATTCGTCCTGGGTACGCCTAGACGAGCCATGAGGGCCCGCACGTGTTCGAGCAGCCCCTTTGGGCCACAGAACGCGATTTCGACCCGCGTATTCCCTGCGTCACGGACGATACGCTCGAAGCGCTGCACGAAGGCCGGATCCGAAGGCCCGGCCGAGACTGGCACGACTTCTGTTCCGCTCGTTACCGCCAACTGTTCAATGTGCTCGACGCTCGGAAACTCGCGCCCCGGGGTGAAGAAGTAGAACAAGGTTGCAGCGGGCGCATGCTCTGCGCTTGCGTCGGTCAGCCACGCAATGAACGGCGAGATACCCACACCACCTGCAATCCACACTTCGCGCCGATCCGTCACGGGGCGCTCGAACCGACCGAACGGCGCATAAATATCCGCATACATGCCCTCCTTCGTGAGCTGCACCAGGCGATGCGTATAGTCGCCAAGATCCCGGATTGCGAAATGCATGTGCCCCCCATTGCGTTTTGCAATCGTGAACGGATGGGGTTCGCGAAGACCTTCTTCTTTCAGGGAGATGAAACCGAACTGTCCCGCTTTGAAGGAGATCGGCCTGTCGACGGGCTCCAATTGCAGATCCAATGCTGTACCGGTCTTCGTTGCGCTTACGACGCGATACTCCGCGTGATTCGAGACAAATCGATACAGCAGCAACTTGTACGCTGCGGCTGCGATGCCGAGGGTCGAGAGAATGGCAAGCCATGCTCCCACGGGACTCGCAAGCTTGATGGGATTCTTGAAGCTCAGCCAGTGGAGCACGACGATGAGAAAAAGCGGCCCGGAGAGCTTGTGCCACCAACGCCAGCGGTGATACGGAATACGCCGATTCAGCGCGAGCAGCAGAATGAACACCAGCGCAAGCAAGCTGAGTTGACGGACGAGCCGAGTGTAGAACGGCGGCAGCGTCAGAATCGACGCGGTTTCCCAGGTTTGCATTCCTGCCTTGAACACGAAGTGGAAGGATGCGAAGGCGAGCGCCCAAACCGCCAACCATTTGTGTGCGAGATACACGCGATCGAGCCCGCCAAACAGCGACTCGACGATTTTTAGGCGACCGCCGAGCAACGCTGCCGCGGCCATGAGTGCAAGGGCCGTCACCCCCGAGGCAAGACTCATCGCGGCCAGCGTCGGCCAATCGCTCCGCGGCAGCTCGCTGAGCGTGAGCACAAAGCTGACTAGCACGATTCCTACAATCGCGGTTCGACTACTCAAGTGCATGACCCTGGTACTCCGAGCTCGTCCCCAACGACACCGGAAACGGCCGCTACGTCCACGATGCCGTCCAAGAGCCGAAGCGAATGCTGCGCCCCGCGGTTCCATGCTTGTAGTCGAGCTCGATTCTGCGGCCTCCCCGTCTCTCGGCGCTTGTAGTGTGTTGCTTTGCGGCCGGAAGCCGGGCTAGTCGGCGCAGGGGA
>JBDZVE010000039.1:5786-8997 GCA_040255535.1 Lysobacterales bacterium | reverse complement strand
AAGGGATTGGCGAGTGCCTCTCGATACTGCCACGCGAGTCCCACCCCCGCACCGTAGAGCACGAGCAGGACCCAAGGCATCAGCCGGCGCGCGCGCGTGCCGATCGCACGCTGTACGGCCGACATCGCCTTCGCGTCCACGTGCTTGCGCGCGCCTTCCAGTATCAACACTTCGAAGAACACGGCGCCGACGAAAATCAGCGCAGCGAACAGATGCACGGCGACGAGAACCGGATAGCTCATGCTTGCGAGGCGACCTGACACCCTGAATGCGAGTGACTCGCGTTAGCACTCATGATGCGCGCTCCAGCACGCTAGCGACCTGATCTAGATCAGCTCGAGAGCCACTTCGATTGCGATCCGCTCTTGGCTGACGGACCTCCCGCGCGACTCGAGGACAGGCTGTAGTTTCACGTAGTGGACGTTCCTTGCGGTCGTCCTTCTCCCACTTCGTCCGATACTCGGATAATGAGCGCATGGGACTCGCCCGTGAGCTCGCTTTTCTAGTGCCCTGTCTCTCGCTGACGAGTGCATACGCGCAAGCGCCGATTCCAGGCAGCTCCTGTCCGATAGCTGCGATGACGGCGCCGGCCCGCTACACACGTCTGCATCAGATTCCGACCGTCGCGCCTCCGGACGACATCAGCCACAAGGTCGTCACCCCCGGCGGCATGGTGCTGGACACACCAAAGATAGTCGCGGCAACGGACGTTCTAACGATCGTCGCGCGAGATCCGGACGTCATGTGCTTCAGCCTGCTCACATTCGCGCGTGACCGCCACAAATGCGAGCTCACGGGCGTTGCTCGCAAGGCATCTGCAAGCACGTACGTTTTCCACGCGGACGAGGCCGCACTTCGTTTGACTTTCGTCGGTAAGGATCGGGTTGACGTGGAACCCATCGGCACGGGCTATCGCGCCCGGTGCGAACGATCGGGCGAGATCGAGCGCGCGAGCTACCGATTGAGCACCGAGTCGAATTGACGCTTCTCGCCAAACCTTCCGGGTGCTGCTGGGTCTCGTGCTTCAGCAGTCGAGACCCCGTTGGCGATCCGGAGCTATATCACCGATAGTGGAGCCCCACCTTTGCTCCCCACGGCGCGAAGTGGACACAAGGGGTCCGCCGGTTCGCGCAGAAAGTGGGTATAGACGTGGGGTGGCGTGTCGTGTGTAGTCTCCGCGTTTCTGCCGAAGGGAGTGAGTCATGAATGCCGGCGCCGAAATGACCCTGCCCGCTGCCTCGAACAATCCGGCCCTTCGAGGCATCTTGCTCGGCGGATTCTTCGCTGGGCTCGCGGACTTCATTTATCCGACCGTTAGGACCGTGCTGGCCGGCGGTTCATGGATGAGCCCATGGAAAGGCGTGGCGAGCGGTCTCCTCGGTCCGTCGGCGCATGAAGGCGGCATCGGAATGGTCGTCACCGGGATCGCCCTGCACTTCTTTATTTGCATGTCGGCGGCGGCATTGCTCTACGTCATCGCGAGCCGCGCGAAATGGTTGCCGCGACAATGGATCGTGCTCGGCATTCTGTATGGCATCGCGTTCCTCGCCGTCATGAACTACGTCATCTTGCCGCTGTCGGCGATCGGGCACGGCATCTACCCCTTGGAGAGCATCCACGTCGCAGCTTTCCTTCACATCCTCCTCGTGGGCTGGCCGACGGCGTTCTTTGTCTCGCGCGCCTTGAAGCAGTCGGGCCGCTGATCTCGCGATAACAGATCTTTTTTTCGATTGTCGGATCGGGCTATTTGATCGCCGCTTCCGCGATCGGGCGCATCGCTGCGTATCCCTCCGCGGTCGGGTGCACTTCGTCCTTTGCCAGATTCGGCTTCACGTTGCCTTCGGCGTCGGTCAGCACGGCAACATAGTCGGCATAGACGGCGCCGATCTTCTTTGCGTAACCGCGAATCCAGTCGTTCAATGCAATTGCTGCCGCCTTCGGCCGCACGTCGGGGTTCCACCAGTACTTCGATGCCGGCGGCACCGAGCCGAGCACGATACGAATTCCGTGAGCGCGCGCGATCTCGCACATCGCCATAAGATTGTTGTGCGAGTCTTCGGGCGTCATCGGCCCCGTGTTGTGAGCGATGTCATTGGTGCCGGCCATGATGTGCACGACACGCGGCTTCAACGCGATCACGTCTGAGTGCATGCGCACCAGTAGTTGCGGTGTGGTTTGTGCGCTGATGCCCCGGCCCACGTTGCCCTTCGAGAAGAAGTCGGGGTCCGTTCTCGCCCATCCTTCCGTGATGGAGTCGCCGAGGAACACGGTGTCCACCTTCGCACCGCTCGCGATGAGCTTCGCGTTCTCGTCGCGATATCTACCGAGCCAAGCCCAGTCGGTCAGCAAGAGCGGGGGCTGAAGCGCGGGGGCGGTATTGGGCTGCTCGCCGCATCCCTCGATGGCGCGTGCGAGAGATGGCAGCGCAAGTCCGGCTCCCACGGATCCCGCGATCAGCGAACGTCGACTGAGTTGTTTCATTCTGTTCTCCAATAATGTGTGTGCACGAGTGCGAACGACAGCGCGTCAAGCGCGCCGCAGCGGAATGCTTCTCCATGTCGGCAGGTCCGTGCCGGAGACGGCCTTCCGCGTGAAGAATAGACCCGGTTCGAATTCTTCCACGTACCGCGCCGAACCTGTAAGGAGTACCTGCTCCCAGCGTTCGATCGGCGACTATGATGACCTGCGGAGGAACCAACTCCGTCGCGGCGGCGCTTATTTTTAATCAAGAGGGGTCAACCGATTCTACAGATAGAGGAAACGCCGTGGCCACCGTACCCGCACGGAATTATCTCAGGCCGCTCCATCCGCTTCACGCGATCCTTCTTGCCTTTCCGTTTCCGTTGTTCCTGGGTGCGTTGCTCAGCGATCTCGCCTATCGGTCGACCTTCGAGGTGCAGTGGCTCAACTTTGCATCGTGGCTCATCGCCGGCGGATTGCTTGTGAGCGCATTCGCTTTGCTCTGGGCGCTGATCGAGGCATTTCGCGTTGGTCGTCGGAGGCAGCGCCTGGCCTTCTATTCCGTCGCGCTGCTCGCGATGTGGGTGTTCGGCCTCGTCAATGCCTTTGTGCACGGGAAGGACGCATGGGCGGCCATGCCGGCCGGTCTTTACCTGTCGATCGTGATGACGCTTCTCGCGTTCGTTGCAGCTTGGATCGGCTATTCCGGGTTTCAGGCCGAGGAGGTGCTGTGATGCGCGCGGCCTCTCTC
>JBDZVE010000039.1:0-5686 GCA_040255535.1 Lysobacterales bacterium | reverse complement strand
CTTCCCAACGGCGACATTCTGATTGCCGAAGGATCCGGCGGCGGCGATGCGCCTGCGATGCGACCGAAGGATTTGATCGCAGGCTACATCAAGAGCTTGGGCAAGAGCGCCGTGAAAGGCGGCGATCGGCTGACGTTGCTGCGCGACGCTGATGGGGATGGCTCGTACGAACAGCGCGGCATCTTCGCAGACAATCTCAACGCGCCTTACGGTCTTGCACTCATCGGCGATGCCCTGTACGTCGCGAACCAAGACTCGCTCGTGCGCTTCGATTATCGCGACGGGCAGACTCGCGCGAGCGGTCCGCCGACGAAGATCGCCGAGCTGCCGTCGGCCATCAATCATCATTGGACGAAGGGGATGACGGCGAGCGCGGACGGCCGCTTCTTGTATGTCGGGATCGGATCCAACAGCAACATCACGGAGCGCGGGATGGCTGCCGAGGTCGACCGTGCGATGATCTGGCAGATCGATTTACAGACCGGCGCCCATAAACCGTATGCAACCGGCCTCCGCAACCCCACCGCGCTCGCGATTCAGCCTGAGACGCGCGAGCTTTGGGCGGTCGTCAACGAGCGCGACGAGATCGGACCCAACCTCGTGCCCGATTATTTGACGTCGGTGCGGGCGGGCGCCTTCTACGGCTGGCCGTACAGCTATTGGGGCCAGAACGTCGACGTTCGCGCACAGCCGCAGAATCCCGAAAAAGTCGCGTCCGCAATTCGCCCCGACTACGGCCTCGGATCGCACGTCGCGGCACTTGGCGTCGCGTTTTCGAATCCGGCGATGGGTGAGCGCTTCGCCGACGGCGTGTTTGTCGGCGAACATGGGAGCTGGAACCGAAGGGTCCCGTCTGGCTACAAGGTCGTCTTCGTACCGTTCCGCAACGGTCGCCCCGCGGGCGAGCCGATCGATTTCGTTTCCGGCTTTTTGAATGACGCTGGAAAGGCGCGTGGTCGACCGGTCGGTGTGACGGTGGATCCGCGCGGCGCGCTGATCGTCGCAGACGATCTTTCGAATACCGTGTGGAGAGTGACGCCGGCTCAATCTCCGGCACGTCTCGCGCCGGTCTCTGATGCAGGTCAGTCTACTGAAGCGCTCTGACGCAAAGTCGAGTGGCGCGTCGCATCATGCGGCATCCTCAGGCGGCATCCTCAGGCGGCATCCTCGCGCTGGGTGCCGAGTCTCGCCCTCGCGGGCCTCTCCGCACGATAGCGAGATAGATCCAAACCATCGATTCGGATCGCCGGCCGATATCCCGTTACGAGGTCGGCGATGAGCTGCCCCGAGCCGCACGCCATCGTCCATCCGAGCGTGCCGTGGCCGGTGTTGATGAAGAGATTGCGGAACCCGCTCGCCCCGACGATCGGCATGCTGTCCGGCGTCATCGGCCGCAATCCAGTCCAGAACTGCCCTTCCCCCACTGCCCCGCCGCCCGGAAAAAGATCGTGCGCGACCATCTGAAGCGTCTCGCGCCGGCGTGCCGGCAGGCTGAGATCGAACCCGACGAGCTCGGCCATGCCGCCGATTCGAATGCGATCGTCGAACCGTGTGATCGCGATCTTGTACGTTTCGTCGAGCACGGTTGAGACCGGTGAGGCGCTCGGATCCACGATCGGCAGCGTGAGCGAGTAGCCCTTCACTGGATACACTGGAATGGAGAGTCCGAGTGGCGCGAGCAGAGCGCGCGAGTCGCTTCCGCAGGCGAGAAGGTAGGCATCTGCAGTCAGAAGATCGCCGCCCGTTCTGACGCCGGCAATTCGATGGCCCTTCGTCTCGAGCGCCTCGATGCGACGCTTGAATAGGAATTTTACGCCGAGCTTCTCCGCAGCATCGGCGAGTCGTCGTGTGAACAGATAGCAGTCGCCCGTCTCGTCGTTCGGCAAGCGCAGTCCGCCGGTGAGCTTGTGCCGGACGCGCTCCAAGGCGGGTTCCGCGCGCGCGAGTTGCCGTGCCTGCAGCAGCTCATAAGGCACGCCGAATTTCTCCAACACGGCAATGTCTCGTTGCGCCGCTTCGAGCTGAGCTCGCGTGCGGAAGAGCTGCAGCGTACCCAACGAGCGCTCCTCGTACGCAAGGTGCGCATCCTCCCGCAGTTGGCGCAGGCAGTCGCGGCTGTATTCGGCCAGCCGGAGCATGCGTTCCTTGTTGACGGCGTAGCGTTCGGCGGAGCAGTTCGCCAACATCGCGGCGAGCCATTGCAATTGGTACAACGTGCCGTCGGGCTTGATCGACAACGGCGCGTGGCGCTTGAAGAGCCAGCCCAGGGCTTTGAGCGGAATGCCAGGTGCGGCCCACGGGGTCGAGTAACCGGGCGAAACCTGTCCGGCATTCGCGAAACTGGTTTCGAGCGCGGGTCCCGGCTGTCGATCGATGACCGTAACGCTCGCACCTCGACGCGCGAGATACCAGGCGCTCGTCACGCCGATGACACCGCCGCCTAACACAATGACGCGCATGAAAAACGGGCCGCCTGAAATGCTTTGAGGCATTCAGTTTAGGAAGCCGCAAGAAGCGACTTTCGCTGAAGTTTCCCCGTCGACAGCGTTTTTTATCGCGCTATCGGCCGGAGCGCGGTGCGGGAGAGTGAAAATCGCTGTAAGCCGCGCCCGGGTGCCAGCGCACTCGGTGCTCCTGCGGCTAAGATAAGACGCGTACGTGCCAGTCCTTTTGAGCGTGAGTACGATGTCCATGCACGAGTTCGACCGCGTCGATCGCAAGATCCTCGATATTCTCCAGCGCGATGGCCGAATCTCCATCACTGATCTCGCGCAAGAAGTCGGCTTGTCGGCGACGCCTTGCGCGGAGCGTGTGCGCCGGCTGGAGCGGAACGGGGTGATCATGGGTTATCACGCGCGGATCTCGCCGCAGGCGCTCGGCAAGACGCTGCTCGTGTTTCTCGAGATCAAGCTCTCCGTCAAATCGGACGACGTGTTCGAGAAAATCAGAAAGGAGCTCGATGGGATGCCGGACGTGCTGGAGTGCCATCTCGTGTCGGGCGACTTCGACTATCTCGTCAAGGCACGGCTCGCCGAAATGAACGATTATCGGCGGCTGCTCGGCGACATTCTGCAGCGACTGCCCGCCTCCGCCGAATCCCGAAGCTATGTGGTCATGGAAGAGATCAAGGAGACGTTTTACCTGCAAGTCTGACGTTCGCGCCGGCAGCGAAGTCGCGCGGGATCTCGCGCCCGCACTCGTTGGTTACGATGGGTCATCGGCGGCGGCACACTTCGAAACATCGTTGGAGGAGCGGCGAATGCGCTACTTGGCCCTCGCGGTCGACTACGACGGCACGGCGACCGAACACGACACACTCTCCGCCGCGGCGGCATCGGCAATCGAACGCGTGCGCATCTCGGGCCGCCGCACGATTCTGGTGACCGGCCGCCGCTTCGACGATTGGCGACGAGTCTGCCCGAGGATCGATCTGTTCGATCTGATCGTCGCAGAGAACGGCGGGACGCTCTACGACCCGCAACTGCGGCAGGAGACGCTGCTCGCGCCGCCTGTCTCTCCGCGCTTCGTAGAACGTCTGCGTGCACGGGGTGTGACGCCGCTCGAGGTCGGCCGAGTACTCGTCGGCACGCACGACGCTCATCGCGGCGTCGTGCTCGATGTCATCCGCGAGCTGGGGCTCGAGCTGCAGCTCACATTCAATCGCTCCGCTTTGATGGCGCTGCCGGCTGGCGTGAACAAATCGACGGGGCTCGAAGTCGCACTGCGTCGGCTTGGGTTGTCGCGTCATGAAGTCGTCGGCGTCGGCGATGCGGAGAATGACCATTCGTTCCTCGCAAGCTGCGAATGCAGCGTCGCGGTCGCAAACGCGATTGATTCGATCAAGGGTACGGTCGATTTCGTGACCCAGGGGAGCAATGGCGAGGGCGTCGCCGAGCTCGCCGAGGAGATCATCGCGACGGACCTGCGCAGAATGGGAGGGAAGCTGAAGCGCCATCTCATGCTCATCGGCACGCGTAGCGACGGTGAGGAAGTGTGGATCGGACCTTACGGGCGCAACATTTTGATCGCGGGCCCATCCGGCAGCGGCAAATCCACGCTCACTTCCGGCTTGGTCGAACGCTTGATCGAGAAGACCTATCAGGTGTGCATCATCGACCCGGAGGGTGACTACAGCACACTGCAAGCCGTGGTGTCGCTCGGCAACCAGCAGCGCGCACCGACCGTGAACGAGGCGCTCTCGATCATGGAAGACCCGGCCATCAACCTGAGCATCAACCTGCTCGGGCTGCCGCTCGAGGATCGTCCTGCCTTCTTCTCGCAGCTCATTCCGGGCCTCCATGCGATGCGTGCGCGAACGGGCCGGCCGCACTGGATCGTGCTCGATGAGGCGCATCACATGCTGCCGCAGACCTGGGGTCACTCGGGGTCTTCCCTGCCCCACAAGCTCGGCGAGACGATTCTCGTCACGGTGCATCCGGACCGCATTGCACCGGCGGTGTTGGCGCCGATCGACATCGTGTTCGCCATCGGGCATTCGCCGGAGCAGACGCTGCGCCAATTTGCGCGCGCTGCGAAGCACTCGCTCGAGTGGCCGCAGGGACTCACGCATCAACCGGGCAGTGTCGTCGCTTGGTTCGTGTGCGATGGCGAGGTGCCCTTCTCGATGCGGCCGAAGCCCGCGCGCGCGGAACGCATTCGTCATCATCGGAAGTACGCAGAAGGGAACCTGCGCTATCACAGCTTCTACTTCCGCGGGCCGCAGAAGGCGCAGAATCTGAAGGCGCACAATCTAGCGATGTTCTGCCAGATCGGTGCGGGCGTAGATGAAGCGACGTGGCTTTACCATCTGCGGCGCGGCGATTATTCGCGATGGATTCGCGAGGCGATCAAGGATGGCTGGCTCGCGGAGCAGGTGGAAGGGGTCGAGAAGCGGCAGGATCTCTCGACGCAGCAGACTCGGGACCTCATTCGAGAGCTGATTCTCGCGCGTTACACCCTGCCCGAGTGAGTCGAAGAGATAGCGGCGGTCGAGCGAGCCGCGATGCGCGCGTGCCTACCTACCAGACGTCATCTTCTCCCGGCGTGCCACCCTCTCCTTCCCACCGATTGATTGCACGCACTTCCTTCTGATTGAGCTTCAGCCGGACGCCGACGCCGCCGCCGTTCTCGCCAATGAACGCGACCCCGCCTTCTTCCAACGCGATACGAATGCGACGCTGCTCGTCTGCGCTCGGTCGGCGAAAACGCGCTTCCAAGCATTGGATCGTTTTCAGATCCACATTGGATGCCTCGGCCAACTGCTCGTCCGGCCACTCGATCAACGCGCGACCGGCTCTGCATTGAGATGCGGTAATAATGATGGGAGCACTGGGCACGGCACGTTCACCTGCAGCAATCCAGAAGCGGCCAAGATACACGAAGCATGCGGATGGTGCCGTCCTGCCGCTTCAGGCAGGTATGTCAGTAGGCGACCCTCCAATGCCCATCGCACGTTTTCATCGACGCAGTGTGAGCGGTTCGGACGCGTTGTGCCTGAGCTTGAGTTCGTGAGAAGAAATGTACGTAATACTAGGAAAGATAAAGGATTATTATGTGTCTGTCTTTGAAGCATATTTCTCACGGCGGCGTGGCCATAGCAGGCACGGTAGATCGCATTCCGCTCTCTCCGTGCTTTGTGCAAGAGCCATCCCGCTTGCGCAGGGATAGGGAATCTTGGAGTACGCGC
>JBDZVE010000163.1:0-6680 GCA_040255535.1 Lysobacterales bacterium | reverse complement strand
GTCCCGATGGCGGTGCGTGCGTTTGGCGGCGATGGCGAAGACGGCGAGACAACCGACGACAAATGGGACTTCGCCTACGCGGTACAGGCGATGCGGCGCTTCTCGGACGAGTGGGCACTCGCGTTAGAGGCCTACGGCACAATCGAACGGGTGGGTGGCAGCGGCAGTCCCTCCGAATCAGCACTGCGATTCGGCGATTTCAACCAGCATCGGCTCGGCCCGGTCGTCTACTACGCTCGCCCGCTATCAAACGCCGGAAGCGGTGCTGCCGGTGACGAAGACGAACGTGCGACTCTGACGATCGGGTTCGGTGTGCTCGAAGGCTTGAATTCGGCGACAGCGGATCACACGATCAAACTCAGCATCGAGTTGGACTTCTAGCCAATCCTTCACTGTATTCGCGGCTCGCCACCGACGCGTCATGCAGTCGGATCGCAGTGTCTCAAATCGGCGTCGTCTTGTGACGCTCTGGGCCGCGTCGTCGCGAGGTGACAATGATCGTCACTCTCCATTCTGGGTCCGTGGCCATGTAAGTCATTGATTGTTCATAATATCCCGCGGTGGCATGGGCGTTGCACTGATGGAGCCAGGCAACGGCATGGCGGGAAAAGAAAGATGAATGCACATTGCGAAGTCATCGGCTGGCTGCTCGATACCGATATAGCGCGCGTGCTCGTGCGTGAGAACGGCCGCATCTCGGCCCAAGTGGCAAACGCTCATGGCTCCCTTGGAGACTGCGCGATTCAGACCGGCGCGTTCCGTCGAGGCAATCCGATCGTCGATCCGGTGACGAACGAGACGGTCGGCTATGAGATGGAGCAACTCCCGAATGCGATCAACGTCGCCGGCTAGGCGGCGACGCTGCGTCGCGTAGCGCGGCTCGAGCCGCACACCGGGCGCCCGCCACAGCCTCACGCAACGATGGGACGAGGCCGTTGCAACCGATCCCTGTCCTATCGACTGTCCTCACTGCGTCCCACTTTGCATCTCATTGGCGGGGCCATGCGGCCCGCGCGGGATATCCTTGAGCTACGATTCGTCGACCTAGTCGCGCGCACCGTTGTCGTGGGAAGTATTCCTTGATTGAGCTTCCACGCACGCGCGCGATCGGCAGCTACGTGAGGATACCGAAATGGCCGCATTCAAGATCTACCACAACCCCCGTTGCAGCAAGAGCCGGGCAACGCTTGCGCTGTTGGAAGAGAACGGGATCAAGCCTGAGGTGATCGAGTATCTGAAGCAGCCGCCGAGCGCCGCGGAGCTCAAGGCGATCCTTTCATCGCTGCGAATGAAACCCGAGCAGTTGGTGCGACGAGGCGAGGATGTGTTCAAAACGACTTACGCCGGGAAAACGCTTACCGAAGCGCAATGGATCAAAGCGCTCATCGAGCACCCTGTGCTCATCGAGCGTCCGATCGTTGTGAAGGGTAACCGGGCAGTCCTCGGGCGACCGCCTGAGAATGTGCTGCAGCTGCTCGAGCCGCCAAAACGCGCTTAGCCGCGCAACCGGCACACGCCCGAATCAATCCACGTTGGATCTGTCGATGCTGAAATGAATTCGAGGGCCGAGATCGCCTGGCTGCTCTGAAGCGTAGACGGAACCTGCGAGTGCACCCAGCGGACGTATCAGAAGGCCCTTCGTCGTACCGTCTAAAAGACGCTGCGTGACAGGTCTTGGCAGCGTGAAATGTGCTTTGCCACCCGGCGTCGGCGCGAGCTCGAGGTCGATGATCATCTGGGTGTTGAAAACATCCTCGTAGCTCGCGTTTCCGAGGAGGCTCTCGTAAGTGACGGTTTCCTGGTCCCAAGAGGGATCCCCTCCTAGGATCTCGATCACACGAATCTTCCCGAATTCCTCCCCCAAGTCCTTGCCGAGCCCTTCTGCATAGCGCCCCCCACTCGCAAGCGAATGGGTCGTCAATTCCAAGATGCCGGCACCCTTCACTTTCGCTCCTCGAAAGGCGCCGAAGTCCCATCGAAGGATGATCCACTCAGCGGCGCTCACGGTCAGCACGCGTGCCACGCCACCCTCCTCCGGCACACTCCAGTCGTTGAAGTTCACTCGCGGGAACGTTGTGCTCACGACGGCATCATGCGTGACCGGCACATGATGAGAAAACGTGCTCACCTCGGGCACGGGCGGGTGATAGACCAAGGGCTCGCCCTTATCGGGGCCCGCGCGATCCTTCCGCACGACATCGGCACGGTAATAATCGATATCGACCGTGTACTTGCCCGGTCCCCAATCGGTGACACAAAACTGCACGTACACCCTATCTCCAGGCACGACATCGAAATTCTTCGTGGTCATGCTGATCGTGTGCCAATCGGTCGTATCGGCGAGCTCGTACTCCCGAAGGTGCTCGTGAAAGTTCGTTGTGCGCTGCGTATTCACCATGAAGTTGACCCGCCGTGGTGCATGACTTCCTCGCACGCGCGCTTCGACACGTAGCTCGTACGCCGGATCGGCGAGCTTCTGCAGATCGAGATGGTCGGTGATGTCGCGCTTTATGAAAGTCCACCAGACGCCGTGCTTGTCCGTGGATGCATCAACCTTGTAGCGCAGATAACCGTCGTGAGGCTCCAGCTCCATGGTTGGCGTGCCATCGCCGACGACGTGGAACCAGCCTTCCAATGGCTGTTCGAAGGAGTCCAGAAATTGCGCCCATGACCAAGTGGGTATCAAAAGTGATGCCGCCGCGAGGACGCACTCGCATGCAGCGAGCTTGCCTACTGCAGATCTCAGCGACACAAAGCTACCGCTCGATCAATGTTGCGCAATGTTTCGCAAAGCATGTCGGACCGCGAGGTGGGTAGTTCTGGAGCCCTCACGATCAGCGATCTCCCGGGTCGAGCCGGCGCAACGCGTCCGGCTCGATGTGCCCGTTTGGCTTTAGAGCGGTGCCGCCAGGCTCGTGGCCCGGGGGACCGAAGCCTCAAGACGCTGAGCCAATGTTTCTACCGTCTTCCCCTGGGCGGATTCCTTGGCTTGACTTGGCGCCCTAAGTGGGGGCTGCGTGTTGGTCACTCCTACCGCATAGGCTGAGGTGGCAAGTAAAGCTGTACCCATCAAGAGAACTGCAATTCCGCTACGCATTTCGTATCTCCCCATTCTGAGAAGTGCTAGTCGAGACGCCGCGTCGCATGGTTCACGACATAAGCGACGGGCCCAGTGTGATGTGCGTCACGAAAAAAAGAAAGCGTTCGGTGATCATTTCGATCTCAGGGAATACCCGAACGCGAATTCCTGGGACACACCTGGGGGCGCCTTTCGTGCTCAAGATCACACGATTAGCGAGAACTGCTGCCCAGTTCCTTGTTCCAGGGGCGGCTGTACCTGCGAGACTCCGACCAGCTTGAAGCCCGCACCACTTCTTGCGACGGCTCACGCCGCGCACGGACCGCCACGCAACCCGCTCCATGTCCCAGCAGGCAGAAACCAAGACGAAGGTAGACTGGGAACGCGTACAAGCGCTTTTCCAGAGCGCAGTTGCACTCGAACCTCATGCACGTGATGCATTCCTGGAACAAGCAACGGCGTACGACGACGCATTGCGTGCGGAGGTCCGCCGTCTGCTCGCCAACGATCTCGACAACCGAACGACGCCGCTGTCACGGGCAGTGGGATCTGCTTTCATGGATGTCATCCACGACCAGCGAAATGCACTTGTCGGTCGCGTCGTCGGCAGCTATCGCTTGGCTTCGATCCTTGGCCAAGGTGGCACAGGCACGGTCTATCTAGGCGAGCGCGCCGATAGCCAATACTCCGGTCGAGTGGCTATCAAGATTGTGGATTCGTCTGCAGTCTTGGGTGGGCTCGACGCACGCTTTCGTGCGGAACGGCAAATCCTCGCAAACCTGAACCATCCCAACATCGCAAGGCTGCTCGATGCTGGAGAGACAGAGGAAGGCCAGCCTTACCTCGTCATGGAGCATGTTCAGGGCGAGCCCGTCGACAGTTATTGCGATAGCCGCAAGTTGAATCTACGACAGCGTCTTGAGCTGTTCGCGCAGATCTGCGCCGCCGTCCACTATGCGCATCAAAATTTGATCGTTCACCGGGACCTCAAGCCTGCCAACATCCTCGTGACACCGGATGGCACCCCAAAGTTGCTGGACTTTGGCATTGCGAAGCTGCTTGAAGGCGGAGGAGAGAAACCGAACGCAGGCTTGGCTCTCACACGCATGAACGATCGCCTGCTGACGCCCGAGTATGCGAGCCCCGAGCAGATCTTGGGTGCAACTGTGACAACTGCGAGTGATGTCTATTCGCTGGGGGTCATCCTATACGAACTCGTCTCTGGTCTGCGCCCGTACCGAGTGCCCACTTCAGCGAGTCAACTCGAGCTCGAGCGCTGCATCTGCATGAGCGACCCGGAACGCCCGAGCGCAGCGATTGCGCGGGCGACGGCCGTGAACGATCTGCCGATCGAAGCGATTGCCGAAGCGCGGTCATCCACTGTCGAACGCCTCAGCCGCCAATTGCATGGAGACATCGACTCCATAGTGTTGCGGGCGCTTCGAAAAGAGGCAGAACATCGCTACACATCGGTTGAGCAGTTTTCCGCTGACATACAGAGGCATCTTGCGAGCGAGCCCGTTCAAGCTCGACAGGGTAATTGGCTGTATTACAGCCAACGCTTTGCGCGGCGGCATACGATGGGTGTGGTTGCGAGCGCATGCCTCATGGTCTTCATCATCGGTGTGGCCATCGTAATGTCTGTTCAGCGACAGCAAATCGCCTCGGCGCTAGAACGGGCGACGCAGAACGAACAAAGGGCCGAGACGGTTTCGGAGTTCATGCTCAATGTCTTCAGTGCCGCAGATCCCTATGTACACGCGGGCAAGGAGCCTACGGCGAGGAGCTTATTGGAAGAAGCCGCACATCGGATTCGAAGCGATCTTGATCAGCATCCCGTCGTGCGCGCCCGCCT
This sequence comes from Lysobacterales bacterium, assembly GCA_040255535.1. Taxonomy (GTDB): domain Bacteria; phylum Pseudomonadota; class Gammaproteobacteria; order Steroidobacterales; family Steroidobacteraceae; genus Steroidobacter. Next base: position 1,746 of record JBDZVE010000163.1, on the reverse strand, counting down.
CCTCGAGGCGATCGGCCGCTCATATCAGCGCATGGGTCACGCTGAACGCGCGATTCCCTATCTCGAAGAGTCTCTCAACCTTCAGCGCCAGCTCGAAGCCGGAGGCACGCGCGTCGCAGCTACCTTGATGGAGCTGGCTATTGCTCGGCGTGAGGCCGCGAAATATGAAGAATCAGATCAGGCGTTCAGTGAAGCGCTGGACCTGGTCCGCAAATCACGAGACACGCACTCTGAAGCGTACGCTCAAGTGCTCGTCGATCTCGGGCGCTTAGAGATGATTCGCAGCAACGTCGACCAAGCGGAGCAATATTTCGCGCAGTCGCTGAAGCTCATGCGTGAGCTGAAAGGTCCGCGGGACTCAGAAGTTGGAGCGATCCTTTCGGAACTTGCCACCGTCATGGTATGGAAGAATGAGCTCGAGCGAGCTGAAGCGTACGCGCGTGAGGCGGTGCAAACCTACGCACGCATGCCTGAGACGCATCCCGACCGAATCGTCGTGGAACGTACGCTCGCTCAGATACTTCTGTACCGGAACCGGCTAGAGGAGTCTGCACCCCTATTCGAACGTACGCTCAGTCTGCAACGCTTGTTGTACGGTTCAAACAACGCGGCAGTAGCTGAAACACTTGGAGCACTGGCGCAACTGCGACTTGCGCAAGGGCAATACGCCACTGCAGAACGGCTCGTGCGCGAAGCTCTCGCAATCCATGAAGGCCTGGAGAGCACGGTTGAGCTAAAAGTCGGGCACCTAAAGACGATGCTAGCTATCGCGCTCCTGAGACAAGATCGGGCGGCAGAAGCGGAAATGACGCTGCGTAGCACACTGGACATGTATGCGCGCAGCCTCCCATCTGATCACCAATACGTAGCCTCGGCAGAGCACTACCTCGGCGAAGCGCTGCTCGCGCAAGAGCGCTATTCGGATGCGGAAGCCGTGCTGCTCGCCGCGATGAATCGGTGGGTGCGAACGAAAGCGCCCCCTTGGCGCATCGCTCGTTCCAAGAATGCATTAGGCGAAGCCATCTATCGGCAAGGTCGAGTACAGGAAGCCGAGCAGATCTTGGTTTCCACCTTTCGTGAGCTCAGCTCGTTGGAGGCAGATAACGAGTCGAAGCAACTCGCGCGCGAGCGCATCGAGCGCTTCTACCGAGAGCGCGGCGAGCCGCAGAAACTAGCAAACCTCTTGCACGAGGTCAGTTCAAGCGTCGCTCATAGCAACTAGCATAGATGCCTCGCAAACCGCATTCCTAGCTGCGACGCCACGCGCCCCCTCACCCAAGCCTCAGGCGAACTCCCAGGCCCCCCTCCAGTGCTTCGCCGCGCGCCCGCCGCCGTGTGACTCACATTGCCTGCTGATAACCCACTCCATTGTCTGATTGTGTCTGTGCTTCTCACCCTGTGTACTGTGCGCGTCGAATCAATGAGCGGGCTCAAGACCGCTCGGACAAGACATAAGGGCAAACCCGCTGTGAAGCGGGGACGCAAAGCCTCCGGTCTTCAGGCTCTGGATGAAGATAGCGGGGTTGCCGAATGGGAGTCGCCGATTAAGTAAAAAGCGCGACGACCATTTGTTCGTTCTCTCTTCCGCAATCCGCGGAAGTCGGCGGCTGGCGTCCTTTTGCCTCGTGTTCAACGAATCAAGGTTCTCGCGTGCAGCGCGAGAGCACGAGGGAGACGCAGATGGCCGGCAGCGCGCAGAGATCGCGATCCGCTTTTCGTAATGTTTGTTTGCTCGCCTGCATGAGC
>JBDZVE010000162.1:5074-6751 GCA_040255535.1 Lysobacterales bacterium | reverse complement strand
CTTGCGGGCTGCTCAACTGCACCACAGAGCGTTACCGAGCGTGAAACATGGGCCGTCGACGTTCCCGAAATCACCCACCCCTCGGGCGAGACCGCGCAGTGGTGGTATCGCAGTGGCGCCGCGCGCGCGGCGGCTAACGGTGCGATGTCCGGACGGGCGAAGAACGTCATCCTTTTCCTGGGCGACGGAATGAGCCTGACCACCGTCGCCGCAGCGCGCATCCTCGAAGGCCAACGTGCGGGCCAGAGCGGCGAAGAGAACTTGCTGTCGTGGGAGCGCTTCCCGTACACCGCCTTCAGCAAGACATACAACACCGATGCGCAGACGCCCGATTCGGCCGGCACCATGACCGCGATCGCCACTGGGGTGAAGTCGCACATGGGTGCGATTGGCGTATCCGCCGGTGACCGACAAGACTGCGCCGACAGTTTCGGCAGGCACGTGCTGTCGTGGTTGCGTCTCGCGGACGATGCCGGCCTCGCGACCGGCATCGTCACCACCGCGCGGTTGACTCACGCCACGCCGGCCGCGGTCTATGCCCATTCGCCCGACCGCAACTGGGAGAACGACACCGACCTGCCCGAGAAAGCCATTGCCGCAGGCTGCCGCGACATCGCACAACAGTTGCTCGACTTTCCCTTCGGCCGCGGGCCCAGCGTGCTGTTGGGCGGCGGGCGAGCAGAGTTCCTCCCAACCTCGGTGCGCGATCCCGAGCTCGACGACAAGGCCGGCGAGCGCCGAGACGGACGCGACCTCACCGCCGAATGGCTGCGGCGCAATCCCGGCGGCGCCTACGTCTGGAACACTGCGCAGTTCCGCGCGGCTAAGGACGCCACTGCCGTCCTCGGTCTGTTCGAATACGACCACATGCAGTACGAACACGACCGCGATACCAGCGACGCGGGCGAGCCTGACCTCGAGGAGATGACCCGTTTCGCAATCGAGAAACTCTCGGCCACGAATCCTAACGGTTTCGTGCTGCTGGTCGAAGGCGGCCGTATCGACCACGCACACCATGAAGGCAACGCCTTCCGCGCGCTCGACGAGACTCTGTCGCTGTCCCGTGCCGTACGCGCCGCCGCCGAGATGACCTCGGCAGACGACACTCTGATCGTCGTCACTGCCGATCATTCGCACACTCTGAGTTTCGTCGGCTATCCCCAGCGCGGCAACAACATCCTCGGCAAGGTCCGTGGACGCGTCACTGAGGACGACGACCCCAACGGTTACGCCCGCGATGAGCTGGGCCTGCCCTACACCACGTTGGTCTACGCAAACGGCGCCGGCAACACCGGCGCCAGCGCGCACCAGCCTGCGGGGCCTAAGCGCCACCTGCACGATCCCGGCACATTCGAGCCAGCCATCGGCCGCCCCGACCTGACCCATGTCGACACGAAAGATCCCGATTACATGCAGGAAGCGCTGGTGCCGATGGAGCACGAAACGCACGGGGGCGACGACGTTGGCATCTGGGCGCGCGGCCCGGGCAGCCATGCCTTTCGTGGCACGCTTGAGCAGAACGTGATCTACCACGTTATCGTGCAGGCAACGCCTATCCTGCGCGAGCGCCTGTGCGCTGCCGGCACCTGTAACGCCGACGGCGTACCTGTCGACCTGCCTTCGCCCGCGGACTTCAACAAGCACGGAGCTGAACCATAGCCCTCGACTTGGGATCCG
>JBDZVE010000162.1:0-4974 GCA_040255535.1 Lysobacterales bacterium | reverse complement strand
CTCGAATAGACAAACCACAAGAACGGCTTTAACAAGCGGGTATTCGAGCAGCCGAACACGCTGGCGAGCATCCCGTTGGCCGCAGTTGTCCGATCGGAGGACTAATTGGCTCGAGTAGATCCTCTCTGCCCTTTGTACGCCTCGGATCTGCGATGGCAGCCGAGCACCCGCGAGTGTTACTCAATAGATATACCGAGCGGCAGATCGAGCGATGTCAGTCATGTCAACCGTTCGTCGTCAATCCCGACTCTAGACCATGGACGCAGCGAACTGGTGAAATCGACGAAGGCGCGCAGAGGGCCGGGAAGATATCGGCGGCTTGGATAGTACAGAAACGGGCCCGAGAAGCGTTGCCACCAAGGCTCCAGCACGGGCTCCAACGCACCCGTGTCGATATACGGGCGGAGCCAATCTTCGAACAAGTAGATGATGCCGCTGCCGGCGACTGCTGCATCAACAGCGAGGTCGGTTGCAGCTCCGGCACGAACGATGAGCGGACCGCTCGGGTCCACTTTCACGACCTCCCCGTTGCGTTCGAACTCCCAGGAAATCATCGCGCCGCTCGCGAACCGGCCACGCAAGCACGCGTGAGCGAGCAGGTCGCGCGGATGATCGGGGCGGCCGTTCCGATCGAGATAGGACGGCGCCGCGGCGGCGGCGAACCGCTGCTCACGCGGGCCGATGGGAATGGCAACCATGTCCTGTTCGAGCCGCTCTTCGTAACGGATCCCCGCGTCGCAGCCGGCTGCGAGCATGTCGACGAAGCTGTCGTCGGCGATCACCTCCAGGCGGATGTCAGGATAGGCCGCGAGGAACGGCGGCACGAGACGCGGCAGCACGAGGCGCGCCGCACTGACCGGCACGTTCAGTCGAAGCGTACCTGCCGGTCGATCTCGGAAACCGTTGACCACATCCAACGCCGCCTCCACTTCCAGCAGCGCCGGACCGAGCCGATCGAGGAGCCGCGCCCCTGCTTCCGTTGGCGCCACGCTGCGCGTGGTGCGATTGAGCAGCCGGACACCGAGTTTGCTTTCGAGCCTTCGCACGGCTTCGCTGAGACTGGATGCGCTGCTGCCGCTCGTTCGCGCCGCGTCGCGAAAGCCGTTTGAGCGCGCCACCGCAACAAACGCCGCCAGGTCGCTCAACTCGATCGTCATCGTTCGATTTCCCGAACAGCTTGTGCAGATTCGACCGGATTATCGCACGGGCGGGTGCTGTGTACGCTCACCGGTATTGAAGTAAGGAGACCAGGACCATGACGAACATCAGCAAAGCCGGAACATTCAGCCTCGGCACTCACACCGTGAACCGCTTGGGATACGGCGCGATGCAGCTCGCCGGACCGGGCGTATTCGGACCGCCGAAAAATCGAGGGGAAGCGGTCGCGGTGCTGCGCGAGGCGGTGGCGAGCGGCGTCAATCACATCGACACGAGCGACTTCTACGGGCCGCACATCACCAATCAGATCATCCGCGAAGCGCTTCATCCCTATCCCAGCGATCTGGTGATCGTCACCAAGGTCGGCGCCAGGCGCGGAAAAGACGGGTCGTGGAACCCAGCGTTCTCGGCAGAAGACCTGACGAGCGCGGTGCATGAGAACCTTCGCAACCTGGACCTGGACGCGCTCGACGTCGTCAATCTGCGCATCATGTTCGATGTCCACGGCCCGGCCGAGGGTTCCATCGAGGCGCCGCTCTCCGCACTTGCGAAGCTTCAGCGCGAGGGACTCATCCGCCACATTGGCCTGAGCAACGTCACGCGCAAGCAGATCGACGAAGGGCGCGCCATCGCGGACATCGTCTGCGTGCAGAACCACTACAATCTCGCACACCGCGATGACGACGCCTTGATCGACCAGCTCGCTGCCGAAGGCATCGCCTATGTACCGTACTTTCCGCTCGGTGGGTTCACGCCGTTGCAGTCAACCGCGCTATCCGATGTCGCCAGAAGCCTCGACGCGACGCCGATGCAAGTGGCACTCGCCTGGCTGCTGCGGCGCGCACCCAACATCCTGTTGATCCCCGGCACCTCGTCCATTGCACATCTGCGTGAAAACCTGGCGGCGGCCAGCCTGGAGCTACCGAGCGACACGTCAACCGTGCTGGATCAGATCGCGAGCGGCATTGCCCCAGCTTCACGCAGCGCAGCCAGATGAAGCATGGCGATCCTTCGGTGCCGGACATGCAAAATCCGCATTTCTCGCGAGAACCGCTGGTTTTGCATGTCCGGCACGGATATCCCGAGGCGGAGGCGGCGGTAGCGGCTCGCTCGATCGTCTGGCGTTGCTGTGCCTGCTTCTGCTGACGATCATCCGCCCGCTGCGGCGCGCGGATGCAACAAGTCCTGCAAGCCGATTCGCCGCAGCAGCTCGGCTCGCACGCGATCCGCGACGCCGTTGACGATTTCCGCGCCGTCCTGCGACGGGTCGATGTGAACGCGGAACGGACGCTTGCCGAACGGCGCGTCGATCACATTGACGACGGCCTCCGCCACGGACGCCGCATCGGCATCGGCGGGCTCGAGCGCGGCCAATCCCTTCAGCGCGATGTCCGGAATGTCGGCGGTCGGTCCGTTCGCATATTCGGCCGCGCGCGACTTGTCTGCCGGCGAGCCGGAGTGCGCGAAGTGGTTCGTGCCCTTCGTGAACGCGCCCGGGACGACGATCGAAGTTTCGATTCCCCACCGCGCCAGCTCGCCCGCGTACGAGACGGCGAGCGAGTCCATCGCCGCCTTGGCCGCGAAGTACGGCGAGAGATACGGCGGCGTGCCGCCGCGTGCGCTGGATGAGGAGATCCAGACGACGAGTCCGCGGCCTTGCTTGCGAAGCTGCGGCAGCGCCGCCCGGTTCACTCGCTGCGTGCTGAGCACGTTGATGTCGTAGAGCTCGGCGAACTGCTCGGGCGTGAACGCTTCCGCGGGGCCAAACGACATGTGCCCGGCGTTGTGAATCACGACGTCCAGGCGACCGCACTCGGCCACGATCCGGTCGATCGCGGCTTTGACCGACGCGTCGGACTGGACGTCGAGCTCGATCGTGCGCAGATCGACGCCGTGCTCCTTCGAATACGCTTTCGCCTTCTCGACCTGCGGCGCGTTGCGACCTTCAGTCGCGCGCATTCCCGCGTAGACAGTGTGGCCGCTGCGCGCGAGCGAGCGCGCCGTGAGAGCACCGAAGCCACTCGATGCGCCCGTGATGACGATAATCTGTTTCATGACTGCGACTCCTGTGGTTTCAGATGATTCCGCCGTTGGCGCGCAACGTCTGACCGTTGATCCACGCGCCATCCGATCCGGCGAGAAAGGCGACGGCGGCGGCGATGTCGGCGGGCGTGCCGAGCCGCTCGAGTGGCGCGAGCTTCGCGAGCCGCTCGATCAGCTCGGGCGATTTGCCGTCGAGGAAGAGATCGGTCGCAGTGGGTCCCGGAGCGATCGCGTTGACCGTGATACCGCGCCCGCGCATCTCCTTCGCGAGCACGCTCGTCATCGCTTCGATCGCGGCCTTTGTCGCGGCGTAGACGCCGTACGTCGGCTGCAACAGGCCGACGACGCTGGATGAGAAGTTGATGATCCGCCCGCCGTCGCGCAGCCGGCGCGCCGCTTCGCGCATCGTGTTGAAGCTGCCCTTCAGGTTAACGGCGATATGACGATCGAACAGCGCGTCGTCGCTCTGCGCGAGCGGCGCCAGGTTCATGATGCCGGCGTTGTTCACGAGCACGTCGACGCCACCGAAGGCAGCTTCGGCCGCGTCGAACATCCGCTTCACGGCTTCCGGATTTGCGACGTCGCCCTGCGCGGCGAGCGCCCGACCGCCCGCGGCCTCGATCTTGCGGACCAGGGCTTCGGCCGGCGCCTGGCTGCCAGCGTAGTTGACGACGACAGTGAACCCCTCGGCGGCAAGCCGCTCCGCCACCGCCGCTCCGATCCCGCGCGAGGCGCCCGTAACGAGGGCTACCTTGTTAATTTTGCTCGTCATGTACATGTCCTCCGGTTGTGGAGCCCGATGGGGCTCGATGTGGGAGTGACTATGACTCTTTTGCTCCGCCGGATAATCCGTCAGGATTCGACATGACTGTTCGACATTAAAGAACAATCTAAAATGGACCGATTCGGCGAAATGAAGGTGTTCACGCGCGTGGTCGAGCGGCGCAGCTTCACGCTGACGGCGCAGGACCTGAGCCTGCCGCGCTCGACCGTGACGGACGCGATCAAGCAGCTCGAAGCGCGCCTGGGCGTCCGGCTACTGCAGCGAACGACGCGGCATGTGAGCCCGACGCTCGACGGTGAGGCTTACTACCGTCGGTGCATCGCCCTGCTGAGTGATCTCGAGGATGCGGAGAGCGCGTTCGCCGGCGTGAAGCCCAAAGGACTGCTGCGCGTGGATGTGCAAGGCACGCTCGCGCGGCACTTCATCCTGCCGCGCCTGCCGTCGTTCTTCGCGGAGTATCCCGACATCGAGCTGTCGATGAGTGAAGGCGAGCGCTGGATCGATCTCGTGCGCGAAGGCGTCGACTGCGTCCTGCGCTTCGGAAATCTTCCCGACAGCGACCTGATTGCGCGACGCGTCGTCACGTTGACGCGGTCAACGTGCGCAGCGCCGACGTACCTCGAGCGCTTCGGCACGCCGACAAGTATCGATTCGCTCGAAGGTCATCGCATGATCGGCCTGCGATCGCTGACCACGGGCAACCTGCGCCCGCTCGAATTCGTCGTCGACAGGAATCTGCGCCACGTGACGCTGCCGGCCCCGATGTCGGTGACGGGCACCGAGAGCTATCTAGCGACCACGCGGCTCGGGCTCGGCCTCGCGCAGATCCCGCACTTTCATGGAGCGCAGGATTTCGAGCGCGGCACGCTCGTTCGTGTGTTGACGGACTTCCCGCCGCCGTCGGTTCCGGTCTCGCTGCTGTATCCGAAAAATCGGCAGCTCTCGCCGCGCGTGCGTGTGTTTCTCGATTGGGCGGCGCGGGAATTCGC
>JBDZVE010000161.1:0-6753 GCA_040255535.1 Lysobacterales bacterium | reverse complement strand
TGCGTGTATCGCTCGTAACACAAATCAATATCCCTGACGCGTCGTCATCGCGACATCGGTTGCACGCGCGAGCGCATCCAGATAGCGTTCGCGAAACGAGGGAGAATTCTCGACATGAAGATCGCTATGGCCGCTGCGTGCGCGGCAATCCTGTTATCCATCACTGTGAACGCACAACCTGCAGATCCGCTCGCACCAACGGGCAAGTGGACTGCTTACACGGCCGGCAAAGCCACGACGCCGCCGATGGGCTGGAATTCCTGGAACGCCTTCGCGAGCGCGGTCGACGAAGAAAAGGTGATGGGCTCGGCGAAGCGCATTATCGAGAGCGGGCTTGCGAGCAAGGGCTACCGTTACATCAACCTGGACGACGGCTGGGCCGCGAAGCGCCGCATGCCGGACGGGCACTTGATCATACGCGCCGACAAGTTTCCCTCGACGGTCACGAACGATGAGGAAACGCCGTCCTTCAAGCCGTTCACAGACAAACTGCACGCCATGGGCCTCAAGGCGGGCATCTATTCGGACATGGGCCGCAACACCTGCGCGCAAGCGTGGAGCACCTCGGACGAAGATCTGCCCAAAGGCACCGTCGCCGAGCGTGAGGTCGGTCTTTACGATTTCATCGATCAAGACATCGCGCTGTATTTTGGCGAATGGGGCTTCGACTACATCAAGGTCGACGGCTGCGGCTTGCGCGACTACGGTCCGAACTCGGCAAAGGTGAAAGCGCATCAAGCGCGCGAGCTGACGCCGATCATGGATCTCGGCGCCATCTCGCGCACCGACGTAGCCACTGTGCAAAAGCTCTTCCGCCAAGTTGGCGCGGCGATCGAGCGCAGCAATCCTGACGGCGACTTCATCTACTCGCTCTGTATCTGGGGAGCGGCGAACGTGCGCGCGTGGGCGAAGGACGTCGGCAACGTATCGCGCACGAGCGACGATATCGCTCCGTCCTGGGGCCGCCTGCTGGTGAATTTCGACAGCGCCGTGCATCGTGCGCTCTACGCACATCCTGGCTCGTGGAACGACCCGGACATGCTCTACATCGGCGCGGGCGATTTCGACGCGAATCACCTCACGGAAGCGCGCTCGCATTTCGCACTTTGGGCCATGTTGAACGCGCCGCTCCTCATCGGCGCCGATCTGCGCAAGACGCCGGACGTGCTGATGGATATTTTCGGCAACGCCGACATCATCGCGATCGATCAGGATCCCGCCGGCAATCAAGCAACCGTCGTCTACGACACGAGCGACCTGCAGATTCTCGTGAAGACGCTGAGCAATGGCGACAAGGCCGTTGCCGTTTTCAATCGCGGATCAGGGGATCTCGATGTCGACTTGCAAGCCTCGCAACTGAAGTTCCGAGACGACAAGCCCGTCGAAATGACCGATCTGTGGACGAAGAAGCAGATCCGCTTCACCAACGAAACAAAACTCCACGTTGCGAGTCGCGAGACGCTGATCTTTCGCGCGCACGGCACTCGCGCACTCGCGGATGGGTTCTATCTCTCCGAGCAGCCCGGCAAGGTCAATCCCGCCGTCGATGGCGTGACGCGCCCGATCGCCGATCCAACGATCTACCGCACGGCTTTCGGCTGGGGCGGAACTCGCGGCGCGGGTGATCGGCCGCAGTACGCAGGCTGGGGCGGCGCTCGCGCCGACAGCGCGCCTTACGGACAGACGCTGCAGATCGCACGCAAGCACTATGCTTCCGGCATCGGCATCCTCGCGAATTCACGCCTCGAGGTGCGCAATGATGGCTATCGACGTTTCACTGCGAACGTCGGCGTCGACGACTCCGCGACGGACAAGACCCATGCGGTGACTTTCACCGTCTACGGCGACGGCAAGCGACTCGCTGAAACCCGCCCGTTGCAATGGGGCATGCCGGCCGAGCCGCTCGAAGTCGACGTCTCCGGCGTCAAGCTCATCGAGCTCGTCGCACGCAGCGCCGCCACCCAAAACGAAGCGCTACCCGTCACCTGGGGCGAAGCCGCCCTCGGACGTTAACGGGGATGATCTAGTCAAAGCATTAGAAGAAGCTGGCCTCAAGAATTTCGATATCATGGGGATGAACATCTCGTCGAAGGAACTGATCGATGCAGCCAAAACCGTCATCAAGGAAATGAAGGCGTTCATGAAGAAGTAGAAGCGCGATTGAAGCCAGCCAATGAAAACGATCATCTACGGCATCAAGAACTGCGACACGATGAAGAAGGCGCGAGCCTGGCTCGACTCGAACGGCGTGTCGTATGACTTCCACGACTACAAAACTTCCGGAGTAGACCGAAAGACGCTGGAGCGTTGGGTGAACGCCGCCGGTTGGGAAACGCTGCTCAATCGAGCGGGCACCACCTTCCGCAAGCTGCCTGAGCAGCAAAAGGCCAATCTCACGCGGGCGAAGGCAATCGAGCTCATGCTCGAACAGCCCTCAATGATCAAACGGCCGGTGCTCGAGCGCGGCAAGACGCTGCTCGTGGGGTTCAGCCCGGATAGATATTCGAGCCTGAAGTGAACCGTTCTGGGAGCGCTTCGACGCTAGCTGCCTTAGGCCGCCTTCCGCCATAGTTCGGGCGATTTCGAGTCGAGTTACCTGGGAGCGCTCAAGGTCAAAGCAACCTAAACGACTCCGACTTTCGCAATCATTGCTCCCTACGTTTTCGGACAGTCTTGGCACGCGGCTGCATGGCTTCGGCTGATAGGGGACGTCAAGTTCGCGCTACCTCGCCACCGCAATGGATGCTGTAATCGGCAGCAGGTGAGCCCAATGCCGACGTGTAAACAACGTACTGGCTGCCGCTTGGCAGCACGTCAAACTATCCGCGTTCGCGCGACACCGGGATGCGTTCACGTTGCGTAGCCCTCTGCGTCCAGAGACGTGGCAGAAATGGCGACCGTGGCTCATCGCGGCAGTGGCGCTTGGGCTTGCGGCCTTACTGACGCACGCTCTGGGTGTCTTATCGCACGAAGTACGCTACGCGGATGTCGTGCGACAGATTGCTCGAGAGCCCCTCTCGGATCTCGCGCTTGCGGCCCTCGCCACGGCGATCAGCTATCTGTTGTTGACCCGCTATGACGCCTACGCGCTCGAGTATGTCGGCGCGCGCGTACGCGCCTCGACCGTCGTCCTGACCTCCTTCATCGCTTACGCACTCGGCAACACGGTTGGCCTGGGCGTGCTCACGGGCGGGGCCGTACGCATGCGCCTCTATACCGCAGCCGGCGTCGAGCCCACCCGCGTGACCAAGGTCATCGCCTTCAACGCGAGCGCATTTGCCATCGGGATCGTCGTGTTCGGTGCGTTGGGATTGCTTTGGGCAGCGCCGGACATCGCGAGCTTGTTGAAGGCGCCCGCCTGGACGTTGCGCGTCATTGCCGTGCTCGTGCTCGCGTGCATTGTCATCCTGCTTCTGGTCTCTATCCGGCAGCGTGAAGTGAGAGTTCTGCGTTGGACGCTGCCGCTCTTGCCCACCAAGCTTGCGGCGAGACTCCTCGTCATCTCCGTGCTCGACCTCGGTGCCTCGGCGGCCGCCTTGTGGCTGTTGTTGCCGGAAGGCGTGATCAATCCCTTCGTATTCGTCGGCTGGTACGCGATCGCTGTGACGCTCGGGCTCGTAAGTCACATTCCCGGCGGACTCGGAGTATTCGATGCAGTCATCGTCCTTGCGTGCGCCGGACGCGCGCCGCCCGGCGAGATCGTCGGCGCACTGGTGCTGTATCGCGTGATCTATTATCTCGCACCGCTCATGCTTGGAGCTGTCCTGCTCGCCGGGTATGAGCTGCGCACCGGCATCGCGGCGCCGATCGCGCGAGCGGCGGTGAGCCTTTCGCCGTTGCTGCTCGCCACACTCACCTTCATCGCCGGCGGGTGGTTACTCCTTTCCGGCGTCACGCCCGCGACGCACGAAGCGACCGCGCTGCTCGCGATGCATGTACCGCTGCCGCTCGTCGAGGCATCTCATTTCATCGGCAGCATCGCCGGCGTTGCGATGCTGATCGTTGCGCGCGGGCTGCTGCACCGGCTCGACGCCGCATGGTGGGCCGCGTTCTTGGCTGCCTTGGTCGCCGCAGCGCTCGCCTTGCCGAAAGGCATTGCACTCACCGAAATGAGCTACTTCACGGCGCTTGCTTTTCTGTTGCTGACTTCCCGGCGCCAGTTCCACCGACGCTCCGTCCTGTTTGCACAAGCCGTGAGCGCGCAGTGGCTCCTCGCCGTCGCGGCCGTCATTGGTGCGAGCGCTTATCTCCTCGTGATCGTCTACAAAGACGTGGACTACGGGCATGAGCTGCTGTGGCAATTCGCGTTCGATGCCCACGCGCCGCGCTCGTTGCGCGCAACGGCCGGCGTGGCCGTCGCAGTTCTCTGGATTGCATTGTGGCGCCTGCTGCGGCCCGGACCCGCGGGCCCGGCGTTGCCCACGACGACGGATCTCGCTCGCGCGAAAACGATCCTTGCCGCGCAGCCATTCGCAGACGCGAATCTCGCGCTCATGGGCGATAAGCACATCCTCTTCTCGCAAACCGGCAGCGCTTTCATCATGTTCGGTCGGCAAGCGCGCTCATGGATCGCGCTCTTCGATCCGGTCGGACCTGCGAGCGAATGGCCCGAGCTCGTTTGGCGTTTTATCGAGCTCGCGGCGGATCATGGCGCACGTGCGGCGTGTTATCAGGTACGACCCCAGTCCTTGCCGATCTATCTCGATGCCGGGCTCCGTGCCTTCAAGCTTGGAGAGTATGCCTACGTGCCGCTTGCCGACTTCAATTTGAAGGGATCGAAGCGCTCGGGCCTGCGTCAAGCGCTCAACCGGGGTGAGCGCGAGAGCTTGAGTTTCACCCTCCTCGACGCCGAGGAAGCGCGCGCGACGTTGCCGCAGCTCAAAGCCGTCTCCGATGCGTGGCTCAAGAGCCTCCGCGCGCGCGAGAAAGGCTTCTCGCTCGGCGCGTTCGATCCGCACTATCTGTTGCACCAGCCGATCGCCATCGTGCGGCAGCAGAACAGAATCGTCGCGTTCGCGAACATCCTGTGCACGAATCAGAAGTGCGAAGTCACGATCGATCTGATGCGCCACACGCCGGATGCGGCCAGCATCACGATGGATTTTCTGTTCGTGCAGCTCCTGCTTCATTTCAAAGAGCAGGGTTATGAGCGCTTCGGTCTCGGAATGGCACCCTTGTCCGGCATGGCGAAGCACGAGCTCGCACCGCGATGGCACCGCCTCGGCAATCTGTTGTTCGACCACGGCGAGGCGCTCTACAACTTTCGCGGGCTGCGTAGCTTCAAGGAGAAATTCCTGCCTGTTTGGGAACCGCGCTATCTCGCGGCGCCCGGCGGCCTCGCCGCGCTCGCGACGCTGACCGACGTCACGGCGCTCATCAGCCGCGGCTTACCCGGAGTGCTCGCGAAATGAGAGCCGCGCTCGCCTTGACACTGTGGTGTGCACTGGTGTGCGCGCCGAGTGCTGCGGAAACGCTCACGCACGGGCGTTTCGATCGCGTGCAGATCCATCGGCCGGAAGGCACGGTCGAGCATGTCGTGTTGCTTCTATCTGGCGATGAGGGTTGGACTCCAGAGCTCGATGCCATGGCCACGAAGCTTGCCGCAGCGGGCGCACTGGTCGCCGGCATCGACATGCATGCTTTAACGGCGACGCTCGAAAGCGACGCAGAAGGCTGCGAGTCTCCCGACGGCGATCTCGAAAACCTCAGTCATTTTCTGCAGGCCTACTACCGATTGCCAAGTTACGAGCCGCCCACGCTCGTGGGGCTCGATTCTGGAGGGGATTTTGTCTACGCGATGCTGGCGCAAGCGCCGCGCAACACGTTCTCCGGTGGTGTCTCGCTCGCGTTCTGCCCGGAAATCAAGCTCACGAAAGCGCTGTGCAAGTCCGAGCAGCTCGCCTACGAGCAACATGACGACGTCACACATTTCCTCCCGCGCAAGCTGCCGACGCCGTGGATGGCACTCGGGCGGGAAAATGCCCGATGCAATTCGAGCGAAGTTGACACGTTCGTTGCGGAAGCTGGCGGCACGCTCATCGAGCCGAAATCTTCCGCCGATGCACGCAGTGCACCCGAAGAGCGCCTCGCTCCTCAGCTTTTGATGGCGCTGAAGCGCGAATGGAGTGAAGCACCGCGCGCCGCGAAGCGCACACCGTCGTCACTGAAGGATCTTCCGTTGGTCGAAATGCCCGCGCGCGGCGACGATCCTCGACTGGCCGTGATCCTCTCCGGGGACGGCGGATGGGCGCATATCGACAAGGAGCTCGCCGCGACGCTCGTCGCACGCGGCATTTCAGTCGTGGGTCTCGATTCACTGCGGTATTTCTGGAAGCCCCATACGCCCCAGAGCACGGCAAACGACATCGATCGTATCCTGCGCCACTACCTCGATGCCTGGCGCAAGAGCAGAGTGCTGCTCATCGGATATTCGCAAGGCGCCGGCGTGTTGCCCTTCGCCGTCAATCGACTCGACACGCAGACGCGCTCACGCCTGGATCTCGTCGCGCTCCTTGCACCGGGATTGAAGATCCAATTCGAGTTTCATCTTTCGAATTGGATCCGAGACGACGTCGGCTTACCCGTGCTGCCGGAAATGAAACGCATCACGGCCCTGCCGGTGCTGTGCCTCTATGGCGCCGACGAGGACGATTCGCTTTGCCGCGAACCGCTCGCTCGCAACGTCCGCAAGCTACAGCTACCCGGCGGTCATCACTTCGACGGAGACTATGCGAAGATCGCGGAGATGATTCT
>JBDZVE010000160.1:5239-6801 GCA_040255535.1 Lysobacterales bacterium | reverse complement strand
CAACTGTCAACCGTCAACTCTCTTAGAGTAATCCTCAGGTCGCCGCTCGATTTCGATGCCGACGTCGCGCGCGAAGCGAATCGCGCCGCGCTTGTTCAAGCGCACCTTCACCCAGCTCACGTTGAACTCGGTGACGATGATCTCGGCGATCCGTTCGGTCAGTGTCTCGACCAAGTGGAACTGCGAGTCGCCGACGAATGCGAGCACGCGCTTCGCGACGCTCTTGTAGTCGACGGTGTCTTCGATGTTGTCCGTGCTCGCCGCCTTGCGAATATCGGCCGCCATCTCGAGATCGATCACGACCGTTTGCTTGACCCGGCGCTCCCACTCCCAAATGCCGACGACACAGTCGATGGAGAGGGCGCTGAGGAAAATCTTGTCCATGGAGTCGGCTAGGCTGGAGGCTGGAGGCTGGGGGCTGGAGCTAGATCAAGAAGAAGGCGCTGAGGATAACTCACCCGCGCGAAAGGTATTCGGCCAGAGCTCGCAATACGAGCCGCCAACCACTAACCGCCAATCGCTATCCCCTACCCCCTATTCACTTAGCCCCGCACTGGCGTGAGCGCATCGAGCGGCCAGCGCGCGGTTGCGCGAATCTGGAGGTCGTCGTGCTCGCCGGCGGCAAGACGCCGATAACCGGCGTACGCAATCATAGCCGCGTTGTCCGTGCAGAATTCCGGGCGTGGATACATCACGCGCACGTTCATGCGGCGGCCGAGCTCACTGAGCTCGGCGCGGAGTTTTCGGTTCGCGCCGACACCGCCTGCAACGACGAGTGTCGAGAGCGCCGTTTGCTTGAGCGCCCGCTCGCATTTTGCGGCGAGCGTCTCGACGACCGCATCCTGAAATTCGCGCGCGATGTCCGCGCGCAGCTCGTCGTCGAGCTCGAGCCCGCGCGTCGCGACGACGACGGCGGTCTTGAGCCCGCTGAAGCTGAAGTCGAGACCGGGGCGATCGAGCATCGGCCGCGGGAATCGGAATCGGCTCGGTTTGCCTGTATCGGCCAGTTTCGCGAGCGCGGGACCGCCGGGGTACGGAAGTCCGAGCAGCTTCGCGGTCTTGTCGAATGCTTCGCCCGCCGCATCGTCGACCGAGGCTCCGATGATGTCGTAGTCCCCGAGACCGCGCACTTCCGCGAGCAGCGTATGCCCGCCCGAGACGAGCAGCGCCAGAAACGGAAACTCGGGCGCCTCGCGCTCGAGCATCGGCGCGAGCAAGTGGCCTTCAAGGTGATGCACGCCCACGGCCGGACGCTGCCACGCGAACGCAAGACTGCGCGCGACCGATGCGCCGACGAGCAAGGCCCCGACGAGCCCGGGCCCAGCGGTGTACGCAACACCGGAGATGTCGCTCGGCGTGCTCCCCGAATCGGCCATCGCCGCCTCGATGAGCGGCAGCAGCTTCTGCACGTGATCTCGCGAGGCGAGCTCCGGCACGACCCCGCCGTACTGCGCGTGCAAGGCGACCTGGCTATAGAGCCGATGCGACAGAAGACCGCGCTCCCCGTCATAAACGGCAGCGGCAGTTTCGTCGCAGGAGGTTTCGATTCCGAGAACACGCAT
>JBDZVE010000160.1:3735-5139 GCA_040255535.1 Lysobacterales bacterium | reverse complement strand
GCCCTTTTGATTTTCACCCTCATCCCCACTACACTTATCGGCTCTTGAGCCTGCCCTCATCGAGAGGCGGGCTTTTTTCACAGGTTATGACTAACCGGCTAGTGTGCCGGATGTAGGGAATTCAGAGGTTCTATGCCGAGCGTTCGCGTCCGAGAAAACGAGTATTTCGATGCCGCCCTGCGGCGTTTCAAGCGCGCCTGCGAGAAAGCGGGTGTGCTGACCGAGCTCCGGCGGCGCGAATACTACGAGAAGCCGACGCAAGAACGGAAACGGAAGAAGGCCGCCGCCGTGAAGCGCCACATGAAGCGCCAATCGCGCGACATGAGCGGCGGAATCCGCGGCCGCGCCCGCCCCTACTGATCTGCTCGCGTCGGGCTGAAACCCGACCGACTTACAGGTCGGGCACCTGCCCGCCAGTTCACATCGCGGCGCCTCAGGGCGCCGCGAACGTTTAGGCCTTAAGGAATCCGCGCCCGAGCGGCGCGGATTCCAGCGGGCAGCGAGGACCGAACCCATGCCCTCTCTCAAAGAACGCATCACCGAAGACATGAAGAACGCCATGCGCGCGAAGGACAGCGAGCGCTTGGGCACCATTCGCATGATCACCTCCGCGATCAAGCAGCGCGAGGTCGATGAGCGCATCACGCTCGATGACACCCAAGTGCTCGCGGTCATCGAGAAGATGATCAAGACGCGCAAGGAATCGATCGCGCAGTTCAAGACCGGCGGCCGCGACGACTTGGTCGCGAAAGAGCAGAAAGAAGTCGACTTGCTCCAGGCCTACCTGCCCGAACAGCTCTCCGAGGCGGAGCTCGACAAGCTCATCGCCGATGCGATCGCGCAGACGGGCGCCACGTCCATCAAGGACATGGGCAAGGTCATGGGCCTCGTGAAGCAGCAAGCCCAGGGCCGTGCGGATATGGGTATCGTCAGCGGGAAGATTAAGGCGAAGCTCGGCGCTTAGCGGCGCACGGCGCCGCGGAGCGGCAGCCGCCCACAGGCTCCAGACTTGCAGGCTACGGCCAGAGGGGACGCTTTCTGGCCGTCAACCGTCAGCATCCAACCTGGATTGAGGAGACACCGACGCGGGCCGCCGGCGAGTTATTCTCTTCTCTGGCCGTAGCCCGTCGCCCGTAGCCCTGCCGTGTCCCGGATTCCCCAACACTTCATCGACGAGCTGATCGCTCGCGCGGATATCGTCGAGCTGATCGGCAGCCGCGTGCCGCTCAAGAAGCAAGGGAAGGAGTTCAAGGCGTGCTGTCCGTTTCACGGCGAGAAGACGCCCTCCTTCACCGTCGTGCCGGATAAGCAGTTCTATCACTGCTTCGGCTGCGGCGCGCACGGGACGGCACTCGGCTTTTTGATGGAGCACGATCATTTGAGCTTCGTCGAAGCCGTCGAGGA
>JBDZVE010000160.1:0-3635 GCA_040255535.1 Lysobacterales bacterium | reverse complement strand
GATCGCAAAGCGGGGCAGGAAGGCTCGCCGGGCCACTACGATCGCTTCCGCGATCGCGTGATGTTTCCGATTCGCGATGCGCGCGGGCGCACGATCGGGTTCGGCGGCCGCGTGCTCGACAAAGGCGAGCCGAAGTATATGAACTCGCCCGAGACCGAGCTCTTCCACAAGGGCCGCGAGCTCTATGGCTTGTATGAAGCTCGACAAGCGTCTCGAACCCTCACGCGGATTCTCGTCGTTGAAGGCTATATGGATGTCGTCCGCCTTCATCAAGCAGGCGTGACCTATGCGGTCGCGACGCTCGGCACGGCCACGACCCCGGAGCATCTCGCGCGCATCTTCCGTATCTGCAACGAGGTCGTGTTCTGCTTCGACGGCGATCGCGCGGGCCGCGCCGCGGCGTGGCGCGCGCTCGAGAACGCGTTGAGCCAAGTGCGCGATGGACGCCAGATCCGCTTCCTGTTCCTGCCCGAAGGGCACGATCCGGACTCGCTCGTCGGCGAGGAAGGCAAGGAGAAATTCGAAGCGCGCCTTCAAGAAGCGCTGCCGCTGTCGGAGTACTTCTTGAAGCACCTCTGCGCGCAGGTCGATGTACAAACCGTCGACGGGCGGGCTCGACTCGGGCAGCTCGCGAAGCCTTTGCTCGAGCGCATACCGCCCGGGCTCTATCGCGAGCTCCTCGCGGACGAGATCGCGAAAGTCGTGCGCATGGAGCGGGCGCGCTTCGCGAAAACGATCGGGGTCGATGAACTTAATCAGCCCGAGCCGCTCCAAAAGCGGCCGATCGAGCGGCGCGCGAACCGCCCATCGGGCACCGGGCGACGAAACCTCGTCCGCCAGTCGATCCACTTACTGGTGCATTACCCTGAAATTGCCGACAGCGCCCCCGATACGGCGGGGATCGCCGGTTTGGATCGCCCGGGCATCCCGTTGCTCTTGGAGCTGATCCACAGTCTCAAGGAGCGCCCCTGTGCTACGACCGGCGCGCTGCTTGAACGGTGGCGCGATCGCCCCGATGTAGAGCATCTATCGAAGCTTGCGGCCCTGGAATGCCTCGTTCCAGACGCTGCCGGCGCCGCCAAGGAGCTGCACGGGGCGCTCCGGCATCTCGCCGAAGAAGGAGCTTTTGTGCGCCGCGAGCATTTATTGAGTAAGCACGCTCAGGAAGGCTTGAGCGAGGCCGAAAAGGTGGAATTACAGACCTTGTTGCGCAAGCCGACCGCGGAGTCGCCGTGAGCCGGGCCGCGGTCGGGAACCGCGGTGCAACAATCGCGACTAATATGTGTGCGCTGGACGACAGGTTCTCTGGCGCCCACAAAGTGATCCTAGTAAACTGCGCGGTCTTTTTAGCCCGCCGCACCGAACACCCGTGAGGGCCCAGTCTTGAGCAAGAGTTTGGCACCAAAAAAGGAACCAGCGCAGATCCTGGATGAACGCCAGTCGCAGCTGAAGCTGTTGATCGCCCGCGGCAAGGAGCAGGGATTCCTCACGTACGTCGAAGTCAACGATCATCTGCCGAGCGAAATCGTCGATCCGGAGCAGATCGAAGATATCGTCAATATGATCAATGACATGGGCATTCCGGTGTACGAGAAGGCACCGGAGTCCGAGGCCCTGTTGCTGACCGAGCCGGTCGTTGCCGACGAGGAGGCCGCCGAAGAGGCCGCCGCCGCGCTCGCGACTGTCGACGCCGAGTTCGGCCGCACGACCGATCCCGTGCGCATGTACATGCGTGAGATGGGTACGGTCGAGCTGCTCACTCGCGAAGGCGAGATCCGGATCGCGAAGCGGATCGAGGAAGGCCTCGATGCCGTGCGCACCGCATTGTCGACCTATCCGATGACGTACGAGTACCTGCTGAGTGCATATGAGCAGGTCAAAGCGGGTCAGGGTCGGCTCGTCGACATCATCGTCGGCTTCATCGATCCGAACGCGCCCGATGAGATCGCCGCACCCGTCAATCCCAAGCTCGCCGCGCAGCAAGCGCCGGAAGAGAACGAGGAAGAGGAAGAGAGCGACGGCGGCTCGGAGGAAGAAGAGACGCTCGAGACCGGCCCGGATCCGGAAGAGGCGGCGCGCCGCTTCGCGTCGCTCGGGAAGCTGTACCCACAGCTTCAGAAGGCACTCGCCGCGAACGGCAGCAAGGATCCGAAGACGCAGAAGATCCGCAAGAAGATCGCGGCCGAGTTCATGGAGCTCAAGCTCTCGCCGAAGATGTTCGATGCGCTGATCCTGCAGTTGCGCGTTCATGTGGCGGAAATCCGCAACCTCGAGAAGCAGGTGATGATCCTGTGCGTGCGCGATGCAGGAATGCCGCGCAAGGACTTCATCGCGACCTTCCCGAAGAACGAGACGAACACGAAGTGGCTCGACAAGCACATTCGTGCGAAGCGCAAGCACTCGGCCGCGCTCTCGCGCCTGCGCGAGGAAATCGAGAAGCAGCAGCAGAAGCTGCAGCAGCTCGAGGAGCGCGTGCACCTGCCGATTGCGGAGGTCAAAGACATCAATCGCGAAGTCGCGGTCGGCGAAGCGAAGGCACGCCGCGCGAAGAAGGAGATGGTCGAGGCGAACCTGCGTCTCGTGATCTCCATCGCGAAGAAGTACACGAACCGCGGCCTGCAATTCCTGGATCTGATCCAGGAGGGCAACATCGGCCTCATGAAGGCGGTCGATAAGTTCGAATACCGCCGCGGCTACAAGTTCTCGACGTACGCGACCTGGTGGATTCGCCAGGCGATCACGCGCTCGATCGCGGACCAGGCCCGCACGATCCGCATCCCGGTGCACATGATCGAGACGATCAACAAGCTGAATCGTATCTCGCGTCAGATGCTGCAGGAGATGGGCCGCGAGCCGACGCCGGAAGAGCTGGCCGTGCGCATGGAGATGCCGGAGGACAAAGTCCGCCGCGTGCTCAAGATCGCGAAAGAGCCGATCTCGATGGAGACGCCGATCGGAGACGACGAGGATTCGCATTTGGGGGATTTCATCGAGGACACCTCGGTGGATTCGCCGATCGATTCCGCGACGATGGAGTCGCTGCGCGAGACGACGCACAACGTCCTCGCGGGTCTGACGCCGCGCGAAGCGAAAGTGCTTCGCATGCGCTTCGGCATCGACATGAACACCGACCACACGCTCGAAGAAGTCGGCAAGCAGTTCGACGTCACGCGCGAGCGCATTCGCCAGATCGAAGCGAAGGCGCTGCGCAAGCTCCGTCACCCGAGCCGCAGCGAGCAGCTGCGAAGCTTCTTGATGGACGATTGAGGATAGGCGACAGGTGACGGGCTGCAGGTGACAGCCAGAAACAAGAAGCCGAGGCGATTTGCCTCGGCTTTTTTGTTGGTCGGGTTTTAACCCAACCAAGAGAGGGTCGGAATAGATTCCCGATCTACATTGATGTAGGGAAGCCCGCGTCGCAGGAGCATCTCAGCGCGCGCGGAGCCCCTGGGCCGCTTCGTATTGGCGCATACCGCCAAACGAATTGAAATGCCTGTCTCGTCGCCCCGACGGAAGTCGGGGTCCAGGTATTCGTGCACTTGCACGCTCTTCCAGATGGACCCTCGCGTCCGCAAGGGTGACGTGGTTGGGGGAGGTGCGCTCCTTAAGGGGTCGTCATCCTTGCGAAAGCGAGG
>JBDZVE010000159.1:5398-6870 GCA_040255535.1 Lysobacterales bacterium | reverse complement strand
AGACCGCATACCTTGCCGCGATCCGCAAGGTGCCCTTGGTCCACTGGTAATTCCCTGCGATCGCACCAGCTTGTCTACCCAGAGCGCGAGGTCTTTGCGTTGCAGGACCGCGCCTCGTTGGCACTGCGTTCATGGCATCTGGATCCGCAAATCCGAGCTGGCTCCGAACCACCGCATCCACATTACCGCTCACACCTCTATGACCACTCTCGAAGCGGCACTCGCGACCTTACAGGACCATCCGCGGGCGTATTTCGCGTTGCAACTGTTCGTGCTCGCCGTTCTCGCGCTGATTGCGCACAGGCTGGCAAAGGCGATGCTCCTGCGATTTATCCGTCCCGCAGTGCAACTGAGTCCGGCACGCTGGGACGATGCGCTGCTAGGACGCGGTGTGATCTCGCGTCTCGCGCACGTTGCACCCGCGTTGGTCGTGTACTTCGGATCCGTGGTGCTGCCGGCAGTGCCGGACGGCTCGGTTATCGTGATTCGACGCATCGTCACCATCTATCTCGTCGTTGCCGTCACGGCGGCCGTCGCTCGGCTGCTCGGTGCGATCGGCGACGCGTACGAGCAGTACGACCTCGAGCGCGCGCAGGTGCGCCCGATCAAGAGCTACCTGCAGGCGGGCAGAATCTTGGTGTGGCTGATTGCCTCGATATTTATCTCCGCAGTCCTCTTCGACCGCGACCCGCTGCTCATCTTGTCCGGTCTCGGTGCGTTGACCGCGGTGCTGCTTCTGATATTCAGAGACACGATTCAGTCCTTCGTCGCGGGCGTGCAGATCTCTTCGCACGATCTGCTCCACTTGGGCGACTGGATCGAGGTGCCGCAGTTCAACGCGAACGGTCACGCGATCGATCTGTCGCTGCACACGGTGAAGGTGCAGAACTTGGACAACTCGATCACGTCGATTCCGACGTGGCGGCTGATCAACGAGAGCTTCCGCAATTGGCGCGGAATGTTCGATTCCGGGGCCCGGCTCATCCAGCGTGCGGTGCTGCTCGATCAAACCTCGATCTGCTTTCTGGGGATAGCGGACTGGGACGCGTTGCAGCGCTTCCCCTTGCTCAACGAGTACTTGACTCGAAAACGTGCGGAGATCGTGATTTCCGGCCGCGGCGATTATTCGACGATGCAGATCTCGACGAACGCGGGCATGTTTCGGGCCTATGTGCGCGCGTACCTCGACGCACATCCGCGCGTGCGTCACGACATGGACGTCAGGGTGCGCCAACTGCCGCTCGGGCCGACCGGTATGCCGCTCGAGATCTATTGCTTCACGGTGACGGATGGGGAGCAATACGAGAACGTACAAGCCGAGATCTTCGAGCACCTGCTGTCGATCTTGCCGGAATTCGGCTTGCGCATTTTCCAACAACCGATCAGCCAACGGGCGAGCGACGGCAGGTCGCGGCTGCAGGCAACCGAAGCCGAGCATCTATCGCTCGCGAGGCACTGAGCTCGCATGCAGG
>JBDZVE010000159.1:0-5298 GCA_040255535.1 Lysobacterales bacterium | reverse complement strand
CGCGTTTCGAGTGCGGCGCTCGCGATCTCAGCACTGCTCATCGTGATCCTTGCAATCGTGTTCGGTCGTGTTGTGGCATTGCGCGCGCTTGCAGCGGTGGCTAGCTCCGTCTTCGCGCCGGCGAACGAAGAAACAACGGAAGGCAGCGTAGTGCCGCGCTCGGCATCCGTGTCCGGCAGCACCGCACCGCTCGTTGCATGGGATACGCTCGGGCGCATGGGTCGTGATTTCGTCTCGTCGGCCACGAGCGAGCGACAGCTTTCTATGTTTCATGGCGCCGACGCGATGCTCGCCGAGCCAGTGAGAGTCTACGTCGGCGTGCGTTCAGCCGATTCGCTCGAAGAGCAGGCAAAGCTCGCCGTGCTCGAGCTCGAGCGCGCAGGAGGCTTCGAGCGGAAAGTGTTGGTCGTCTGCGTGCCCACCGGAACGGGTTGGGTCGTACCGAAAGCCGCAACGGCGCTCGAGCTGCTTCATCGCGGCGACACGGCGATCGTTGCAATTCAGTACTCGTACCTCCCAAGTCTGCTCGGTGTTTTCGTGCATGCCGGGCGTGCGCGGCAGGCGGGGCTCGTGCTGTTCGATGCCGTGCGTGCGCGCTGGTTGGAGCTGCCGCGCGATCGGCGGCCGAAGCTCGTCCTGTTCGGCAAGAGCCTTGGCGCTGAGGGTGTGGAAGCGCCTTTCGAAGGCGTCGATGCCGCTGCTTCGATCGCGAACATCGTCGCCCGCACGGATGGTGTGCTCATCGCGGGCGCCGCGCGCAGCAACACGATCCATCTGCAGCTCACGCGCGAGCGCGATCCTGGATCGCCCGTCTGGGCTCCGGTCTTCGATGAAGGCCGGTCGGTGCGATTCTTGACTCGAGATCCGAATCAACCTGCGATGCGTGCGGAGTGGTCGACTCCGCGAATCGTCTATCTTCAACACGGTTCCGATCCCGTCGCGTTTTGGAGCCTCGAGGCTCTTTGGCGACCGCCCGAATGGATGGAGCAACCGCGCGCGTTCGACGTGCCGGACGCGTTGCATTGGTTTCCGATCGTTTCGAGCGTGCAAAGTGTGGGCGATTTTCTCGATCAGCTCGGTCCGCCGCCGGGATTCGGGCACGACTACGCGAACGGCTACGTCAAAGGTTGGGCCAGCATCGTGCCGCCCGAAGGATGGACACCGATCGACACCGAACGATTGGAGCATTTCATCGACGAGCTGCCCGGGGATGACTCGGAGCCGTGATCTCGCCCTGAAGGTTGGATTGCGGAGAACCAGAGTGGATTCCAGTTTGCGGCTCTGAGAGGAGCGTTCCTTGCAGATCCTTTTCGCGACGCTGTTTTCTCCGATCACGCTTGCTTTCGTGGCCGGGATGGTTGCGGCGCGCCTCAGGTTGCGGATCACAGTAGGCGAGCGAGCGCTGCGCGTGTTCGCCGACTTTTTGATGTTCTTCATCGGTGTCGACGGCGGACGCGGTTTGGCGTCAGCGAACCTTCAGAGCCTTGGCTCCGGGTTGGCGGCCACGGCCATGCTGATCTTGCTCTTGCCGGCGTTGGCGTTCGTCATCGCGCGGTATCTCACGAAGTTTTCCCTCGTCGACTCCGCGGGTCTTGCAGCGTTGTACGGTTCGGTTTCCAGCGCCGTGCTGATGGCGGCTTACGCCGAATCGGCGGATATCGGATTTGCGGTGGACGAGTTCGCGTTGGGTCTCGCCGCGCTCATGGAATTGGGACTCGTCGTTGCGCTCGTGATCGGCATGCTCGCGCTTCGTCGCACGGCAGGAGTAGTCGGCAGCGCTCGCCCGCGAGCTGCCGATCTCATCAGCGGCATCTCACTGCTGTTCGTCGGGCTGTTCATTGGATGGTTGCTCGGCGAGCAACGTTTCGGCCGGTGGGAAGCGGTCCTCGACTTCGTGCTCATCGGCGCGCTTGTCACATATATGCTTGAGATGGGCATGCTGACGGCGGCCGCGCTCGCCAACCTGCGCGCGACCGCCGTCCCGCTCGTGAGCTTCGGGCTCGCGATGCCGGCGCTGGGTGGGATCATCGGCACACTGCTCGCGACAGTGGCCGGGCTCGCGCCAGGCAGCGTTTTCATCCTCGGTGCTGTCGCGGCATCGGCATCCTTCATCAACGCGCCGGCGCTCGTGCGCGCGTCGTTTCCGGCAGCGAATCCGGCGATCTATCTGACCTGCGCGCTCGGGATCACCTTCCCGGTGCTGCTGCTCATCGGACTCCCTTTGATTGCACAGATGGCATTGTTCTGGCCGCGGCTGATCGGCCCGTGAGGTGCCGGACTTGGATTATTGGATATTCGACGCGGCCTCCAGACTCAGCGCCGCCTCACAGCTTTGCTCGGGAGTAACGGTGGAGATCGACTATCCGATGCTGTAACTGTGGCGGGCTTTTGGTGTTAGATGGGAGCAAACGTCCAAAGAGGCGAGCTGCCAGTCATGAGCCCGAATCGAAGATTTGTCGTTGTTCAAATCGTATTGGCCGTCGCGCTCACGTGTCTCGGTCTACTTGGCTTAGATTGGGTCGTTGCCGAATACTTGCGTACGTCCGGATGGGAGGGGCTCGCGTTCTTTCTGAGAGGAACGGAGCTGCTCGATTTCGTCACGGGCAAGGACCTCTCGAAGTTTCTGATCGGGCTTTTGCTCTCAGCTTGCGCGGGCGGGCTGCTGTTAGCCGCGCGAACGAAAGCGCTTGGCCGCAGCCTCCTTTACGTCGGTATCGTGCAGTTGCTCACTACGTTGGTTGCAGGCGTGAGCAAGAACGCTTTCGGTCGGCTCCGCCCGTTCGAGCTTCTTCAGAGCGGCGATTGGAGCCACGCGTGGTTCGTCGGCGGCAGCGCGTTCCCGTCGGGGCATGCCGGCTTCTACTTCGGCTTGATCATGCCGCTCGCGTATGCGTTCCCTCGACTGCGTTGGCCGCTTGCGATCGTGTCCTGGTTCATCGTCGTCGCGCGCGTAAACGCCAATCATCATTTCATAAGCGATGTGGCGGCATCGGTCGTGCTCGCCGGCGCGCTTACATTGTCCTTCGCGCCACTCGTCGATCGGCAGCGGCACGAAGCGCTGCTAAACGGCGCCCCAAACGGTGCCGGACTTAAATGATTGGAGATCAGACGCCATTTCGCGGCTGGGCGCGTACTCGATCGGCCCAGCCGCATGATTCACAGATCAATGCCGAGGTCGTCGCCGGGACCTCATCCCGCGGCCGGTCTGATGCTGACGGCTGCAGCTTCCCGATACGTGAGCTGAACATTGTCTCCGGGCTTGAGCTTGCTCATGAATTCCTTCCCGTAGCGGTTGGCGACGCCGAGCGTGTGAACGGTCCCGTCAGGATGCTTGAACGTGATCATGTTCCTCGCGGGGTCGATCGACCGGATCTCTACTGTCGTCGTGACCTGCTTTCCCATGACCTTCGACGGCATACCGTCCTCGGAGGAGGTCGCGGTCTTCTGAGTCGTGCGCTCCGCGCCTTCGCCGGGCGGCTTGACCTCGGCAATGATGCCTTCGTGATAAGCCACATCGACCTTATCGCCGGGCCGCAATTGATCGAAATTGCTGATGTTGTCGCCCGCCTCGACGATCACGTTCGAACCGTCGGTACTGCGCAGAACGAGGTGCCGATCGCTCTGGCTCACTGCCTGTATCGTCGCAGTGACCTGCTTCGTTTGGCTCGCTTTGAATGGCTCCGGATCCTGTGCGCCCGCGGAGGCGGCAACGCACAACGCCGCAATGAAGAGTGCTGCCCTGATCATGTCACACCTCTCGCCTGTCGGTCTTCGAGACGCATGCGACACGCTTCGATCGCACGCACCGCGGACCGATGCTTCAATTTCGCGGCGAGATCGGCAATTGGGCGTTGGTCCAACGCACTTACCTCACAGGCGGGCGCATGCGACGGCCGAGGTCGGTTGCGGGAGCAACCGCGGTCAGCCATCCTTGTAGGGGATGTCCCGTCGGTGTGATGCGATAAACAAGACGCGGCATCGATCTTCGAAGCTCAAGGACTCACATGAAAGCGTATCGATTGCTGTCCGTTTGCTTACTGCCGTTCCTTGCCCATGCGAGCGACTATGTCGATGAGGAAAGCGGTGTTCGCTATTTTGCTGCGGAGCCCGGCGAGTGCTTCAACTTCGACAATCGCCACATCGGTCGATGCGTCACGCATTTCCACGATCAGTCGCAGGCGGCGCTCGAGCAAGCGTTGACGAGGATTCGAGGGGGGCTCAAGCGGGACTTGGCGCTCTTCGACGACGCTCAATCGAAATGGGCCGCCTTCAAGGAGAGCGAGTGCAAGGTTCGCTCGGTCAGCGCGCAAGCCTTCCAGGATCCTCAGCGCCAGAAGCAGCTTTTCGTCGAGGTGTGCGAGTCGGAGCTGAACGCGACGCGCACCGAGCAGCTCAAGAGTCTCCCGCTAGGCTGTGATTCCTGTCTGCAGTAGTTGCCGACCATCCCTCGGATGTAATGTCTGGCCCCGATCCCCGGTCTTAAGCAGTGCGCTTCGCAGCGAGTTGAACGTCAAGTTTCGTGAACCCAAAGCGCTTCGCGGCAATCCTATTTTTTGACATCTTGTATTTCAGGAGATTCGCATGAGACGTCTCATTGGCCTACTCGCGCTGACCGTGTCTCTGTCCGCCGCCGCGGCGCTGCAGGACGGCGATGTCGCGCCCGACTTCAAGGCGCCCGCGTCGCTAGACGGCAAAGTATTCGAGTACTCGCTGAAGGCCGCGCTCGAGAAGGGACCGGTCGTCGTGTACTTCTATCCCTCCGCGTTTACCAGCGGCTGCAATCTGCAAGCGCACACCTTCTCGGAGAACTACGAAAAGTTTGCCGCCGCGGGCGCCTCGATCATCGGCGTCTCGTTGGACAGCATCGAGCGGCTGAACGCGTTCTCCGCCGATCCTGAGTACTGCGCCGGCAAGATCGCCGTCGCTTCGGATAAGGATGGGAGCATCGCGCGTTCGTACGACTTGAAGGTTCAAGGCGCGAAAGAAGGTGCGAAGGACACGCGCGGCATCGAGATCGGCCATGGATTCGCCGAGCGCACGACGTTCATCGTGACGCCCGATGGGAAGATCGCTGCGACGGTCGGCGGTGTCTCTCCGTTCGAGAATGTCACGAAGTCGCTCGAGATCGTGCAGCAGCTTGCGAAGAACGACTGAGCTCTTCGCGCGCGAGCGGCGCGTTTGCCGCAAAGCCCGTCTTCCTTGCGGAAGCGAGGAACTAGATGCGCACAGCTCGTGCGCTGTTCCAGATGGGCCCTCGCGTCCGCAAGGGCGACGAGGTGTGGGCGAGAGCGCCTTTGC
>JBDZVE010000158.1:2719-6893 GCA_040255535.1 Lysobacterales bacterium | reverse complement strand
GGTGGGCACCGAGGGGCTGACGGTCGGGACTTGTTTCGGGAGCATCGAAAACAGGGCTCGCCGGTGCTTTCGATCGATCTGCTCACAGATCGATTCCGGCGAGCGGGTTTGCCATGGATGGCAAACCCAGGCTTGCCAGCAATGCAGGAGCAATTGCGTCGGCAAGTTTTCGTTGCAGGCCCGGCCGACTTTGGCACTCACATAATAGCGTTCAAGCTGCTATCTATCGGCCATTCGTTGTGCAGAGGGGCGGCGCGCGAAGCGCGCTTCTGGCTACAGCCTACAGCCTAGAACCCACAGCCTCAGGAAACTTCGAGCAGCAGATCGGCCAGAGGCGGCAAGATGGCAGCGGCCGAGCCTTGTATGAAGTGACCAGTGGGGATGCGAGCTGCAATTTCAGAGAAGGGACTCGGGTCCTGATTGATGACGAGCAGCGGTGTGCGTCGCTCGACGGCGCCGCACGATCATCGAAGGCAGGTTCGTGGCGCCCGACGTGCCGACGACGATCGCGAGACTCGCGCGCTCGATCGCAGTTAGCGAGCTCTCGAAGCGAAAGCGTTCCTCATCGTAGCTTTCGTCGAACCACAGTACGTGCGGCCGCGCGGGACTTCCGTCGGGGCAGACGAGGAGCGCGCGCTCGCGATCGCCGATCGGCTTGCCGCGCTCCCAGTGCTCGCCAATTTCTTCCGGCAGCGGATAGCAGCGCGCGTCCGCATCGTCGACCGAGCGCATGAAATCGATGTTGCCGTGAATCTGATACGTTCGCTCGAGCGTGTTGCCCGCGCGCAGGTGCAAGCCGTCGACGTTCTGGGTGATGAGCACGAATCGATCGGCTTCGCCTCGCTCTGCGAGCTTGCGCTCGAGTTTCGCAAGCGCGAGGTGTCCTTCGTTCGGCTGGGCAGTGCGGCAGAGGCTGCGCCGATAGAGGTACCAGCCCCAGATCTCATCGGGCATGCGTGCGAACGCCGCGCGCGTCGCGAGCTCTTGGGGAAAGTAGTTGCGCGAGCCGATGCGCCAATGGCCTTCTTGACCGCGAAATGTCGGTATGCCGCTCTCCGCGGAAATACCGGCGCCGGTCAAGACCAGAATGGGCCCGCTTCCACCCCACGCAGATGACAACCAGGCGGAAGCGGCGCTGAGCGTGCTCGGAAGATCGAATGTATGCATCGTGAGTCGATCGCAGATGACCAAGATAGATCGTCCCGTTTTTCGCTGATTCGCTTCAACCTTTTCCCCGGCTGCCGCGTCTCAAGGGGAACGCACGGGAGAACGATCGAATGCTTCAGCAGAGCGCCGCGACGCGCGGGGGTAGGCCGGGATTTTGTCATGGACGAGATGTGCGCATGCGAGTCGTTGCAAGCGCAGTTTTGCTCTCGACAGCCGTATCGCCCGCTTTCGCGGTCGATATCGACGGTCATATCGATGCTGGCGAGTGGGACGCCGCGCGGCGCGTCACCGATTTTCGCAAGGCGCAGCCGCTGAACGGCGAGCCTGCTTCGCATGCCACGGAGGCATGGATCCTGGCGACGCCGGATGGATTGGCGGTCGCGTTCCGCAACACTCAGCCTCCCTCCGTCCCGCGTACGAATCAGCGTGTGCAGCGGGATTTCGAGGATCAGGTCGATCGAGTCAATCTCATGATCGACTTCGACGGCGATCATCGCACCGGCTACAACTTCACGTTGAGCTCCACGGGTGGGGTCTACGACGCGATCATCACGAACGAGAACAGCTTCAACGCCGATTGGGACGGAAACTGGCGTTACGCGGTGAGCGAAGACGAGGAGGGCTGGTCGGCCGAGTTGCTGATTCCCTGGCACATCGCACCCATGCGCGATGTGGCGGGTGAGGTGCGCACGCTTCGGATCTACCTCGATCGCGTCGTCGGCGCCACGGGCGAGCGCGTTGCCTGGCCGCTCGCGAGTCCCGAACGTCCGAGATTTTTGTCCGAGTTCGCACCCATCGAAGTTACGAGCTACAGTCAGGCGCTTCTTGCGATCACGCCGTATGTCTCGAGCTTGTATGACAACGTGCGTTCGAGCGGCGAGCTCGACGGCGGCGTCGACGTTTTCTGGAAACCGAACGGCCAGATGCAGCTCACGGCGACCGTCAATCCGGATTTCGGTCAAGTGGAGAGCGACGACCTCGTCGTGAACTTCGATGCGACGGAAACCTTCATCAGCGACAAGCGGCCGTTCTTCACCGAGAACCAAGGCCTGTTCGAATTCACGACGCCGTCCGACTACAGTCAGCTCTTGTACACACGCCGCATCGGCGGTCCGGCCGACGACGGGCAAGGATCCGGCGACATCACGGCGGCGATCAAGCTGAACGGCAGTATCGGGGCCACGAAGTACGGCGTGTTTGCGGCCGATGAGGCGGAGAGCGTCGGAAGGTCTTTTGCGGCGCTCCGCGTCGTTCGCGATTTCGCCACGCAAGACGTCGGCCTGATGGCGACATACGTCGAGCGACCGTTCCTCGATCGCGAGGCAAGCGTGCTGGGTGTCGATCACAATTGGAGACCGACCTCGCGTTGGAACATCCACACACGTGTCTTCGGCAGCGACATCGAGCAAGAGGGCACGGGTGTCCGCGATACCGGCGCGACCGTATGGGCCGACTACGAGATGGACCATGGCTGGCGTCAGCAATGGATCGGCATGCATTTCGGCAACGAGCTCGAAATCAACGATGCCGGCTACCTCTCGCGCAACAGCATGAACTACCTGCATTGGCAGGTGAGTCGCCGCTTCACGAATCTGCCTGAGGATTCGCGCTATGCCTCCAAGGATTGGCGCTGGCGCGTGAGCAGCATCCGCAACGACCATGGGGAGCTGCTCAACTACCAATTCCGCATGAGCCGCGAGAGCCGTTTGCGCAACGGCAGCTACGAGTACGCGCAGATCAACGTAAACAGCGCCGGCGTCGATGACCTGCTCACGCGCGGTCACGGTATCGTCAATCTGCCGCCCAACTTCAATTCGTATTTCGAATACGATCGGCCTCGCAAGGGCAATTGGGCGTACCACGTCGAG
Organism: Lysobacterales bacterium; assembly: GCA_040255535.1. Taxonomy (GTDB): domain Bacteria; phylum Pseudomonadota; class Gammaproteobacteria; order Steroidobacterales; family Steroidobacteraceae; genus Steroidobacter. Next base: position 3,858 of record JBDZVE010000158.1, on the reverse strand, counting down.
GCGGAAGCGTTCAGCGGAGGTCTCGAAGGCAACGATAAGGTCGGCTATAGCCTGTACGCCGAGCCGACCTACTTCTTCAGCGATGCGTTGAATGTGTACGTCGGCCTGTACGCAAAGCGAACGCCTGGATGGCTCGTGTGGCAGGAAGGGAACTTGATCGGGAGCTTCGATGGCAGGCAAACGGACTTCGACGCCGGACTCAACTGGACGATCGGCAACAGGCAGGAGCTTCGCATCAAGCTGCAGGCGATTGCCGTGAACGCACGTCTGCGCCAAGCCTATCGTGTCGATGCGACCGGCCGCGCGATCGAAACCGCCGAGCCGGTGGACGATTTCAGCGTGCGAAATCTCGGATTTCAGATTCGCTATCGCTACGAGCTCGCACCGCTCTCGTATCTATACATTGTTTACGGCCGCGGCGGTTACGACGAGGACCAGGCAGCCGCAGACGACACGGGCCGGCTCTTGCACGACAGCTTCAGCTTGCGCGACGATGAGCAACTGCTCGTCAAAGTGAGCTACCGATTCGAAACCTGAGCGATCTGCCGGAGCCACTTCCGCTGCTAGCTCTACTTGCCGAGCGGGCCTCGACGTATTCTTTAGCCGCTTCGGGTGTCGGACCGGAACCGGTGCGTTCGTCCTTGGTTTAGAGGGTCGTCCTCTTCAACCGATCACCAGCGAGAAAGACACTATGGCCACGAATACAGTTCGACTTCATCGCGTGCTTCGTGCTCCGCCGGAGCGAGTCTACAAGGCGTTTCGCGATGCCGATGCCGTCGTGAAATGGCTGCCGCCCAATGGCTTTACGTGCAAGGTGCATGAATTGGATCCTAAGGTCGGCGGCAGCTACAGAATGTCGTTCACGAACTTCTCGACCGGGCAGAGTCATTCGTTCGGAGGCAAATATCTGGAGTTGGTGCCGGGCGAGCGGCTGCGCTACTCGGATCGGTTCGACGATCCGAACCTCCCGGGTGAAATGACGACGACGATCACGCTCAAGAAGGTGTCGGTGGGCACCGAGCTCAACGTCGTGCAGGAAGGGCTTCCCGAGGCGATTCCGCCAGAGGCGTGCTATCTCGGTTGGCAAGAATCGCTCGTGCTACTCGGGAAGTTGGTCGAGCCCGAGATCCCGAACGAGT
>JBDZVE010000158.1:0-2619 GCA_040255535.1 Lysobacterales bacterium | reverse complement strand
TCAGTTGCGTGTCCTTCTGACCAGCGTGCTCTTGCCGAAGAGCGATTCGACTAGATCGACCGCGAGCTTCGCGGTCTTGTTGTGGTTGTCCATCGCCGGATTGAGCTCCATGATGTCGAGCGATCCCATGAGCCCGGTGTCGGCGATCATTTCCATGCAGAGCTGCGCCTCACGATACGTGGGGCCGCCTGGAACCGTCGTGCCGACGCCCGGTGCGATCTCCGGATCGAGAAAGTCGACGTCGAAGCTCACGTGCAGATGCGTGTGCTCGTCGAGTCCTTCGAGCGCCGCTTCCATCGTCTGTCGCACGCCGACCTCGTCGATATAGCGCATGTCGAAGACTTCGAGATTGTGATCGTGCACGAAGCGCTTCTCGCCGGCATCGATGCTGCGCACACCGATCTCCCGAATCCACGCCGGCTGAATCGCAGGCACGTGCCCGCCGATGTTCGTGAGTTCCTCTGGGCCGAAGCCGCACAGGCACGCGACCGGCATGCCGTGGATATTGCCCGTCGGCGAGAGATCGCTCGTGTTGAAGTCGGCGTGCGCATCGAGCCACAGCACGCGCAGCGTCTTGTTCGTTTCACGGCAGCGACGCGCGACGGCGCTGATCGATCCGATGCTCAAGCAATGGTCGCCTCCGAGCAGCACGGGGGTGTTGCCGGCAGCGAGGTCTGCGTAGATCGCCTCGTGCACTCGTCGGCTCCATTCCGCGACCTCGGAGAGGTGTCGATACCCGCCGGCGCGCGGCAGACCCGGGTTGCGCGGCCCGTTGAGGTTGCCGCGATCGAGAACTTCGAGGCCGCGGCTCGCAAGCGCCGCCTGCAAGCCTGCCACGCGGAGGGCTTCCGGACCCATGGAGGCGCCGCGATCGTTCGCGCCCACGTCGGTCGGCGCGCCGATCAAGGTCACTGTACGAGCTCTTTGCAAGGGCACGGCGCGCTTCGAGCTCATCTTCAGACCGCGCGTACGCGTGCGCGCTGCTGAGGCGCGGGCATCAAGTCGCTGAACAGATCCTTCGGATCCTGGAGCGGTGGGATGAGGTCGAGCTCAGTCACGGACCCGCCAATCTCTCGATTCAGCCGTTCCAAATAACGCAGCGAAGAGAAGTCTTCGAGCGCGAATCCGACTGAATCGAAGATCGTGACTTGACGGTCGTTCTCGCGAGCGCGCACCGCGCCGATGACGACGTCGCTGAACTCGATCGCGGGGAACGAGGGATCGAGCTGCTGCAGCTCGCCTTCGATGCGCGACTGCGGCTCGAATTCGACGACGACGCGCGCGTCCGGGCGCTTCAGGATGTCCGCGTGCAGCTCCGTCTTGCCGGGGCAATCGCCGCCGACCGCATTCAAGTGCATTCCTTCCGCGATCATCTCGGGCGTGAGCACGACGGCGTTGCGCTTATCGGCGGTCGCCGTCGTGACGATGTCCGCTCCGCGAACGGCCTCGGCCGTCGAGGCGCACCGCACGATCTCGAGCTCGCTCAACCCGAGCATCGCGAGGTTGCGAATCAGCTTCTCGGTCGCACCGGCATCGGTGTCGTACAGGCGAAGCTCGCGAATGCCGAGCATGTGCCGAAACGCGATCGCCTGAAACTCCGCCTGCGCGCCGTTGCCGATCAACGCCATCGCGCGGCTCGCCGGACGCGCCATCCAGCGCGCCGCAAGCGCCGACATCGCGGCGGTCCGCAGCGCGGTCGTGAAGGTCAGCTCGGAAATAAGTCGTGGATAACCCGTGTCCACGTCCGCAAGCACGCCGAATGCGGTGACGGTCAACAACCCGCGGGAAGTGTTCTTCGGGTGGCCGTTGACGTACTTGAACGTGTACTCGCGGCCATCGCTGATCGGCATGAGCTCGATCACGCCGACCGGCGAATGCACGGCATGGCGCGGAGATTTGTCGAACTCGTGCCAGCGCCTATAGTCCGCTTCGATCTCGAAGGCGAGCCCTTCGATGAACTTCGCGGGGCTGATGCGACGGACGATTTCCTTTACGCGTTCGATACCGATGTACTGAATCATGGGAACGGATGAATGACCTCGATGTACCGGTAGTGTTTGTCCCCGACGAGTCAATGAAAAGGCAGCGAACTGTCAGAAATGCGCAGCAAACTGGCCAAATCGCCAGGATTTGGTGGCAATATGCCTTGAATGGCCAGGTGAGGATCTCGTGGACGACCTCGATCGACATCTCATCGCGCTGTTGCGGGACAACGCCCGCAGCTCGATAGCCTCGCTCGCGAAGAAGTTGGGCGTCGCGCGCGGCACGGTCCAGAACCGGCTCGCGCGCCTGGAAGAAGAGGGCATCATCGTCGGCTACACGGTGCGTTTGAAGCCGCAGGCCGAAGCGCACGGGATCCGCGCGGTGATGACGATCGCCGTGGAAGGCAACCGCACCCAAGCGGTGCTCCGTGCGCTACGCGGCGATCCCGCCGTCGCCGCGCTTCACACGACGAACGGCCGATGGGACTTCGTTGCGGAGCTGCGTGCGGAGGATCTGCAGGAGTTCGATCGCATCATTTCGCGCATCAGTCTGCTCGAGGGCGTCTCGCAATCGGAGACGAACTTGTTGCTGACCACTTATAAGGATTGAGGCGCTCGCTAAGAAGGTGTGAGCGCA
>JBDZVE010000157.1:2862-6955 GCA_040255535.1 Lysobacterales bacterium | reverse complement strand
TCGCCGAAGACGCGTTCGTCACGATTCGCCGACGCCCACATCAACGTCACCCGCTCGCCTGCCGCGAGCGACTGTCCGCCGAGCTTCACCGGGCACTTCGTGACGCGACGAGCCGTCATCAACGGTGCGTCGATGCGCAGGATCTCATCGATGGCTGCGTGCAAGTGTCCGGTGTTCTCGCGGAGCTGTTCCCACAGACTCGGACGCTCGGCCAAGTAGTGCATGAGGATGCCGATCGCCGCAGAGATCGTGGCAAGCTCCCCGACCGTCCAATTGCGCAGGATGCTGACGATTTCCTCGTCGCTCAACTCGCGGCCGCGCACGGCCTCTTTCAGCAGCTCGCTTGCGACATCGTTCGGCGTGGCGCTCGACGCACGGCGTCGTGCCGCGAGCACCTCACGGATGTGGCCGTCGAACTCCATCGCGACTGCAGCCATGGCGCTGCGATCCCTGCTGCGCGTCGCCGCGTGATTTTTCCGTACCCATGCACGAAGCGGAGCATGCAGCTCGACCGGCCAGCCCAAGAAGGCGCACTGCGCTTGGAGCGCAAAATCTTCGGCGAGCTGTGCCATCACTTCGACTTCACCGCTCGCAGGAAGGCGTGAGATGAGGCCGGCCGCTATGGTTCGACAGTGCGGCTCGATTGCCTCCATGCGCTGGGGCGAGAAATAGGGCTCGATGATGCGCCGATAGGCCGTGTGTTCCGGCGGATCCATGCCGTTCGGCACGGAAAGATGTGCAGATACGGCATTGCTGAACGTATCCGGATCTTCGAGCACTCGCATGACATCGCCGTGGCGAAAAACCGACCAGCCAAGCGCTCCGCTGTGCGCGATCGGACAGCGACGACGCAGCTCATCGTAGCGCTCTATCTGATTCTTGCCCGCGTCGGAACAGAACGGGTCCCAATCGAGATCATCTGCGTCGGACATGTTCCTTCCCATATCCTTCTGAACCGATCGACGAGAAGCGCTCATCGCCGCTCGTCCTACCGGATGGGTCCGCGGCGCAGGCCTCTCCGCCCGCGCGGGTGCGGCTGCGGAGACGCCTGGGTGGAGCGAGCGATGATCTTGCCGGCTTCGTCGATGACGATGAGCGCCCGAAGATGGCCGTGGTAGAACGTAAGACGATAGCGTCCCGCATCCTCATCGACGCCACGCTCGCACCGGCTCGTGATCCTACCCTCTCGCATGAGAGGCTGCACGCGCCCGGCGCCGATGCCGAGGCTCTCCGCAATCAGCGCCGCATCTACGCTAAATGTCTCGCCGTCGAATTCGATCCTGCGCTGATTAGGAATTCCCATGGTCTTTCCTGCATTTGATCTCGAGTCCAGTATCACGCTCGCCAGGCGTGAGCGCGCTGATCTAAGTCAATCCCAGTTGACAGTTGAACTAGGTTGACAGTTGACGGTTGACAGTTGACGGTCAGAAGACCGCGCCTTCTGACTTGATCTCGATCAGGGCGCGGTGGGTGTAGGTGTCTTCTCATTGCGAAGTGTTCCGGGAGGGCGCAGATGAATGACAGGGTGCATTCGCGATTCGTGTGCGTGCTCGCTGCGTGCCTGATGCTCGCAGCGTGCGGATCAGACACGAGCGGCGAGACTGAGGAGTCTCATCGTGATGCGACTCGCGAACGTCTGGCCGGTGGGCTTTATAAGCCCGGGATGGGCGATCTCATGAACGTGCTACAGCTCAGGCATGCGAAGCTGTGGTACGCGGGTGAAGCCGAGAACTGGGCGCTGGCGGCATTCGAATTGCATGAAATCGAGGAAACATTCGAACGAGTGGCGCGCTGGCACCCGGAGGAAGACGGCATGCCTGTTGGCCCCGCGCTCGAAGGCTACATGCATGGGGCACGCGAAGCGCTGGAGACGAGTGTGGCGAACAAGGACAGCGCTGCATTCGAAACCGCGTTCGATCGATTCACGGAAGGCTGCAACGCTTGCCACCGCGCGATGAAGCACGAATTCATCGTGATCCAACGGCCCACCCGCGAGCCGGTCAGTAATCAGCGCTGGGATGAAACGCCGTAGACGGCTTTGTTGACAGTTGACGGTTGACAGTTGACAGCCAGAAGGGAGCCACTCGTTTGCAAACACAGTGTGGTAACTCCGCGGCCAGCAAGCGCTACGTCAGAAGCAGGTCTTCTCTGACCGTCAACCGTCAACCGTCAACTGTCAACCCATTTAACTGACAACTAAACAGTCTCCTTGATCTACATCAATACACGCCACCTGGTAAGAAGCTCTAATCAAGACATGCACACCACTGCCCTTCCCTCGCCCGCCACGGCTTCTCCGCCCGCACGGCAATCCTCATATTCCCTGGAAGAGATCGTCGCATGCGGCGAAGGCGAGCTGTTCGGGCCGAACACGCCTCGACTGCCGATCGGTCAGATGCGCATGCTCGATCGCATCACTTGGATCTCAGAGACGGGCGGCGCCTTCGGCAACGGCGAGTTGCGAGCCGAGTTGGATATCGATCCGTCGCTGTGGTTCTTCCAATGCCACTTCCGCGACGATCCGGTCATGCCGGGCTGTCTCGGCCTCGATGCGATGTGGCAGCTCATCGGCTTCTTCCTCGCGTGGAAAGGCTTCAAAGGTCTCGGCCGCGCGCTTGGGGTCGACGAGGTGAAGTTCGTCGGGCAGGTGTTGCCGTCCGTAAAGCGCGTGACGTATCGCATCGATATCAAGCGCATTTTCGCGCGCAAGCTCGTGATGGTGCTCGGCGATGGCGCGCTCGAAGCAGATGACCGAAAGATCTACACCGCTCGCGGTCTGCGCGTCGGCTTGTTCGACGGCGCAAGCCTCGCTGCGGGCCTCGGTTGATGCGCAGAGTCGTCGTGACCGGCATGGGCGTCGTCTCATGTCTCGGCAATGATCTCGACACCGTGTCGAAATCGCTTGCGGAAGGCCGCTCCGGCATTCGCGCGGCGCCCGCGTATGCGGAGCTCGGGCTGCGCAGCCAGATTGCCGGCACACCCGAGATCGCGCTCGAGCAGCATTTAGATCGCCGCGACTTGCGTTTCATGGGCGATGCCGCCGCGTACGCCGCGATCGCAATGAAGCAAGCGATCTCCGACAGCGGTTTGAGCGAAACGGACATCAGCAACCCACGCACCGGGTTGATTGCGGGCAGCGGCGGCGCCTCGTCGGCGAACATCGTCGAAGCTGCCGACCTGCTGCGCCAACGCGGGATCAGAAAGGTCGGTGCGACGCGCGTGCCGCGTACGATGAGCAGCACGGTCGCCGCGTGTCTCGCGACGACGTTTCACATCAAGGGCGTGAGCTATTCGATCACCTCGGCCTGCGCCACGAGCGCGCATTGCATCGGTTCGGGCGCGGAGCAGATCCGCTGGGGCAATCAGGATGTGATGTTGTGCGGCGGCGGAGAAGAAGAGCATTGGTCGCTTGCCGCTCTCTTCGATGCAATGGGCGCGCTGTCGAGCGCGCGAAACGCGACACCCGAAGCGGCGTCCCGCCCCTACGATGCACATCGCGACGGTTTCGTCATTGCCGGCGGCGGCGGAATGCTCGTGCTCGAATCGTTGGAGCACGCACGCGCGCGCGGCGCGCGCATCTACGCGGAGCTCGTCGGTTACGGTGTAACCGCAGATGGAGCGGATATGGTGCAGCCATCGGGCGAAGGCGCGGTACGCTGTATGCGCCAAGCATTGGAGTCCGTGCACGGCCGCATCGATTATCTGAACACGCACGGTACATCCACATCGTTGGGCGATGTGATCGAGCTGAAAGCGGTACGGGAAGTATTCGGTGCGGATGTGCCGCCGATCTCATCCACGAAATCCCTCTCGGGTCACTCGCTCGGCGCCGCAGGCGTCCACGAGGCGATCTACTCTCTGCTCATGATGCGCGACGGTTTCCTCGCCGCCTCGGCGAACATCGACGAGCTCGATCCGGCAGTCGCGGACTTTCCCATCATTCGCCGCCCGCTTCCGCTCAAGGCGCAGACGGTGATGTCGAACAGCTTCGGCTTCGGCGGCACGAACGCAACACTCGTCTTTCAGGCAGTCACCTAGGCTGTAGGCTGTAGCTAGAAGCTCGCCCTTGCGCACCGAGGAGCAGAAGAAATGG
>JBDZVE010000157.1:1392-2762 GCA_040255535.1 Lysobacterales bacterium | reverse complement strand
GTCGTGCGCCGCGCGGCGGACATGAGCATGTGCTCGACGAGCAGCAGGCGCGAATGCTCGAGCCGCCGGTCGCGCGGAGTGCGCTCCCGCATTCGAGCGATGCAGGTGAGACCTTCCGAAATCGTGGAGGCGCTGCGTACGACACCCATGCAGCGCCACATCATCTCGCGCAGCTCGCGACGGACGCCATGGTCAGTGTCGAAGCCCAGCTCGATCGATTCGGGATTGCTGCGCATCGGCCTCGGCGCGTCGTCGCTTGCAAGCGCGCGGCCGCAACGGCGGCCAAAGACGATCGCCTCGAGCAGAGAGTTGCTGGCGAGGCGATTGGCGCCATGCGCGCCCGTGCACGCTGCTTCTCCGACCGCCCAAAGACCTGGAAGGCTCGTCCGCCCATTGAGATCCACCGCGATGCCGCCCATGTGATAGTGGGCTGCTGCCGTGACTGGAATCGGGTCTCGCCGCAGATCGAATCCGTGCTCGCGGCATGCGCTGTACGCGCTCGGAAATGCGGATGCGATATCGTCGACGTCGAGCCGAGTGGCATCGAGCGAGACACGCGCGCCGCGCTCGTTCGCTTGATATACGGCGCGAGCGACGACATCTCGCGGCGCCAGCTCGGCGAGCGGATGGATGCCGCTCAGGATCCGTGTGCCGTTCGCGTCGATGAGCGTTCCGCCCGCGCCGCGCAGCGCCTCCGTGAGGAGCGGCAACCGAGCAGCATCCACATCCAGCGCGGTCGGATGGAATTGCACGAATTCGAGCCCAGCGCAGCGAGCGCCGGCCGCGAGCGCCATCGCCACGCCATCGCCGCACGCCGTGATCGGATTCGTCGTTCGTGCGTACAGACCGCCGATGCCTCCGGTGGCGATCACGACGGAGCGGGCGTAGATCACGAGCGCACTTGCCCCTGCGCTTTCCGCGAGAACGCCGCACACGTGTCCGGAATTCGTCAGGAGCTCGAGACCGCGAACGCCTTCGAGCAGGTCTATGTGAGGCGCCTCGCGCACGGTCGCGCGAAGCACACGCATGATGGCCGCCCCGGTCGCATCGCCCACATGCAGCACGCGCGCTCGAGAATGCGCGGCCTCGGTGTGGAGCGACCATGTCTCGCCCGCTCGGTCGAACGGCACGCCCAGCGTGTGGAGGTAGTCGATCGCCGAGGCGGCTCGCTCACATAGATAGCGGGCTGCGTTGACTTGGACGTATCCCGAGCCCGCCCTTACGGTGTCTTCGAGATGCAGTCCGGGCGAATCGTCCGGGGCGACGGCAGCGGAGATGCCGCCCTGCGCCAGCTCGCTTGCCGTTCCGGTCGAGTTGTCGGCCTTCACCGGCGCAACGATCGTAACGCGACGGGGCTGCGCGTTCAGCGC
>JBDZVE010000157.1:0-1292 GCA_040255535.1 Lysobacterales bacterium | reverse complement strand
CCGGAGGTCGAACCCACGTAATCCGCCGCGAGCTGCACGTCTCTCGGGCATTCCGGGTGTGCGATCACGTACGCACCGGTCGCGCGCCGATATTCGTTCACTTCATTCGCGGTGAAACGCTCATGAACCTCGCAGTGGCCGTGCCAGGAAATGATTCGCACGCGCGTGTGCGCAGCGACGTGCGCGGCGAGAAACTCATCCGGCACGAAGATGACCTGATCCGCGCCGAGTCCTTCGACGATGTCGATGGCGTTTGCCGACGTGCAGCACGCATCGCATTCCGCCTTGACCGCCGCATCGGTGTTCACGTAGCACACGACGGGCGTGCCTGGATACTGGGCGCGCAGCGCACGCACGTCGGCGGCCGTGATGGAATCGGCGAGCGAGCAGCCGGCCTCGAGCGACGGCAGCAGCACGGTCTTCTCCGGTGAAAGGATCTTCGCTGTCTCCGCCATGAAGCGCACGCCGCACATGACGATCGTGTCGGCGTCCGATCGGGCACCCTCGCGAGCCAGCGTCAGGGAGTCGCCTTGCACATCGGCGATCGCGTGGAAGATTTCCGGCCGCTGATAGTTGTGGGCGAGCACGATCGCGTTGCGTTCGTGCTTGAGCCGTTGAATGTCGCGGACGAGATCGAAGTAGGCCTCCCACTCCATCAAAGGCATCAAACGAGAGACTCGGGCGTACCGTTCGAGATGATCGCCGTGGCTGTACGGTGAAAAACTTGTCTGCATCGAAGCCCCTTAACCTCTGGCTTCAGCTTAGTAGCGGCAAGGAGAACTTCCTTGATCTAGATCAAGCACCAAGTTGACGGTTGGCCGCCGGAGAGGCGAGCTCCAGGTGCGCTCGACACGTACGCTGGTTTCAGATGGGCCCTCGCGCCCACAAGGGCGACGAAGCGTTGGCGGAGCGCGTCCTCCTCAGAGTCAGTCATCCTTGCGGAAGCGAGGCGGCGCTTGCAGCGCCGTCATCCTTGCGGAAGCGAGGTGGCCCTGCACAATGGCCGTCATCCTTGCGGAAGCGCATTGCTGTCCGGGGAAAATCCCCGCGCGAGACGAGTTCAAACTGTGAATTGCTGGAGAGCGGACGTTTTTGCTAATAGAGCGGACATCCTCTGCCCATTTCGAGATTGAATCTCTCGCGGAGAACGCGGAGATCGCGGAGGCCGGACAAAGAAAAAGGGTGGCATGAAATTGTTCTCGATTCGTCGCGTCGAGGCACCTGGTGCTGCGCGCGTCATCTTTCTGGCTCTTCTCCGCGGTCTCCGCGTTCTCCGCGAGAGATATTCCGTA
>JBDZVE010000156.1:0-7042 GCA_040255535.1 Lysobacterales bacterium | reverse complement strand
CACAAAGAGCACAAAGCAGAAGTAAGAAAGAAGATGTTCTCCTCTTTTCTTGTGTTCTTTGTGTTCTTGTGGCTGCTCTTCAATCAAAACCAAACTCGCACGCCCGCGACCACCATCGCGTCGTTCGCATCCTGACCGGCGGCGAGCACCAGATCCTCGGTATTCCCGACCTTGCGTTCCCATTGCACGCCGAGATAGGGCGCGAGCTCGCGGCGAATTTCATAGCGCAGACGCAACCCGAAGCCGATGCTCGCGAATCCAGAGCCGATGAGATTGGCCGGATCGTTCTTGCCGTACGCCTCGAGCTCGAGCTTCGGCCGCAGGATCAGTCGCTGCGTCACAAGCAGCTCGTACTCGAGCGAAGCGCGTGCGGCTGTGCGCCCTTCTTCGCCGAGATAGGCAGTCGCCTCGATCTCGAACCAGTACGGCGCGAGCCCCTGCACGCCGATCGCAGCCCAAGTGCGCGAAGGGCCCTCGCCGACATCGTGCCTCACGCCCGCTTGGAAGCTCCACCACCGGGATGCAATGCGATCCCACAAAAGCTCGTGGCGTGCTTTATAGGCATCATCGATGTACTCGCCTTCCGACTTCCACCACGCCTTGTCGTAGTCGTTGCCGAACCATCCCTGTGCGTCCCATGCAAGGATGTCTCGATCTCGCGCTTCACGCCATTCGAGCTGATCGAAGGCCAGCATCGTACGCGGCGCGTTGTCATCCATCCCCATGAGCTCGATCATGCGCTCGTTCGGCATATCGGGCAGCGCGCTCCGCGGAGGCTCGGGCGGAACGTGCTCCGGAGGCGACTGGCGGACAACGGGCGGCGAACGGTGATGCTCATCATGCGCCTCTTGCGCAAGCGACTCGCGCGCGAGGAACGCGGCCAACACCAAGACAAGACCAGTACGCCACCATCGCGGACGAAGCAAGGCATTCGCGCTGGTACGCAGAGCGGCGGAAACGGCCACAACGAAGCTCACGCTCCGTCTTGTACTTCCCTTGCGTGCTCTGCGCGTTGGCGAGAGCACTCTTGGGCCTCTTTTCCCAAGCGCTCTCATGCGCCACCTCGGCGCCCGCCGTGCCCGTGCGCGACTTGGACCTCGCGAAACATACCCGCTTCCATGTGATAGAGCAGATGGCAGTGATACGCCCAGCGGCCGAGCGCATCCGCGGTCACCGCATAGCTGATCTGCTGCGCCGGATGGACGAGGACCGTGTGCTTGCGAACTTGGAACTCGCCGCTCGGCGTTTCGATTTCGCTCCACATGCCGTGCAGATGAATGGGGTGCGTCATCATCGTGTCGTTGACGAGCGTGATGCGCAGGCGCTCGCCGTGATCGAAGCGAAGCGGCGGCGCCTCCGAAAACTTCTTGCCGTCGAACGACCAGATGAATCGCTCCATGTGGCCGGTGAGATGCAGACGCAACTCGCGGCCCGGCTCTCGATCATCGATCGATCCGCCGATCGTATGAAGATCCGCATACGTCAGCACGCGGCGGCCGTTGTTGCGTAAGCCGATGCCCGGATCGTCCAAGCGAGTGCTCACTTGCGCGGCGACCATGTCGACGGTCGGACCGTGCTCGCGCGCGTCGTGCTCCACTTGCGCCGAGACCGGACCGGCGCCGTGGTCTCGGTGCGATACGGCGCTCGTCGAGCGCGCATGCGCTTCATGCGCCATTCCCATATCCATCATCGTGAGCAGCGGCCGTTCATCGAGCGCCGGGATCTCCGCCTCCATTCCGATGCGCGGCGCGAGCGTGCCGCGCGCGTAGCCGGTGCGATCGAGCGACTGCGCGAAAATCGTGTAAGCGCGATCGTCCTTGGGCTCGACGATCACATCGCAGGTCTCGGCGGTACCGAGACGAAACTCATCCACGGTGACCGGCTCCACGTCGACGCCGTCATGGGCCACGATCGTGAGCGCGAGCCCCGGAATGCGCACGTCGAAGATGCTCATCGACGAGCCGTTGATGAAACGCACGCGAACTTTCTCGCCGCGCGAGAAGAGCCCGGTCCAGTTCGCATTCGGCGGCGCTCCGTTCATTAGATAGGTGTACGCGTGGCCGTTGACGTCCATGAGATCCGTCGGATCCATGCGCATCCGTCCCCACATGCGCCGCTCATCGAGCGCGCGCTTGAAGCCGTGCTCGCGCGCATCGCCGAAAAAGTCGGCGACGGTGCGCTTGTCGTAGTTGAAGTAGTCGCTCTGCTTCTTCAGCTTCGAGAACAGATGCTCGGGATCCATGTCCGTCCAATCGGATAGCAGCACGACGTGATCTCGATCGCTCGGAAACCGCTCGCCTTCGCGCGGCTCGATGATGATCGGGCCGTATAGCCCCGTTTGCTCCTGAAAGCGCGAGTGGGAGTGATACCAGTACGTGCCGTGTTGGTTCACCTTGAAGCGATACTTATACGTGCCGCCAGGCGGGATGCCCTCGAAGCTGAGGCCGGGGACGCCATCCATGTCCGCGGGAAGGATCATGCCGTGCCAATGAATCGAGGAGCGCTCGCGCAAGGCATTGCGCACGCTGAGCGTGATCGTGTCGCCCTCGCGCCAGCGCAAGAGCGGCGCGGGCAACTGGCCATTCACGACTGTCGCAAGCCGGGGCCGGCCGGTAAAGTTCACGGGAACGACCCCAATGCTAAGATCGAACCGTGTACCTGACAGCACGCGGCCAGCGACAGATGCATCCGTTCGACTCATCGCGCCTTTGGACGCGCCGAGCACGAATATGCCGGTCGCCGCCTGAATGAATCGTCTACGCGTCAACCCGAACGTTGTCATCGAAATCTCACACTTGCGCGCTGACACACATTGTCGCAAATAGCGAACGAAGGGACATGGAGCGCGCCGATTCAGGATCGATCACCGCCGATGAAACCCCTCCTTTATGTCTTTCCGGACGACGAAGCTTTCGCGGACAAGCTCGTGCCGCATCTCGACGTGGAGAGAGCCGCTTTCGAATGGCGGCGCTTCCCCGATCGCGAATCGCTGATCACGCTGCAGGGCGCTTGCAGCGGGCGCGACGTCGTCGTCTTGTGCACGCTCACGGATGCGGACGTGAAGACCTTGCCGCTCTATTTTCTCGCGACGACCGCGCGCGAGCTCGGTGCAAAGCGAGTCGGTCTCGTCGCGCCCTACCTCGCTTACATGCGCCAGGACGAGCGCTTTCATGCCGGCCAGTCGCGCAGTGCTTACAGTTACGCGGAGTTGCTGTCGACCACGTTCGATTGGCTCGTCACGGTCGACCCGCACCTGCACCGCATTCCGTCGCTCGATCAGATCTACTCGATTCCGACAAACGCCGTGAGTGCGATGCCCGCGGTCGCCGAGTGGATTCGAGCGAGCGTTCGCGAGCCGGTGCTCATCGGTCCCGACGCCGAAAGCAGCCAGTGGGTGGACGTCGTCGCGCGGACGCTCGGCGCCCCGTCGATCATCCTGCAGAAGGTTCGACACGGCGATCGTCATGTGGAAGTGAGCGACCTCGATCCTGCGCTCGTCCGCGAGCGCACGCCGATCGTACTCGATGATATCGCTTCGTCCGGCCGCACATTCGTCGAGGTGCTCAAGAAATTATCGGCAGCAGGAATCAACGGTGCGACATGCATCGCCGTCCACGCGCTGTTCGCCGACAGCGCTGACGAGACATTGATCGCAGCGGGCGCGGGCCGGGTCATTTCGACGAACACGGTGCCTCACGAGACCAACGCGATCGACGTCGCACCGGCGGTTGCTGCCGCGATCGGAAAGTTCCTGCAGCCTTGATGTCGATTCGCCCGGCTCGACTCCTGCAGAAAGCGTAGGTATGATCGCGGCCGTCATTGGGGAGTAACCTCCTGCGGCATCAAGCCGCCGGGCTTACATCAACAGACTTGGCCGAACAGGCCATGGTGTAAGCGGCTCTAGCGTCTGGTGAGACCTTTGATCACTCCATTCCGGTGTGGGCCGGGAATGGCCGTGATCAATGCGTCCAACTCGGCCCTGGACCCGTATCGATGGAAGCCTTCTTCATTTCCACCGGCCTCGTCGCCCTAGCCGAAATCGGCGATAAAACTCAGCTTCTCGCGCTCGTGCTCGCGGTCCGTTTTCGTAAGCCGCTTCCGATCGTTGCAGGGATCCTGCTCGCGACTTTGTTGAATCACGCCTTGGCGGGCGCTGCCGGCGCTTGGCTGTCCCACCTGCTCGGCGAGCGGATCATGCGCTGGCTCTTGGCGGCCTCGTTCATCGGAATGGCGGTTTGGATGCTCATCCCGGACAAATACGAAGAACAGAAGGACTGCGCGCCGCGATTCGGCGTGCTCGCGACGACGCTCATCGCCTTCTTCTTGCTCGAGATCGGCGACAAGACCCAGATCGCGACCGTGGCGCTCGCCGCGAAGTACAACGCGCTCGCCTCCGTCGTGGCGGGCACGACGCTCGGCATGATGATCGCGAACGTCCCGGCGGTGTTGCTGGGAGACTTCGCCTCGACGAAGATCAATATTCCCCTGATGCAGCGAATCGCGGCGGGAATCTTTGCGGTTTTGGGCGTGGCGGTGTTGGTCAATGGCGCTCATTGAGGGCCAGGTTGACGGTTGACGGCCAGAAGGGTCGAAGAAGAACTCTCGCAAAGCACGCCAAGCTCGCCAAGGTAAGACAAAGAAAAAACTCTTTCGAAAAGACGGGGCACAGATCGATCTCCTTATTCTTCGCCGCGCCGCCGCGCCGCCGCGCGGACTTCTTCTTCGCGGTTTACTAAAACCATCCTCGATCCCGAATGCCACGCCAAAAGCAGGATGGATCTCTCGCGGCGGCGCGGCGGCGCGGCGAAGAAGGGAGTACGTCGGGCCAGGCCTGTCTACCCGCAGGCGTGCCGGCCGACGCTATCTACCCTGGCCAATCGGAAAGGATTCCGACACTCGGACAGTCCGCGGTCTTGGGTTCCCGCTCGAGCCGCGTGCATCTGTCCAATCGCCCTTCCAATCGCGCCGCACACATATATTATTGAGCCCAGGGGAGGAAGGGTCGCGATGGCGTCTTTACCGCAACTAAAAACAAGCGGGCCCGCGGCTGGCGTCATACCGTTTGCCAGCTACGCCCAAGTGCTTCGAATGCTCATGCCGCCCGTGTTCCGGGTCGGCTTCTATGATGCGAAGGGTCGTGCGCTCTGGATGAGCGATGGCGTCGAAGAACCCGAGTTTCGAATGCATCTCGATCTCGTGCTGGCGCGCTTCGCGGCACACGGCCCAAACGAAAGCGCCGGCCCCTATGGGGCAACCGAGCATCCACAACCGATCTTCGTTTTTCCCGTTCGGAACGCATCCCAGACCCTGCTCGGCGCGCTCGGGCTCGTCTGCCGCGAGCTGCCGCCGACCGCCGCCTACCGCCGCCCGGAGCATGTACAGCGATTGCTCGGGCCTTTGATCGAGATTCTGAGTCACGCGTGGCAGGAAGCGACGAGCGTGCCGCAACCCGCGCGAGACACGAAGCCCACGACCTCGCTCCCGGCCAAAGCTGACGCATCGACGCCGCTGCCGGCGATCCTGCGCAGAACGCTTGCACTCGCAACGCGCTCTCTGACCTGCGCATTCGGCGCGATCATCGCTGCGGAGCGTCCCTTTACGCTGAGCCATCGCGTGAGCCCGGATGAGTCGGATCTCGCGATCAGCGCTGCGATCGACAACATTCGCGCAACGGTCCTCAAATACATGGTCGCACGGCGCGAGCCCCTGCTGTCGAACGCGGCCGGCGCGGGCCGATCGCAACAGCTCCCCTATAAAGTGCTCGCACTGCCGCTCAACGCGGGTCCGCAAGCGCTCGCCGCCGTACTGATCGTGTTCCGGGAAAAGCACGAGCCGGACTTCGGCACGAAGGAGCTCGCTTCGATTGCACAGATCGCCGCGCAAATTCCGGCGACGGCGCTGCGCGAGCTGCTCGCGGAGCGAACAGCGGTGCCCGCAACGCCGAAGCCGGCGCCCACAACGACAGACGCCGTGCCGGCGAAGAGCGCGCCGGTAAAACCGGAACCGGTCGCGACCCCGAAACCGGAGCCGGTCGCCAAGGAACCCACACGCGAGCCGGCTTCGAACGCGCCCGTCAAATCGCCTGCGGCACCGCGCGCAGCCGCTCGCCCCACACCCTCCGCCGCGCCACCGACGAAGGTCGTGCGATTCGCCGGAATGCACAGCGACATGCCGATGGAAGAGCGCATTCGCATGGCGCTCCAACAAGATGCGTTCGACCTGTACGCGCAGAAGATCGCGCCGCTCAAAGATGCGAGCCGCGCGCACCGCTACGAAGTGCTGCTGCGCATGAACGATGGCAGCGCGCTCTACACCCCGCAGGCGTTCTTCGGCGCTGCGGAGGCGAACGAGCTCATGCCCGAGCTGGATCAGTGGGTCATTCGCGAGCTGATGTCTACGCTCAAGAAGCGAGCGATCGCGCTGCGGACGAAGTGCTGGGAGTTCTCCGTCAATATTTCCGCGCAGACGCTGCTCACCGACACGTTCAGCGAGTACGTACTGCAGGCGCTGCGGCACAGTCCGATTCCGGCAGGCCTGCTCGTGTTCGAGATCGCGGAGAGCGATGCGATCGAGCATCAGTATTCGCTTTCGATTCTGGCGAAACGCCTGCACGAAGTCGGCTGCCGCATCGCGCTCGACAACTGCCGGTCGGGCTCGCGGACGTTCGATACGCTGTACAAGTCGCCGGTGAGCTGCCTCAAGATCGACGGCTCGCTCATCCGCCACATCGTGAGCAATTGCCGATACGAATCGCAAGTTCGCACGATGGCAAAGATCGCCACTGAAATGGGACTCGAAACCGTCGCGGAATGCGTCGAGACGGAATCGATCCGCGAACGCCTGCTCGGCATGGACATCGACTACGCCCAGGGCTACCACTTCGGCCGCCCGGAACCGCTCGAGACGCTGTTCGCCGAGTAGGTTAAGAAGAAGATAACCCACTTACGGCTGACGCTATCGCGTCAGCCTAGGTGTGTAATGTGTAATGTGTAAGGTGTAAGGTGTAAGGTGTAAGGTGTAAGGTGTAAGGTGTAAGGTGTAA
>JBDZVE010000038.1:0-4177 GCA_040255535.1 Lysobacterales bacterium | reverse complement strand
TCGGCAACGCCGAGGCGCTTATGCATGATCGGGCTCGTCGTCGTGTACTGGAGTGCGACCTTTTTCGCGGGATTGAGGTGCGCCGCGACGGCGAAGGCGGCAAGAGCCGCTTCGTGGAAGCCGGACAAAATCAGCTTTTTCTTTCCCGGATAGGTGTTGATGTCCCCGACCGCGAACACACCGGGGATGTTCGTCTGGAATTTTTCAGTGTCTACGACGATCGCGCGCTTCTCGATCGTGAGGCCCCAATTGGCGATCGGCCCGAGCTTCGGGTGCAGCCCGAAGAAGACGAGCGCATGGTCCGCTTCGATCTCGACAAGCTCGCCTTCGGTCGTCTTGACGCGAACACCTTGGAACATCTCATTCGCACTGAGCACTGAATGTGCGATCGCTTCGACGTAGCGCATGCTGCCGCTTGCGACCAAATCCCTCATCTTCGCGACCGAGGCGGGCGCCGCACGAAACTCTGGTCGGCGATGCACGAGCGTGAGGCTTCGAGCCCTACCCGCAAGCTCGAGCGTCCAATCGAGCGCGGAATCGCCGCCGCCGAAAATGACGAGTCGCTTGCCCGTGAAATCCGCCGCGCTCTTCACTTTGTAGTGAATGTTGCGGCCATCGAACGTTTCGGCGCCCTCGCACCCGAGTCTGCGCGGCTGGAACGAACCCAAGCCGCCCGCAATAATGACCGTCTTCGTGTGAAAACGCGTATCCAGGGACGTGCGCAGTAGGAACGTGCCATCGTCGAGCTTCGTGAGCTCGGTTGCTTCCTGGCCCAGGTGAAACTGCGCGTTGAAGGGTTTGATCTGCTCGAGCAGCCGGTCGATCAGCTCCTGCGCACCGCACACAGGTAAGGCCGGGATGTCGTAAATCGGCTTTTCGGGATAGAGCTCGCTGCACTGACCGCCTGGATGCTTCAGCGAATCGACGATGTGTGCGTGGATACCGAGCAGACCGAGCTCGAAGATCTGGAATAAGCCGCACGGACCCGCTCCTACGATCACGACATCCGTTTGTATTGCGCCTTCGATCAGCGCGGGCGTTGGGGTATCGGTCAACCTACTCTCCTCTTCAAAGCCGGCGATTCGCCGCGTCACGAGGCTCGATTATACGAAGAGCGGCGCAGAACAACTGCATAACAATTCTCCACGCGGATCTTGTCGAAGAAATGCCCGCAAGGCGCCGCATACAGGCGATTGCGCGTTGTTTGTCTCAGTCGTGCATGGAAGAATCCTTCAGCACTTCCATCACCTTCATCGGCTACGCCAATGCGCCTCACCATCAACGGTACCGAGCACGTTCTTGAAGGCCTCGACGGTTCCACACCGCTTCTGTGGGTTCTACGCGATCACGTAGGCTTGGTCGGCACCAAATATGGCTGCGGCATCGCGCAGTGCGGCGCTTGCACCGTGCACTTGAACGGCACACCCGTCCGTTCTTGCACGCTGCCCGTCGCTGCCGTCGCAGGCCAGCACGTCACGACGATCGAAGGCCTCGCGAGCAGAACCGGTGAGCTGCATGCGCTTCAGAAGGCGTGGATCGAGCATGATGTGGCCCAATGCGGCTACTGCCAAGCAGGACAGATCATGTCGGCGGCCGCGCTGCTCAAGTCGAAACCGAGACCGACAGATGCCGATATCGATGCGGCGATGTCGGGCAATCTGTGCCGCTGCGGCACCTACACGCGCATTCGCAAAGCGATCCACGCGGCGGCGGAACAGATGGACGAAGGAGCGACGTCATGAGCGCGACAGAGCGGTCGATCTCTTCAGCCGATGCAGAGATTCGCGAGATCCTGCGCGCAGCGGAAACCCAGGCGAACAATTCGTCATTCGATCGCCGCACATTCCTGAAAGTCGCCGGTCTCGCGGGCGGCGGTCTCGTGCTCGCTTTCCATGTCGGCGTCCGCAATCTCGCCGCCGCGAATGGCTCGAGTGCGTTCGTCCCGAATGCATTTATTCGCATCTCGCCCGACGGCACGATCCTCCTTTACTCAAAGGGCCCCGAGATCGGGCAGGGAATCAAGACTGCGTTCCCGCTCATCATTGCGGAAGAGCTCGACGCCGACTGGTCGCAGGTTCGCGTCAAGCAGGCGCCGATCAACCCGGCGGTGTATGGACGCCAGAGCGCAGGGGGCTCGCGCTCCATTCCGACGAGCTGGGATCAATTGAGAAAGGCCGGTGCGAGTGCGCGCGCGATGTTGGTCGGTGCTGCGGCGAAAGAATGGAATGTCGACGCGAACGAGTGCCGCACCGCTGACAGTGTCGTCTACCATGATGCGTCGAAGAGGCAGCTCAGCTACGCCGCGCTCTCGAACAAGGCCGCGGCGATTCCGGTTCCCGACGAGAAAGCGCTGCGATTGAAGAATCGCGGCGAGTACAAGCTCTTGGGCACACGCGTGACCGGTGTCGACAACCACGCGATCGTCACAGGCCAGCCGCTCTTCGGCATCGACACGGTGCTCCCGAACATGCGTTACGCCGTGTTCCAGAAATGCCCTGCGGTCGGCGGGAAAGTTCGCGAGGCAAATCTTGCCGAGATCAAGCGAATGCCGCGCGTCATCGATGCGTTTATCGTAGATGGCACGGGTAAGGTGAATGAGGTCATGCCGGGTGTCGCGATAGTGGCAACGTCAACGTGGGCCGCATTCAGCGCGAAACGTGCTCTCAAGATCACCTGGGACGAATCGAGCGCATCGAAGGATAGCTGGAGCACAGCCGTGGCGAAGGCACGCGAGCTCGGCAAGAAGGAAGGGACCGAATCGCTCAAGCACGTGGGCGATTTCGACAAGGCCGCCGCTGGCGGCAAGGTCGTCGAAGCATTCTATAGCTATCCGTTCATCTCTCATGCCCCGATGGAACCGCAGAACTGCACAGCCTGGTTCCACGACGGCAGCATCGAGCTATGGGCACCGACTCAAACACCGGAATCCGGACTGAACGCAGTTGCGGGCGTGCTCGGACTTGCACCGGAGAAGGTCACTGTTCACCAAGTGCGTGCCGGCGGCGCTTTCGGGCGCCGGCTCATCAACGATTTCATGTGCGAGGCGGCGGTCATCGCGCAAAAAGCAGGCGTGCCGATCAAACTGACGTGGACGCGCGAAGACGACATGCAGCACGATTTTTATCGCGTCGGCGGCTTCCACTCATTCAAGGGGGTAGTAGCCGACTCAGGAAAACTGGTGGCGTGGGCTGATCACTTCATCACGTTCACCGTAGACGGCGAGAAGCCGACGAGCGGCGGCGAGCTCAGCCCGGAAGAATTCCCGGCGCAGCTCCTGCCACACGTTCGACTGACGCAAACGAAGCTGCCGCTCAAGATTCCGACGGGCCCGTGGCGCGCTCCGCGCTCGTGCGCGATCGCTTTTGCGATCCAAAGCTTCATTCACGAATGCGCGGTGGCCGCGAATCGCGATCATCTCGAGTTCCTGCTCGACATCATGGGCGAGCCGCGCTGGCTCCAGGAGGGCAACGAGTATGCGCTCAACACCGCGCGCGCTGCAGCCGTCATCAAGCTTGCCGCTGACAAAGCTGGCTGGGGTAAGCCGCTCCCGAAGGGTCGAGGCTTAGGTCTGGCATTTCATTTCAGCCACGCCGGTCATTTCGCGCACGTCGCAGAAGTGAGCGTCGATGCGAACAAGAAGCTCACGGTTCACAAGGTCACGGTTGCCGGAGACATCGGCCCGATCGTCAACATGAGCGGGGCTGAAAATCAGGTGCAAGGCTGCGTTATCGATGGTCTGAGCACGGCCATGAGTCTCGAGCTTGGGATCGAGAACGGGCGCATCATCGAGACGAACTTCGACCGTTACCCGCTTCTGCGTATCGCCAATGCGCCCGAAGTCGCAGTGCATTTCATCCAGAGCGACTACCCACCGACCGGCGTGGGCGAGCCAGGATTTCCACCCGTCGCCCCCGCGATCTGCAACGCGATCTACGCCGCAAGCGGCCATCGCGTTCGCACGATGCCGTTGGCAAAGGAAGGCTTCACGATCTGACCCGCGCACGGATCAAATGAAGCGGCGCCCGTAGTAAATCGGGAGCGTCAGAGTTGGCGAGCGGGCCTGCCGCTCGGGACTTGTTTCGGGACCGGCCGTGAATACATCCCCACATTGATCAATTTGGAGCCTGCAACGAAAACTTGCCGACGCAATTGCTCCTGCATTGGTGGCACGCGAGAT
>JBDZVE010000037.1:0-35607 GCA_040255535.1 Lysobacterales bacterium | reverse complement strand
AAAGTGGTACGCGAGCTGGGTTCAGAACGTCGTGAGACAGTTCGGTCCCTATCTGCCGTGGGCGTTGGAAACTTGAGGGTGAGCTGTCCTTAGTACGAGAGGACCGGGATGGACGTATCTCTGGTGTTCCGGTTGTCACGCCAGTGGCACTGCCGGGTAGCTATATACGGACGGGATAAGCGCTGAAAGCATCTAAGCGCGAAGCCCCCCCCAAGATTAGGTTTCCCTGGGAGCTCGACTCCCCTAAAGGGCCGTCGCAGACTACGACGTTGATAGGCTGGGTGTGTAAGTGCAGTAATGCATTGAGCTAACCAGTACTAATTGCCCGTGAGGCTTGACCATATAACACCCAATGCGCTTGGCTACCTTTCGAGGTAGTTGCGTACGGTGAGTGAGCGTTTGATTACTCATTTGCGACAAGTGCGTCGAAACAACTCCGAATTCCGCAGCGGTTGAGCTGTCAACTGCGCGAACCAGTTTGCCTGGCGGCAATAGCAAGCGGGAACCACCCGATCCCATCTCGAACTCGGAAGTGAAAACGCTGTGCGCCGATGGTAGTGTGCCCTTCGGGCATGCAAGAGTAGGTCACTGCCAGGCTCTTAAATAAGGACGAAGCCCCGTCGGACGATGAATCCGGCGGGGCTTTTTCTGTTGTTGTTGTTGTTGTTGTTGCGGGGGTCGGAATAAATTCCGACCGACACAGGCGAAGGAAGACGAGGGTGTCCACATGAATACTTTCGAACGACGCCGATTGATCAAAGGACAAGTGATCGACGTTTCGGTGGCCAATGCTGCCGTACACGAGTCACGACGCCAGCGGGCCGAGGCAGCAAAGAAGCTCCGCAAGGCACTCGCCGCGAAGCAAGCTGCAAGCGCTCAACCCGAAACGATCTCTTATCCGCGCCAAGCGTTTTTCTAGAAGCAGCAGCACTCTGCGAGAAGGGGGACAGATCTAATTTCACTGTTCGGCTCGCAAATTCATGGCCGTCGCTCGGCGAAATTAGATCTGTCCCCTGTTCTACTCGCCGATAGCCGCTTTTCGAATCAGTGGAAATCTCTCGAGTTGCGCGGTACGTCCGCGATCCAGTGCGAGTAGTTCTCGATCGTTTCCGCGACGACATGGGTGACGCCCTCATGGGATTGTAGGGTGCCCGATACGACCATCAGGTTCGCTTGCAGAATGATGTGTCGCTGCGCGTCGAAGACGCCCGGCCAGATCACGATATTGTTGATGCCCGTTTCATCCTCGAGCGAGGCGAAAACCACTCCCGACGCCGTACCCGGACGCTGCAGGTGAGTGACCAGTCCCGCCACGCGAACTTTCTCCCCATTCCGTTTTTGCTCGACTTCGCGGCGCGTGAGGACACCGCGCGCACGAAGCCGTGTACGCAAGAGCTCGAGCAAATGGCGTCCCGTGCTGAATCCGAGCTGCCGGTAGTCGGTCAGGACCTCTTCGTGCTCGGTCGGTGCGGGCAGAATCGGCATGCCCTCGCGCTCCGCAATTCGCGCGAACATGCCGGGCAAGCGCTCGACTCCGAGGGCTTTCCAGAACGCGGCGTGCCGATGTGTCGTCAGATTTCGAAACGCACCCGCTAGCGCTAGCGCGCGTATCGCGCGCTTCGGCAACTGCGTTCGAGCACTGAAATCCTCGACGCTCGAGTACGGCCGCTGCACGCGCTCTTCCGCGATTGCCCGCCCTTCTGCTTCTCGAAGCCCGCGCACCAGCCGCGTGCCCAGTCTGATTCCGTGCTTTCCGCTCGTCTCGACTTCAAGCGTGCAATCCCAGTCGCTCGCGAGCACATCGACAGGAAGAACGGTGACCTGCTGGCGCTTCGCTTCCTCGAGCAGTTGAGCAGGCTGGTAAAAGCCCATCGGCTGACTATTGATCAGTCCCGCGATGAATGCCGCCGGCCAGTGACATTTGAGATAGCTCGAGAAATAGGTGAGCAACGCGAACGAGGCGGAGTGCGATTCCGGGAAGCCGTATTCGCCGAATCCCTCGATCTGCTTGAAGATTTGCTCCGCGAATTCGAGCGCATAGCCGCGTGCCTGCATGCCATCGAGCAGTTGCTGTTTGAACAGGTGCATCGTGCCGCTGCGGTTCCATGCGGCCATCGAACGTCTGAGGAGATCTGCCTGTCCCGGCGTGAAGCCTGCCGCTCTGATCGCGATCTGCATGACCTGCTCTTGGAAAATTGGCACCCCGAGCGTTTTCTTCAGCACCTCTTCGAGCTCCGCACTCGGATATTTGACCGCGCTCGGATCCAAACGGCGCTTTAGATAGGGATGAACCATGCCGCCCTGAATGGGGCCAGGCCGCACGATCGCGACCTCGATGACGAGATCGTAGTATTTGCGCGGACGCAGCCGCGGCAACATCGTCATCTGCGCTCGCGATTCGATCTGAAATACCCCAACCGTTTCCGCGCGGCAGATCATGTCGTAGGTCTTCGCATCCTCGCGCGGGATCTCGCTCATCGCGTGCGGCCCGCATCCGGCTCTCTTGAGCAGATCGAACGTCTTGCGCATGGCGGTGAGCATTCCGAGGGCGAGCACGTCGACCTTGAGCAGCCCGAGCGCTTCGAGATCGTTCTTGTCCCACTGAATCACGGTGCGATCCGGCATCGCTGCATTCTCGATAGGCACGAGCTCGCTGATCGGCTCCTCTGCAATCACGAAGCCGCCGACATGCTGCGATAGATGTCGCGGGAAATTGAGCAATTCCTTGACGCGCTCGCAAAGACGCCGAACGACATCGCCATCGACGTGCAGTCCGTTCCGCGCGAGGCTCGCTTGAAACGCTTCGAAGTTGTCCCAGTACGCTTGCGACTTCGCCAAGCGGTCGACGACGTCGAGCCCGAGCCCGAGCGCCTTGCCGACGTCGCGTATCGCGCTTCTCGGCCGATAGCAAATGACCGTGGCCGCGAGCGCCGCACGGTCTCGGCCGTACTTGTTGAAAATGTGCTGAATGATCTCTTCGCGGCGCTCATGCTCGAAATCGACATCGATGTCGGGCGGCTCGTTGCGCTCCTTGCTGATGAACCGCTCGAACAGCACGTCGGTGAGCTCTGGATTGACCTCGGTGATGCCGAGCGCATAGCACACGACCGAGTTCGCTGCCGAGCCGCGCCCTTGATGCAGAATGTTTCTCCGCCGAGCTTCCGTGACCACTTCGTGCACGGTGAGAAAAAAAGGCTCGTATTTGAGCTCCGCGATCAACGAAAGCTCGCGCTCCACCGTATCGCGTATCTTGGCCGGCACTCCGTTCGGCCAGCGCTTCGCGAGCCCCGTTTCGGTGAGCTCTCTGAGATGCTCCGTGGCAGTCTTGCCGTCCGGTACGAGCTCTTCCGGATAGCGATAGCGCAGATTCTTGAGCGAAAACTCGCAGCGATCGGCGATGCGCAATGTTTCATCGAGCAGCTCGCGCGGATACAACGAGGCGAGATCTTCGTACGGACGAAGGTAGCGCTCTCCGTTGGGGAATAGGCGGTGTCCTGCTTCGGCGAGCGTGCAGCGATATCGAATCGCAGTCAGCGTATCTTGAAGCGCGCGCCGCTCCTTGATGTGCATATGAACGGCGCCGGCGGCGGCGAGCGGCAGGCGTGAGCGTTCGCTCAGATACTGCAGTGCTTCGAGATGCCTTGCATCGTCCGCACTTCGATGCAGCTCCGCTCCGATCCAGGCACGATCGCAGAATTGCTCGCGCACCCAGCGAGCTTGCGAAACGGTAGCGTCCCTTGCCGGAATCCACAGCGCCAGGCATTCATCCAAGCCGCCGGCGAAGTCCGAGCGTGAGAGTTGATATCTGCCCTTCTGGGAACGTCGACGGGCTGTCGTAATGAGTCCGCAGATCTGCGCATAAGCCGTCTGCGTCGGCGCGAGCAACACCAAGTGCATATTGTCGGAAGTTCTAAATTCCGATCCGACGATGAGCTTCAAGCCGCAGTCGTTCGCCGCCTCGTACGCGCGCACGACACCCGCCATCGAGCACTCGTCCGTGATCGCCAGCGCGGCGTATCCCAGATTGTGGGCTTGAAACACGAGCTCGCCAGGATGCGATGCCCCGCGCAAGAAGCTGAAGTTACTGAGGCAGTGGAGCTCAGCGTATCGCCAGGATGGTTGACAGTTGACAGTTGACAGTTGACGGTCAGAGAAAGAAGAGGGGTGATGGTTGAGGGCTGATAGTTTGCGGTCAGAAGAAGTGTTCATCTGTTCTCGATCCTCCGACTTCCGATTCCGGTTCTGGCCGTCAACTGTCAACCGTCGACCGTCAACCGGGGCGTCAGCCCCAAAATCCATGCAAATACCACTCCCCGTTCCGTGCGAGATCGCGATATACCCATAGGTCCGCGCCGTTGCTGGTGCGCACGATGTAGTAGTCGCGTTCGACGTCGCCTGTGTCCCACCATCCGCTTTCGATTCGCTCGGGGCCGGAGGTGATTTGAGGCATCGAAGAGAGCTGCAGCGGTTTCGGTTCCGGGAGCAGCCAAAGCGGGCGTTCGGGAAATTGCAGCGATGCTCGCTTTTCGTCGAGCTTCGCTCTGCTCCAACTCGCCTCGGGCCGATGATCGGCAGCCGTTTTCAATCCATAGACCTGCCCTTCTCCAAGACGGGCCGCGAGACGGTCGATCGTATGAGAGAGCTCCTCTCCGTTCTGCAGCGAGTGGCTGAAGAAATCGGATTGTTGCGCCGTCGGCGCCGTGAGCTCATCGGCAATGAGCCTAATTCCGATCGTCGGCGCGGATAACGTGATGCGTTCGAATTGCTCGCGCACCAAAGCGAGGAACTCATCCGGGTTTCGGCCCGGCATCGAAAGGCCGACGTGCATCGATGTGCAGGCACTTTCGCTATGTTCGAACACGAGATCGAATTCTTGAACGCTTACGTCGAGCCCGCGCAAAAAGCCCGCGAGCTCCCGCAACATTCGCTTGAGTGGGAAGAGCAGAGACTCGGTGCTCGTCAGCTCGAAGTCGAAATCGAAGTGAGCGTCGTATCGAGGTGGAAGGCGGAATGTGGGGCGCGGGTCGGCCGCCTCGCCCATCAATCGATCCAGGTAATTGCTCACCTCCGGTCCGAAACGTTTGGCAATCGCATCGCGCGGCAGCTCGAGCACGAGGCCGATCGTTCGCACGCCCGCGGTGATGAGCTGCTGACACGTATGCGACGACAGCATCAGGCATTGGACGGGCAGATGCTTAATTCGCTCATACAAGCTTTGTACGCTCGTCGTCGCGATGCGTATTTCGGCTCGCGCGAGGAGGGCTGCGCCTTCGAGCGTCGGGCCGACCCCGAGCCGATAGGTGTAGCTCAATTCGCGAAGCTCGCTTTCGATCGTTTCGAGCAAGGCATGCAAACCGCCGAACAGTTTCAAGCTCGCGCCGATCTCGATCCACAAAGCCGTCCGATGCGCTTCAGACGAACGATTCGAAATGTCGCCCAGCACGACCGTGCTGCTGAACTGATAACCCCAAGCCGCGAGCCGTTCGAGCGCAGAGTGCTCTGCTGCCACATTGCGTTCGAGCATGTTTACGCGGGCGCAGGTCGCAAGCGCCACGGTGTAATTCATGGGCGCCTTCAGGTGGTTTCGCTCGGCGGCCGGATTGCAGGAGACGACCCAACGCGCACTACCTTCGCAGGCCGTCACGACGGTAGGCGCTTCATCATCGCGCGCGCGCAAAGCCTCAAGAGGCAATTTGGGTAGGGATATGCAGAGCCACAGCATGAAGAAGTGACTAGGGGATAGAGGGTAGGGGATAGCCAGCCGGAATATTGCCTCCTGGCATTCGCATTCCCGTTACAGAAGAAGGCTGGGTGGAAGCCTCTTTACTGATCACTACACTCATGCCGCTGCGAGCGCCGCGGCATTTCAAGACATCGATGGCTAAGCCGTGCTCGTTCGCATGCAAGCGCAGGCGAACGGCAGCGGGGGAGGGTTCGAGCGCGGCGGAGAGCGGCCTATACAAAAAACCGATGCTGCCGCCCGCTTCGGCGGCAAGCTGCAAACGTCGTATCTCGCGGTCTCTCGCGATCGAACACCATGCGAGCACGGCGCCGAATGACTTACAGCGCAATGTTTGCTCGAACGCCCACAACGTATCTCCCGTCGAGCGCACATCGATGACGACGAGACGTTCGAGCGCGATGCCGTGTTGGACGAGCGCCGGAGCGAAAGGAATGTAAGGAGGGGCAATGAGCGCAACGTGATGCTCAGTACGATTGAGCTGCGCTAAAGCAGGCAGTACGAGACGCACCTCGCCGATACCCGTTGCGGCCGGCATGAGCTCGACAATGCTGCCTGCAGGCCAGCCGCCGCCGGGCAGTACGGCATCGAGCGCCGTCCATCCGCTCGGTTGCGACAGGGGCATCGCAGATGTGTCGCGACCCGAACGACACAGTCGGGCGAGGTGCTCCAGAGTTTCGGCACGGTTCGCATTCATGGCGGATCATCGTGTCTGCGTCCCCGCGGAAAAGAATTCCCTGCGGATTACTCCGACTGCCAATCCTTCGATCGTGAGCTCGTCGTGTCGAAGATTCAGCTCGATCGGCTCGTAGTCGGCGTTTGCCGGCTTGAGCCGAACGATCTCGCCGCGACGCTCGTAGTACTTCACGGTCGCTTCATCGTCGATGCGCGCTACGACGATTTGTCCATTCCAGGCTTGCGCCGTGCGGTGTACGGCCAAAAGATCGCGATCGAGAATGCCCGCCTCTCTCATGCTGTCGCCGCGTACGCGCAGCAAAAAATCCGCATGCGGGTTGAACGCTGCACCATCCAGGGGAACGTACTCTTCGACGTTTTCGACCGCCAAAATAGGAGCGCCGGCAGCGATCCGCCCCAGTAAGGGCAGCCCTGTCGCGCTCGCCTTTTCGCGCGCCTCATAGCCGGTTCTGCGGACCACTCGTGCGTCTTCGTCGCAGAGCCGAATGCCGCGTGAAATCCCGGGCGTGAGCTCGATCGCCCCTTTCATCTCGAGAGCGCGCAGGTGTTGATCGACACCCTGTCGATTCCTGAGGCCTAAACCGTCCGCAATCTCCCCGCGCGTCGGCGGCCAGCCGCGCTCTTCCTTGAAGCGGCGGATAAATGCGAGGACTTCCAATTGCTTAGGGGAGAGTGGAGGCATCGACACGCATACCAGACAGATGTCTGGTATGGAGTCTAGGATGCCTCAGGACGGGTGGCAAGACAGGAAAAGGCCCAAGACAGCGCAGTGGCGGTAGACCTCATGTCTTCCGCATTACATCGGCGCGGACGACAGCGGCCCAGGGACATGCGGTGGCACAGACCGAGCGCGGGCGGCTGCATTCTCTCGTGCGTAGCTGTTCAGCTTGTTGTACAGCGTCTTCAAGCTGCAGCCCAAGACGGCCGCAGCGCGCTTCTTGTCGCCATCGCAATAGTCCAGCGTCACTTCGATCAGCGACCGCTCCGCTTCATCGAGCCTCGATCCGAGCGGCACGTGCAACCCCGCCGGGCGTACCTCAGGCTCGGATGTCGGTGCGGGCATGGCGATCGGCAAATCGAATTCGAGCACGTCGTCCGCGAGAATGTAACTTCGCTCCACCGCGTTCTTGAGCTCCCGCACGTTGCCGGCCCATCGATAGGTCCGCAGTGCATCGAGGAACGCGGCCGAGAATCGCTTGTGCGAATTATTCGCACGATTGAGCGCCTCCAAAAAGTGCTCCGCCAACAGCGGTACATCGCCGGCGCGCTCGCGAAGCGGCGGCACATGCAACGGAAACACCGCGAGCCGATACATGAGGTCCTCGCGCAACTGTCTGTTGGCGACGGCTTCGGTGATGTTGCGATTCGTGGCTGCGAGCACTCGAATGTCCGTCTTGATCTCCTGCGTTCCTCCGACTCTGTAGAAGCGTCCCGTCTCGAGAACGCGCAACAAGCGGGTCTGCATATCGAGCGGCATCTCCGTGACTTCATCCAGGAAGAGCGTACCGCCCGTCGCGCGCTCGAACACGCCGGCGTGCGAGCGCGATGCGCCTGTAAAACTTCCCTTCTCGTACCCGAACAGCTCCGCTTCGATGAGCGAAGCCGGAATGGAACCGCAGTTGATGGCGACGAGAGGTCCTTGTGCCCGATGGCTCAAGAGGTGAATACATTCGGCGACGAGCTCTTTGCCGACACCGCTCTCTCCCATGATCATCACGGTGGCCTCGGTCGGAGCGACGCGTTGAATCAACGCGAACACCTGTTTCATCGCCGGCGAACGCCCTCGCAAATTTCCCAAACCGTCTTCATGAAATTTGATCGATGCTTCCACTGGTGAGCTTCTCCGAATGAACTTGAGACGTGCCAGATGCAAATTGTTCAACACGGCGTCCGGTTCCTTGTAATTTGGTTTTTTGTCCGCGCACATTGTCGTCGCGCTCCGACACTCGGAACGTTTTTCAAGGTCAAAACAGGCAGAACGCGACGCACATGATGCATGCGTTCGCGCAGCTCAGCGCGCGTGCGTAGCGGAGGCGGAAGCAATCCCAACGCCCTCGATTTTTTTCGTGGCATAGAACTTGCCGTTCTTCGCTGGTTCTCGATAGGAGAGTTTCATGCGGAGCGATCATGTCTGTGCGTACTGACACGCTGACGAACACACCTCACGCGCGCGCTCATTGGGGCGATGAATCCGCGCCCGAGCTCGCGCGTGCGGTCGAGCCTCGCAGCATCAGTATCTTCGGCCTGGGTTACGTCGGTGCGGTTTCGCTCGCGTGCCTTGCGCGCGATGGTCACTCGATCGTCGGCGTCGATATCGATCCGAACAAGCTCGAGCTGCTGCGCGGCGGCCAGGCGCCGATCGTGGAGACCGGGATTCAAGAGCTCACGCGTGCAGTCATCGAGTCCGGCGCCGTGACGGTGACGGATTCAGTGCGGGATGCGATCTTGTCCACGGATCTCTCGTTCGTATGCGTCGGCACGCCCGCGAGCGCGAACGGAAATCAAGATCTCACTGCCATCACGCGAATCGCGGAGCAGATCGGCGCGGCGCTGTCGGAGAAGAATTCGCGCCATGTGATCGTCATTCGCTCGACCGTCAAGCCCGGCACGATCGAAGAAGTGGTTCAGCCTGCGGTGGAGCGCGCGTCAGGGTTGAAGTCGGGCCGGGATTTCAGTTTGTGCTTTCAGCCGGAGTTTCTGCGCGAAGGCACCTCGATCAACGACTACGACAATCCGCCGCTCACGATCGTAGGGACCGACGATCCGCACGCGGTGAGCGTCCTCAAGTCGGTATTCGGCCACCTGCCGTGCGAGTTCGTGCACACCTCCGTGCGCACCGCGGAAATGGTCAAGTACGCGTGCAACGCATTTCACGCGGTCAAGGTCACGTTCGCGAACGAGATCGGCCGGATCTCGCAATCGATGAACGTCGACCCGCACGAAGTGATGCGGCTTCTGTGCATGGACCGTCAGCTCAACATCTCGCCCGCGTATCTTCGTCCCGGCTTTGCATTCGGCGGATCGTGTCTGCCGAAGGACCTGAAGGCGCTGCTCTACGCGGCGAAGACGCGCGATGTCGAGGTGCCGATGCTGTCGAACGTGCTCGCGAGCAACGCCGCGCATATCGAGCACGCGATCGAGGCGGTGCTCTCGAGCGGCAAGCGCTCGATCGGCATGGTCGGCCTCAGCTTCAAGTCGGGAACGGACGATCTGCGCGAAAGCCCGTTCGTGATCATGGCCGAGCGGTTCATCGGCAAGGGGCTCAAGCTCTGCATCTACGACCCGGAAGTGAACATCGCGCGCTTGATCGGGGCGAATCGTCGCTTCATCGAGGAGAGCATTCCGCATATCGCCTCCCTGATGACGGCGGATCTCGACGCACTCATTCGCGACGCGGACGTTCTCGTCGTGGCGATGAAATCGCCCGAAGTCCTTGCCGCTCTCCAGGCGCACGCGCGAGCGGATCAGCTCCTGTTGGATATCGCCGTGCTCCCGAGCCGCGAAGCGTTCCGAGCGCAGTACTTGGGGATGTGTTGGTAGCGCGCGATGGCTCAAGTGCAAGGTCAGGTAGTGAGTCCGGTTGCAGCGGCGGCGGGTGGCGGGCGGCGAGTGCTCATCATCGTGGAGAACCTTCCATGCCCTTTCGATCGTCGCGTTTGGCAGGAGGCGCGCACGCTGCGCGCCGCGGGGTATGGCGTATCGGTCATCTGTCCGAAAGGAAAAGGCTACGAGAAGAGCTACGAGCAGATCGAGGGCATTGCCGTTTATCGTCATCCGCAGCCGTTCGAGGCGAGCGGCCCGCTCGGATATCTGGCCGAGTACACCTGGGCACTCCTCGCGGAGTTCGTCTTGTCCGTGCGCGTGCTCATCGAGCAGGGCTTCGACGCGATCCACGCATGCAATCCGCCCGATACGCTCTTTCTCATCGGCGGCTTCTACAAGATCTTCGGCAAGAAGTTCCTGTTCGATCACCACGATATCAACCCCGAGCTGTACGAGGCGAAGTTCCAGCGGCGCGACTTCTTCTATCGGCTGATGTTGACGCTCGAGCGTCTGACGTTCAGGACCGCGGACGTGTCCGTTGCGACGAACGAATCTTATCGTCGCATCGCGATCGAGCGCGGTGGGCTGCCGCCTTCGAAGGTGTTCGTCGTTCGAAGCGGGCCGGACTTGACTCGGCTCAAGATCCTTCCGCCCGTGCCGGCGCTGCGCAAGGGCCGGCGCTATCTCGTCGGCTATGTCGGGGTCATGGGGCGTCAGGAAGGTATCGACGGCTTGCTCGAGGCGGTGCGCTACATCGTGTACGAGCTCGGGAGAACCGACATTCATTTCGGCCTCGTGGGCGGCGGTACGGAGCTCGCGGCAATGCAGGCGCTCGCACGGGAGCTTGGCGTCGAGGCATACGTGACCTTCACGGGAAGAGTGCCGGACAGGGAGCTGCTCGCAATGCTCAACACAGCCGATGTCTGCGTGAATCCAGATATCGCCAATGAGATGAACGACAAGTCGACGATGAACAAGATCATGGAGTACATGGCGCTCGGTAAACCGGTCGTTCAGTACGATCTGGTGGAGGGGCGCGTGTCCGCGCAGGGCGCCTCGCTCTACGCCGAGCGAAACGATCCGAGGGATCTTGCGCGCAAGCTCGTGCAATTGCTCGACGATGAGCCGTTGCGCAGACGTATGGGGGAGATCGGTCTCGAGCGGGTGAAGACGACACTCGCCTGGGAGCATGAAGTGCCGCGTCTGCTTGCGGCATACGAGGCGCTGTTTCGCTGAAGCTCGAGGAGAGACGGCGGACGCGGCGATTGGGATGGAGCGATGCGATTCGTTGCACTTGCAGCCGGCTTCGATGGAACGCTTGCACGAGACGGCCGCTATGACGAGCGGTGCATCGATGCGCTGCGCGCGCTCGCGGCGACCGGCCGCAAGCTGATTCTCGTCACCTCAAGAGAGCTGCGCGAGCTCCTGGAGAGGTTTCCGTCCGCGCGCGTCTTCGACTACGTGATCGCCGAGAACGGCGCAATTCTGCATCAGCCGGCGACGAGGCAATCGGAGATCCTCGCGCAGGCGCCCCCGGAGATTCTGCTGCAGGAGCTCAGCCGCCGCGGCATCGGGCCGATCGCGGCGGGCAGCTCCATCATCACGACATCGCTCGCGAACGAAGGCGAGGTGCGCGATGCAATCGAAAAGCTCCGGCTCGATTGCCAGCTCGTTGCGAATGACGGGGCATTGATCGTATCGCCGGCCGACGTGAACAAGGCTTCAGGCGTGAAGGAGGCTCTGCGCCAGCTCGGTATCTCGGCTCAGAACCTCGTGGTTATCGGCGATGCAGAGAACGATCTCGCGCTCTTTCAGCTTGCGGAGCATGCCGTTGCGGTTCAAAACGCGGATTCGGCGATCAAGGAGTGCGCCGATCGCACGACGGCGGGCGCCTACTGCGACGGATTCCTCGAGCTTGCGCGCGATTTGATGGAGGGTGACCTCGCCTATGCGCAGCCCAAGCTCCGCATCGCGCTCGGAACGCTCGCCGATGGCAGTGAGCTGACGCTCGCGCCGTACTACGATTCGCTCCTGATCTGCGGTCCGCGAGGAGGAGGCAAGGCCGAGTTCTGCAACGAGGTGCTCGGTCAGCTCCTGAGCACCGGATATCAATGCTGCGTCATCGGCGCGGCTTCGAATTTGCGCGCGAGCATTCCTGCCGGGCTGCATGCGTACGGCGATGCGCTCGAGGCGCCCCGTCTGACGGAAGTTCTTGCCGCGCTCGAGCAGCCGACCACGAGCGTGGCGCTCAACCTCGCCGCCCTTCCGGTCGAGTCGCGCTCTGTTTTCGTGGATGCGCTGCTCATTCAGCTCCAAGCGCTGCATGATCGCGTCGGACGGCCTCATACGGTCGTCGTACACGATGCACAAGGCTTCTTGCGGGGCGTCTCTCTTCCTGCCTCTGCAACGCGGCTCTCGGAGATGACTCGCATCTATGTGAGCTCGGAGCCCGAGCGGCTGCCGGCCGAAATTCTGGAAGGCGTCGTTGCCGCGATCGCCTTGGGAGAGCGCGCGCGTGTACCAAGTCAGTTCGCGGAGTTCGGCTCGACGACTCAGATGCGACTGCTGCATCAAGCACCTGGCCCGAGCGTGCCGGCTCAGGTGTGGGTACGCGCGGATCGGCGCCGCGTGCGAGTGCGCGGTCAGGCGACTGCGGAGGAGGTGGAGTGCGGCAGATCGCGCTCGCGCGAAACCGAGTCCGACTCGGTCCCCTCGGGTGAGGCCTCCTCGCTTTCCGGATAGTGGATGACCGCTTCGACGCGGTAATCCTTCATGCTCCGAGCGTGGGTGAAGATGATGAGCTCCCCGAGCAGGCCGAGTGCGAAGATCTGCATACCGAGCACGATGAGCAACGCCGCCAAGAGCAGGGCAGGGCGATCCGCGAGACTCTGGTCGAATGCGATGCGATCGATCCCAAGGTAGGTGATCAACAGCGCGCCGACGCTGAAGGTGATCGCCCCGATCATGCCGAAAAAACGAAGCGGCTTCTTCGTGAAGCGGACGAGAAAGAAGATGCTCACGAGATCGAGCAGATGGTGCGCGTACTCGCGCGGGCGATACAC
This sequence comes from Lysobacterales bacterium, assembly GCA_040255535.1. Lineage (GTDB taxonomy): Bacteria > Pseudomonadota > Gammaproteobacteria > Steroidobacterales > Steroidobacteraceae > Steroidobacter. Next base: position 22,566 of record JBDZVE010000037.1, on the reverse strand, counting down.
GCGCAAATGCCGGTCGTGCGCCGACTGCTTGACCGCGACCTCCGCGACGCGAAAGCCGAGCCGCGTCGCGAGAATCGCGATGAAGCGATGCTGGTCTCCATAGAGATCCAACTCCTCGAACACTTGACGCCTGAGTGCGCGTACGCCGCAGCCAAGATCGCGAAAGCGCAAGCCGGTGACGAAGTTGACGAGGCCGTGGAATACCGCACGGCGCGCCTTCTCGAGCGCGTTGCCGGCGCGGGGAAATCGATAGCCGATGGCTACATCCGCCGATTCGAGCGCTGCGACCAGCTTGCGCAAATCGGTGCCCTCCACTTGGTGATAAGCGGGCAGCGTCAAGATCGCATCGCCCGTGGAGCGCTCGAAACCGGCCATGAGCGCCGCAGCTTCGCCGAAGCAGCGCGTCAAGTTCACGATCGTCAACGGCTCGCCGTCGCGAATGAGCTCATCAAGGGCGCGGGACGCATCGGCCCGCGGCCCGTCGATCACGAAGATGAACTCGTGCGGCAGCCCGATCGCCGCGATGCCGGCCTTGTATTCCGCGTAGAGCGTCTTCAGGTTCGAGCGGCGCGCACCGACGGGAACGATGATCGACAGGCGAGAAGGCGAGTAGTGTGCTGTCATGACGAGTGCTTCATTCGCTACGTTGTGGCGCGCGGACCGTTTGGGTGAGCCGCAGGAACTCGCGATCCCTGATATCGCCGCGCGCATAGGTGAGCTCCGCAAGGGCGCCGCTGCAGAGCAACACCATCGCCGAAGCCAGGAACACGATACCGCTGCCTGCAATCGGCATCGACATGTCATCGCCCGAGATCAGCTCGAGGAACGAGTGCGCGAACGCGGCGCACGCTAGTACGAACAGCGGCGCCGAGAGCAGTGCGAACCACCGCAACGGACGCGAAGCGAAGGTCGCGACGGTCTTGATGACCATCAGATCGAGCAGCACTTTGTAGATTCGCGACAATCCGTATTTCGAGTGTCCATATCGCCTCGCGTGATGTCGCACTTTGATTTGTGCAACGCGCGGACCGGCGATGGATGCCATCGCGGGAATGAAGCGATGCATCTCCGAGTACAACGGGATGCGCTTGATCAGGTCGCCGCGAAAGGCTTTCAGCGAGCAGCCGTTGTCGCGTATCGGCACGCCGGTCACTTTACCGATCAGCCAATTCGCGATTCGAGAGGGGATCTTCCGCGAGATCAGTTTGTCCTGGCGGTTGTGCCGCCAGCCGACGACGATGTCGTTGCCTTCGTCGATCTTCGCGAGCAGAAGCTCGATATCGGCGGGGTCATTCTGCAAGTCGCCGTCCATCGTCACGAGGACCTCGCCGCGCGCGTGCTCGATGCCTGCCGCCATCGCAGGCGTCTGCCCGTAGTTGCGCCGGAACTTGACGAGCCGCAGACGCGAATCGATCCGCGCGATCTCCGTGACGATTGCTACGGTTTCGTCCGTGCTGCCGTCATCGACGAACACCATCTCGAACGGACGGCCGAGTTGACCGACGGCCTGCACGATCGCGGCGTAGAGCGGACGCACGCTTTCCTGCTCGTTGAAGAGCGGCACGATGACGGAGACTGCAGGTCTTCCGCGGCGCGGCTCGCCGCTGCTGCTCGTTGCCTCAACGTCGGTTGTAACTATTGCAGAGCCCATCCTCAACTTCCCGACGTTCTTACAACGTCACCCTATTCGCCGACTCGAGCTTGCTCACATACTTGCTCGATTCGTGCGCATTTGCGTCCCGCACGCATCTCGACTGCGCTCGGCGACACGTCGAAGTGTTGGCACACGACCTGCAAAGGACAGGCCAACATGAATGGCAAGTGACTAGTGACTAGTGACTAGTGACTCGTCCGACAGGAGGAGAGGTGAATGCGAGCGCGAGCGTGGTTAGCTGCTTGTCTACTGCTGATTGCCGTGCAGGTCGTGCATGCACAGCAGTCCGGCTATATCGTCAAGCCTGGCGATATTCTAGAAATTTCCGTCTGGAAGGAGCCGGATTTACAACGACAGGTGCTCGTGAGGCCGGACGGTGCCTTCTCGTTCCCCCTTGTCGGCCAAGTGGATGCACGCGGCAGAACGGTCATGGAGCTCAACAAGGTCGTGAGCGACCGCTTGAGCAAGTACATCGCGGATGCCGTCGTGACGATCTCCGTTCAGCAGATCAACGGCAACAAGGTTTACGTGCTGGGGCAGGTGAACAAGCCGGGCGAGTTCATCGTCAATCCGAGCGTGAACGTCATGCAGGCGCTCAGTATGGCGGGCGGCATGACGCCGTTCGCCGCATCGAACGACATCATCGTGCTGCGCGGGCAGGGCAAGCAGCAAAGAGCGCTGCCGTTTCGCTATGCCGACGTCGTCCGCGGCAGAAATCTCGAGCAAAACATAGAGCTCATTGCGGGAGATATCGTTGTTGTACCGTAAAGCAGAAGTGACTAGGGGGTCGCGAGTAGAGGGTAGTCGGAACGCGCGCGCGTGTTCTCCCTCTCCCCTTGCGGGAGAGGGTTGGGGTGAGGGGATGCGCGCGCAGCGCGTCTCTGGCCACAGCCTACAGCCTACGCTCTATCTCGGGGCCGCGGTCGCCTTCGCGTTTGCAAGCGGCAGCGCCTCCGCAGCGAACTGGGAAATTGCGCCGCGAATCGAAGGCGGTTATCTATACAGCGACAACTATCACCTCGAGCTACCGGGCGGTGAGATCGACGTCTCGGGAGTGCAAGCGGACGCAGCGGTGACGTTCCGGACGGTCGACCCTCGGACGACGATCGAGCTCACGCCGCGGATCGGCGCGACCTACTTCCCCGACGAGTCGGACGAAGACTCCACCGATTACTTCTTCAATGCTCTCCTTCATGACGAGACGCCGCGCCGACGAATGGGCATCGATGCGGACTTCTCGCAGGAAGATGTCGTACGGAGCGAATTTCCAGGCGCGGAAATCGAGGGCGGGCTCGGCAACCCGGACGACCTCGACTCGGGGCGCATCATCGAGCGCAACCGGCGAGATTTGATTCGCGCCGCTCCGTACTTCTCTTACGACGTTTCCGAGCGCTGGACGTTGGACTTGAACGCCCGCTACATCGACGCTTCCTTCGATAAGAACTTAGTCGGTTTCCAGCAAGATTTTCGCGAGACGAGTGCGTCCGCGGGTGCCGCGATCCGCGTCTCCCCGCGCTCGAGCATTGCACTGCGAGGTGTCGCCGGACGATACGAAACGAACACGGAAGCCGATGTCTACGGCGCGCATATCGAATGGACGACGGACTACTCGCCGACTTCTCGCTTCTACTTTCGACTCGGCGGGCAGCAGACCGAGCCGGAATCCGGCGAGAGCGACAGCAATGTCATCGCCGGTATCGGCGGGCGCTGGCAGAGTCCACGCAACCGTTTGTTTTTGGACCTGACTCGCACGGTGGGCGCGGTTTCGGCGGGAACCATTGTCGAGCGTCACCAGTTGCGCTTTCGGTTGAGCCACGACATCTCGGAGCGCGTTGCCTCCGTGCTTGGAGCGCGCTTCAGTCGAGATGAATCCATCGAGGAGCAGAGCACGTACCCGACCCGAGAATACGCTACGGCCGAGGCGGGTATCGAGTGGCGCATCCAACGGCAATGGGCGCTCACGGCGACGTACACCTACCGCTGGCAGGAGTACGAGGATGAGCCTTCGGACGCGAGCGCGAACGGCTTCATGATCGGCTTCGTATACGAACCAAGGCGAGCGCAATAGGCCCATGAACGTCCAAGCTTCCTCTCCGGTCGCCGCCGAGTCCCAGGCCCCGGGATTCGGAGAATACTTCGGCATCCTGAAGAAGCGACGCCGCCTGCTGCTCAATATCGTCGTTCCTATTGCGGTGCTCGGGGCGCTGCTTGCGATCGGATTGCCGGATATCTATCGCTCCGCTGCGCTCATCGAGATCGACGAGCAGCAGATGATGCAAAACATGCTTGCCCGCGGGCAGGGGAGCAACAATCAGGACCAGGAGTACGCCGACGAGTACGTGCAAAGCCTGAGCACGCGCGTGCTGAGCGACGCCAATCTGCGACGCCTGCTCAAAGAGCACACGCTTTACGACAGCGACGAAGACGAGCGTGCGCTCGTGAGTCGGCTGCGCGGCGACATCGACGTCAGCATCGTAACCGCGCGAATTCTCGATCCGAGGACGGGCCGCGAGCGAGAGGTCGTGAGCGCCTTCAACATCGGCTACGACAATCCCGACCCGAAGCGCGCCTTTGCGGGCGCAAACTGGCTCGTGAATGCATTTCTCGAACAGAATCGCCGCGATCGACAAAGCGTGGCGGCCTCGGCCGCAAAGTTCTTTGCCTCGGAGGCGGAGCGCATGCGCAAGCATGTCGCGACCCTCGAGAATCGCCTCGCCGCCTTCAAGGCGAAGAATCAGGGGCGCTTGCCCGACCTGACCGAAGTCAACTTGAACGTGATGGCGCGCACCGAGGACGATATTCAGAACATCGAGATGCAGATGCAGTCGCTGCGTCGAGAGCGCGTCTTTCTGGCGGCGCAGCTCCAGCAGGCAAGCTCGGCGGCGCCAGAAACCGCGACTCTGCGTCAGCTCGAGGAAGAGTACCGCCGCAAGAGCGCCTCGTATGACGAAAGCCATCCCGACATGATCTCGCTCCGCCGTCAGATCGAGCAGCTGCGCTCCGGCGGCTCCGTTTCGGGCATGACGCTGCAGCAGCAGCTACAGAACCAGCGTGCGATCTTAGCCGAGGCGCGTCAGCGCTACAGTGAAGATCACCCCGACGTGAAGCGGATCATGAGGAATATCGAGTCGCTCGAAGCGCGCATCGCCGCCGGCGATACTGCGGATCGGAGCTTGTCGGCAGATTCGCCGGTCGCGGTGCAGCTGCGCACGCAGCTCAACGCGACGGACTCGCAGCTCGCGGCGCTTCAGGCACGGAGCGCGGAGCTCAGGGCGAAGCTGGCGGACCTGGAAGGACGGTTGAGCGCGGCGCCCGAGGTCGAGCGCGAGTACCAGGAGGTGACACGCGATCTCGCGGGGGCGCGTGCGAAGTACGACGAGCTTCTCAAACGCCAAATGGATGCCGAGGTGAGCGAAGCGGCGATTGCGGGCGGCACGGTCGATGAGTTTCGCATCGCACAGAAGCCGACCGTCCCGCGCGAACCCGCGAAGCCCGCCCGTCTTGCGATCGTCATCGTATCGTTGGTGCTTGCTATCTCCGCGGGATTCGCAGCGGTTATCGCCGCGCAGTTTCTCGATCAGACCGTGCGCGGCGTGCGCGACATTCGCGACATCCTCAATGTGACGCCTCTCGCGGCCGTTCCCGTCATCGAGACCGCGGGTTCGATCGCATTGCGGCGGCGACAGGCTGTGATGTTCGTCGTTCGCACCGTGATCGGCATCGCGATCGTCTACTACGTCACGTCGCAGTTCTTGTTCTGACCGATAGAGGGCACGGTGAATGAGCATCATTGAAGAAGCTGTCCGCAAGTCCGCCGAACAGCGTCATCGGCTCGGAACCGCCGAGCCGCTCCACGGCCGTGCCCGTGTCCGGCGCGTTGCACCGGCGCCGGTCGATGCCGCGCAGGTTCGGAGCTACCAAGAGGTGATCCTCGACAACCGCGCGCTCGAGCAGAATTGCATCCTTCCGCGCATCACCGACCAGGCAGCCCTGCGCGCGTACAAGATCTTGCGTACGCGCGTCCTGCGGCGGCTCGAAGCCAATCAGTGGCGTTCGTTCGCCGTGAGCGGCGTCACGGCCGGCGAAGGCAAGACACTGACGGCGATCAATCTCGCGATTGCTTTGTCGCAGGACGTCAACACGTGCGTGTTCTTGGTCGACCTCGACCTGCAACGACCGCGCGTCGCGAGCTACTTGGGGATGACGGGGCTCGGCGGCGAGAAGGGGCTAAGCGATTATTTGCTCGGCGAGGCGACAGTGGACAGCATCATCTACTCGCCGAATATCGATCGCTTCTCGGTCATCCCGAACTTTCAGCCGATCGCGCAATCCTCCGAGCTCTTATCCTCCCCGCGCATGCTGGAACTGATGCATGCGCTCGAGAGCGAAGCGCCGAGGCGCGTCATCATCCTCGACATGCCGCCTGTGCTCGCCTCCGATGATGTGCTCGCATTCTCCCCGCAGCTCGATGGCCTGCTGCTCGTCGTCGGCGAGGGAGCAACGAGCCGAGACAGCCTGCGCAGCGCGAGAGAAGTGCTCGCCGAGATGAATCTACTCGGCGTCGTGCTCAATCGCTCCGCGGAGCGCGATGACAACGCGTACTATTCCTATGGCCAGCCCTCGAAGGGCTAGCCAGGGGATAGTGACTAGGGGGTAGGGGATAGTCAGAGCGCGCGCATGCGTGCGCGCTTCTGTCTCTGACTACCCCCTATCCCCTAATCACTAATCCCTGCTCATCGCGGCGCCCCCTGGGCGCCGCCGTGAGCTGCGCGCGCAAATCTTCGCGCGACTGGCCCTCGATCATCATCCGATACCAGAGCTCCGCATTGACGAGGAGCCACAGGCGATTTCCGTGGTCGTTCGCCCGCCGCGCCTGCTCATGCACGAGCTTGCGGATCTCGGCGCCGTCCAATATTCCGGCCGCGACCAGATGCGAATCGTCCAGGCACATGCTGCACAGGCGGTAGTACTCGTCTCGCAGGAGATAGGGGAGGGCGGACGAGAAGCCCTGCTTCGGGCGATTGAGTATCTGCTGCGGAAGATAGCGCATCGCGAGCCGGCGCTGGATGTGTCTAAGCGTACCGCCGCGCACCTTCATGGAGCTCGGAATGCTCGCGGCGAATTCCGCGAGCTTGTGATCCATGAACGGGCTTCTCACCTCGAGCCCATGCGCCATGCACATGCGATCGGTGATCATTACCGGATGATTCGGCAGACGCACCATGCTGTCGGCGTAGAGCATGCGATCGAGCGCATCTCCCCTCGCTTGTTCGTAGGGAACGCGAATGGCGGCTTCGGCGTCGCACTCGGCCAGTTGCTCCCGCGCGGCGTTCGTAAACAGACTCGCACGACGCTCGCGATCGAAATAGAAGTAGGTCAGGCTCTCCGCGTAGCGAGAGCCGCCTTCATGGAACGAAAGATGATGGAGCCAGCGAAGCTTGTGTCCGGCGCTCTTGTACCAACCGGAAGCCGGGATCAACGAAAACGCCGGCTGGAGCACGCGTTTTCGCACGCTTGCAGGAACCCTTCCGTAGTGACCGGCATAGACATTGCCGTAATAGCGGTCATAGCCGCCGAAGAGCTCGTCCCCGCCGTCGCCGCCGAGCGCGACTTTGACGTGCCGTCGAGTGAATTCCGCAAGCAGCCAAGTACACAACGATAAGGGGTCCGAGGGCTCATCGAGCGCCCAGATGAGATCCGGCAAGCGTTCGCCGATCGCCGGCTGAATGCGCCCTTCATGATGAGCCGTGCGGTACATCTCGGCGACGCGCCGGGCCTCGGGTGCTTCATCGAATTGCGCGTAGTCGATGCCCATCGTGAAGGTGGGAAGCTCCTTCACGCCGAGCCGCTTCGCGAGCATCGCAACGAGCAGGCTCGAGTCCATGCCGCCGCTCAAGAACGCGCCGATCGGTACGTCGCTCACCATGTGAAGCTGCAGCGACTCTTCGATCTTCGACTCCAGCTCGTCGATCAGAACCTCTTCGGGTGCCGTTCGTTTCGAGCGGTAAGCCAGCGTCCAGTAGCGTTGAATCGAAGGCTTGCGGCCGGGCTCGATCGTGAGGAAGTGAGCGGGCGGGAGCTTCTGAATGCCTTCGAACATCGAAAGGGGCGCGTCGATCAAGCGCAACGCGAGATACTGATCGAGCGCCGCGAGGTTGAGCGCCGGGCGCCGAGCGTCGCTCGCAAGGAGCGCTTTGATTTCCGAAGCGCAGGCAAAGCCTCGCTCGTCGAATCGATAGTACAGCGGCTTCTGCCCCAGGTGGTCGCGCGCAATGAGCAAGCGGCGTCGCCTCGCATCCCACAGAGCAAACGCGAACATGCCTCGCAGGTGCTTGAAGAGCTCCTCTCCGTAGCGCTCGTAAAGCGCGATGATGGGCTCGCAGTCGCTGTTCGTGAGAAAGGTGTGCCCGCGCCGCTCGAGATCGTGCCGCAGATCCCGATAGTTGTAGATTTCGCCATTCGCAACGAGCTGGATAGCGCCGTCGGCGCTGCGCAGCGGCTGTGCGCCGCCCGTCAAGTCGATGATCGAAAGGCGGCGATGGCCGAGCGTCGCGAGCTCATCATGATAGGCGCCCTCACCGTCGGGACCGCGATGATGGAGCGCAGCGAGCATGCGGCGCAGCGAGCCCTCGCGACTCGCCCTGTCTTCAGATAGAAGCGCTGCGAAACCGCACATCAGAAGAGGCTACAGGGTACGGGCTGCAGGCGACGGCAAGGGCGGCGGGCGCTACGGCGAAGGGGAGATCGCGCCGCGCCGCGCGGCTGCGGTTGCGCGTCTTGCGATCGCCTCTTCGAAGACTTGTTCGTAGCGAGTAGCGCATGTATCGATGAAGAACTGCTCGACACGTTCTAAGTTCCGCATGCCGCAATCGCGGCGCGCGTCCGGATCCGCGTGCAGTGCGAGCACGGCCTCCTTGAATTGCTCCTGATCGTTCAGCGGCACGACGTGTCCGGTCTCGCCGGTGGCGAGAAAGTCCGTTTGCCCGCCGCGGTCGTAGCAGACGATCGGCAAGCCTTGCGCCATCGCCTCGAGAAACACGAGCCCGAATCCCTCGTGCTGGCTCGTCGAGACGAACACGTCCGCGGCTTGTAGTGCAGCGCACTTCTGTGCCTCTGAAACTTGACCCAGAAGATGTACGCGGTCGGCAAGGCCGAGCGCGCGTGCGCGCCCACTGATCGCGCCTGCATCCGGCCCACTGCCGATGACCACGAGATGCGCATTCGGAATGCGCGTTGCCGCGAGGATGTCGACTAACTGAGCCGTCGCTTTGCGCGCGACGAGGCGTCCGACCGTGACGAGCACGAACCCATTTCCGGGTAAACCGATCTCGGCGCGGCTTCCTCGTGGAATCTGAGGAGGACGCTCGATTCCCAATGGAATCAGCTCGGCCGCTCGCTCGACGCCGTAAATCGTGCGTACATGTCGCAGCGTGTCCTGCGACTGGCCGACGAGCGCATCAGCGGCACGAAGCAGGTAACGCACGGCTACGCGCAACGACGCGTGTCGATGCGGCGAGCTTGCTTTACTGGGATCGAACAAATCTCCGCCATGCACGGAAAGCACGTTCGGCGTTCGCCGTGTGCGTGCGAGCGCATGACCGAGCGGCCCCGTCGGCACGACGAAGTGGGTGTTGATGACATCCCACGCCGACTTGCGTGCGAGCCCAAGTCCGCGCACGAAGCCGCTCGGCAAGTACGCGAGCATGGAGGGAAAGTTGGCGACCGCGAGCTCCTTGCGGAACAGGACCGGAACGCGAACAACGCGCACGCCGCCTTCGATCGCGAAAGATGGGAGCTCACCCGCGCGCGAGCTTAGGACCGTCACCTCATGCCGCCGAGCAAGCTGCTTTGCGAGTGCCGCCATGACGACGCCGCCGCCACCGCCGAGCGGCGGATACTCGTAGTTGCAGAATAGGATTCTCATACGCTGGGAGGAGCAAGAATGATGCCGACGCGCGGTGCGCAGGCTGCAGACCGCAGACTACAGCCCTCAGCGAAAGGAAGGCGTTTCTGTCTGCAGCCTGTAGCCTGCAGTCTGGAGCCTGGTACGGGAACCCAACCCCATGCAGCCGTATTTACACAGTCTCCCGTCGGTCTTTCCAAGGATCAGCGATGAACGTTCAACCCCTGAGGCCGGAGTTTGCTGCGCGCCGCCGTTTGGCGGCGAAGCTCGAGCCGTTCGACTCCTACTGGCAGGCGCCGAAAGACATCGACCGCGGCTACGATTCGTTCGCCGCGTACTACCGCGCGAACTATCTGCCGTACCTTCCCGAAAACCGCGCCGCTCGCATTCTCGTCATTAGCTGCGGGCCTGGGTATCTGCTCAACGTGCTCGCGAAGGCCGGTTATCAGAACGTGATGGGGATCGATTCGGATCCCGCTAAGGTCGAGCATGGGCGCAAGCGCGGCCTACCGTGCGAGGTGGCTGAAGTATTTCCGTACCTCGAAGGCAAACGCGGGGAGTTCGACGTCATCATTCCCGAGCAAGAGCTCAATCATCTCACTCACGACGAGACGATCGAATTCCTGCAGCTCTGCAGCGCGGCGCTCAAGCCGGACGGCCGCATCATCGTGTACGCGATGAACGGCGCGAATCCGTTCGTCGGCGCTGAAAATCTTGCGCACAACATCGATCATTTCTACATCGTCACCGAATACAGCTTGACCCAGCTGCTCGAGCTCGGTGGATTCCGCGACGTGCGTCCATTCGCGCTCAAGCTCTACGTGTTCTGGAAAAACCCGCTCAACTACGTGGGTTTGGCCGTGACGAGCGCACTCGAGCTCCTCATGCGCATCGTGTTCCTGCTGTACGGGAAGAAGGTGCGAGTGCTGAGCAAGAAGGTGGCGGCGGTCGCGGTGCGCGCGTAGGACGCGCGCACCGGAAAGGTTCTTGTTCGTCTCGCTCGCGAGCGCCGAGCGCGCGAGTCACGGCGTCGATTTTCGAGTCATTTCTCGATCGATCAATCGTCGTCGAGGATCGTCGCTTGCGCAGTGCTGCTCGCCAAGTGCCCGCCGCCTCGAACGACTTCCAGCTCGATCGAAAAGGTTTCGTCGCCTTCCTTCAGCACGTCGTTGCGAAGCGGCACATAGATCGCACGTTGAGTCTGACCCTCGAGGAACTCGATCGTCCCCATCGCATCCGATGCGAAGTCCACGCCGGCCTCTGCCGTGCCGCTCATCGCTCGCCAGCGAATCTGAATTCGGCGAGAGAGCGGCTCCGAACGTTTGATGACGAAGACGGCAGCCAAGGAGCTCTCACTCGTCGCGATGTTGGCCGATTCGAAAGAGATTTCGCTCGTCGGCTTCTGCGTCGGTTTCTCGGTCGGCGCGCGCTCGGCCGGCGTTTCCGCCGAGGGTTCATCGGCACTGGCGATCGGCGCACCGCCTTCGCTCGTTCCGAGTCCGAGTGCGGCACTTGAAATCCTGCTATCGCCGGTCGACCTGTCCGTCGCGGGAGCGCCCATGAGCCCAGGGGGAGCGATCGGGAGCTCCGCCTGCGTCACGGCCGGTTTGTTCGAGCCGCCGGCGTCTGGCTCGTGCTCCGTCTGGCGCTGCGAACCGATGAACACGAGGCCGAGAGCACACGCAAGAAAGGCGAAGAACCCCCAACTGCGCTGCGGCGGCGCCAATTCATCGCCCGCCTCCGGCGCTGTTGCGCGAGGCTCGATAAAAGGCGATTCGATTGGCGTCTCGCCATCGAGATCCGCCTGCGTCGAGACCAAAGAGGCGGATTCGTCCATCAACATCGTAGCAAAGCGTTCGATATCGCTCGGGCGCTCATCTCGTTCCCAAGCGAGCGCGGATAACAACGCGAGCCACTGCGGGAGCGACAACAGCGGCGTGCGTGCCGGCGCCTTGCGCTGCTCGCGAGCGTCGAGGGATGAGCGGCGATCGAAGGGGTGCTGGCCCGTGAGAAACTCGTACGCGACGCATGCGAAGCTGAAGACGTCATCGCGCGGGTCGGGCGTCGCGCCGCTCAGCACCTGCGGGCTCGCGTATGCCGGCGTGCCTGCCGGGATACGCGTGTCCTCGCCGCCCGGCGAAGTTGCCGCGCCGAAATCGAAGACTTTGACCTGTCCGCTCGAGCTGACGAGCACGTTCGAGGGCTTGAAATCGCCATGAACGACGCCGTTGGCGTGTGCGTGAGCAAGCGCCTTTGCACACGACGTCAGTACGGCGCGTTTGAGGGGAAGCGTCAGCGAAGCAGGCTCGCGGATGAGCTGCGCCAGCGAGCGCCCTTCAATGAGCTCCATCGTCATGAACCACGTTTGATCATCACTATTCAACGCCAGGACACGCGCAATGTTCGGGTGCCTGAGAGCCTGTACATGTCGAAACTCGTGCTGCAGCCGCGCGATCGCGCGCGCCGGGTCTTTGACGTCCGGTCGCGGCGTCTTGATCGCGATCTGCGCGCCGGGAGCGTCCTTCTGAACCGTCAAGTCGCGCGCTCGAAATACCCAGGCCGTTCCGCCCGCACCGAGCGCTCTTTCGATCAAGTACCGATCGTTCAGCACGGCGCCCGGGCTGATGCCTCTGCTTGGCCGGCGTTCGCTCGTCTGTTGAGCCGGCCGAGACGGCGATGCGCTTGCCGCTTCTTCCGAAGCTGCGACGTGCGCGCGCCGGTCCGACTCACCTCGCTGTGTCGGCTTTTGCGTGTGCGCGCCGGTCGCGCCGGTTTTTGGCAGCAAATCGCTCGTGAGCTCGGCCACCGGTTGCACGAGGGGTACGTGCGGGGTGGCCGATTCCACGGACGGCGGATCGTTGACGTCGTGCGTGCGAATCGCGGCCAGATCCGACGTATGGTCCTCGCGAATGTCGCTCGTCGAAAGGTTGTCGAGATCGACCGTGCGGGGCGCCCAAGTGCGCATCGCCGACTGCATGCGATCGTTGAGACTTGCTGCCATCAGTCGCAACCACGCGTTTGCTTCCAAGCGGGTGCGCGAACATGCTTCATGCGGTACACCACAGACTCGCGCTCACGCAGATTCCGCCCGAGGGACATCATGGGTTTCGCGTCTCGGCAAAAACCCCCTCGCTCGATACCAACGCACTGTGTCGATCGCTCCGGTCCTGAAATCGATCTCCGGCTGAAAGCCCAGCAAACTCTGGGCCTTTGCAGTCGAAAATATGAACGACTTCGTGAAGAAGTCCAGGCGTCTCCGGTGCAGCGGCGGCTGCACTCCAAGCGGCGGCAGCAGCGTCTCGCAGGCACGCGCGGCGATGTTGAACGGCCAGAGCGGCGCGTGCAGACGCGGCGGCCTGCGATTCAAGGCTGCGGCAATCGCCTGCACCATTTCGTTCGTCGTGATCGCCTCCGAGCCGGCGATCACGAACGTCTGCCCGATCGCATTCGGATGTCGTGCGACGAGCAGCAGTGCACGCGTCAAATCGTTCACATGCAAGCACTGGCGGCGATTGCGCCCGGAACCGATGACGATGAAGTGCCCTCGGTCGATTGCACGGAACAACTTCAACAGGCGAAAGTCGGACGGTCCATATGTCTCTGAAATGCGAACGATCGAGGTCTCGAGGTCTTTCGCAAAATCAGCGACGATTTTCTCGGCCTCGACCTTCGTGCGTGTGTAGATGTTGTCCGGGCGGAGCGGGCTCGTTTCATCGAGCACGCCGTCGATGCTCTCGCCGTAAACGCCGATCGAGCTCCCGTAGACGAAGCGCCTGACACCGCCGTCGACTGCGGCGCGAAGTAAGGTCGTCGTGCCGAGCACGTTCACATCGCGGAAGTACGTCTCCGGCATGCGAGACTCGTGCTGTGCGGCCGCAAGATGGATGATCGTGCTGCAACCGTCGACCAGGACACGTGCGTACTCCGGCTCTTGCATCTTACCGATCGCAAGTCGCACGCCGGCGGAGCGAAGCTCATTCGCGCGCTCGGTCTCGATAGGCGACAGCTCGCGACCCGCGGCGATCACATCGAGCCCGAGCCGGTGCGCCTGCAGCGCGAGGCGCGAACCGATGAAGCCGGTTGCGCCCGTAATGAGTATTCGAGATCCGTCGATGTTCATACGCAGCCCGCAGCTCGCTGCACGGCGTGTTCGGATCCGCCGCGGGTCAGCGGCGCTTCCGAGCGCGCGTGATGTCGAGCGAGAATCGCCTCCGTGCGTTCGATCTCTTCGCCCGTACGTTGTTGCGACCAGCCAAGTCGTTGAGCCATTTCGGCTGCCACGCGCTCGAGTGCGATATGGCCGGGATGCTCGCCCGCAGCGAGATCGGTTCTGCGCATCACGACGTCGTCGAGTCTGACCGCCATTTCGCGTTCGACCGCATACCTCACCTCGCGCAACAGCGTGGACTTGCCGACGAGCGCAGGCGCAGCAGCATCGCCGGTTTCGCGTTGTGCGAGGACCGCCCGATACTCGGTGCCGAAGTTGCGCACGAGCCCATCTACGGTGGCTTGCGGCAGGCCCGCGAGGGATTTGCCGCACTGTGCACGGAAGGACTCGAAATCAGAGATATCGCCGCCGGGCACCGGCGTATGTGTCGAGCGCCGCGAGTGAACGTGCAAGCGCTCCGGCCACTGTTGGAGGAGCATTGCGAGCGCCCGTTGAGCGTCCGCTCGCGCGGTCGTGAAGCGAATGCCGATGAGACTCACGAGTCCTCCGACGCGGTGGGTGAACCGGTGATCGATCAGCTTGGATTCCTTCCCAAAGCTCAGCTCCTGCGCCGTCGCGGTCTCGCCGAACGGGACGAGGCCGCAGTTGGCAAAGCTCACTTCATCCATCGTCAAGTCCAACGCGGGATAGGCGGTATTGAGTTCCGCGATCCAACTCTCGAGTTCCTCGGGTGCGATCTCGGCCGTATCGGGTGGTGTCGTCCAGTGCCGGTGCCAAACCCCGAAGAGCGTCTTGTCGCGCCACGGAACCGCGAACAAATGGCGGTTGCTCCGGCTCAAGACGGCATCTTTGTCTCGGCTCGATCCCTGCACGGCCAGCGCGACGGATGACGTCGGCGCACGATCGACGATGAAGTACGCATCGCGCGAGAACGGCGCGCGCTTGAATGCACCGAAGCGCACTTCGTCGCGGTTGATGAAATCGGCCCACGGTCCGGCTGCGTTGAGCGTCAGACGCGCGCGAATGTCGAGCGTCTCGCCCGTCAAGACATCGCGTGCGCGAACACCGGTAACCTGCGAATCGCGCCACAAGTAATCCTGCGCTTCGAGGTAATTGCAGGCGCTCGCACCGTTCGCGACGGCCGCCTTCACGAACGCGAGCACCAGCCGCGCGGGGTTGTACATTTGACCGTCTTCGAACAGAACGGCACCGCTCAGATTCGGTGCCGCAAGCTGCGGATAAAGTGCGAGCAACTCGCTGCGAGATAAGAATCGGGTTCGGCGAATCTTGCGAGCGGGATCCGGGACATCCCAATTGCGATCGAGCGTGAGCAGGTCGTATGCGCATGCGCCGGCACCGAGGAAGGCACGTCCGCGGCGCGCTTTTCCGTAGGTCGGGATCGCGATCGGCAGAGGCTGCACCAGGTGAGGTGCAATGCGAAGGAACGTAGAGCGCTCGTGGCAGGACGCACGCAATCGCCTGAGGTCTGCGTGCTGCAAGTAGCGGATGCCGCCATGAACCATCTTGAAGCATTCCGCGGAAGCGCCGCTGCCGAAGTCGCTGCGCTCGATGAGCGCGGTATGCAAGCCGAGCAGTGCTGCTTCTCGCGCTGCTGCGGCGCCGAAGGATCCACCGCCGATGACGAGAACATCGAACTCTCGTTCAGCCAACTCCGCGGGATCTCTGTGCATCGCTCTCGTCTTGCTCAAAAACCAGCTCGATGCACGTTTGATGCCGATTTCGATGCTCGACGCGCGTAAGATGACTTCGCGCCCCGAGACATCGACGCTGCACGGAGTTGCACGTGACGTTGT
Source organism: Lysobacterales bacterium (assembly GCA_040255535.1). Classification (GTDB taxonomy): domain Bacteria; phylum Pseudomonadota; class Gammaproteobacteria; order Steroidobacterales; family Steroidobacteraceae; genus Steroidobacter. Next base: position 7,027 of record JBDZVE010000037.1, on the reverse strand, counting down.
AAGTTTCGGTAAGCAGCCCCGTCTGCCTCGATCGTTGTTTGTCGCGGGACGCACACAGGAAAAACACCGACAGCGCTGGCGCGCTACCCCAACTCGCTACCCCGTGGTTCAGGGCTTCTCCGATGTAACGCCGGAATCGACGACTGTAATTTGCCCGCCATCGGCCACCGATGCCGATGCAGTGGTATCGTTTTTGCTGCGGATCGCAACGTGCTTGCGACGCGTTTCCCCGACAGCGTGACGATGTAGTGGTTGATGAATACGATCGAGGAAACAGACTTCATGTCTACGAGAGAAGCGATGAATAGCTCAGCACGACAAAAGAAGACCACTCCCCGCACGCGCCTCGTCACTGTGCTCGCGGGTGCCGCTTCGATGCTGCCCTTCATGGTCATGGCCGCCGATGCACTTCCCGTGATTCCGAACGCTGCCGGCTTCGGCATCGACACGCCCGCCGGCCGCGGCGGCAAGGTTTACAGGGTGACGAATTTGAGCGACTCCGGCGAGGGATCGCTCCGCGCATGCGTGACCGCGAGTGGGCCGCGCGTCTGCGTGTTCGAAGTGTCGGGCACGATTCGCATGGAGCGCGACATGTCCATCGGCAATCCGAATATCACGATCGCCGGGCAGACTGCACCGTCGCCCGGCATCATGTTGAGAGGCGGCGGTTTGCGAATCGCCGCTTCCGACGTGCTCGTGCAGCACCTGCGCGTGCGTCCGGGCGATGACCCCAAAGGTCCGAATCCCGAGAACCGCGATGCGCTCAAGGTCGAGACGCCGGACTCGCTCAAGAACGTCGTCGTCGATCATTGCTCGTTCGAGTGGGCGATCGATGAGCTGGCAAGCATGTGGCGCGGCTGGGATAACGTCACGCTCAGCAACAATATATTCGCCGAGGCGCTCAACGATTCGCTCCATCCAAAGGGCCGCCATGGCTATGGCATTCTGTTCGGGCCGATCAAGGGCAAAGTGACCCTCAAGGGCAATTTGATCGCGCATACGAACGATCGCAATCCGCTCTCGCGCGCCGCCCAGCTCGTGATGGTGAACAACGTCGTCTACAACCGCGGCTACAAGGATGTGGAACTGCAGAGCGAGGATGGCATCAGCACGAAGAACACCATCATCGGCAACGTATTCATCCGCGGCAGCGATCACGCGAACAGCGTCAAACCGATATCCGTTCGCGCGGACCAGTTCAAGCTGCCCGAGGCGAGCCGCATTTATCTGGCGGACAACAAGGCGGTGGAGTCGAGCGACGACCCGATGTCTGTGCTCACCGCCACGGGTGGGTCGCTATCCCTCAAATCATTCATGTCGAAGACGCCGCCGGCCTGGCCGGCCGGTCTGACTCGACTGCCGACCGACCACGATGTCGTTCTCGAGCAAGTGCTCAAGTATTCGGGTGCTCGCCCCGCCGATCGCGATCCCGTGGATGCCCGGATCATCAAGCAGGTGCGTGACGGGACGGGTCGGATCATCAACTGCGTCTCGGCCAATGGAACCGACCGTTGTGCGAAGAACGCAGGCGGCTGGCCGACGCTTGCCGAGAATCGACGCGCGCTGACGTTGCCCGAGAATCCCAACGAGCTGACCGAAAGCGGATACACGCGCCTCGAAGAGTGGCTGCACGAAATGGCGGCGGAGGTGGAAGGTCACTCGCCGCGGCCGCCGGTGGCACCGGTGCTTGCGAGCGGATCGTGATCGGAATCGACCGCTTCCAGTCGCGGTAGTTTCTACATCCGCCTTGTAAATTTCAGGCCTGGCGGGATCGAAGACGACAAAATAGCTCCAACATCGAAATCGCGGCGCGCCATTGACGCCGCCGATGATCGCAGCAACAGCGATTGTCGGCGGCGTTTTTGTTTATCTCGATCTGGTACGCAACTTGCTGATCAGCAGAGGTTCCCCGATCGGCGAGCCGTTGCAGTGCGCAACGTCGTAGCTCACTTTCCCACTCGAAAGTGCGCATGCCGACGATCGGGGCGGTGTAAACAGAAATAGGTCTGCTGATGTCCCTCGACGCCGCAAGTCGGACCGCGCAACTGCCGTCGTTCGTCGGGCCGTCACGCTTCATTGCGGCGGCGATGGAGGCGCTCACGCCGTCGTTCGTGGTCACGGCGCCTGCGATCGACGCGATGCGCTTCGTGCATCTCGCACTGCTGACGACCATCCTCGCGGCCGGCTGCTTCTTGCGGTTCTGGGGACTCGACAGCGTCGGCCTGCACGGGGATGAGGAAACGATGGCGATGGCAGTCGCCGGCATTCTCAAGGAGGGCGTGCCGATTCTGCCGAGCGGGATGTTCTATCCGCGCGGGTTGACGCAGCTCTATCTCATGGCGCTCTCCGTTTCGGTGTTTGGCGAGTCCGAATGGGCGCTGCGCTTGCCCTCCGCGATCTGCGGCATCGCGCTCATCGGGATCTGCTACTTCGTCGGGCGGCGATTCTTGCGCCAGGAATGGAATCTGGCATTCGTCGCGGCCGTCGCGCTCTTGCCGGAGCTCGTTATCTACTCGCAGACGGCGCGGATGTACATTTTCTTGGTGACCTGCATCGCCGCGACGATGGCGCTCGTATTCGTGTGGGAGCGTACGGATCGCATCAAATGGCTGGTCGCCGCGACGGGCGTGCTGATCTTAGGGATGGATATGCAAGTGCTTGCCGTTTCCGCGCTGCTCATATTCCTGCTCCCCGGGCTCGTACGCTGCGATGCCCGTCGATTTCTGCAGGGCGTCTGTGCGAGTGCGGTGGCAATCGTCGCATTTGCAGTCATCAACGGGCTCGTCGAAGCGCAATATCCCGTGCCGCCGCCGGAGTTTACTGCGAGCCTGCCGACGCCGAGCTCTATGGGCTCGGACGTGTCGCGAGACTTGTCTACCGGAATGGGCGTGCTCTTGTGGAGCCTTTTGGGCGTGTTTGCATTCCTGTGCTGGCGGGTTGCGAGGAGCCTGCCGGCACGGCTCGGAGTGCCCGCGGGCGTGCTGCTGATCGCAGGCGCGCTTCTTCAGTTCGCACTCTTCTATCACATGGCCGTTCTCTGCTACGTCGCCGGCGGCGCGTTCTCGCTGCGCAGCGAAGAGCCCGCGACGCGTCGTTGGCTCGGCGTATTGCTCCTTTGTGCTGCGATCGTTGCGATCGTGCATGCGGCTTGGCTCGCGCCCGAAGCCGAGACCGTCGTGAGGCTTGTCGGCGCCATGATCGGCCAGCCAAGCGTATGGCCCTATGTGCGCGTCGCGCAGTTGAGTGTGGCAGCCGGAGTCGTGTGCGGCGCGCTTCTCGGGTGGGGCGTCTGGCAGTTGGCCCGCTCGCGAAGCGTACCCGATTACTGGCTGCTCGCAGTCTCGCTCGTGTGGGCGCCCGTGTTTGTTCTTGGTATGTTCGCATGGAACGTTCCGCCGCGATACACCGCCGTGGCGTTGGTTCCGATGATCGTGAGCGCGTTCGCGGCGCTGCAAGCTGCGAGCGATAAGCTCATACGAGGCAGGCCGCATCGAGCCCAAACGTTCGCAGCCGCGCTCGCGGCAGTGTGCATCGTCAATCCCGCGGAAGCGGCGGACAGGATTCACGCAGGCTATCGACTCTTCCCCGATCACAAGGGAACGGCCGAATTTCTCAAGTCGCAGAACATCCAAGACGACGACATCATCCTCGCGGAGGATGTCTTGCAGCAAACCTACTATCTTGGAAAGGTCGATTATTGGCTGATCGGCCCCGCCGTCGCGCGGAAGTACGTAATGAGTAAAGAGGGCGAAGTCGTCGACTTCTACACTGGAACGCCCGTCATCGTAAGCGAAGCGATGCTCGACGTCGTTCTGCTCGAGAATCCGAACAAGCGAATCTTCGTCGTCGTGAGCGGAGAAGAACGAGAAACCGACAGGCGCCACGCCCGAGGGCCGGAGCTGTACGCAGCGCTCAACTCCGCGCGCTTCGAAACGCTGTTCGTCGGTCGAGACGGAGCGAGTAAGGTGCTTCGCGTCGTTCCGAATGTCGCGGCTGAGATCGTCGGCAGCGGCAAGACTGCCGGGCCCGCCGAACGCAGCGGAAGCAACAGCACGCTAGGACCGCAACGCGCCGAAGCCCAGCCGATGTTGGAGTAGCGTCATTCGTGGTATAGGCGGGCGCGCCGCAATCATCTCGCTCACGCGGCTCCTGAACCAAGGACTGATCCTGATCAGTCCCATGATCCTCGTGCGCCTGCTGTCCGTCGAGGACTTCGGGCACTACCGCGAGTTCCTAGTCTATGCCGCCCTCTTGATCAGCATTGCGGGCTTCGGCATCAGCACGAGCCTGCTTCGCTTCGTGCCCGACAATCCGGAGCGTAGCTGGCGCCTCGTGAATCAGACCGCGTTGCTCACGCTTGCGAGCAGCACGATCGTTGCCGGCGGGGCATTCGCGCTCGATGCGCTCTTCGACGGTCGTCTACTCGGCGGCTACGGCATGCGCGTGGCGCTATACGTGTACCTGTTCGTCAACTTGGATTTTTGGGAATTCTTGTGGCTGTCCGAGCGGCGCAGCTTTGCCGTGCTCGGCTATACGACTGCACGCCTTGTGGCGCGCATCGCCGTGGTGACGATCACGGCGGCGCTGACCCGGGACGTCGACGCCATCATCCTGTCTCTTCTCGTGCTCGAGGCCGTGCGTCTTGCGATCTCGGCCGCGGGCTGGCGGCTGCGGGCGCGCAAAGTCGAGCATCCGGGCGAGTACCGTTGGCGCGAGCAACTGCATTTTTGTCTTCCGTTCGGTGGCGCTCTCGTCCTCGTGGCAGCGAACAAGTCGCTCGGGGCGCTCTTCGTCGCGAAGATACTCGGCCCCGTCGCGCTTGCACACTATACGGTCGGTCTGTACGCACAACCGTTCATTACGATCCTGCGCAACTCGCTTTCCGACGTCCTATTGCCGGAGATGGTCGCGAACGATCCGGAATCGAGGGCGGATCGATTGGAGCTGTGGCGCCGCTTCACGGTGATCGCGGCGATTGCGCTCGTCGGGGCGGGTGTCGTGCTCGCAAGGTTTGCCGAGCCGCTGATCGAGACCTTCTTTTCTTCGAAATACTCACCGGCCGTGCCGGTCTTCCAGCTCTATCTGCTCATCTTCCTGCGAGAGAGCCTCGATTTCGCGGTCCCATTGCGCGCCATGGACAACACGCCAGCGATTCTGCGCAGCAACCTGCTTGCCCTCGCCGTCAATCTTGCCTTGATTCCGCTGCTGCTGCCGCAGTGGGGGTTGTTGGGTGCGGTTGCCGCCTTCCTCGTTTCGCGTGCGGTCGATGGCGTGTACCTGGCGCGTCAGACGATGCGAGCATACGGCATCGGATTGCGCGCACTCGCCCCTTGGGGGGACTTGCTCAAGATCCTGATCGCCGCCGCACTGGCAGCGAGCGTCATTGCAACGTCACTGTGGACCGACATGATGGGCATCGTCGGCGTCGTGCTCGGAGGGGCCCTCTATCTAGTCGCGTTCGCGTCGCTGCTGGCACTGTTGCGGGTTCGCGAGGCGCTCGCCATCGTGCGCTTGTTGCGGGCCGCTCCGATGTTCGTCTCGAGGCGCTTACAGCAATGAAGAGCTCGGAACTCTTTACAACGTGCATCCGTTTCGCGCAAACGAAGTCTCGGCTTCGCGGATTCCCTCGCCGCATCGTGAGTGGACGTCTCGAACGCTCATGCGATCCGAGCGGATGATGCAGAGTGGTTGGAACAAGAGATGGCGTTGAGAACGATCTGTATTCTGGGCTTGGACGATTACGCCATGTTGACCGGCGATACGTCGTTCGGCCATATCGGCGGCGAATCCGTTCAGCACGTTCTACTCGCGAGAGCCTGGCGAGATCTCGGGCTCGAAGTGTCGCTCATCGTCTACGACCACGGTCAGCCCGCCGTAACTGAGATCGACGGCATTCGCGTCGTTGCAGCGTACCGCCCCCAGGCGGGCTTGCCCGGGATCCGCTTTTTCCAGCGCGTCGCGAGCGTCGTGCGCACGATGCGGCACGTCGATGCCGACGTCTATTACCAATCTCCCGCCGGAATGTTGACCGGCGTTGCGGTTTGGTTTGCGGGTCGCCACGGAAAGAAGTCGATCGTGCGCATCGCCTCGGACTTAGGGTGCATCCCGGGCGCTCAGCTCGTGTCGTATTCGCGCGATCGCAAGATGTACGAATATGGGCTTCGCAGAGCCGACCTCATCGCCGCGCAGACGCATCAACAGCAGCAATTGCTCAGCAAGAACTACGGGCTCGCAAGCGAGATCGTCAACATGCTCGTGGAGATACCTGCGCTCCCGAAGCCGCGCGAACGAGATATAGACGTGCTGTGGGTGGGTAACCTGCGCCCGGTTAAGCGTCCCGAGCTCGTATTCGAGCTCGCTCGCGCACTGCCGGAGCGCCGATTCGTCGTCGCAGGCGGCCCGTTGCCGCGGCAGCTCGCCTATTTCGACGCGATCGAAGCCATGGCGCACGATGTCCAGAACGTAGAGATGCTCGGTCCCGTGAGCTATGGCGAGATTGCGCAACTGTTCGAGCGCGCCAAGATTCATATCAATACATCGAGCACGGAAGGATTTCCGAATACGTTCTTACAAGCTTGGGCACGCTGCGTTCCGGTCGTTTCGTTCTTCGATCCGGACCATGTCATCCAGCGGCGCGGCCTCGGCAAGCAGTGTTGCGACATCGAAGAGATGATATCCAGCCTCGATGGGCTTCTCGATAATGCCTCGCTCCGCGAGGACATCGGCGCGAGAGCGCGTGCCTTCGTCGAAAGCGAATTCTCGCCGCGCGCCATCGCTGCTCGATATCTAGAGCTCTTGGCCGACACGCGAACGGTGCCGCTCGCGCAAGAGGCGGTCGCCGCTCGAAGATGAGAAGGCAATGATGACTCTCGCAAAGGACGCCAGGCTCGCCAAGGAAGCGTAGACATGGCTGAGAGGCTGAGACCCGCCTCGGTTAGTCCTGCGGACCCGTCCGGCCTTCTTCGATCCCTCTGTTCTTCCTTTGCGAGCTTGGCGCCTTGCGAGATTCTTCTTCTTGTTTTTCTTC
>JBDZVE010000155.1:3176-7128 GCA_040255535.1 Lysobacterales bacterium | reverse complement strand
ACAGGCTACAGACCACAGCCGACAGCCAGAACAGGTTGCAGAACGTTGCCGCCCACTTCTTCTCTGGCTGTCGTCTGTCGCCTGTAGTCTGTAGCCTGTTGCGGCGCGCGCGCAGGCGCTCGCCCCGTCTCACCTTTTGCTCCTCTCGTCGATTCGCGTGCACTTTTCTGCGGCTGGTGTGTCACAACAGACCCGCACTCGTTCGAGTGCGGAAAAGCTTCACAAAAGCTTCACAAAAAAGACCGGCTGGCCGGTTGACGCGCACCGGCTCGAAGCCGGAGAATAAACGTTCATTCTCTCGTCTCACTCTCCTCTTAGCTTCCGGGGATTTATGCGTTTTTCCAGACTCTTGGGCGTTCTGGGTGTCGCCTTGTTATCGGCCTGTGGCAGCGATGAACCGCCTCCGGCGCCCCCGCCTCCCGAGGTCGGCGTCGTCACGCTCACGACCCAAACCGTCAGCGATATCAGGAACTTACCCGGCCGCACGTCGGCGTTCGTGATCGCCGAGGTGCGCCCGCAAGTCACCGGAATCATCAAGAAGCGGTTGTTCGAGGAAGGCAGCCAGGTCAAAGCCGGGCAACCGCTCTATCAGCTCGACGATGCTCTCTATCGTGCCGAGGTCGAAAGCCGCAAGGCCGCGCTTGCGAAAGCGAAGGCAACGCGCGAGGCAGCGCAATTGACGGCAGACCGCACGACCGAGCTCGCGAAGATCGATGCAGTGAGCGCGCAGGAAGCCGAGAACGCGGTCGCCGCGCTTCAGCAGGCGATCGCCGATGTGGCCTCCGCGGAAGCGGCGTTGCGCCAAGCCGAAGTGAATCTCTCCTATGCGCGCATCACGGCACCGATCTCCGGCCGCACTGGCAAATCGAACTTCACGCAAGGCGCCCTCGTCACAGCGAACCAAGACATGCCGCTCACGACGGTGCAGCAGCTCGATCCGATTTACGTCGACTTGCAGCAGTCGAGCAGCGAGCTGCTTCGTTTGCGCCAGGACTTCGGCGGCTCGGATTTGAATCAGAGCGCGCCGGTGCGAATCGTGCTCGAAAACGGCACCAAGTACGAGCACACGGGCCAGCTCAAGTTCGCCGAAGTGAGCGTCGATCCGCAAACCGGCAGCTTCGGGCTGCGCGCCGTCGTGCCGAATCCCGACCGGCTCCTCTTGCCCGGCATGTACGTGCGCGCCGTGCTCGAGCGCGGTCAGCGCGACGATGCCGTGCTCGCGCCGCAGCGCGCGATCACGCGCGACGCGAAGGGCAACGGCGTTGCACTCGTCGTCACCGCGGACAACAAGATCGAACAGCGCACCGTCACGACCGCCCGCACCGTCGGCGACCAATGGTTGATCAACGAGGGGCTCCGCCCCGGCGAGCGCGTCGTCGTCGAAGGCCTCCAGAAGGTTCAGCCCGGCATGACCGTCACTCCCGTCGAGGCGGGCGCGGCTCGCACCGCGGAAGCCGCGGCGCCCACGCGCTAAACGGAGCTAATCCATGGCCAGATTCTTCATCGACCGCCCGGTCTTCGCATGGGTGATCGCGATCATCATCATGCTCGCCGGCGCACTGTCGATCACGAGATTGCCGATCTCGCGCTATCCGACGATCGCGCCGCCGTCCGTCAACATCAGCGCCGTGTATCCCGGCGCTTCGGCGCAGACGGTGGAAGAGTCCGTCACGCAGATCATCGAGCAGAACATGAAAGGTCTCGATGGCCTCTTGTATATGTCCTCATCGAGCAGCGCGAACGGCGGCGTCGGCATCACGCTGACGTTCGACAGCGATGTCGATCCCGACATTGCGCAGGTGCAAGTGCAGAACAAGCTGCAGCTCGCAACGCCGCTCCTGCCGCAGATCGTGCAGCAGCAAGGCGTGAGCGTGACGAAAGCGAACAACAGCTTCTTGATGGTCGTCGGCTTCGTCTCGGAAGACAACAGCATGGATCGCACGGACATCTCGGATTTCGTCACCGCGAACATCGTCGATCCGCTGAGCCGCGTGCCGGGTGTCGGCAACGTGCAGGTGTTCGGCTCTCAGTACGCGATGCGCATCTGGCTCGATCCGGACAAGCTCAACACATATCGACTCACGCCGACCGACATCACGACCGCCATTCAGGCGCAGAACGCCCAGGTCTCCGTCGGCCAGCTCGGCGCAACGCCCTCGGTGCAGGGACAGGAATTGAATGCGACCATTACCGCGCAGGGCCGCTTGGAGAAGCCCGAGCAGTTCCGCGACATCATCCTGCGCAGCGGCGTCGATGGGTCCACGCTCAAGCTCGGCGACGTCGCGCGCGTCGAGCTCGGATCCGCCGACTACAGCTTCATCAGCCGCTACAACACGTCGCAGGCTTCGGGCGTCGCCATCTCGCTCGCGACCAATGCGAACGCGCTCCAAACGGCGCAAAACGTGCAGGCACTGCTGGAGGAGCTCAAGCCGACGTTCCCGCAGGGGCTGCGCGCAGTCACGCCGTTCGATACGACGCCGTTCGTGCGCGTATCCATTCGCGAGGTCGTCAAGACGCTGAGCGAAGCGATCTTCCTCGTGTTCCTCGTCATGCTGCTGTTCCTGCAGAACATCCGGGCGACGCTCATCCCGACGATCGCGGTGCCGGTCGTTCTACTCGGCACGTTCGGCGTGCTCGCGGCCGCCGGATTCTCGATCAACATGCTGACGATGTTCGCGATGGTGCTCGCGATCGGCCTGCTCGTCGACGATGCGATCGTCGTCGTCGAGAACGTCGAGCGCGTCATGCGCGAAGATAATCTCTCGCCGGTCGAGGCGACTCGCAAGTCGATGTCGCAGATTACCGGCGCGCTTGTCGGCATCGCGCTCGTGTTGTCCGCGGTGTTTCTGCCGATGGCATTCCTCCGCGGCTCGACCGGCGTCATCTATCGCCAGTTCTCCATCACGATCGTCTCGGCGATGGCGCTTTCGGTGCTCGTGGCGCTCGTGCTGACGCCGGCGCTGTGCGCGACGCTGCTCAAGCCAATTCATGGCGGCGAGCATGCGGAAAAGCGCGGCTTCTTCGGATGGTTCAACAAGAAGTTCGAAGCCGGCAACGCGAGATATCGCGGCATCGTCTCTCGTATGTTGGCGCGACCGGCGCGCGCGCTCGTACTGTACGGAGCGATCGCGCTGATCATGGTGTTCATGTTCCTGCGCCTGCCGACATCGTTCTTGCCGGATGAAGATCAAGGCGTGCTGTTCGTCCAGATCCAGGCGCCCGTCGGCGCGACGCAAGCGCGCACGATGCACGTCATCGAGGAGGTCGAGCAGTATTTCTTGAACAACGAGAAAGAGGCGGTCGAATCCGTATTCGCGGTACAGGGCTTCAGCTTCGGCGGTACCGGCCAGAACACCGGCATCGCGTTCGTGAAGCTCAGGGATTGGGACGAACGTGCGGACAAGTCGCTCAGCGTCAGTGCCGTAGCGGGCCGCGCGATGGGTGCGTTCAGCCAGATCAAGGATGCGATGGTATTTGCGTTCCCGCCGCCCGCTCTGCCCGAGCTCGGCCGCGCGCAAGGCTTTGCGTTCTACCTGCAAGATAACCTCGGACGAGGGCACGAAGCGCTCATGGCCGCGCGCAACCAGTTTCTGGGCGCGGCTGCGCAAAGCAAACTGCTCACGAACGTACGCCCGAACGGCCAGGAAGACACGCCGCAGTTTCATCTCGACATCGATGCGGAAAAGGCCGGTGCATTGGGCCTGACGATGGCGGCAATCAACCAGACGCTGCAGGTCGCATGGGGCGGTCGCTATATCGATGACTTCATCGACCGCGGCCGCGTCAAGCGCGTGTACGTGCAAGCCGATGCGCCGTTCCGCATGGTGCCCGAGGATTTTCAGCGCTGGTACGTGCGCAACGACGCCGGCGAGATGGTGCCGTTCTCCTCGTTCGCGACTTGGCGCTGGGATTACGGCTCGCCGCGCCTCGAACGCTTCAACGGAATTGCCGC
>JBDZVE010000155.1:0-3076 GCA_040255535.1 Lysobacterales bacterium | reverse complement strand
GTGCTGCCGCTCGCGATCGCGAGCGGCGCCGGCTCCGGCGCACAGCGCGCGATCGGCACCGGCGTCATCGGCGGCATGCTCGCCGGTACGTTCCTCGGCATCTTCTTCGTGCCGCTCTTCTTCGTGCTCGTGCAGCGTCTCGTGCGCCGCAAGCAAAAGACGGAAACGGCGCCGGCTTCAGTCGGCAACTTGGATCAGGGTCCGGCTCATGTTTAAGGTCGCTCGATACATTTCTCTGGCTGCGCTCGCGCTTGCGAGCGCAGCGTGCACGCTCGCACCCCGCTACGAGCGGCCCGAGCCGCCCGTGCCCGACGAATGGAGCGCGCCCATGAGCGACTCCGCTGTGCAGGCGAAGGAAGGAGAGTCCATCGATGCATTGCCGTGGCGCGAGTTCGTGCTCTCCCCGAAGCTCGAAGGGCTCATCGAGCTCGCGCTCGACAACAATCGCGATCTGCGGATCGCGGCGCTCAACGTGGAGCGGGCGCGCGGGCTATATCGGATTCAGCGCTCGGACTTGCTGCCGAACGCGGACGTCACGGGCAACTACACGCGCCAGCGCGTGCCTGCGACCGCCACGTTTCCCGGCCGCGAAGGCGTGATCGAGCAATACAGCGCGTCGGTCGGCGCAGCGTTCGAGCTCGACTTCTTCGGCAGATTGCGCAGTCTCAACCGCGCAGCGCTCGAGGACTTCCTCGCGCAGGAATCCTCGCGGCGCAGCTTCCAGATCAGCTTGATCGCCGAAGTCGCACAAGCGTTTCTCGTTACCGCGAACGATCTCGCGTTGAAGGAGCTCGCGGAGCAGACGCTTCGCAACCAGGACGAGTGGTTCGCGCTCACACAAGAGCGTCACCGACTCGGCGCCGCCTCCGGACTCGAGCTCAACCAGGCGCAGACCCAGGTCGAGAGCGCCCGCGCGGATGCCGCGCGCTATGCAGGCGATGTCGCGCGCGATCTGAACGCATTGCGCGTCCTCGTCGGCGCGAACATTCCCTCCGAGCTCCTGCCCGCGAGCAGCGACGCTCAGTCGACGCTGCTCGAATCCGTGCCGGTCGAGCTGCCTTCGCGCGTGCTCTTGAACCGGCCCGACATCCTCGCGGCTGAGCACACCCTGCGTGCGGCGAACGCGAACATCGGCGCGGCGCGCGCCGCCTTCTTCCCGCGAATCTCCCTGACCGGCAGCGCGGGCTACATCAGCACGGAGCTTTCCGATCTATTCGAGTCGAACAATCGCACGTGGAGCTTCGTGCCGCAGTTATCGCTGCCGATCTTCCAAGGCGGGCGTCTCAAGGCGGACCTCGACGTCGCGCACGTCGATCGCGAGATCGCGCTCGCGCGCTACGAGCAGGCGATTCAGATCGGATTCCAAGAGGTGAGCGATGCGCTCGCCTTGTCCGGCACGCTCGCGAGACAACTCGAGGCGCAAGAACGACTCGTCGAGGCATCGGCGCGCGCCTTCGAGCTGTCGCAGGCCCGCCGCGAGGCGGGACAAGACAGTTATCTGATTCTCCTCGACGCGCAGCGGAGCTTCTACGGTGCGCAGCAAGGGTTGATCGCAACTCGGCTTGCCGAACAGACGAACCTCGTCACCCTCTATCGAGCGCTCGGCGGCGGCTGGGAGGACGATCGCTCATGATGAACGAGGCAGAGCACGCCTTCACCGAGCGCGCGCTCAAGCAGCGCGAGCGCATCTTGGAGGCCGCGCGCTTGTGTTTCCTGAAGCGCGGCTTCCACGCCGCAAGCATCGCGGACATCGCGCAAGAGGCGGGCATGAGCCCCGGCCTCATGTATCGCTACTTCGAGAACAAGCACGCGATCATCAGAGCCATCATCGAACGTCAGCTCGAGTCCGGCCGCAGACAGCTCGAAGAGATCAAGTCGCCTGCCGATCTCGTACAGGGCATCCTGAATGCGATCGAGCGCTGGCGCAGCGGCAGTGCGGATCAGATGAATGCGCCGCTGTTTCTCGAGATCTCCGCGGAGGCGACGCGCGATCCGGAGATCGCCGCGATCGTTGAAGAAGCCGACCGCTTGATCAAGAACCATCTTCTCGAAGCGATGCAGCGGACCGCGCCCAGCAGAGCGATCTACGAGGATCCGCGGCGCGCGAGCGCTCGCATCCTGCTGCTGCTGAGCCTCGTCGAGGGCCTCGCGATCCGTGCTTGCCGCGACCCGCAACTCGACCGAGAGCTGCTACGCTCTGCGCTCACGAAATTCATCGCCGGGTTGCAGGCCGACACGCAGGAGCGCTCGAAACTGCACGGCGTGGCAGGTTAAGGAGACGATGAACAAACCCTCCATTCGCGAACGCATTCTCGAGGCGGCTGACGAAGTTGCCCGCGAGCGCGGGGTCGCGAACCTGACGCTCGACCTCGTCGCCGAACAGGCCAAGGTCAGCAAAGGCGGGTTGCTCTATCACTTCACGACGAAAGAAGCATTGCTCAGGGGCATGATCGATCGAGCGCTCGATCGCTATCGCTCCCTGCTCAAGACGGAAGTCGACCGCCAAGGCAGCGATTATCGCTCGTACCTGAAGGCGAGCATCCTCGCGCGCCAGGACTGCGACGAAGGCTCGGAATGCTCACGCGCGTTCTTCGCGGCGGCCGCGAACTTTCCCGACATGCCTGAACGCGCGCACGTCGACGTCGAGGAACACGTCGAGCGCTTGCGAGCCGAGCCGGATCGGTTTGCGAACGCGGCGATCCTGAGCCTCGCGATCGACGGCCTTCATTTCCTCGAGCTGTTGAACCTTGCGCCGTTCACGCCGGACGAACGCGAGGCGATCGTCAAGAGAATATTGGAGCAGGCGGACCGAATCTGACGCGCGACCTGATCAGAACACGCTCGCCGGTATTCGCTTCCTCATGACGGATCCGAGCGCGACGAACGCGCAGGCGATCGCGGCGTTCGTATAGAAGTCGAGCCGCATCGCATCGCTCATGCTCGTGATCGCTCCAGCCACGATGATGGCGCCCCACGACAGCGCGGGCACGAGTAGTAGAAAGCCCATCGCGCGCAATCCAGCCTTCAGGCTTGCTGCAGCAATAAGAATGAATGCGAGCACGAGGGCCACGATGAA
>JBDZVE010000036.1:17580-36102 GCA_040255535.1 Lysobacterales bacterium | reverse complement strand
ATGGTTCGCTTCGGCAACGTTCTTGAGTCCTCGGGGTCCGTGGTTCCCCTGTTTCGCGAGCAGATCAAGCGCGGCGGTCCCGTCACCGTGACGCATCGCGACATCATCCGCTATTTCATGACTATTCCTGAAGCATCGCAGTTGGTGCTGCAGGCCGGTGCGCTGGGGCAGGGTGGCGACGTATTCGTTCTCGACATGGGTGAGCCGCTACGTATCGCGGATCTTGCACGTCGCATGATTCACTTGATGGGATTATCCGTTCGTGACGAGACAAATCCGGACGGAGAGATCGAGATTGTTTATACGGGCTTGCGCCCGGCCGAGAAGTTGTACGAGGAGCTTCTGATCGGCGGGAATGTCACTCGCACCGAGCATCCGATGATTCGCCGGGCAGTCGAGCATCACATTCCATGGGCTCAGCTTCGTGAGACGCTTGTCGAGTTGTTGGATGCCCTCGACAACTTCGATTGCGAGCGCGCCCGCGAGATCCTGATGGAGACGGTGGTCGAATATCGTCCGGAATCGGACATCCAAGATCTCGTTTGGCGTCAGGGGCTGCAGGCCGGAACCGAGCCGGCGAATGTCACGCCGCTTCGCGCTCATCGAAACCGCATTCAAGCGCCGAAGGCGGGCCGAGCCATTCGGGACGAAGCCGCCGATTCTCAGGTGTCCCGGCCTGCAAGTTGACCCGGTCTAATGCTCCGAGCGCGCTGAATAATCCCTGCCGAGCTATTGTAAAACATACATAAATTCCATTATAAGTGCGCCGGGGAACAAGCGGAGCGGGCGCTCCGGCGCGCGCAATAAGTCACTGGGCGAGCAAAGGCGAAGAACGGCGGCCGTCCGGACTATCAAGTTACCCCTGCGCCGGAGCCGTTCACTGGAAAACGGAAGATGCCAACACGGTGGCTCGAGCGGGTTGCACGCGCGATGGCGCGGCTCCCCCGCGACACGAAAGTGTCGATTGCCTTTACGGCTGATGCGGTTGCGATACCTCTAACGCTTTTCGTTGCCATCGCGCTTCGACGCGGGTCTATCGCGGATTCGACAGGCGTGGACCCAACTCTTTATGTGTTCGCGACCTTAGCCGCGCTCGCTACGTTCGCTCTTCTGGGCCTCTATCGCGCAGTGTTCCGCTATATCTCTCACGTCGCTCTCGTCCGAGCGGCCTTCGGTGTCCTGGTCGGATGCACGATCGTCGCTGTGTTCAATTCGGCGGCACTCGATCGTGAAGTCTCTCTGAACGCACTGGTGATCTTCGCATCGCTTTTGTTGCTGTACTTGATCGGGAGCCGTTTGTTCGTTCGAGAGATTCTGCACTACACGCGAGGCACCAAGAAGCGCGTGGCGATCTACGGGGCAGGGGCGGCCGGGGCCCAGCTCGTGCGCGCTCTCCGCGAAACTGGCACCTACAAGCCGGTGGCATTCATCGATGAAGATGTGATGCTGCACGGCACGCTCGTGAATGGCATCAAGGTTTATGCGCCTCGTGTGCTCTCTGCGCTCGTGAAACGCAAGCGAATTGCCACGGTCCTCTTGGCCGTTCCGTCATGCTCCCGCCGCCAGCGACAAGGAATTCTGAAGTCGCTGGAAAGCCTGCCTGTGCACGTGCGAACGGTGCCTGAGATCGGCGACATCCTTTCGGGCAAGGCGGCGATCGGGGATCTGCGAGAAGTAGACGCGGACGATCTGCTCGGTCGCGACGCCGTGGCGCCCAACGTCAAGCTCTTGGAAGCGTGCATTCGAGAGAAAGCGGTACTTGTGACTGGGGCCGGCGGATCCATCGGCTCCGAGCTCTGCCGCCAGATCTTGCGCTCCGGTCCGGCGAGGCTGTTGCTGCTCGAGATTTCCGAGGCCGCGCTCTACCAAATCGAGCGCGAGATGCGGTCTCTTGCGAAGTCGATTCGAAGAGAGGACGTCGAGATCGTGCCCTTGCTCGGTAACGTGAGCCAAGGCGAGCGAATGCGCGACATCATGCGGACGTACGGTGTGCAAACGGTATACCACGCAGCCGCATACAAGCACGTGCCGATCGTCGAGCACAACGTGATGGAGGGCATTCGCAACAACGTGCTCGGAACGCTTGCTGTCGCGCAAGCTGCGATCGAGTGTGGGGCCGAGACCTTCGTATTGATATCGACGGACAAGGCCGTCAACCCGACGAACGTCATGGGCGCGTCGAAGCGTTTTGCGGAGCTGATTCTGCAAGCGCTGCAGGCCGGAGCGGCGACACGCTTGTGCATGGTGCGATTCGGCAACGTGCTGGAATCGTCGGGCTCGGTCGTGCCGCTCTTCCGCGAACAGATTAGGAATGGCGGACCGGTGACCGTCACGCACAAAGACATCATTCGTTATTTCATGACGATTCCGGAAGCGTCGCAGCTGGTCCTGCAAGCGGGCGCGATGGCGCAGGGCGGAGATGTCTTCGTGCTCGACATGGGGCAACCCGTGCGCATCGTCGATCTTGCGAAGCGGATGATCAACCTCATGGGCGCCACTGTGCGGGATGAGGAAAACCCCAACGGAGACATCGAGATCCAGTTCATCGGTCTCAGGCCCGCGGAGAAGCTGTACGAAGAGTTGCTGATCGGCGAGAACGTCACCGGTACCGAGCATCCGATGATCATGCGCGCGACCGAACACCACATTCCTTGGGCCCAGCTCAAAGACACACTCTCTGAGCTCGTTCGCGCGCTCGACAGCTTGGACTGTTCGCGTGCTCGCGAATTGCTGACGGAAACCGTGATGGAGTATGAACCGGTTTCTCCCTTGCAGGATCTGGTCTGGGTCCGAAATCACGAGACGGAGCGGGAGCGGGCGAACGTCACCGACCTTCGAGCACGCAGGCTTCGCGTCGTGAAGGAGCCGGCAGTTCGGCCGAACGCCGGCTAGAACGGTCCCAGCTCGGGAAAGGGACACTCCGAGCTGGCTCTCGCCCCCGCTTTCACTAGCAGCCCGCTGGTGTACAGGATGTACGAATGGCGCGGAGCGCATCGATGCGCACGAAGCTGCCCCGCAAAGAGAGCAGAGCAAGCGCCCCGGTGCGCTCTACGTACTCCTGATGGGCAATCGCTAGCCTCTTCCCGCAGACAGGAGGTTTCAAAGCCACTCCGATTGAGCGCTCGTCTCGTAGCGATCTCAGGCGAGTCTACGTCGCTGTCTCTTCCCACAGACGTCGCTCCCAGGGCCATTTTTAATCGCATCCGTCGGTAGTGCTGTGTAAACTTCTGGCTCGTCGCAGGATTAGACGCACAAAGCGCCCTTGATGCTTAGATTGCTTTTCGCCAGCCGTACAGCGCGACTGGTCACGACTGTGTGCATCTGCGTGGCCGCGGCGCTACTGCTATCGCGTCCGATCCAAGCGCAGGCCCCGACCGCCGAACAACTCGAGATCTTCCAAAGCCTTTCCATCGAGCAGCAGCAGGCGATTCTCGAATCGCTGGGCCGCGGCAAGGGTCCGCTCGTGACCGGCGACCGAGTCGAGGACCGCAAGCTGCAGGGCTCGGATCGGAGCCGAAACGATCGGCGACGCGCCGATGACCTGCGGGCGGAATTCGAGCGCGAACCGCGCTTCAAAGCCAACGACACATTGCTTCTGTCGTTGCAGATCCGAGAGTTCGAAGGGCAGGAGCTGGCCTCACCAATGGTGCAAATGCCCGATGCTCTGGTGCCGGGTGCGCAGGTTCCTCCAGCAGTGCAGGCGCCGCCGTCGATCGCCCAGCCGCCGGGCGCTCAACGAGAGCGGATCGTGCGCACGGACGCCGAAGTCGAACGTTTGAAGGATCTACGGACCCGGATCCTGCGCCGGAATCCATTTACGCTCGACAAATGGGCCATCCTCAATGTGCCCGAGCTCGGGCCCATCCCGCTCGGGGGGCTCACCGCCGAACAAGCGCGCAAGCGGCTCGCGGCAGAGCCAATCCTTGCCGATTTCATGGTGCAGGTGACCTATCTGCCGGTCGAACCGGTCGGCGCTGCGGCGCTCAAGCCGTTTGGGCACGATCTATTCGATGCGCCGGCCGATACGTTTGCGCCCGCAACCGACATTCCCGTGCCGGCCGAGTACGTCGTGGGGCCGGGCGACACACTGGAAGTGCAGCTCATCGGCAGCACCAAAGGGCGCTATTCGCTCGTCGTACGCCGGGACGGCCGCGTGAACTTTCCGGAGCTCGGCCCAATCCCCGTCGGCGGGATGCGATTCGACGACGTCCGCGCCCTCATCGAACAACGCGTGACCGAGCAGCTGATCGGCACTCAAGTGAGCGTCCAGGTCGGAGAACTGCGATCGATTCAAGTTCTCGTCGTGGGCGACGTCGAGCAGCCGGGGTCGTACACGGTAAGCGGGCTGTCGACGATTACCAATGCGTTGTTGGTGAGCGGCGGCGTCAAGGAAATCGGATCGCTGCGCAACATCGAGCTCAAGCGCAACGGCGAGACGGTCACGCGCTTCGATCTCTACGATCTCCTGCTTCGCGGCGATAGCCACGCCGACCTGCGGCTGGTTTCCGGGGACGTCATTCTCGTTCCACCCGTAGGCAGAGTCGTCGGAGTGTCAGGAGAAGTGCGCCGTCCCGCGCTTTACGAGTTGCGAGACGAGCGCACGGCCGCGGACATCGTTCGCCTCGCAGGAGGTTTCAGCGCAGAAGCGGAGCCGCGGCGTGCGACGATCGACAGAATCGATAGCCACAATCAGAGAATCGTGCTCGACGTCGACCTCGCTGGAGCCGGCGCAAGTACGCCGCTTCAAGATGGAGATATTCTCCACATACCGAGCATCAGGCCGACGTTCGACGATGCCGTGACCCTCGAGGGCCACGTCTTTGCGCCGGGCAAGTTCCAGTACCGCGCCGGACTGCGGATCACGGAAGTCATTCGCAGCCTGGACGAGCTCAAGCCGATGGCGGACCAGCACTACGTGCTCATCCGCCGCGAGATCCCGCCGACTCGGCGCGTGCAATATCACTCTGTCGACCTCGTGAGTGCGCTCGCGAACCCTGGCGGTCCCGATGATCTCGAGCTTGCGCCGAGAGACCGGATTTACGTCTTCAACATGGAGACCGGCCGCGAGCGAATACTCGAGCCGCTGATGCGAGAGCTGCGGTTGCAATCGACGCGGACGGAGCCAACCGCTCAGGTCAGCGTGGGTGGACGCGTTAATGCGCCAGGCGATTATCCGCTCGAGCAGGGGATGAGAGTTTCCGATCTCATTCGCGCGGGCGGCAGCCTCAATGAAGCGGCCTATGGCGGATCGGCCGAGCTCACCCGCAACGCTACGAGCGGCGGCGAGTCTCGGCAGACCGAGCTGATCGAGATCGATTTGGCGAAGGCGCTCGCGGGCGATCCGAATCACGACATCGAGCTGCAGCCGTTCGACTATCTCGTGATCAAGGAGCTGCCGCTGTGGGGGGCACAAGAATATGTGTCCATCGAAGGAGAAGTGCGCTTCCCGGGCAACTATCCGATCCAGCGCGGCGAAACGCTGCGATCTGTCCTCGAGCGCGCGGGTGGTCTCACCGAGTTCGCGTTCCCGCGTGGATCCATCTTTACGCGAGAGTCTCTGAAAGAGCGTGAGCGCAGGCAGATCGACGACCTCACGAAGAGACTGCAGACGGACCTCGCGCAGGTTTCCTTGATGGCGGCGCAGGAGGCTCGTGGCGATGCAGCACAAGCGCTTGCAGTGGGCCAGCAACTGTTGCAAGGACTGAACGAAGCCGAACCAGTGGGAAGATTGGTGATCAATCTCAATGCGGCGTTGGCAGCGGCGCCGAACTCTCCGCAGGATATCGTTCTGAAGGACGGCGATCGCCTGCTGGTGCCGCGGATCACTCAGGAAGTGACGGTCATCGGCGAAGTGCAGAGCCCGACGTCGCATCTGTACTCCGCGGGTCTAGGCATCGGCGATTACATCGCAATGAGCGGCGGGGTTACGCAGCGTGCCGACAAGAGTCGCATCTACGTCGTGCGCGCCGACGGAAGCGTCGTCGCTCGAAGTCATAGCTGGTTCAGCCTGGGCGGATCGATCGAGCCAGGCGACACCATCGTCGTGCCGCTCGACGCCGAGCGCGTGAGGCCGTTGACGCTCTGGACCGCGATCACGCAGATTATCTACAACCTCACCGTACCGCTTGCCGTGCTGATTGACAACAACTGAGCAAGCGAGGGGCGGCTATCGCCGTTCGGGCCCGCGATGTGCGAGAGTCCCGATTGCGCATGCGGGCAATTCGGGCTGCGCTGGACAACGCCGACTGCGAATATGCGCAGTCATTCGGTAGGGGAACCGAAGTTTGCAGCAGCGA
Organism: Lysobacterales bacterium; assembly: GCA_040255535.1. Lineage (GTDB taxonomy): Bacteria > Pseudomonadota > Gammaproteobacteria > Steroidobacterales > Steroidobacteraceae > Steroidobacter. The sequence continues at coordinate 29,806 of JBDZVE010000036.1, read as the reverse complement.
GTATAGGTATCTTGGTGCAACAAATTCATCAGGGCGGCGAGATCGACATACAAGGACTCGTCGCGGTAGCGTGGGCTGGCAAGTGGTGGATCGCTGCCAGCGCGGCGCTATTCACTGTGATCTTCGGAGTCATCGCCATCCTCACGCCCCCGACATATCGAGCATCGGCCGTGCTCGTCCCGGCTTCATCGACGGAGGGCATCGGGGGCGACATCGGATCCACAATGGGTTCGCTCGGAGGGCTCGCCGCCTTGGCGGGATTCGATTTCGGATCGCGCCGCAGTCGCGTCGATGAGGCGCTTGCCGTGCTGCAATCGCGGGAGTTCCTCCAGAAGTTCATCACAGAGAACAATCTGATGCCGCTCTTCTTCGAGGAGCAGTGGGATCCAGTCGCCGGAAAATGGAAGGATCCCGAGCACGAGCCTACGCTCGCCAAGGCGCACAAGTACTTCATCAATGAAGTGCTTTCGATCGACGAAGACAAGGAGAGTGCCTTGATAACGGTCCACATCGATTGGCGGGACCGCGAGCAGGCAGCCGAGTGGGCGAATGACCTCGTAGCCAAGTTGAATGCAGAGATGCGCTCGCGCGCTGCGGAGAAGGCCGCGGCGTCGATGCGCTTTCTCGAAGCCGAAATGAAGCGCACCGATCTGGTAGGCACTCAAGAGGCCATCGGCCGGCTCATGGAGTCGCAGATCAATCAGGGTATGTTGGCCAATGTCACGGAAGAGTACGTGTTCCGCATCGTCGATCGAGCCATGCCGCCGGACGAAGATGACCCTGCCAAGCCGAAGAAGGTGCTGCTCATCGCTGCGGGATTCATGTTGGGGATCGTGCTCGGCGTGCTCGGAGTACTTGCCGCCAAGGCCGCCTCTTGGCTGCGCGTCCCGGGCGCTGCTCGAGCCCCTGTACGGGAAGGCGCGTGAGCAGCTCACTGATCGGGCCGCTCGGAATTTTGTCCTGCCGAGCGAAGTCCTAGACGGCAAGTCGATGCGCAGCTCGGGTCGGGTGCGCATCGAGTAGTCGGAGGCCGCATCCAACGCTGTGTCCAATCGTCCAGATATACTTCACGTAATTGCATGGGAGAAGTTCGTTCCCGGCTACATCGCGTTCCTGGAGCGAAACTTCAGCGATTTCGATCGGCATTTTTTCTTGATCCTAGGGTGGAATCCGGACTACGAGATTCGAAGGAGCAAGAACACGCTGTTCGCGCATGAGTTGAAGAAACCCGCCCGCCTAGCGAAATTGATCGGCCTCACCAATGCGGCTCGCAAGATCGTTCTTCACGGGCTATTCGACATCCGCCTTCTTCAATTGCTCACTGTCCAACCGTGGCTGCTACGAAAGTGCTATTGGGCCATCTGGGGCGGCGATTTGTACGGGTCTCCAAACGGACGGCCGGCGAGCGGAGCGAACACGGACGAGGCATTCCGCAGGTTCGTGTTCAAACGTGTCGGCCACTTGGTGACGTACCTGGATGGCGATGTCGAACTGGCCAGGGCGCGCTATGGAGCTCGGGGCGCATTCCACAGGTGTCTCCTGTATCCAAGCAATCTGTATCACGATGTTCTCATACCGCCGAAGCTCGAGCAGGTCATCAACATTCAGGTCGGCAACTCGGCCGATCCCAGCAACGAGCATGCCGAGGTCTTTGACGCGCTCGCGAAGGTGGCAACCGCGGACACGAGGATTTACGTTCCGCTTTCCTATGGGGACGCCGAATATGCGAAGGAGGTCATCGCGCGCGGCACCGAGCTGTTCGGGTCTCGCTTCGTAGCGATCACGGAGTTTCTGCCGTTCGAGCGATACCTCGAGTTTCTCGGGAAGATCGATATTGCGATCTTCAATCACCGTCGACAGCAGGCAATGGGCAACACGATCACGCTTCTGGGCTTGGGAAAGACGGTGATCCTGAGGAAAGACGTGACACAATCGCGCCTCTTCAAGGAGATCGGGATCGAGGTCTACTCGCTCGATGACTTGGACGACGACTTACTCAGGCGCGGGCGAAGCGACGCGAATCGCAAGAGGGTGAGGGAATATTTTTCCGAAGAGACCCTGGCCCGTCAGTACGCGGAGATTTTTCGATAGCGCCATGAGAATCGCTTTCTACGTTCTCGGACAGAAAGGCTACGCCAGCTTGCGTGCCTTCGTGGCCGCGTTCGGTGCTGGCGCCGTCGCCTACGTCGTCGGCGCTCGCGACCAGGGCGTGGACAACGATTGGTATGGAGAGATCCAGGACCTCTGCAAAACGAACCAGATCGAGTTGCGCGAGAGAGGAACGGCTCATTCAGGATCCGCCGATTTCGGCTTTGCGATCGGATGGCGATGGTTGATCAAGGGTTGTGCGAATCTCGTCGTGTTTCATGACTCTTTGTTGCCTAAGTATCGAGGCTTCGCGCCGCTGGTCGCGATGCTGATAGACGGTGCCGAGGAGATTGGCGTCACTGCGCTCATAGCATCGAGCGACTACGACCGCGGGGATATCGTCGATCAGCAGAGCGTAGCAATCGAATACCCGATCAAGATCGCGGAAGCCATATCCAAGCTGATTCCCCTCTACACCGCGCTCGTTCTGAGGACCGCGCAGGAACTGTTTTCAAACGGTAGACTCGCGGGCAAGCCGCAGGACGAACGACTCGCGAGCTACAGCCTCTGGCGCGACGAGAAGGACTACTTCATCGACTGGTCCGAGGATGCCGCGCGCATACGCAGACTGGTCGATGCACTGGCAAGCCCGTATCGGGGCGCCGCATCCTATTTGAACGGAGAGATCGTCCGAATCCTCGAAGTGGAGCCCGTCGAAGATGTGGTCGTGGAGAATCGATCCGCGGCATTGGGCAAGACGATATTCGTGATCGGCGAGCGTCCGGTAGTCGTCTGCGGTCGAGGGCTACTGAAAATCGTGGATTTCAGATCGCAAACAGGCACATCGCTTGCAGGAAGCATCCCGTTCAGATCTCGATTCGAGAATCGAAAGTGAATTACCGGATTCCGTTCAACCGACCCGCGTATACGGGAAACGAGGACCAATACGTCCTCGCCTCGATGCGCAGCAGCAGGATGTCAGGCGATGGCGAGTTCGGCCGTCGGTGCCAGGAATGGTTCGAGAAGACACTGCATTGCCGCAAGGCGCTGCTCACTCCGTCATGCACGCATGCCCTGGAAATGGCTGCGCTGCTGCTCGAGGTTGGGCCGGGCGATGAAGTCATCATGCCCAGCTTTACCTTCGTCAGTACTGCCAACGCGTTCGTACTGCGCGGTGCGAAGGTCGTGTTCGTCGATATCCGTCCGGACACGATGAACTTGGACGAAAAATTGGTGGAAGGTGCGATCACAGACCGCACGAAGGCAATCGTCGTCGTGCACTATGCGGGCGTACCGTGCGAGATGGACGCGATTGTGGATATCGCGCAGCGCCACGGTCTATATGTGGTCGAGGATGCGGCGCAAGCAATGATGTCGACCTACAACGGCCGGCCGGCCGGCTGCTTGGGACATCTCGGTACATACAGCTTCCATGAAACGAAAAACTACACGAGCGGAGGCGAGGGCGGGCTGCTGATCATCAACGATGAGCGATTCGTCGAGCGGGCGGAGATCATTCGCGAGAAAGGCACGAACCGAAGCAAGTTCTTTCGCGGCATGGTGGACAAGTACTCCTGGGTGGACGTCGGAAGCAGCTATCTGCTGAGCGATCTCCAGGCCGCTTACCTTTGGGGCCAGCTTGAACGGGCGGATGAGATCAATCGGGACAGACTCAAAACGTGGGCGATGTATCGGCAAGGCTTGTCCGTCCTGAAGGAAAGAGGTCTCGTCGACTTGCCTTCCATACCCGCTTCTGTCGAGCACAACGGACACATGTTCTATATCAAGGTCCGGGACCTCGCGCAGCGCACGGAGATTCTGAGTCACTTGAACGGCAAAGGCATCTATGCCGTGTTCCACTATGTGCCGCTGCACAGCGCGTTGGCAGGCGAACGTTTCTGCCGTCTCGACGGAGCCGATCGATTCACGACGAAGGAAAGCGACCGGCTCGTGCGCCTGCCATTTTGGTACGGGATGAAGACAGACGAGGTGCACGAAGTGGTAGAGGAAGTGCGTGGCTTTTTTGGCGTCTCTCGTGCGTGAGCCAGTGTAACGGATGTCGTCGTCGGCTATCAGCAACAAGCACCCGAATCGCCTGGCGCACAACTGGCTGATCTACGATATCAACGACCGTTTCCTCGAGTCGTCCGTCGATGTGCTCAAAGGCCATCTCTATGATCTCGGTTGCGGCGAGATGCCGTATCGCGATTGGCTCTCGCGGTACGTCGACACCTACACGGGTGTCGATTGGGCGGAAAGTCTGCACGACGTGCGCGCGGACATCCTCGCAGACCTGAATGCACCTTTGCCGATCGAGAGCGCCGTCGCAGACACGGTGGTGTCCTTTTCCGTGATGGAGCATCTCCGCGAGCCGCAGATGTTCTTGAACGAGACGTTTCGCATCCTGAAAAGCGGCGGCGCGATGATTCTGCAAGTGCCCTTCATGTGGTCGGTGCATGAAGCGCCCCACGATTTCTACCGGTACACTTCTTATGGGCTGAGATACATGTTCGAGAAGGCCGGCTTCTCCGACATCCAGGTTCGTGCTCAAACGGGTTTCTGGGTGATGTGGACGCTGAAGCTCAATTACCAGCTGAGGCGCGCGGAGAAGGGCGTGTGGCCGGTGAGACAGTTGATCCGTTTATTCCTGCGCGCGTTCTGGGCGATCGACCAGCGCGTCGCCCCTGTGCTCGACCGCGTTTGGAAATCCGAAGAAGAGACAGCGGGCTATTTCGTGGTTGCCAGAAAGGCATGACACTCAAGCAGAAGGCTTTCTCCGCGGTGCGGTGGACCGCGAGTGCCGCTCTGGCGAAGGTTTTGCTACAGACGGCGCAAGTGGCCGTGCTTGCCCGTCTGCTCGAGCCGGCGGACTACGGCCTCATGGCGATCGTCGTTGTGATCATGAGTTTCGCTACGCTCTTCGCGGATCTCGGCGTCAATAGCGCCTACGTGCAGCGGCAGGAGGTTTCGCAAGAGGAGCGTTCCAGCCTGTTCTGGCTGAACGTCATGATGGGCGCTGCGTTAGCCCTGTTGCTCGTTGTTGTCAGTCCCCTCCTGGCCCGGTTCTTCGGCGATGCACGTCTCGGCCCGTTGTTGATGTTGGGCGCTTTGACATTCGTGTTGGGCGCACTCGGGCAGCAAGTGCGCGCATCGGCAGAGAAGGCACTCGCGTTTCGAGCCGTCGTACTTCTCGAGATCCTCGCGGCATTGTTGGGCTTTGCCGTGGCCGTGATGGCGGCATTGGCGGGCTGGTCCGTCTACTCGTTGGTATTCGGCATCATCGCAACCTCGTTCTCCGGAACGGTGTTCGCGTGGCTGTTCATTGCTCGTGGTTGGCGCCCGCTGCGGCGTTTTCGTATCGAAGATGTCCGGCCTTACCTCGGCTTCGGCGGCGCGGTCGTGGGCGCTGGCATCGTGAATCAGCTCACGATGAGCGTCGATCTGCTGATCGGCGGGCGTTTGCTTGCCGCTTCGCAGCTCGGGCTGTACAGCGTCCCGCGCAACTTCGTTCTCCAAGTGCAGTTCATGATCAATCCGATCATCACGCGAGTCGGCTTCCCGCTGATCTCGAGGGTCCAGCACGATCTGGCACGCGTGAAGGACATCTACTTGAAGACGCTCAACATGACTGCGTCGACGAACGCTCCTCTTTATATAGGAGCGGCGTTCTTCGCGCCGGAGATCGTGCACCTGCTGCTCGGTCCCAATTGGTCCGAAGCAGGGCGCTTTTTGCGGGTGCTCGCGCTCTGGGGGTTTCTGCGGTCGACGGCTAATCCGGTCGGCAGCCTGCTCTTCGGGATGGGGCAGGCGCATCGTGCTCTCAAATGGAATGTCGCGCTTCTGCTCATGCTTCCGCCGCTGCTTTGGTGGGGCTCCGGTTACGGCGCCGAGGGGTTGGCTTGGGCGCTATTCTTGTCTGCTGCCGTGCTGTTTGCGCCGGGGTGGTATTTCCTGGTTCGGCCAGTGTGTCATGCATCATTCTTCGAGTATTCGTTGGCGGCACTTAGGCCGCTCGTCCTCAGCTCGGTGAGCGTAGGCGTGGCCTATTTGGCGAGTATGCACATCCATTCTTCGATCGCGCGCTTGGCGACTGGGGTGATCGTCGCGGCGCCGCTCTATTTGCTCGTATGTTTTCTGTGGAATCGCGTGTGGGTCGACTCGTTGCGTGAGCTGGCGTGGCCAAAGAGCGTTCCGCAACCGCAAGAGCGATGAAATTGCCGCTCACAGAGGTGGATTGTGGATAGCGAGGCGCTCAGCGAAAGTATGACCCGGATCGCCGCAGCGTCCCTCAGCCCAAGCAACTAGGTATGGAGCGAGCAGCAACAAGCAAGAGAGTCGTATTCGTCAACAACGCCTATTGGCCCTCGATCGGCGGCGTCGAAAACTCCATACGACATCTGGCAGCTGAGGCAAGGGCTCGAGGGCACGAAGTCTCGATCGTCGCGAGCGACATTGGCCTGAGCGCGACGACGAACCGGCCGTCCCAGGAGCCGGTGGGTGTCCCCATATACCGGTACGCTCAAGAGCCGCTCGCCGGCAAGTTGCTGAAGCCGTTGAACGCCTTGTTGTCCGCCTGGCAGCTTTTTCGAATTCTTCGCAGCATTCATCGGGCTTGGCCTGATGCCACGGTGATTGCTCGACATCACTATGGCGTGATTGCAGCTCGTGTCGCTGGATTCAAGTGCGTCCGCTATCTGGTCCCTTCGATCATCTCGCTGCAAGTGGGCGCGGAGGTCGCCCTAGACAACAGGCGACACACCCTCGCCGAGCGCCTTCGGCGCAAGCTTTTCGTGCTGCTGCACGCGTCGACCCAAAAGATTGCGATTCGCTCGTCGAAGCTCTATGTCTTCAGTCGAACCGTGCAGCGGCAATGTGCGGAGCTGGTCGGCGATCGGCTCGATGCGTGCACGATAACGAAACCTGGGGTGGACAAGGCTCGATTCCATCCAATTCCAGACGCAGACGTCCTGCAGCTACGCGAACGGCTCGGACTTCCCACTGCGAAGCCCATCGTGCTATTCGTGGGGCGCTTCGTAAAAGCGAAGCGCGGCGTGGACATTCTCAACGCACTGGCGAGTCTGCCGGACTGTCACGCAGTCTTCGTCGGCGCGGGGCCGGAGGGCGGGGAATACGAACGCCTCATCGAGGTCCTCTCGCTGGACAATCGGGTCACAATTTTTGGCCCGAGCAGGGATGTCGAGAAGTACTATCAATGCGCTGATGTGTTCGTCATGTCATCGAGCTATGAGCCATTGGGACAAACGACTTTGGAGGCGCTGTGCTCCGGCCTGTTGGTCGCTGCCTACCGTAGCGGTGGCGAGGTCGATACTGCAACGCAAGAGCTCGGCATGGACGAGTTCATTCGGTATGCAGAGAAGCTTAGCGTGGCGTCCTTGGCAGGAGCGATACAGCGCGCCATCGAAGATGCGCGCCATCTCGACAAGGAAGCGCTTTCTGAAAGGGTCGCGCAGCGCTTTAGCTGGGCCCGTCTCTACCACGAGTTGAGCGAGTAACGCTTTGGAAGCCGTCGCGGAGAGTCCACGAGTCAGAGTTGCGTCGCTCACGCTCGGGTGGCTCTTCCTCGTGCTGCCCGTTTTCGATGCATTGAGCGGGTTTCTCATTGCGGGCGGCGTGTTGAGCGAAGGAGGCGTGGCTTCACCCTCCCAAATGGGGCGGCTGCTCGCGATCCTGATGATCGTCGTCTCCATGCTGCTCGCCAGAATGGACGCCAAAATCTTGCTGCTCGGCTTGTATCCCATAGCGGTCGAGCTCGTGATGGCGGCATTTCATCAGAGCATGCAGGCCCTTCTCGTCGGCTTGGTTCAAGCCTACAAACTGTCATACCTGATTTTCGCCGCCGCATGGATCAGCTCCCTGTTGAAGGAGAATGCGAACTTGTCGCTCGTGGTGCAGCTGATGAAGCTCAATTTGCTGATCGTCGCCACGATGCTGCTGATCTCGCTGCTCTTTGGGGTTGGCGTCGAGACCTACGGAGGTGGAGGAGGCGTCAAGGGCTATTTCGCATCGGGGAACGCGATAGGGATCTATCTGGGTGGCATGCTGACGCTCATCCTCTCGCTCAAGATCCATGAGCGCGTACACGTTTCGAATCTATTCGTCTTGTATGTGCTGATTGCGATGGTCTCGGTCGGCACGAAGACTTCGATCTTGATGGCTATGGCCGCGATGATGTTCTGGTGGGTTGCAACCGGATGCCGCGCGATCTGGCCCGCCGCCGCAGCCTCGATCGTAGCGATCTATTCGCAAGCGATTCTGGCTGCACTCTCCTTCGTGTATGAGGTCGTACTGCTGCGCTGGAAGAACGCAGATACCATCCTCAACTTTCTGAGCAGCGGTCGCATTTACTATGTGACGAATGCGTTCGAAGTCTTTCTGACTCAGCAGTTGAGTCTTGCTCGTATCCTGATCGGAGGCGGCGCGACGGCCTCCTATCAACCGATCAGTCCCTTTGTGGAGTTCGATACGCTCGAGACGGACATTTTCGACGTCTTCTTCATGTATGGTGCGATCGGGCTAGTGCTTTATATCGCTTTCTTCGCGCTCGTTGCCTATCGATTGAGGCGGCGGCTATTCTTGCTCGGCGGGTTCCTGCTCGTTTACGCACACTCGGCGCTTGCTGGGCATGTGCTCCTCAATGGAATGAATGCGCTCGTGTTGGCGCTCTACTGTGGAATCGCCAGTCGAGGCGTAGGCGGATTCGATGCTTCGAAACCTGATCGTTAGGCTCGTCTACTTCGTGAGGAAGCGGAAGATCGATTTCGATCCGCGGGTTCCGAATGGCTATTTGCTGAGGCTCGCGAGCGGCAAGGCTGTCGAGCTTGCGAGAGGCCTGATCAAGACGAGACGTCTAGTGGCGGTCGGCAGGGGAGTTCGATTGAGGGCGGCGAGCAAGCTGCAGCTGGGCCGAGGCGTTACGATCGGCGACTATTCGATGCTGGATGCACTGGGTATCGACGGTATACGGATCGGCGACGCGAGCTCGATCGGCCGCCATTGCCATCTGGCGGTTTCGGGATCACTCACGAATCTCGGACTCGGCATCACGATCGGCAAGAACGTCGGAATAGGCGACGGCTCATTCATCGGCGGTGCGGGCGGGATCTCGATCGGCGATGACGTGATCACAGGTCAGTGGGTGAGCTTTCATCCGGAGAACCACAACTTCGAAGACCTGGAGACGCCGATCCGTCTCCAAGGTGTCAACCGAAAAGGAATCGCAGTCGGCAAGGGTTGCTGGCTCGGAGCGAAGGTCACGGTGCTGGACGGTGCTCGCATAGGCGAGGGATGTGTGATTGCCGCCGGGGCAGTCGTTCGAGGCGAGATTCCAGCGTACTCGATTGCCGCCGGAGTGCCGGCGAAAGTCATCGGCGTGCGAAAAGGAGCAGAAGGTCAATCCGGGCGCACGCCTCATTCTGATCCGCGGCAGTGCATCGCGACCGACGATCACGGATGAGAGCCGCCGATGCGCTTCGTGCAGACGAAGATCTCCCCGGTGGCGGCGGTGAGTCCCATCCGAATCGCATCCTGCGCGCTGACCAGATCTTTGACCTCCTTCGTTTGCACCTCGAAGCCAGACTCTCGAAGTCGGTCGACGAAGTCCCGGCCGTAGACGCGGACGTGATCCTCTTGACCAAAGAGGCGAATCCTCTCCAGCGGGTCGACGATCGAGGGGTCCTCGAACGTCGTCTCTGCCGTGATCGGGACGAGCATGATCGCCCAGCCGTCGTCCTTCAGCACGCGTCCAAGCTCCCGCATGGCGCTCCTGTCGTCCGGCACATGCTCGAGGACATGGCTGCAGAAGATGACGTCGAACGACCCGTCCGGGAACTCGATGTTCGTGATGTCCATTTTGATCATCGCACGCGGGTCGTTCAGGTCCGCGGTCAAATAATCGATCCCGGGCTGCTTGGCAAGGCGCTTCTCGAGCACGGGCTCAGGCGCGATGTGCAGCATCCTCTTCGGTGCGCCGTCGAGAAGATTGGTTTCTTTGGAGACGTAGAGCCACAAGAGGCGGTGACGTTCGAGCGACTCGCAATGCGGGCACTGCGCGTCCTCTCGAGCACGAACGCCGTACGGCAGGAACTTGCCGGAAGCGCGGTGACATATGGGGCAGAGACGTCGATCGCCGAAGCGTGCGATCGTCTTCCCGATGTTTCTCGCCAATACCGAACCGACGAGTCTTGCACGGGAAGGCGTCCGCGCTTGCAAATTCATGGCGTTCTCGTTCCGTAGAGTGGCGCCGCGAGTCGACGGCGAGCTCGAGCTGCCTGGCGAGCAGACCCACGACGATGTCAACGCATGTCGTCGGACCGCGTTCGAATTCACGTACAATTACCTATGCGGTACCTATGCGAGATTTGCGTTTGCACAAGGACATCGAACTTTCGCGCCCGAGATGCGGCGAGCAACACCAGCGGCGGGGCCGCATCCGCAGGAGATATCGTGAGAGATGATCGTTTTTGCTCACCTACTGAACGACTACTCCGGGAGCCCGCGAATACTGTCCTTGGTGATTAAATCGCTGCGATCGAGAGCAGGCCACAGCGAAGCAATGCAGCTATTCGTGGGGAGCGGACACGATGGCTGCCTGAATAGTGCCGGAATCCCGATATATCGCTATTGGTACAAACGCGGCCGCTCGCGCCTCGTTACTCTTGTCAACTATTTGGCGAGCCAATGTTTGCTGTTCTTGAAGTTGGCCGCGAGTCGCCGCGTGGATCGCGATGCGATCGTCTATGTCAACACCTTGCTCCCATTCGGGGCTGCGCTTTACGGTTGGATCACGAGGAGGGTCGTTATCTACCACGTACACGAAATCTCGATCACGCCGCGGCCTCTGCGTTGGTTTCTCGTGACGATTGCGCGCTTGACTTCGAGCTTGAACATTTATGTCTCTCGCGCGCACAGCGAGGCGCTCGTCATTCGCGGTGTTCCGTTCAAGATTGTGTACAACGCGCTGGATGAGTCCATGGCACGCAAAGGTACGAGCACAGTTTACGAGCCGAGGCGCGACGGCCTCTTCAACGTGCTGATGGTGTCTTCATTGCGCGACTACAAAGGCGTTCCCGAGCTGATTCGTCTATGCGAGCGACTCTCTGCGCGGGAAGATATCCGTTTCCACCTATTGGTCAGCGAAGACACCGAGGGGATCGAGCGATACTTCAAGTCCGTCCGCATCCCGAAAAACTTGACTGTGCATCCTTGTGTGCCGGATCCGTCGCCGTTCTATGAGAAAGCCTCTCTGGTTCTCAATCTCTCGCGCCCGGATCTTTGGGTCGAGACATTCGGGCTGACGATCCTCGAGGCGCTGACGTTCGGCGTGCCTGCCATTGTTCCGCCGGTCGGAGGGCCTTCTGAGTTGGTTAGAGATGGGATCGAAGGCTTTTTAGTCGATTCTCGCGATGGTGGCGCCCTCGAGACAAGCGTGTTGAAACTTGCGAACGATGAATCGCTGTGCAGAAGGATGTCTTTCGCCTGTCGAGAGCGCGCGGATGTCTTCTCGGAACAGGCATTCGGCACACAACTGCGTGAAGTGCTGAGGGAAGCTGCAGCACGATGACTGCCGGACCGCGAATCGCAATCTTGGGCACACGCGGGATACCCGCGCAGTATGGCGGTTTCGAGACGTTCGCCGAAGAGCTGTCGGTGCGCATGGCGGGCCTCGGCGCGGACGTTACGGTGTACTGCGTCGCGAATGGCAAACGACTCAGTAGCTTCAAGGGAGTGAAGTTGGAGTACGTGCCGGACGCAAACTTCGGGCCCTTGACGACAGTCGTCTTCGACGCTCGTTGTTTGTGGCGAGCGCGAAAGGGTTATGACGTCGTTTATATGCTCGGCTACGGTGCTGCTCAGTTCCTGTTCATTCCGAAATTGTTTGGAAGCACAGTGTGGCTGAATCCGGATGGCATCGAATGGAAGCGCGCGAAATGGAGCCGAATCGCGAAAGCGTATTTTCGTGCGATGGAGCTCTTCAGTGCGCGGCTGCCGGACAGGCTCATCGCAGACGCGGAAGGCGTACGAGCTCATATGCAGATGCGGCACCGGCGTCTGCCCGCTTGCGCAGTCATCCCGTACGGCGCCCCGATCCTCGAGCACTCCCCGGACTCATCCCTGCTCG
>JBDZVE010000036.1:12684-17480 GCA_040255535.1 Lysobacterales bacterium | reverse complement strand
GTCATCCCGTACGGCGCCCCGATCCTCGAGCACTCCCCGGACTCATCCCTGCTCGCAGAATGGGGTATCGAGCCTGAGCGCTACTACCTCATGGTCTGTCGCGTGGAACCGGAAAATCATGTTCTCGAGATCATCAAGGGATTTGCCGCATCCAAGAGTCCACACACGCTGATCGTGGTCGGCGATGTCGAAGCACCAACGGAATATGCGCGAAGCGTTGCCGCGCTGAAGTCCGATCGAGTCCGGATGATCGGCACCGTCTACGATAAGCCCAAACTGCAATCACTGCGATACCACTCGCTGGCGTACTTTCACGGCCATTCCGTCGGCGGTACCAATCCATCTCTGCTCGAAGCGATGGGATGTGGGAACCTCGTCGTCGCGCACGACAATCCTTTCAATAGAGAGGTGCTCGGGGATGCCGGTTGGTTCTTTGCCTGCTCGGACGATATTCCGTCGATCGTCGAGGCGGTCGAGACACTCGATATGGCTGAAAAGGCTCGTGCTCGAGACTACGTTCGCGCGCGAATACGCTCGCGCTACAACTGGGAAAACATCACGGCAGAGTACATGGAGTTGCTGATGGCCGACGCACGCAGACGCACATGATCGACGCAGATGCTCACGGAGATTGCTGAGCATCGACACATCTCTGCAGTTGCTCTCGCAGCGAGCAACAGGTAGCGGCCCACCTGCATAGGTCCGTAGTCATCCAGTCCTCGGCTCTTCGAAATGAGACGGCCGCCGCGTGTGCTCATTCGAGTCTCCACCAAGCGCTCATCATCGTCTAGCTGAAGCGCGACATCCCAGCCACCTTTCATCGCCCCGGACGGGCGCGCCTTCGCGTCATTGGTAATACCAGTCGCCGTCGGCAACGAGCGCTTCGCGCCATGTGAGGTGTGAAGTGTCAAGTGTGAAGTCAGAGAGGGCGCTCCGCGCCGTGTAAAGCCAGAGCCGCCCAGCGGCCTTTGGATGGCGCTCTGCGCTTCGCTTCGCGCGATGCGCCGCGCAGCGGCGCTTCACGCACACGTGCGTGCTTGTGCAGGTGCACGAGTACCTGTCGCAATCGAGAGTCGCGTCGACGCGGTCGCCTTGTAGGTAGATGGAACGAATGCGCGACTTGAGCGTTAGGCACCCACGTGAGCCCTGTGTCCGTCGATAGCTATTGGTCGTGATCGGATTGGACGCGTGCTCATCGCGGTGCCCCAGAACTATTCGTCGCGATTCGGTAACAAATGCTCACGGTTCGGTTTCGAAATGGCGACAGGTGTTCATAGACATGCGTGCGATGATTTTATTTGTCGCCGCTTGGCAACGGATAGCGCCGCATTCCGTGCATCGATCGAAGCGAGCATTCGCAAGCGGGCCTAGTCGGCCGAGCGAGCTCAACAGTCCAACGTAAAGTTCCGTGGAAGGAAATATGGCAGGGATCGTGGTTCATTTCGGGTTGCCGCTATTGGTAACCATCTTGTTTATGTGCGCGCTCCGACCGGTCGCGCGCGGTATAGGCCTGATCGACCGACCGGGCGGACGCAAGATGCACGTTGGCGACGTGCCGGTGATCGGCGGTTTGGCGATGATGGGGGGCTTGCTCGTCGGGAGTCTTTACAGTTACGTCTCCGTCAGCGGCTTTGCATTTTTTCTCACCGCGCTCTGCGTTCTCGTCCTGATCGGCGCGCTGGACGACCGATACGATTTGCCTCCCTCGGTACGATTCCTTGCTCAGATCTGCGCGGCATTGTTGATGGTCGGCGGCGCTGGGGTTGCTGCGCACGATATCGGAAGGCCGTTTTTTGGGGATGTCGTGGAGCTCGGCTGGCTCTCGGTTCCGTTCTCGGTGACACTGGCATTGACCGCCATCAATGCCTTCAACATGTTCGACGGCAGCGACGGCGTTGCGGGAACGCAGGGTCTGGTCGGATTGCTGTTCCTGGGGCTCGCTTGTCTAGTGGCGGGAACGCTCGAGTACCTGCCCATGATTGCCACGTTGATGGGTTGCATCATCGGCTTTCTCGTCTTCAACTGGCCATCGAGGCGCATGCGGAATTTGCGGGCCTTCATGGGCGACTCCGGCAGCACGATGCTCGGGCTCTCGTTGGCTTGGATCAGCATCGAGGTCTCGCAGAGCCCGGCCCGCGCGATCAGCCCGGTCGTCATCCTTTGGGTCTTTGCGATCCCGATCTTCGATCTGTTCAGCAGCATGGTCCGGCGCATAGCGCAGGGCTACTCCCCGTTCCACGGCGACTCGGAGCACCTCCATCACGTGCTTCGCCGTTTGGGAATGTCCCCTCGACGCGTTGCGCAAATCGTGTTGTTCTCCGCATCCGTGTGCGCAGGCTTCGGGGTCGGCGGCTATATATTCGGTGTCAGCGATGGATGGCTCTTCGTGCTCTGGATTGCGGCCGGCGTGAGTTATCACGTCGTGTTCGGCACCGGCTTGATTCTGCCTCGACCTGATTCCGCCGTGATGGAGGCCGAGCTCGCAAGCGGCAAGTTTTCCACCCTGAAGCTTTCCACTATTTGGAAGCCCTAGCCGATATCGCTCGGTGACAGGGCGCGAGCATCCCGGGCATCCCTTCGGCGCTCACGCCGCTGCTTCCGGGGCGCAAGACGAGTCTCCCGCATACGAACGCTGCGACCTGCCTGCGTGTCGCACGCGATGTAGGCACATAACTTGCAAATTTGCCGTTGAGGCGGCCTCAAGTGTGCGCTAGTTTCGCGCACTTGCGCCTTTACCCGGGGTAAAAAGCTCCTTAATCTGCCGCACCTATTTTTAACCATCACCATAACTCCAGATGCGACTTACGATTTTCGGCTCGGGATACGTTGGCTTGGTCACGGGAGTCTGCCTCGCCGAGGTGGGCAACCACGTGCTCTGCGTGGATGTCGATCAACGCAAGGTCGATATGCTCAAGCGGGGCGAGTCGCCGATCTACGAGCCTGGGCTCGACGACCTGCTCAAGAAGAATCTCGAAGCCGGTCGGATCAAGTTCACGAGCGATCCGGCGGAGGGGGTGAATCACGGGCTGTTCCAGTTCATCGCCGTCGGCACGCCGCCGGATGAGGACGGGTCTGCGGACCTTAAATATGTGTTGGCGGTCGCCGAGGCGATCGGCGAGAACATTCCTGAATATCGAGTCGTGGTAACGAAATCCACGGTTCCCGTCGGGACCGCGGACAAGGTGAGAGCCAAGATCGATGAGACGCTACAGCGGCGCGGTGTAAGCATCGAGTTCGACGTCGTGTCGAATCCGGAGTTTCTGAAGGAAGGGGCGGCGATCAATGACTTCATGAAGCCGGACCGGATCGTCGTCGGCACGGACAATCCACGCACCGCAGAGTTGCTCAAGGCGCTCTACGATCCATTCACGCGCAGCCGGGAGCGGATGATCGTCATGGACGTGCGCTCGTCCGAGCTTACCAAGTACGCGGCGAATGCGATGCTGGCGACGAAGATCAGCTTCATGAACGAGTTGGCCAATCTCGCCGAGCGCATGGGCGCCGATATCGAGAAGGTGCGCTTGGGCATCGGTTCCGATCCTCGCATCGGATATCACTTTATTTATCCGGGCTGCGGCTACGGCGGATCGTGCTTCCCGAAGGATGTGCAAGCGCTCAGCCGCAGTGCGAACGAGCACGACTTCGACGCGGCGCTATTGAACGCGGTCGAGCACGTCAACAAGAAGCAGAAATCCGTCCTGTTCGAGAAGATCAGCCGCTTCTTCGGCAGCAAGCTCGACGGCAAGACGGTTGCGCTTTGGGGGCTCGCATTCAAACCCAACACCGACGACATGCGCGAAGCGCCGAGCCGCACTCTCATGGAATCGCTGTGGCAGGCGGGCGCGCGGGTTCGCGCGTACGATCCCGTGGCCGCTGAGGAGACGCGCCGGATTTACGGCGATCGCCAGGATCTCGAGTTGGTGAAGAGCTCGACTGAAGCACTCAACGGGGCGGACGCACTCGCGATCGTCACGGAGTGGCAGGAATTCCGCAGCCCTGATTTCGACGCGATCAGGACCACGTTGAAGAATCCGGTCATCTTCGACGGCCGCAATCTCTACGATCCAAGTTTCGTGAAGCGGTTTGGGTTGAAGTACTACGCGATTGGGCGCGGCGATGCGCTGCGGGCGTAGCCCGCACACACCAGGGGGTAGTGATCAGGGGGTAGGGGATAGTCAGAGGCTTCGCTGCTGGCGCCTCAGCTTGCGCCGCAGTCCCGAGATCACGGCGTTGAGCAGCTTCCCAACCTCATCCATCTGTTCGAGGAGCGGTCGGGCATCGGGTATGTAGCCAGCGCTTTCAGCCAGATCGAGCTGCGTATCGATCTCGGCCAGGGAGCCGCGCGCGAAGTGAAGGAATTGAACGAATTCGCGCGTCGTTGCTCTCGCAGCCCCCTCAGCGATATTGCTTGGAACTGAGACCGCCGCGTTTCGTAACTGGCTCGTAAGCCCAAAAAGCTCTTCGCGCGGAAAAGATCGGGTGGCTACGTGCACTGCACGCGCGAGCGACATGGCCTTTTGCCAAACTATGAGATCCCTATGATTCTTCCGGTGCATCGCCGTCGGGTACCTTTTCGACTATTCTGCGCGCGGTAACGTCTGCAGACGTCTGAGTTTCTGGGCGAGTGCAAAGAAATGAGCTCTTCTGACTACCCCCTATCCCCTAGTCACCATCCCCTGACGGCATCGGGGAATCCGCGATGCTAGTCCCTGTCATTCTTTCCGGCGGCTCCGGCACTCGCTTGTGGCCGCTTTCGCGGGAGCTGTATCCGAAGCAATTGCTGCCGCTCGTCGGCA
>JBDZVE010000036.1:5219-12584 GCA_040255535.1 Lysobacterales bacterium | reverse complement strand
TTGTGGCCGCTTTCGCGGGAGCTGTATCCGAAGCAATTGCTGCCGCTCGTCGGCAAGGGAACGATGCTGCAGGAGACGTTGGCGCGGCTTTCGGGTGTCGAGCACGTTGCGGGTCCGATCGTCGTTTGCAACGAAAGTCATCGCTTCTTGGTCGCCGAGCAGTTGTTGGAAGCGGGGGCGAAGCCGAAGGCGATCATTCTCGAGCCTTGCGGGCGTAACACTGCGCCCGCGATTGCGATCGCCGCGATGGCAGCCGTGACGCAAGATCAGCCGGCGCAGTCGAAGGGAGTCGATCCCGTGCTACTCATACTGCCGGCCGATCACGTCATTCAAAACGTGAAGGCGTTTCAGGCGGCCGTATCGATCGGCGCGGCGGCGGCGGAGCGGGGCAGTCTGGTGACGTTCGGCGTCGTGCCAGACAAGCCCGAGACAGGTTACGGCTATATCAAGCGCGGCGGCGGAGCGGGTCCGGCGTTTCCAATCGCTCAATTCGTCGAGAAGCCGGATCTCGCGACGGCGCAGCGTTACGTCGAGTCGAAGGAATACTTCTGGAACAGCGGCATGTTCATGTTCCGCGCGAGCGTCGTATTGGACGAGCTTCGCTCGCTCGCGCCTGATATCTATCAGGCATGTGCGCAGGCATTCACGTCCGCGAAGCGCGATCTCGATTTCACCCGCTTACCGACGAAGGAATTCGGAGAGTGTCCGAGCAACTCGTTCGACTACGCGGTCATGGAGAAGACGAAGCATGCCGTGGTCGTGCCGCTCGATGCTGAGTGGAGCGATGTCGGCTCGTGGTCTGCACTACATGAGGCGATTCCTGGAGATCAGAACGACAACGTAGCGATCGGCGATGTGCTCACGTCCGACACGCACGGCTGCTACCTGCAATCCACGAGCCGCCTCGTCGCGGCAGTCGGACTTCGCGATCACGTCGTTGTCGAGACGAAGGATGCCGTGTTGGTGGCGCCGAAGAGTCGTGTGCAGGACGTCAAAGATCTGGTCGCGCAACTCAAGAAGCAGGGCCGCTACGAAACGTCCGTTCACCGCGAGATCTTTCGACCGTGGGGGAGCCACGACAAGATCGATTCCGGCGAGCGGTTCCAAGTGAATCGCGTGACGATCAAACCCGGCGCCGCTATCACGATGCAAATGCATCACCATCGCGCAGAACATTGGATCGTCGTCGCCGGCACGGCACGCGTGACGCGCGGAGACGAAACGTTCTTGCTGGAAGAGAATCAGTCGACCTTCATTCCGCTCGGCGTCAAGCACCGCATCGAAAACCCAGGCAAGATTCCATTGCACATCATCGAGGTGCAGTCGGGGACGTATTTGGGGGACGATGATATCGTGAGGTATGGATCGAGCGATGTGTAGAGTGTAATGTGTAAGGTGTAAAGTCAGAGAGGCGGGACGCCTCGCGGAAGGTGCTATGGGCGAACGGATTCGCTATCACACGGACCTGCGCGTCTGGCAAAGAGCCAAGGCGCTAGCAGTGGAAGCTTACGCCATCGCGCGGCAGTTGCCGCGGATCGAACAATACGCGCTTGCGAATCAGATCAGGCGCGCAGCAAGCTCCGTTCCAGCCAACATTGCGGAAGGATGCGGCCGCGGAACAACGCGAGAACTTGTTCGTTCTCTGCGAATAGCCCGCGGGTCGCTTGCCGAACTGCATTCCCACCTGGCGCTTGCCGCAGAGCTGGGGTACATGCAATCCTCCCGCTTCGATGAGCTAGAGCGCGAGATTGACGAGCTGCATCGAATGCTGAATGCTTTGATTGCTTCGGTGCGAAAAAAGGCAGCGGGCGCGAAGCCGCGCCTCTGACCATACACTTTACACAATACACTCTACACCTCCATGAGCAGCATTATTGGCTTCAAAGCCTACGACTACCGCGGTCGGATTCCGAGTGAGTTGAATCCCGATGTCGCTTATCGGATCGGGCGTGCGTATGCGGAGTTCTTGAAGCCGCAGCGTGTGATCGTGGGGCGGGATATTCGCTTGTCGAGCGCGGAGCTCACCGAGGCGGTCAGTCGTGGATTGCTCGACTCCGGCGTGGATGTGTACGACATTGGGCTCTGCGGAACGGAGGTCGTGTACTTCGCGACGTTCAGCGAGGCCATGGACGGCGGCATCATGGTCACCGCGAGTCACAACCCGCCCGACTACAACGGGATGAAGTTCGTACGCGAGGAGTCGCGGCCGATCAGCGGCGATACGGGCCTGCAGGACATCAAGCGAATCGCGGAAGCAAACGCCTTCAGCGTTCCGACGGCGCGCGGCAAGAAGTTCGATCTCGACGTGAAGCGCAAGTATGTCGAGCATCTGCTTTCTTATCTCGATGTCTCGAAGCTCAAGAAGCTCAAAGTCGTCGTGAATGCGGGCAATGGCGGCGCGGGCGCGGTCGTCGATGCGCTCGAACCGTACTTGCCGTTCGAGTTCGTCAAGATCAATCACGAACCGGACGGCACGTTTCCGAACGGCGTACCCAACCCGATGCTTGAAGATAACCGCCGTCCGACGATCGACGCGATTCGTGCGCACAAGGCCGACTGCGGTGTCGCATGGGACGGCGACTACGACCGTTGCTTCCTGTTCGATGAGAACGGCGATTTCATCGAGGGTTACTACATCGTCGGCCTGCTGGCCTCTGCTTTTCTGAAGCGAGAGCGCGGCGCGCGCATCGTGCACGATCCGCGACTGACCTGGGCGACGCTCGACATCGTCGAGTCGCTCGGCGGCAAGGCTGTGATGTCGAAGTCGGGGCACGCGTTCATGAAAGACGTGATGCGCCAGGCGGACGCGATCTACGGCGGCGAGATGAGCGCACATCACTACTTCCGTGAATTCGGGTATTGCGACAGCGGGCAAATTCCCTGGCTGCTCGTCACGCAGCTCATGTGCGAATCCGGCAAGCGCTTGTCCGAGCTCGTCGGCGAGCGGATCGCGAAGTTCCCCGCGAGCGGCGAGATCAATCGAAAAGTCGATGACGCGAAAGCGACCATCAAGCGAGTACAAGATAAATATGAATCCAGCGCTCGCTCTGTCGATTTCACGGACGGGCTATCGATGGAGTTCGATGGCTGGCGCTTCAACCTTCGCGCATCGAATACGGAGCCGCTGATCCGGCTGAACGTCGAGAGCAGGGGAGACCGACAACTCATGCAGGCAAAGACAGCCGAATTGCTTTCTCTCATCGGAGGCGAGGAAGCACACTGAGGCTGAAGCGCCGAGTCGCGCTCGCCGCCCCCTCCCTAACCCTCCCCCGCTCCGCAGGGGAGGGAAGTTAGAGCAGAACTGCTCTGGAAGCTTCCGTCCGCTGCGAGCGGGGGGCGCTCGCGCGTATCCCTGCGCTCCGCGCCATTTGCACGTCCGGGTGGAGCAGAGGGTTAGGGAGGGCAGCTCTGCACGAGCCGATAGGGAGGTTCGAGCGCTGCGTGTCGCTCCCATGCGCATCCTGTCCTCCTAATGCACCCTCCGTGTGGTCCCAGGAGACCCTGCTCCTACCGCTCCTGACTAACGCGCGTTAAGGGCTTCACCAGATTGCCCGCGCCCCGCGTTCCGCTGATGATTCTCCCGTCGCGCTCAGCTGCTGAGCGCCAGATAATGCGGATCAGCGGGTACTGGCATCGTGGCCTTATATAGACAGAAGTCGAAGCACGAGCTGAGCACGGTCCCAGGCGGGTCAAGCGCGGGGGTCCGCGCTTGAACGTTCCA
Organism: Lysobacterales bacterium; assembly: GCA_040255535.1. Lineage (GTDB taxonomy): Bacteria > Pseudomonadota > Gammaproteobacteria > Steroidobacterales > Steroidobacteraceae > Steroidobacter. The sequence goes on along the minus strand of JBDZVE010000036.1, from coordinate 8,863 downwards.
TACATCCTGCTCGTGGAAGACAATCGCGACGACGAAGAACTGGCGCTCGTCAGCCTGCGCCGAATCAATCTCGGTCACGAAATCGTCGTTCTGCACGACGGAGCCGAAGCGATCGACTACCTGTGGTGTCAGGGGTCCCATTCGGGGCGCGACGCCACGTCCATGCCCTCGGTCGTGCTGCTCGATCTCAAATTGCCGAAGCTGGATGGGCTGAGCGTCTTGCAGCACCTGCGGTCGGATGAGCGGACTCGCCGAGTGCCTGTCGTCATGTGGACTTCGTCGGGCCAGGAATCGGACGTCGAGGCGAGCTACCGCCTGGGTGCGAATAGCTATGTTCGCAAGCCGGTTGAATTCGGCGCGTTCGTGGAAACCATCAGCACTGTGGGCCTGTATTGGGTGCGGCTCAACTGTGCGCCCCCGCCCATCCCCTGAAGCAGGCTCCGTTGACCCTCGGACCCACGCTGCCTACACTACGCCCCCTTCCGAACCGGCACCGGTTCGCCAAAGAACCACAGTTTGGGCGGTTAGCTCAGCGGTAGAGCACTGCTTTCACACGGCAGGGGTCACAGGTTCAATCCCTGTACCGCCCACCACCCGAGAAGCGGATAGGGAATAGCGGATAGGGGATCGTCAGAACTGCGTCCTGCTCGTCCCAGCCGCATCCGCTTCCCTGTTTGTTTTGTTGTCATCCGCGATCCGCTATCGCCTTCTCTTTCCATGACCATTCGAACCCGTTTCGCTCCCAGCCCTACTGGCATGCTGCATATTGGGGGTGTTCGCACTGCCTTGTTCTCGTGGCTTTATGCGAAGCGCCACAATGGCGTGTTCGTGTTGCGCGTCGAAGATACCGATCGCGAGCGGTCGACGGAGGAGGCGACGCGAGTCATTCTCGACGGGATGGAGTGGCTCGGGCTGCGTGCCGATGAGGGGCCGTTTTTTCAATCACGGCGGATGGATCGGTATCGTGAGGTGCTCGAGGGGTTTCTCGAGGCGGGCCACGCGTATCGGTGCTACTGCACGAAGGAAGAGCTCGAGGCCATGCGCGCGAGGCAGCTCGAGGCCAAGCAGAAGCCCCGCTACGATGGGACCTGCCGCAATCGCACGGAACCGCGTGCGGGTGTCGAGCCGGTCATCCGCTTCAAGAATCCGCTGAGCGGGACCGTGATCGTCGAGGACGAGATCCACGGCAACGTTCGCTTCGAGAACGCGGAGCTCGACGATCTGATCATCGCCCGCTCGGACGGCTCACCCACCTACAATTTCTGTGTCGTCGTGGACGACATGGACATGAAGATCACGCACGTGATTCGGGGCGACGATCATCTCAACAACACGCCGCGCCAGATCAACATGTTGATCGCGCTCGGGGCGACGCCGCCGCGGTACGCGCACGTGCCGATGATCCTCGGTGCGGACGGTGCGAAGCTCTCGAAGCGCCACGGTGCGGTCAGCGTGCTGCAGTATCGGGAGGAGGGCTATCTCCCGGAAGCGCTGCTCAACTATTTGGTGCGACTCGGCTGGTCGCACGGCGACCAGGAAGTGTTCACGCTCGATGAGATGGTGCGACTCTTCGACACGAAGGACGTGAACAAGTCGGCGTCGGCTTTCAATCCGGATAAGCTGCTGTGGCTGAATCAGCAGCACATCATGCGATCGACACCGGAGCATCTAGCGGTGCACTTGAAGCCGCATCTTCAAGCGCTCGGGGTCGAGACAACCGACGATGCGAAGATTGCGGCCGTCGCGAAGACGCAGCAGGAGCGAGCGAAGACGCTCAAAGAGATGGCGCAGAACAGCGTCTTCTTTTTCCGAGAGCCGACCGCATATGACGAAAAAGCGGCAAAGAAGAATCTCACACCCGAAAGCCTTGCAGCGCTTCGGATGGTCATGAAGAAGTTTGAAGCCCTCCCGACTTGGAGTGCACCGATGATCCACGCAGCGATCAATGAAGTCTCCGCAGAACTTTCGATCGGTCTCGGCAAGGTGGCTCAGCCTATCCGGGTGGCTGTTTCAGGAACGAGCGTGTCTCCGCCCATCGATATCACTTTGGAGGTCTTGGGCAAGGAGAGCGCGATGTCTAGATTGGCTCGTGCCCTCGAGTACGCGGAGCGAACGTAACTCTGACCGTCTAAAGCATCACAGTAGACGAGCACCAATCAGTGCACCATAGGCGCCTATGCCTTCGCGAAAAAAATGGAGTGTCGATGACTTGCAAGGTCCACCTGATTGCCGCCGCGCGGCCGAATTTCATGAAGATCGCGCCCTTGTACCATGCGCTTGCCGCAGAGTCGTGGTGCACGGCGAAAATAGTGCACACCGGCCAGCACTACGATCCGAGCATGTCGGATGCGTTTTTCAGGGATCTGCGCTTGCCTCAGCCACATTTTCACTTGGAAGTCGGCAGCGGGACTCATGCTGAGCAAACTGCGGGTGTGATGGTCGCATACGAGAAAGTGTGCGCCCAAGAGCGCCCCGATTGGACGATTGTAGTTGGCGACGTCAATTCGACGGCGGCGTGTGCCATGGTGGCTGCAAAGCAGTGGATTCCTGTTATTCACCTCGAAGCCGGTCTTAGAAGTCGCGATCGCCGCATGCCTGAAGAGATCAATCGCTTGGTGACGGATGCGATATCCGATGTGCTCTGGACGCCGTCACCGGACGCGGATGAAAACCTATTGGCGGAGGGTGTCGGCGCGGAGCGAATCGATCGAGTGGGCAACATCATGATCGACTCGTATGAAATGTTGCGTGAGCAGATCGAGGCCGATCTTGGTCCGCAGAAGTTCGGTCTTGAGCCCGGTAACTACTCCGTGGTCACGCTGCATAGACCGTCCAACGTGGATCAGCGCGAGACCCTAAAAAGCCTCGTCGCGCAGCTTGCCGCCATCTCCCATCGGATGCCAATTGTGTTCGCGGTACATCCGCGCACCCGAAAGCGGCTCGAGGAGTTTGGCTTGTGGGAACATCTTCACTCCCAGCCTGGCATACGGCTGACACAGCCGCTCGGATACGTCGAATTCATGGCGCTCGTCAGGTCGGCGAAAGCCGCTATCACCGATTCCGGAGGCGTGCAGGAGGAGTCCACGTATCTGGGAATTCCGTGTTTGACATTGCGCGAAAACACGGAGCGACCGATCACCGTGACGCAAGGAAGCAATCGTCTTGTTCAGCCACAGCGCCTGCAAGAAAGCCTGGACGAAGTATTGAGTGGAAGATGGCCGACGGGTTCGCGGCCCGAGAACTGGGACGGTCGAACCGCCCAACGCTGCGTTGCCGCGCTAAAGCGTCGCCATAAGGTTGTAAACGCCTGATTGGACGTTCATCCTTCCTTGACACAGCGGGCCTGCTTCCCTACATTGCGCGCCTCCCGCGTGGGGCTATAGCTCAGCTGGGAGAGCGCTTGCATGGCATGCAAGAGGTCGCCGGTTCGATCCCGGCTAGCTCCACCAAGCCCCTCGTTTCGATCAAGTGCGTCCCCATCGTCTAGAGGCCTAGGACATCGCCCTTTCACGGCGGTAACCGGGGTTCGAATCCCCGTGGGGACGCCATTTCCCGGTGAGTGGTGAACGGCGGACGGCGGACGGTGAGGCTTGGCCCGCAGGGCCGAGTCTCATGGGTGAGACGAGCAATCCCCGTGGGACGCC
>JBDZVE010000036.1:0-5119 GCA_040255535.1 Lysobacterales bacterium | reverse complement strand
CGGCGGACGGTGAGTCTCATGGACGACACGAGCAATCTCCGCGGTGGCGTACGGTCAAGAACGGCACGAAGATGCCGTGTTGTCGCAGACCCGCGACCCGGGTTTTTTCAAACTCATCAATCACTTAAACCGCTTATCCCCTGCCGCGTCGTAGATTACTGTCAGTAAAGTGCGACTGTCGGATCCCTATACAGTACGTACGGCTGAGGTTTTGACGCGATAAGCCTTTGTTCTGGAGACGATTTTCGAGTTCGGCATAGAAGTTGGATTGTGCAGTGCCGGTGTAAAACACGGTGCGACCCCACTTCGTATGGACCATATCGCCGGACGTGCTCGACATTTCTTGCTGGCTGCGCTCACTTGCACTCTCTGTGCTTGTGGCGGTGGAGACGGGGATAGCGCCCCAGGGACCGGGGAACAGAGCAGTCCACCCCCGAAAGGCGGATCGGAGAACACAGCGCCCACCATCAGCGGAAAACCCGCTGCGATGGTTCTCCCCGGACAGGCGTATAGCTTCCAGCCCTCCGCGAACGATGCGAACGGCGACTCGCTCACGTTCTCTGCCTCCGGACTTCCGGCCTGGGCATCAATCGATTCGAAGACCGGGCGCATCACGGGTGCCCCCAGCGCATCGGACGTCGGTGAATACGACGGGATCACGATCACCGTCTCGGACGGGAAGGCGAGTGCGTCGCTCGGCCCGTTCTCGATTACGGTTTCAGAGGTAGCCGGCGGCACTGCTACGTTGTCCTGGACACCTCCGACCGAGAATACGGACGGCAGCGTTCTTGCGAATCTGGCCGGCTACGAGGTTCGCTACGGGCGCGACCGCAACAATCTCTCCAACGTCGTCTCGCTCGACAATCCGTCCTTGAGCGTCTACGTGATCGAGAATCTCACCAGCGGGACGTGGTATTTCGCGGTCGCGGCCATCAACAGCGCCGGCGTCGCGAGCGATCTCTCCAACGTGGCATCTAAGACGATCGGCTAGAGGGACGTCAGCTCCTCCTGCCGTCAGCCCTCTTCGATCTGGCTCTGGCAGTAGTTCTCTATTCCGACGCGTTCGATCAGGCTGAGCTGCGTCTCGAGCCAGTCGATGTGCTCTTCTTCGGACTTGAGGATGTCGTCGAAGAGCTGCCGTGAGACGTAGTCCCCGATCGATTCACACTCCGCGATGGCCTTCTTCAGCTCCGGGTGGCCCTGCATCTCGAGCCGGAGATCGCATTCGAGCGCTTCCTTGACGTTCTCGCCGATCAGCAGCTTGCCGAGATCCTGTAGATTCGGCAGCCCCTCCAAGAACAAGATGCGCTCGATCAACCGATCGGCGTGCTTCATCTCATCGATGGATTCCTTGTAGGTGTGCTCGCCGAGGCGGTTGAGTCCCCAGTTCTTGTACATCCTCGAATGCAGGAAGTACTGATTGATGGCAGTGAGCTCGTTCTTGAGCACGCTGTTCAAAAACTTGAGGACTGAGGCGCTGCCTTGCATCGATGGGCTCCGGGTGGATGAAGCCTCGATCTTGGCGGAGGGAGAGCGAAGGAGCAACAACCGGCGGCCGCGGAGCCGGTGCCGGGTCAAGCGGCGATGGGTCTCGAAGCGGATTCGGCGTGCGTTTCGATGAGCTCGCGGGCCGTCTCTTCGCACTGCCCACAACAATTCGCGACGGGAAGCCGTGCCTGCACTTCGTCCAGACACGAGGCGCCGCGATCGACGCATTCGCGAATCTGACGGTCACTGATGGCGTTGCAGACGCAGACGTACATTCGATCCACTCAGGCTCTAGGGTGTGGTGCCGATCTAAATACAAATGCGAATGATTGTCAATTGGGTCCGCCCCGCTAGCTGACTAATTTCACAGTTAACAGTAGCCTGTGACTGTCTTCACGGGCCGTCCCAGGGAAACGACTAGACTTACGGACGCTGGTCACCGCTGGCTGGATCCAGCCCAATTGCAACGTCGAGGCTGATTGAGCGCACCGAGGTCGCCGACCCGGCGGGCGGCGCACGGGTGCCGCTCTGCAGTGCCCGAAACAGAGATACGAACGAAAACCATCTGTGGCGATTCGAATATTCCAACACTACTGGCAACTGCCGCTCGCTCTCCTCGCGCTCGCGGAGACTGTGTTTTTCTACTTTGCGCCTTGGATCGCAGAGAAGCTGGCCGCCTATGCGGGGCTGCCAAGCGAGCCGGTACCCACATCCCGGGGAATTCTCTTCGCAAGCATTCTGTTCGTCGGGATGACCGCCACTGGACTCTACAACGCACGTCAACGATCTCGGCTCGCCGGCGTGTTGGCGCGTGTCTTGGCGAGCGTACTCGGTGCCGCGATGGTCGTCGCGATGTTGGCCTATCTCGTACCCGCGATCAGCATCGGCCGCGGTGATCTCCTGCTCACGAGCACGGTCGCGTTTGCAGGCTCGTTCATTCTGAGAACGGCATTCGACAAGCTGGTGAACGAGGACGTGTTCAAACGTCGCGTCCTCGTCTACGGTGCTGGGCGGCGCGCCGCAAGCATCGCCAAGCTGCGGCGCCGTTCGGATCGACGCGGTTTCATCATCGTTGGCTATGTGCCTGCCGACGGGGATGAGCCTTCCGGGGTCCCCGAGTCAGAGAAGATCAACGCGGACTCCGATCTATGGTCGATCTGTCGAGCCCATGCAGTCGATGAGATTGTCGTGGCGATGGACGATCGTAGGCGGCAGTTCCCGATGGACGAATTGCTGGAGTGTCGTCTCGAAGGCGTCGAGATCGTCGATCTAGTGAGCTTCCTCGAGCGCGAAACCGGCAAAGTGCGGCTGGATGTGCTCAATCCGAGTTGGATGATCTTCTCCGAGGGGTTTCGTCAGGGACGCATTCACAGCATGTTCGAGCGAACGTTCGATGTGCTCGCCAGCTTGGTGCTGCTCACGCTCGCGATGCCGGTCATGGTTCTCACGGCGCTTGCAATCAAGATCACGGAGGGTCCGCGCGCCACGATTTTCTATCGGCAGGTGCGGGTCGGGCAGTATGGGCGGCCGTTTCGGCTGCTCAAGTTTCGCAGCATGCGAGAAGACGCCGAGCAAGACGGCAAGGCGCAGTGGGCACAGAAGAACGATAGCCGCGTCACACGCATCGGTGCGTTCATCCGATTGACGCGTATCGACGAGCTACCGCAGATATTGAACGTCCTGCGCGGAGAGATGAGCTTCGTAGGCCCTCGGCCTGAACGCCCTGAGTTCGTCGAGCAGCTCAACGAGCGAATCCCGTACTACCGCGAAAGGCACTCGATCAAGCCTGGCATCACCGGCTGGGCGCAGCTCTGCTATCCCTACGGTTCTTCCGAGCAGGACGCTGCGGAGAAACTGCAGTACGATCTCTTCTATGTGAAGAACCACACATTGCTGTTCTACCTGGCTATTCTCGTGCAGACCGTAGAGGTCATCGTGTGGCGCAAGGGTGCGAGATAGCCGCACTGTCGATGTCCAGCCCGCCACGCGAGCGATGTGTGCGGCGCAAGAGTTGAGCAGCTCGTGCATATAGATACCTTGAATGCCTTCGGAATCCTGAGCTATTCGCTCGGGGCACTGAGCTTCTTGATCGTGGCCGGGCTCATGCTCGTGAGCTGGCGCGGGCATCTGCGGGGCTTGGCCTTGATCGTGGCCGCCGGCATCACCGGTCTGTGGGCCGCCGCCCTGGCGCTGCGCGCTTCCGGCATGTACATCCCCGTGCTCGGCGTCTACTTGGGCGAGGTTCTGCAGGACCTGTCCTGGATCGTAGCGCTCGTGAGCGTCGCTGGCGGGCGCGCCAACCCTACAGTAAAGGCCGTGTCGATACTCGTCGCCGTATGCGCATGTATCGCGGGGCCTCTTTCATGGCTGATGGAAACGCTGGGGGTGCTCTATGTGGACGGGACGGTGCTGCTGTCTCGGTCGCAGCTCGTGTGCTCGCTCGCGGGTCTCGTCCTGATCGAACAGCTCTATCGCAACTCCACTCATTCGGGGCGCCAGTCGATCAAGCATTTCGCGATCGGCGTGAGCTTGATCTTTGCCTACGATCTTTTTCTCTATACCCAGGCCGAGCTGTTTCGCGGTTTGTTTTTGGAGACCTGGAATGCGCGCGGTCTCGTGCTGGCATTCACCGTGCCGCTCATCGCGCTGTCCGCTCGCCGCACACCCGATTGGTCCCTGGACGTCTTCGTTTCACGCCAAGTCGTGTTCTCCTCGAGCACGCTGTTGGTGGTCGGCGCCTATTTGCTCGTCACGTCCATAGGCGGGCTCTACGTGCGCGAGTTCGGCGGGACATGGGGGCGGATCGGTCAGCTCGTATTCTTTTCAGGCGCCTTTGTCGCGCTGGCCGGGCTGCTCGCCTCGGGAACGCTGCGCCGTCACGCGGCCGTGTTCATCAGCAAGCATTTCTATCGCAATAAGTACGACTACCGCATCGAATGGCTCCGCTTCATTCAGACGCTTTCCTCGACCGAGGATCGCGACGTTCGGCGCACGGCCGCGCGCGCGATCGCGCAAATTTTCGCGAGCCCGGGCGCGGTGCTTTTCTTGCGCGAGGAGAGCGGAGAGTTCGTGCCCGCAGCGACTTGGCCGATGCAGCTCGATGATTTCCCGAACTTGGGGACGATCTCCGGAAACGAGGATCTGCCGACCTTTCTGCGCGAGACGCAGTGGATCATCGATCTCAAGGAGCTTCGCGAAACACCGGGCACGTACGGCAATATCGAGGTCCCAGACTGGCTGCTCGACGCAGGCGACTTGCGCATCGTCGCACCTTTGCTGCAGGTGGATGAGGTGGCCGGCTTCATTTGTCTCTATCAACCGCCGCCGCCCTTCGAGCTGACGTACGAAGATCGAGACCTGCTCAAGACGGTGGGCCGCCATGTCGCCACTCACATCGCGCAAGAGGATGCGAGTCGGAAGCTCTCGGAAAGTCGGCAGTTCGAGGCCTACAATCGCCTGACCGCGTTCATGATGCACGATCTCAAGAATTCGATCGCCCAGCTCAGACTGGTTGTCGAGAACTCGGCGCGGCACAAGCACAATCCGGAGTTCATCGACGATTCGATCGCGACGATCAGGAACGCCGTCGATCGAATGTCTCGCCTCATCGAGCAATTGCGAGGTGCGAGCA
>JBDZVE010000154.1:0-7189 GCA_040255535.1 Lysobacterales bacterium | reverse complement strand
CGGAGGTCACTCATGAAAGCACTACGGAATATCTCTCGCGGAGAACGCGGAGACCGCGGAGAAGAGCCAGAAAGATGGCGCGCGCAGCACCAGGTGCCTCGACGCGACGAATCGACGACAATTTCATGCCACCCTTTTTTCTTTGTCCGGCCTCCGCGATCTCCGCGATCTCCGCGAGAGATTCAATCCCGAAATGGGCAGCGGATGTTGAGTCCGGTCTATTAGCAAAAACGTCCGCTCTCCAGCGAATCACAGTTTGAACTCGTCTCGCGCGGGATTTTCCCCGGACAGCAGTGCGCGTTCGCAAGGATGACGCCAGTGCGGCGTCGGTTGGCGTGCTTTGCGAGAGTTATCTTTCTCCGCGTCAACCCACCGTGCGCTCGATGATCTCGGCACCGCGAGCTAACAAGAACGAGCGGAAGGCGACGGTGATCGGCGAGAGGCGTTTATCGCGCAGGTGAATCACGTACCAGTCGCGCAGCAACGGCAAGCCGCTGACGTTCAGCGCGACGAGCTTGCCTGCGGCGAGCTCGAGGCTCACGGTGTGCTTCGAGATGAAGCTCACGCCCATGCCGGCCATCACCGCTTGCTTGATCGTCTCGTTGCTGCTGACTTCCATCGAGGCGCGGAATTCGACATCTCGCTCGCGGAATAGATGCTCCATCGAAGCTCGCGTGCCGGATCCTTGCTCGCGGATCACGAAGTTCTCGCTCTCGAGCCGCTTGAGCGGAATCTTCCGCTGCGCATTTGCCAACGGATGAGTCGGCGCGGCAATGATCACGAGCGGATGCTTCGCGAACGGCTCCGCGATCGTCACGAGCTCGCGCGGGGGGCGGCCCATGATGACGAGATCGGTCTCGTTGTCCGCGAGCTGCTTGATGACCTCTTCGCGATTTCCGACCGTGAACTTGATCGACACCTGCGGGTACTCGATCGTGAATGCCGAAAGCAGCGACGGCGTGAAGTACTTCGCCGTGCTGACGGCGCCGAGCTTGAGGACGCCGCGCTTGAGCCCGCGCATCTCCGCGAAGGATTCGCTCGCCGCACGCAGCACTTCGTTGATCTGCGTTGCGTAGCGCAATAGCGCTTCACCGGCAGCCGTGAGATGAATCGTGCGGCCGACATGCTCGAAGAGCGGCAGTCCGACCTCCGCTTCCAACAACTTGAGCTGTTGCGATACTGCGGGTTGAGTCAGGTGAAGCTCGCGCGCCGCGCGCGTGAAGGACTTCTGCTGCGCAACCGCAGCAAAGACTCGAATCTGACGAAGCGTCACGTTGCGCATGATCGACGGGAGGCTGGAACAAATAGCGCGTGCGGCAATCCTTTAATAAGGAAAACTAATACCAGCACAAATAATATTCGATTGGACCTTATGCTCTCACAGGTCCACGCTTCATTGCACCTCATCCTTGGTTCGAGGGCATCGCAATGAAGCAGATCGGTACGCGGACTGCACCCGTTTCGGCGGCAGATCGCTATAAGGCGGGCGTCTTGAAGTACGCCGACATGGGCTACTGGGACGGGAAGTACGAGCCGAAGGACACTGACGTTCTCGCCCTCTTTCGTATCACGCCCCAGGAGAACGTCGAACCGATCGAAGCGGCGGCAGCTGTCGCCGGCGAGTCTTCGACCGCGACTTGGACGGTCGTGTGGACGGATCGACTCACAGCCTGCGATCGATATCGCGCGAAGGCGTACCGGGTCGAGCCCGTACCAGGAGCGCGGGGCCAGTACTTCGCGTACATCGCCTACGACCTGGACCTCTTCGAGCCCGGCTCGATCGCGAACCTGAGCGCGTCGATCATCGGCAACGTGTTCGGCTTCAAGCCGCTCAAGGCGCTGCGCCTGGAGGACATGCGTTTTCCGGTCGCGTACGTGAAAACGTTTCAAGGTCCCCCGACCGGCACGGTCGTCGAACGAGAGCGCCTCGATAAGTTCGGACGCCCGCTGCTCGGTGCGACGGTGAAGCCGAAGCTCGGCCTTTCAGGCAAGAGCTATGGCCGCGTCGTGTACGAGGCGCTGCAAGGCGGGCTCGACTTCACGAAGGACGACGAGAACATCAACTCGCAGCCCTTCATGCACTGGCGCGATCGCTTCCTCTACTGCATGGAAGCCGTGAATCGCGCGCAGGCTGCGACGGGCGAAGTCAAGGGCCATTACCTCAACGTCACCGCCGCAACGATGGAGGACATGTACGAGCGCGCGGAGTTCGCGAAGGAGCTCGGCTCGATCATCGTGATGATCGACCTCGTCATCGGCTACACCGCGATCCAATCGATGTCGAAGTGGGCGCGCAAGAACGACATGCTGCTCCACTTGCACCGCGCGGGCCATGGCACTTACACGCGACAAAAGACGCACGGCATCTCGTTCCGCGTGATCTCGAAGTGGATGCGCCTCGCAGGCGTCGACCATCTTCATGCTGGAACGGTCGTCGGCAAGCTCGAAGGCGATCCGAACACCGTGCAGGGCTACTACAACGTGCTCCGCGAGCCCAGGAACGAAGTCGATCTGCCGCGCGGCATCTTCTTCGAGCAGGACTGGGGCGGCTTGCACGGCGTGATGCCGGTTGCCTCCGGCGGCATTCACGCGGGGCAGATGCATCAGCTCCTCACGTATCTCGGCGAGGACTGCGTGCTGCAGTTCGGCGGCGGCACGATCGGTCATCCGATGGGTATCGCGGCCGGCGCGACGGCCAATCGCGTCGCGCTCGAGGCGATGGTGCTCGCGCGCAATGAGGGACGGGATATCTGGAACGAAGGGCCGGACATCCTCGCGAACGCCGCACGCCATTGCACGCCGCTGCAAGCGGCACTCGATACCTGGCGCGACGTCACGTTCGATTACGCGAGCACCGACACGCCGGACTTCGTCCCGACGCCCACCGCCGCCTGAGGAGAGCACGATGCGAGTCACGCAAGGCACCTTTTCTTTCCTGCCCGATCTCACCGACGAGCAGATTCGTGCGCAGATCGAGTATTGCCTGCAAAAGGGCTGGGCGATCTCGATCGAATACACGGACGATCCGCATCCACGCAACACCTATTGGGAAATGTTCGGCATCCCGATGTTCGACTTGAAGGATGCCGCCGGCATTCTCAAGGAAGTGAACGCGTGCCGCGCGACATTCCCGAATCAATACATCAAGGTGAATGCCTTCGATGCGACTCGGGGCGTCGAATCCCTGCGGCTCTCGTTCATCGTGGCGCGCCCGAAGGAAGAGCCCGGCTTCGGTCTCGTGCGCGAAGAAGGCCCGGGTCGACAAGTACGCTACACGGTTCGCTCGTATGCAACCGAGCGGCCGCCCGGCGAGCGCTACTGAGACGCGCGATGAACGCGATCACTCACGACATCGCGAGCTCCGGCGAAGCTGGGACGTTCGATCTCGATGCTGCCTTTAGGGGCTCGCGCGTCGCCGAAGTGCTCGATGAGCTGGATCGCGAGCTCGTCGGGCTCATCCCGGTCAAGAACCGGGTGCGCGATATCTGTGCCCTGCTCCTCATCGACACGCTTCGAAAGCAGGCCGGCCTCAGCACGGGCGCGCCGTCGCTGCACATGAACTTCACAGGCAATCCAGGCACGGGCAAGACGACCGTTGCATTGCGGATGGCGGAGATCCTGCATCGCTTGGGCTACGTGCGCAAAGGGCACCTGGTCGCGGTCACGCGCGACGACCTCGTCGGCCAGTACATCGGCCACACCGCGCCGAAGACGAGGGAAGTCCTGAAGCGCGCAATGGGCGGCGTGCTGTTCATCGATGAGGCCTACTACTTGTACCGCCCCGAGAACGAGCGCGATTACGGACAGGAAGCGATCGAGATTCTCCTGCAAGAAATGGAGAACAGCCGCGAAGACCTCGTCGTCATCCTCGCCGGCTACAAGGATCGCATGGACCGCTTCTTCCGCAGCAATCCGGGTCTGTCATCGCGCATCGCGCATCACATCGACTTTCCCGACTACTCGGACGAGGAGCTCTACGCCATCGCACAGCTCATGCTGCAGAAAATGCAGTACCGCTTCAGCGACGAGGCGCTCGTTGCCCTGCGCGAGTACATCGCCCTACGCCGCGCGCAGCCACACTTCGCGAATGCGCGCTCCATTCGCAACGCGCTCGACCGCGCCCGCTTGCGGCAAGCGAGCCGCTTGTTCGCGAAGGGTGCCACGCTCGCGCGCGAAGAGCTGGTCACGATCGAGGCGCCCGATCTGCGCGCGAGTCGAGTATTCAACGGAGGAACCGCTCCATGAAGCATACGCCGAAGACCCTGACGCGCTTTCTCATCGAGGAGCGCCGGCGACACGCCGACACGAATGCCGACTTCATCTCGCTCGTGAACGATCTGCGTTTGGCATGCAAGCGCATGGCCGTGCTGATCGGTCAGGGCGCGCTCTCGGGTGCGCTCGGCCAAACCGACTCGACGAACGTACAGGGCGAGACCCAGATGCGGCTCGATGTGCTCGCGAACGACATCTTCGTGCGCACGACCGAATGGGGCGGACAGCTCGCAGGCATGGTGTCGGAAGAAATGACGACGCCCTACTCCATTCCGAACGAATATCCGCGCGGACGCTATTTGCTGCTGTTCGATCCGCTCGACGGCTCGTCGAACGTCGACGTGAACGTCTCCGTCGGCAGCATCTTCTCGATCCTGCGCTGTCCGGGCGGCGCGTGCGAACCGCTCGAGACCGACTTCCTGCAGCCGGGCACCGCGCAGGTGTGCGCGGGCTACGCGATCTACGGTCCATCCACGATGCTCGTGCTCACAACGGGACACGGCACGCACGGCTTCACGCTCGATCGCGAGGTCGGCGAGTTTCTGCTGACGCATCCCGATCTCAGGATTCCGGAGACCACGTCCGAGTTCGCGATCAATGCGTCGAACTCGCGCCACTGGGAAGCGCCGATCAAGCGCTACGTGAGCGAGTGCCAAGCCGGCGCGGCCGGTCCGCGCGGGCGCGACTTCAACATGCGCTGGATCGCATCGCTCGTCGCGGAGACACACCGGATCCTGATGCGCGGCGGCGTTTTCATGTATCCCCGCGATCGGAAAGACCTCACGCGCGCGGGCCGGCTGCGCCTCCTTTACGAGGCGAATCCGATCGGGTTCATCATCGAACAGGCCGGAGGCCGCGCGAGCACCGGTCGCGAGCCGCTGCTCGAGCTCACACCGACCAGCTTGCACGAGCGCATCGGGTTAATTTTCGGTGCCCGCGCGGAGGTCGAGCGCATCGAGGGCTACTACCGCGAGTACAACGATTTCGAATTCGACGCGCCGCTGTTCGGCGAGCGTACGTTGTTCAGGAGGCCCGCCTGATGTCCGCGATGCACCCCATTATTGCCGTGACCGGCTCATCGGGCGCAGGCACGACGTCCGTGATGCGAACCTTCGAGCAGATTTTTCGCCGCGAGGGCATCGAGGCTGCGTTCGTCGAAGGCGACAGCTTCCACCGCTACGATCGCGTCGCGATGAAGCAGAAGCTGACCGAGGCGCTCGCGCGCGGAGATACGCATTTCAGCCATTTCGGTCCCGAGGCGAACCTCCTCGAGGAGCTCGAGGGATTGTTTCGCAGCTATGGCGAAAGCGGCCAGGGCCGAAGACGACGGTACCTGCACGATGAACAAGAGGCTGGACGCTATGGACAAGCGCCCGGCACATTCACGGAGTGGGAGCCGCTGCCCGACGAGACCGATCTGTTGTTCTACGAAGGGCTGCACGGCGCCATGGCGTGCAACGGCGTGGACATCGCCCGACACGTCGATCTGCTCATCGGCGTGGTCCCGGTCATCAACCTCGAGTGGATTCAAAAGCTCCATCGCGACAGAGCGACGCGAGGCTACTCGGACGAAGCGATCACCGACACGATCCTGCGGCGCATGCACGACTACGTGCACTACGTATGCCCGCAGTTCTCCCGCACGCACATCAACTTTCAGCGCGTGCCGGTCGTCGATACCTCCAACCCGTTCATCGCGCGCTTCATTCCGACGCCGGATGAATCCTTTCTCGTGATCCGTTTCGCGCGGCCGCACGGCATCGACTTCCCTTACCTGCTGTCGATGCTGCACGGCTCGTTCATGTCGCGCGCGAACACGATCGTATGTCCGGGCGGGAAGATGGATCTGGCGATGCAGCTCATCTTCACACCGATGATCCTGCGACTCATCGATCGGCGCAAAGAGGCGCTCGGGCGCAAGAAGGGCCGTGCTCGAGTGGCGTCCGTGCCGTCGCTGCCGACCGGCCCCCAACCCGAGCTCACCGAGGTACCCGGATGATTCGTGCGATCGCGTTCGATTTGGACGGAACGCTCATCGATACGGCGCCCGACCTGGGCGCAGCGATGAACACGGTTTTGAACATGATCGGCTATCGCCCGTTGCCGCCTTCGGTCATACCGAGATTGATCGGCGCGGGCATTTCGGCCTTCGTCGAGCGTGCGCTCACGGTAAGCACGGGCGAGGCGTCGCTCTCGCCCGCCGTTCGAGCCGGCGCCGAAGCGGTCTTCCGCAAACTCTATGGCCATCATGTATTCGAACGCAGCTCGGTCTATCCCGGCGTGCGACACACGCTCGAGGCGCTGGCCGCGAGCGGCACGCTACTCTGTTGCGTGACGAACAAGGAAACGAGCTTTGCATTGCGCTTACTGGAAGCGGCGGACTTGCACCATTATTTCCAGCACACGCTCTGCGCCGATCTCGCAGAAGATCGCAAGCCGAGCCCGAACTTGCTCTTCGCCGCGTGCGGACGGGTTGAAGTCGAGCCCGAAGAGCTCGCGTACGTGGGCGATTCACGAACGGACATCATCGCCGCCCGCGCCGCCGGATGCCGGGCCGTCTCGGTCGCATACGGTTACAACAGTCCTGATGCGCTCGAAGCGCTCCGTCCCGACGAGCTGATAGACAATCTCGCGGAGCTGAGCGGATTCATTTGCCCGCCGCACCGCAACGTCTATACGCGTCAGTCAATCTGAGAGATCGAGGTCCGGCCATTCGTGCACATCGATGAAGAGCGAATCTCGCTAAGCCCACAAGGTTCGCAAAGGTAAGCACTCGACAATACTCTTGCGGCACTCTTGCGAGGACGCGCAGAGGCGGGGTAAGTAAGAAGGATCTCTCGCGGCGGCGCGGCGGCGCAGCGAAGAGGAGAAGCAAGCGGAGTTTTCTTCCGCGCAATGTATCGTCGCCCTTGCGGAC
>JBDZVE010000035.1:8076-36262 GCA_040255535.1 Lysobacterales bacterium | reverse complement strand
CCGATCACGATGTCGACGTTCGGCTGCACATCGGGATTGCCGCCTTTGCCGATCGCGACGATGCGACCCGCCTTGAGGCCGATGTCTGCTTTGACGATGCCCCAATGATCGAGGATGAGCACGTTCGTGATGATCGTGTCCACGACATCCGCGGCCTCACGCTGACTCTGACCCATGCCGTCGCGGATCACCTTCCCGCCGCCGAACTTCACCTCCTCGCCATACACGGTGTAGTCGCGCTCGACTTCCAGGATGAGCTCCGTATCTCCGAGGCGCACGCGATCACCCGTCGTGGGACCATACATCTCGCAGTAGGCACCCCGATCGATACTCACCATAAAGCAATCCTCATCACTCAGCCTCGTCTCCCGGCTCTAATGTGTAACGTGTAAGGTGTAAGGTGTGTGGGAGCGCGATTCGCGCCTTCGACGTTACCCGTTACACATTACACGTGACACTTCCTCACAATTTGCCCATCACTCGTCCATTGAACCCATACACGATTCGATCGCCTGCATACGCCACGAGCTCGACTTCGCGTTCTTGACCGGGCTCGAAACGGATTGCTGTGCCGGAGGGAATATTCAGTCGAAAGCCCCGCGTCGCTTCTCGATCGAAGCTGAGCGCGGCGTTCGTCTCGTAGAAGTGATAGTGCGAGCCGACCTGGATCGGGCGATCGCCGGTGTTCGCTACCTTGACTCTGCGCGTAGCCAGCCCCGCATTCAGCTCGATCTCACCGGAAGCGGGAAGAAGTTGGCCGGGAATCATATGTCGCTCCGCGATGTGTAATGTGTAGGGTGTCTGGTGTGAAGTCAGAATGGCACGACAACGATTTCTGGCCTTACACGTTACACGTCACACCTTACACACCCGCTAGGGTATGGGGTTATGCACCGTCACCAACTTCGTGCCGTCGGGGAAGGTGGCTTCGACTTGAACGTCCGGAATCATTTCTGGCACGCCGTCCATCACGTCGTCGCGCGTGAGGATTGTCGCACCGTAGCTCATGAGCTCCGCGACCGATCTGCCATCGCGGGCCCCTTCCATGATCGCTGCGGAGATCAGCGCGACGGCTTCGGGATAGTTGAGCTTGAGGCCGCGCGCCCTGCGCCGCTCTGCGAGCAACGCCGCCATGAAGATGAGCAGTTTGTCTTTTTCGCGGGGAGAGAGGTTCATGAGCGATCGCTGGCTAGGGTCAACTGAAGACGGGTTACGAGCGCGGCAAAAATCAACATCGCGTCAGGTTCTCCATATTCGGGGCACGATCGACCCGCGGTCGAGGAGTGCTGCTCTCGAGGCCTGCCATACATTCGCAAGGGCGTTTCGCACCGGCTCGGCTTGTTGTCCGAGCGCGCGGCAGACGAGAACGTCATCGACGAGACTGAGCGCGATCTCGGCGGGGTATGCGTGCAACGTTCGCACGTGCTCGATGAGCTCACGAGTGGCCGGATAGGCAAACAAGGTGCCGATCGCTCTGTAGCCATTGAGCCCCCACGCTGCGGCGCGCGCGTTGTTGTCCCCTTCGATTCTCAAACGGTCGATGATGCGCGGCACGCCGTCGACGTGGAGCTCGAAGCCGAGCTGCAGCGCACCGGCTTCGAAGTCTCGAGCGCGCGCCGGCAAGCCCAAGCAGGCGATTTCCCAACCGACGAATCTGGACGAAGCGGCCAGGCACACGCGAGTCGTGCTGCGAACCCGCGCTCCGCTGAAGAAGATGCTTTCCTGCGGCAACCACTCGAGCGAGGCACCGTCGACTTCGATCGACTGATCTTGTCGGGCAACCGCCCCTTCGGAGCGATAGAACTTCGCCGCCGCGGGCGTCGTGAGCAACGTGTTCGAGCCACGCTCCGCCTGCACTCGAATCGAGAGCTCGTCACCGCCGACGACGCCGCCGGGAGGATGCACGATGTACACGTGACAGACGTTGCCCTCCGGATAGAACGGCCTCTGCACGATCAGCGGCCCCACGTGAGATCGCTCCATCAAATGCGTGCGCACCCCGCGCGCGGCGAAGCGCAGCCGAAGATCGGCTCGCCAACCTGAGGCGTCAGCCTCGAGCTCGGGGCTACTCATGATTGTTCACACCGTCAGATGCTGCTTCACGAGCTCGTCCGTCAGCGCATCGATCGCGCCGCTCGCGACGATTCTGCCTTTGGCCATCATGCGAAACTCGCTGGCAATGCGACGCGCGAAAGGCAGCTTCTGCTCGACGAGCAGCACCGTGAGATTCGCCTCTTTGTTGAGCTTCATGATGATGTCGCCGATTTCTTGAACGATGTTCGGCTGAATGCCTTCGGTCGGCTCGTCCAGGATGAGGAGCCTCGGCTCCAGCACCATCGCCCGCCCGATCGCGAGCTGCTGTTGCTGACCCCCGGAGAGGTCTCCACCCCGCCGGCGCAGCATCTTTTTGAGGACCGGAAAAAGCTCGAAGATCTGCTCGGGCACGTCGCGGCGTTTAGCACGCCGTGCAGATAAACCGATGCGCAGGTTCTCCTCGACGGTCAGCTGCGAGAAGATCTCGCGCCCCTGCGGGACATAGCCGATGCCTGCGCTCGCGCGCCGCTCCGCCGGAAGCGCACGCAAATTCATTTCCTCATAGCGCAGCTCGCCGGAAACCGCCGGCAACAACCCCATGATGCATTTGAGCAAGGTCGTCTTGCCCATGCCGTTGCGTCCCATCAAGCACGTGCACGACCCCCTCGGCACGCTCATGTTCACGTCCCAGAGGATGTGGCTGCCGCCGTAAAACTGATTGAGGTTCTGAATGTGTAGCATCGAGCGGAACCAGCCGCAGTCATGATTGCAAACTGTGGTCGTGTAAGGTGTGAGGTGTAAGGTGTGTGGGAGCGCGCTCTGCGCGCCTTCTGACCCTACACTTTACACATCACACGTTACACGGCGGCGCGCACGCGGCGCCCTACTCTCCTAAATACACTTCCACCACCCGGCCATCCTTCTGCACCTCATCGATCGTTCCTTCGGCGAGCACTTGCCCTTCATGAAGCACGGTGACTTTGCGTGCGATCGAGCGCACGAACTCCATGTCGTGCTCGACGACGACGACGGAATGTTTCCCGGCAAGCGAGAGCAGCAGCTCCGCCGTGCGCTCGACTTCTTGTGGCGTCATGCCGGCGACGGGTTCGTCGACGAGCAAGAGCTGCGGGTCCTGCATGAGCAGCATGCCGATCTCGAGCCATTGCTTCTGACCATGCGAAAGCGCGCCGGCACGCATCGGACGCACGTCCTTGAGACCGATTGTCTCGAGCACCGAATCCAGGAGCTGGCGCTGCGTGGGGCTGAGCGGTTTGAATAGCGTGGCCCAAATCGTCTTGTCTCCGGACGCCGCCAGCTCCAGATTCTCGAGCACCGTGTGGTGCTCGAATACCGTCGGCTTCTGAAACTTGCGACCGATTCCGGCGAGCGCGATTTCCGGCTCGCTCATCGTAAGCAAATCGGTCGTCTGTCCGAACCAGGCCGAGCCCGCATCGGGCCGCGTCTTGCCCGTGATGACATCCATCATCGTCGTTTTTCCCGCGCCGTTCGGTCCGATGATGCAGCGAAGCTCCCCGGCGTCGATGTATAGCGTGAGCGCGTTCAGCGCTTTGAACCCATCGAAGCTCACCGTGATGTCTTCGAGGTAGAGAATCGTTCCGTGCGATGAATCGCCGGGCGGTGGGCGCACGCTGCGGGCCCCGGCGCCGAACACCTTCTGCCAACCCATGCGCACTGCGGTTGCGGCGTTCACGCGGGCACCGTCTGGACGACCAACTTGGGCTTACGAGCGAATCGGTCCATGAGACCGACGACGCCCCGCGGCAAGAACAGCGTCACGAGCACGAACAGCGCGCCGAGCGCGTACAACCACAATTCAGGCAGCGCGGCGGTGAAGTAGCTCTTCGCATAGTTGACGAGCACCGCGCCTGCAACCGCGCCATAGAGCGTC
The DNA here is from genome assembly GCA_040255535.1 of Lysobacterales bacterium. Lineage (GTDB taxonomy): Bacteria > Pseudomonadota > Gammaproteobacteria > Steroidobacterales > Steroidobacteraceae > Steroidobacter. The sequence continues at coordinate 32,319 of JBDZVE010000035.1, read as the reverse complement.
CCGCGCCCGCCGACGGCGACCCAGATCACGATCTCGATCGAGTTGATCGGCTGGAACTCGCTCGGATTGATGATGCCGACCTGTGGGACATAGAGCGCCCCCGCGACACCGGCGAGCACCGCAGAGAACGTCCACACCCAAAGCTTGTACGATTCGACTCGATAGCCGATGAAGCGCGTGCGGCTCTCTGCATCTCGCACCGCTTGGATGACGCGCCCGGCACGCGAGTGCGTGAGGTACTTGCACGCGAGATAACCGAGCGCAAGCGCGACCGCAGAGGCAATGAAAAGCCCAACGCGAGTGCCCGGCGCGTACAGATCGAATCCGAGGATGTCCTTGAAGTCGGTCAGCCCATTGTTGCCGCCGAAACCCATGTTGTTGCGAAAGAATGCGAGCATCAGCGCATAAGTGAGCGCCTGCGTCATGATCGATAGATAGACGCCTGTCACGCGCGAACGGAATGCGAGCCAACCGAATACGAACGCGAGCACGCCCGGGACGAGGACCGCCATCGCCGAAGCGAACCAGAACATGTCGAAGCCGTGCCAGAACCAGGGCAGCTCGGTCCAATTCAGGAACACCATGAAGTCGGGCAATACAGGGTGACCGTACACGCCGCGCGTCCCGATCTGCCGCATCAAGTACATGCCCATTGCATAACCGCCGAGCGCGAAGAACGCGGCGTGCCCGAGACTCAAGATGCCGCAATAGCCCCACACGAGATCGACGGCGATCGCAAGCAGCGCGTACGTCATGTACTTGCCGATGAGCGTCATCGTGTAGCTGGAGAGATGCAGCGCCGATCCTTCGGGCACGGCGAGGTGAAGCATCGGCGCAGCGACGACTGTCGTGAGGAGCACGGCCAAGAAAACCTTCGTGCCTCGATCTCCGAACAGCGCGCTCAGGAGCCGATGAGTCGGCATGGCGCTCATGTCTCGGCGGCTCTGCCCTTCTGCGGGAACAAGCCCCGCGGGCGTCGTTGGATGAACAAGATCAATGCGACGAGCACGAAAATCTTTGCGAGCACGGCACCGGCGTACGGTTCGAGCATTTGATTGACGACGCCGAGCGACATGCCGCCGATCAGCGTTCCCCAGAGATTCCCCACGCCGCCGAACACGACAACCATGAACGAATCGATGATGTACGACTGGCCGAGATTCGGTCCGACGTTCGTCAGCTGGCTCAACGCGACGCCCGCCACACCGGCAATGCCCGAGCCGAGGCCGAAGGTGAGCGCATCCACCCATTCCGTGCGAACGCCCATCGCCTTCGCCATCGGTCGGTTCATGGATACCGCACGAACTTTGAGGCCCAGGCTCGTGCGCTTCAGCACGAAGTGCAGGACGAAGAACACGATCAACATGAACAGCACGACATAGAGCCGGTTGTAGGTAAACGAGAGCGCATCGTTGATTTGCAGCGAGCCCGACATCCACGAAGGCGCCTCGACCGGACGATTGTTCGCGGTGAACACGTCACGTACGACTTGCTGCAAGATCAGGCTCACGCCGAATGTCGCGAGCAGAGTCTCGAGCGGACGGCCATAGAGAAAGCGTACGACGCCGCGCTCGATCAGCACGCCTACAGTGCCCGAGACTAGAAACGCCGCCGGAATCGCGACCAGGACCGACGCGTCGATATGCTTCGGCATGATGAGCTGGATGACGTACGTCGTGTACGCACCGAGCATCATCAGCTCGCCATGGGCCATATTGATGACACCCATGACGCCGAAGGTGATCGCAAGACCGATCGCGGCGAGCACCAGCACGGAGCCTAGGCTCAAGCCGAAGAACAGGGTTTCGATCGATGCGTAGAAGCTGCGCTTGGACTTGATGCTGTTCACCGCTGCCTCGGCAGCAGTCCGCACGCGTTCATCCGGCTCTGCATAGGTGCCGTCCGAGCTGCGCTCGAGGAGCGCGGCCAGACGGTTGAAGACCTCCGGGCTCAGATCACCCTCGAGGACATTGATTGCAGCGAGCCGAGTGTCCGCATCGGCACTGCCGAGATCCGCGAGCGCAAGGCCGCTCAGCATCGCCGCTCGCACGGCGCGGTCCGTCTCTTCGTCGATGCGCTTACGCAGGATCGCCGCGCTGTCCTCATCGAGCGTGCGCATCATTTCGTTGACCGCCGCGAGACGCACGTCCGGATCCGGGTCCGTCAGCGCAAAGCTCGCAAGCGCACCCTTCAACTGCTTGCGCAATCCGTTGTTCGTCGTGATCTTCGTGAACTCGCTCGTCGCGCCGTGTCCTGCCGCTTTCATCGTCACGGCATCGGTCAGCGCCCAACCCTCGCCTGCCTTTTCGACGACGAAGACGTGCTTGTCTGCCTTGCGGAAATAAAGCGCGCCTTCGAGCAGCGCGTTCAACACCGCACGGGTGTTCGGATGACGCATCTCAGCGAGCTCGTCGACGACCTCGCCTTTCGTCTTGAAATTCGTCGTCGCGAGCCTGGCGACGGTTTCGGCAAAGCCGTCGTGAGTCGATGCGTACGCGGCGGTGCACGCGAGCGCACCAATGACGAGCACGAAGCTCGCCATCCAGCGCACGACGCGAAGCCGCACCATTCGCTCACCGTAGTTCTTGTTGATCGTCAAACGTTTGATTCCGATTGTCGATGTTGCTCGAGGGAAGTGTTGCCCTCTCCATTTGCTCGCGAACCACGTCATTGGGGAGGGCGACAGCCAGGGCATCCCTGCCCTGGCGTCGCCAGCGTTCTGACTATCCCCTATCCCCTAGTCCCTATCCGCTGGCGGAGCCCACTAGAGCCTACTCATAGTTCTGGCCAGAGCACTTCTTCGTCTTCGTGTTGTAGTTGCCGCATTTGAGCGTGACCCAGTCGGCTTCGATGTCCTTGCTGCCCTCGAGGAAATCGGACCAGGCATCTCCCGCCACCAGGCCATCGGTCTGCCACACGACGTCGAACTGACCATCCGCGCGCACTTCCCCGATCAGGACGGGCTTCGTGAGATGGTGGTTGGGCAGCATCTTCGCCACACCGCCGGTCAGGTTCGGCACCTCGATACCGATCATCGCGTCAATGACTTTGTCTACATCCGTCGTCTTCGCCTTCTCGACGGCCTTCACCCACATGTTGAAGCCGATCATGTGCGCTTCCATCGGATCGTTCGTCACGCGCTTCGGATTTTTGATGAACGTCTGCCACTTCTTGATGAAGTCCGCGTTCGCGGGCGTATCGACGCTCATGAAGTAGTTCCACGCGGCGAGATGGCCGACGAGCGGCTTCGTGTCGATGCCTGAAAGCTCTTCTTCACCGACCGAGAATGCGACGACCGGAATGTCCTCGGCCGAGATCTTTTGATTGCCGAGCTCTTTGTAGAACGGCACGTTGGCATCGCCGTTGATCGTCGAGACGACCGCCGTCTTCTTGCCCGCCGAGCCGAACTTTTTGATGTCCGATACGATCCGCTGCCAATCGGAATGACCGAATGGCGTGTAGTTGATCATGATGTCTTCTTGCTTGACGCCCTTCGCCTTGAGATACGCCTCGAGGATCTTGTTCGTCGTGCGTGGATAGACATAGTCGGTACCCGCAAGGACCCAGCGCTCGACGCCGACATCGTTCATCAGATAGTCGACCGCGGGGATCGCCTGCTGATTCGGCGCCGCACCCGTGTAGAACACGTTGCGAGAGGACTCTTCGCCCTCGTACTGCACGGGGTAGAACAGCAGGCCGTTGTTCTTCTCGAACACCGGCAGGACCGACTTGCGCGACACGGAGGTCCAGCAGCCGAAGACGACGGCGACCTTGTCCTTGACGAGCAATTGCTCCGCCTTCTCGGCGAAGAGCGGCCAGTTCGATGCGGGATCGACGACGACCGCTTCCAACTTCTTGCCGAGCACGCCCCCTCGCTTATTCTGCTCTTCGATGAGCATGAGCACGGTGTCTTTCAGCGTGGTCTCGGAGATCGCCATCGTGCCGGACAGCGAGTGCAATACGCCGACCTTGATCGTATCGGCCGCTTGCGCCGCGCCCGCCGCGACGAGCGCCATGGCGGCCGCGATCTTTGCGAGCCCGCCCAGGATGCGTTTTCTATTCATGCTAAGGGTCCTCTTGGAAACTGCGTGGCAGGATCAGATTTGCACTTGCAGGCCGAGCCCGATCTGGCTCGCGTCGCCGCCCGTGACGGGGTCGAAGCTCACATCGATGTAGAACAAGCTGATGCGCGCGTTGAAGTCCTTGATGATGTAGTTGAGATTGAGCTCGGTCGTCTCCTGGTCGACATCGCCGAGAAGCGTGTTCTCGTACGTCGCTTCGCCGTACTTGCCGAGCACTTGGAGCTTGCCGATGCCCACAACTTGCGGAAACAAATACGCGCCGAGCACGTAATAGCCGCCCGTTTCGTCGTAGCCGCCGTTGGTGGGAGGCGGATAGCCGCCGAGCCCGTCGTACCACGCGTACTCCGCTTCGACCGTGACGACGCCATCGTTAGCGAGCTTCTTTTCGAGCAGGAAGTCGAGCGAGTACGCGTTGTCGCCGCTTGCGGTTTGCGCGGCCACACCGACCGCGAGCAGGTCCTTCGCGCCGTAGTACGTGCCGTTCAAGTAGTAGCCCGCTTCGGCGTCCCAGAAGTCGAGCTGCACACGTCCGGCCCACAGCACATCCGAATCGCCCGTCGTCGGCTCGTCGATCACGTTCGCGATGTCGAACGCACCGAACGAAACTTTCGCGAGGCCGAACTGCCCCCAATACATCACGCCGTCGGCGCGGCCTTCGGTTTCGAAGGGATAGCCATCTTGAATGCCGTCCCTGAACACGCCCCAGTGGTTCGCGTAATACGGGCCGTACAAATTTGCGCGATCGCTCGGCGGCAGGAAGCGGCCCGCCCAAATGTTGAGCTCGTCGGAAAAAGAGAACTGCGCGACCGCATCGATGACGCGCATTTCCTCGTCATCGGAGTTGTATTCCGTGTTGAACATCAGGCTGATGTTCTCGGTCGCCTTGCCGCTGATGTAGATGCGCGCGCTGTTGAGCGCGAAATCGTCGATCTCATCGCCCGCATCCGGATCGGTGTGCGCGAAGCTCGTGCGGATTCCCGCACCGACCGAAACCGGCGGCAGATTGATCTCTGCTGCCCAACTATGAATCGCGGGGAAGCACAGCAGAGTCGCTCCGGCGAAAGCGGCGCTGAGATTCCGCTTGCCCGAGTGTTCTTGTCGCAGCGAACGCATGAATGGTTTCCTTCTTGAGTGGAGTTGCAGGCCAGGAATTCGCTTGAGCGAAAGCTAGTCGCGTATCGCGAGTGCGGGTACGCGTCATTTGACGTACCTCGCGCACGCTCTGCGCCATCGCGGTGCGCGAGCGCGTTCGCGCGCACCGCAATGGCGCTCCGCACCAGGGGCTACAGGCTACGGGCTACAGGCTACGGCCAGAGGAGAAGTGCGCCGTGTAGCGCGCAGGTGGCGCTCCGCGCCAAGGGCTATGGCTACGGGCTGCAGGCTACGGCAAGAGAGAAGTGCAGCGCGCGGCGCTTCTTCCTCTGACTGTCGCCTGTCGCCTGCAGTCTGTAACCCGCGGCCCGGACCTCAGTGGCACATCAATTGCTACTACCCACGGAGGGCCGCCACTTCGAAGCGCCGTGAAGAACGACAAACAACGCACTCATCCGCGACAGCGCATCGTTCGCGAGCGTCGGCAGTACAACCAATGGGTTGCGAGCCAGACGCTCGAGGACTATGCGCTGCGCTATACGGCGGATCGGGCGCGCAAGTCCTCGTTTCGCGTCGGCAGCACGGCGTTCGGGCCGATCGCGTTTCTCGCGTGCGAGGCCATCGGCGGCGCCCTCACGATCGCGTACGGGTTTCCGAACACCGCTTGGGCCATCCTCGCGTTCTCCGTGCTGATGTTCGGAATCGGTTTGCCGATCTGCTACTACGCGGCGAAGTACGGCGTCGACATCGATCTACTCACGCGCGGCGCGGGTTTCGGCTACATGGGATCGACGCTGACGTCGCTCATCTACGCCTCGTTCACGTTCCTGCTGTTCGCGATCGAAGCGAGCATCATGTCGATGGCGCTCCGGATGCTGTTCGACATTCCGCTCGCAATCGCGCATCTGATCAGCTCGCTCGTCGTGATTCCGATCGCGCTCTACGGCGTGAGCCTCATCAGCCGCATGCAGATCGCGACGCAGCCGATCTGGCTCATCCTGCAGTTCCTGCCGATCGTCTACCTCGCGTGGAGCTCACCGGAGAAGGTGGCCGAGTGGACGAATTTCACCGGCGAGCAAGGCACTCCGGGCGGCGCGTTCGACTTCGTGCTGTTCGGCATGGCGGCTTCCATGCTGCTGTCGCTGCTCCCGCAGATCGGCGAACAAGTCGACTACTTGCGCTTCTTGCCGAATCGCACGGAGAAGAATCGTTTCGGCTGGTGGATCGCCGTCGTCGGCACCGGTCCCGGTTGGGTCGTCGTCGGCGCCTTCAAGCTGCTCGCCGGCTCGTTCCTCGCGTTCCTCGCGCTGCGCCATGGCATTCCAGCCGCGCAGGCGGACGATCCCACCGAAATGTATCTGCTCGCCTTCACGGAGACCGTGCGCTCGCCGACGTTCGCGCTCGTCCTCATGGGAATCTTCGTGATCGTCTGCCAGCTCAAGATCAATGTGACGAATGCCTACGCAGGCTCGATCGCGTGGTCGAACTTTTTCTCGCGGCTCACGCACAGCCACCCCGGGCGTGTCGTGTGGCTCGTCTTCAACGTGCTGGTCGCGCTGCTCCTGATGGTGACGGGCATCTTCCAGGCCATCGAGAGCATCCTCATCATCTACGCAAACTTTGCGGCCGGCTGGATCGGCGCGCTCACGGCCGATCTCGTGATCAACAAGCCGCTCGGGTACAGCCCGAAGCACATCGAGTTCAAGCGCGCCTATCTGTATGACATCAACCCCGTCGGCGTCGGCGCGCTCCTTCTGTCCGTGTTGTTCTCGAGTCTCGCGTTTCTCGGCCTGTTCGGTCGGATGCCGCAGATTCTCTCGCCTTTCATCGCATTGGTCGTCGCATTCGCCGCGGCTCCGCTCATCGCGTGGCTCACGAAGGGCCGCTACTACTTGGCGCGGCCTGCGTCGGGTCTCGATCCGGATGCGAAGGCGATGCGCTGCACGATCTGCGAGAACGAATTCGAGCGCAGCGACATAGCCCTTTGCCCTGCGTACTCGGGTCCGATCTGCTCGCTCTGCTGCACGCTCGAAGCGCGGTGCCGGGACATGTGCAAGACGAAGAGCCGCGCGACCGAGCAACTGCACAGCTTCGTCGAAAGCGCGCTGCCGCCGCGCATCGCAGCGGCCTTTAACACGCGCGCGGGTCATTTCTTCGGCCTGCTCGGCTTGTTCACGCTCGCGACCGGCCTGCTCCTCTCGTTCATCTATCACCAATATGGCGAACGCACACCGGATCATCGCGAGATCATCAGCACGACGCTGTGGCTCGTGTTTCTCGTGTTGGTCGTGCTTTCCGGCGTCGCGGCGTGGCTCATCGTGCTCGCTCACGAGAGCCGGCGTGCGGCGGAAGCCGAGTCGGCGCGCCAAACGACGATGCTCATGGAGGAGATCGAAGCGCACCGGCGCACCGACGCAGCCTTGCAAAAGGCCAAGGAGAGCGCCGAATCGGCGAACCTCGCGAAGACGCGCTATATCGTGGGCCTGAGCCACGAGATCCGCTCGCCGCTCAATTCCATTTTCGGCTATGCGCAGCTGCTCGAGCGCGGCCTTGCCGGACCCGCGGACAATGCCATCCGCGTCATTCGCCGCAGCGCCGAGCATCTCGCGAACTTGATCGACGGCCTGCTCGATATCTCGAAGATCGAGAGCGGCATGCTGAAGCTCTCGCGCGAGCGGGTGCAGCTCCCCGAGTTCCTCGATCAGATTGCGGACATGTTCCGCCTACAGGCGGCTAACCGAAACATCGAGTTCCGCTATCACGTGCCGCCGAACCTGCCGACCTACGTGCACACGGATCAGAAGCGCCTGCGTCAGGTTCTCATCAATCTCCTCTCCAATGCGATCAAGTACACCGAACGCGGGCATGCAAGCCTCGTCGTACGCTATCGCAATCCGATCGCGGAGTTCGAGATCGCGGATACGGGCGTTGGAATCCCGCCGGAAGATCTCGATCGCGTGTTCCAGCCGTTCGAGCGCGGCAGCACTCCGAATGTGCGCTCCATTCCCGGCACCGGTCTCGGCCTCACGATCACGAAGCTGCTCACCCATATCATGGGCGGTGAGATCGTTGCGCGCAGCACGCCCGGCGAAGGCACGAGCTTCAACGTGCGGTTGCTGCTGACGGAAGCGACCGAAGCGCCCACCCGCGCAAGTCAGCACCCCATCTGCGGATATGAAGGCCCGGCTCGCACCGTGCTGCTCATCGACGACGATCCGTCGCACCTCGATATCGTACAAAGCCTGCTGAAATCGATGCGCTTCGTGGTGTTCACGGCGGCGGACGGCCGTTCGGGGATCGAGCTTGCGAAGCAATGCAGGCCAGACATCGCGCTCGTCGATATCTCGATGCCCGATATGTCCGGCTGGGAAGTCGCGAGCACGCTGCGCGGCGAGCCCGGGTTGGAGCGGCTCCGGATCGTCATGGTTTCCGCAAACGCGCACGAATACAGCCAAGGAGGCCAAAGCGACGTGCACGATGCGTTCGTCATGAAACCGGTCGAGGTACAAGCATTGCTCGAGGCAATCGCCACCGCGTTGCATCTCAAGTGGACGTACGAACGACCGGCGGGGACGGAATCGATGGGCGCATCAGACCCCGCATCCGCACACGCGTTCACCGCGCAGCACATCGCCGATCTCTACCAGCTCGGACGCATCGGCCACGTCCGCGGCATTCAGGCCAAGCTCGCGGAGATCGAACGAGAGAGTCCGACCAATGCTCCGCTTGCCGCGCAGCTTCGCGAGATGGTCGCTCGATTCGAGCTCAAGCGCTACATGAGCGCGCTGCAGGACGTGCGCTCACACGAACAGGCGAGACAAGTCTCGTCCAATCGACGAGACGGATGAGAACGAGGTACCGATGCGCAACGAAGCAGCATTCGACTTTCACTCGAGCAGAGCGGCACAAGCAGCGGAACCGCTCAAGCGGGACACGGTGCTCGTCGTCGACGACACGCCGGACACGCTCGGCTTCGTCACGGATACGCTCGATCAGGCGGGCTTCACTGTGTTGATCGCCACGGACGGCGCCAGCGCGCTCGATCTGGTCGATCAGATCACACCGGATCTCGTGCTCATGGATGCGGTGATGCCCGGCATCGACGGCTTCGAGACCTGTCGACGTCTCAAGCGAGAGAAGCTGCTCGCCCATCTGCCGGTGATCTTCATGACGGGATTGAGCGAGACGGAGCATGTCGTGCAAGGTCTCGCCGCGGGCGGCGTCGATTACGTGACGAAGCCGATCGTCGTCGATGAGCTGCTCGCACGCATTCGCGTGCATCTTGCCAATGCGCGCATCGCGAGCGGCACGCACGCCGCGCTCGATGCATCGGGCCGGTTTCTGATCGCGACCGATCGGAACGGACGACTCTCATGGTGTACGCCGAAAGCAAAACAGCTCTTGAGCGAGTCGATGCCCGAGTCCGAGGCCGGCATTCCCTGCCTCCCACCCTCGATCATGACCCAGCTCCTGCGGACACGAGGGGTCGAAGCCTCGGGCAGTCGCTTGACGCTGCAAACGGGCGAACGCCGCCTCGAGATCTCGCTCGTGAGCCGCATCGGCCCGGACGAAATTCTTTTTCGAGTCGCTGAAATCGACACCCGGGCCGACGAACGGATGCTTCAGACAAAGCTCTCGCTCACGAGCCGCGAGTCGGAGGTGCTGCTCTGGATCAGCCGCGGCAAATCGAATCGCGAGATCGGCGAGATCCTCTCGATCAGTCCGCGCACGGTGAACAAGCATCTCGAGCAGGTGTTCGTGAAGCTCGGCGTGGAAAACCGAGCCGCGGCGGCCGCACGCGCCGTGCGGCTCCTTGCCGGGTGATGCGTGACGCCGCGCTAAGCGCGCAGCATACCTTCCTTCTCGATAAACCCGATCACTTCGTCCAACCCATGACCGGTCTTCAAGTTCGTGAACACGAATGGCCGCTCGCCGCGCATCTTGCGCGCGTCGCGGTCCATGACTTCCAGCGAGGCGCCCACGTGCGGCGCAAGGTCGATCTTGTTGATGATGAGAAGATCCGATCGCATGATGCCGGGCCCGCCCTTGCGCGGGATCTTGTCGCCGGCAGCGACATCGATCACATAGAGCGTGAGATCGGAAAGCTCGGGACTGAACGTCGCGGCGAGGTTGTCGCCGCCGCTTTCCACGATGATCAAGTCCAGGTTGTGGAACTCGGTCATCAAGCCGTCGATAGCGGCGAGGTTCATCGAGGCGTCTTCCCGAATTGCGGTATGCGGGCACCCGCCCGTCTCCACTCCTCGTATGCGTTCTTTCGGCAACGCCTGACTGCGAATCAAGAACTCGGCATCCTCGCGGGTATAGATGTCGTTCGTCACGACCGCGATGTCGTAGCGCTCGCGCATGCGCTTGCACAGAGAGTCGACGAGTGCGGTCTTCCCGGAACCGACGGGGCCGCCGACTCCGACGCGCAGTACATCATCACCGTTCGGCATACTCGGATCGTTCTTGGGGAGTGGAGCTCGCATCATACGATGCGGGCTTCGCATGCGGCAGGCTCGAATGCCCATGCCGATCACGTCGTTTGACGTATGGTCGCACGGGCCCGATCTGCTACGTTTCTGAAGCAACGCTCGCATTCGCGGAGAAAATCGAAAGTATGAACACTCCATTCCGCCGTGCGCTCACGCTGGCATTGTTGCTGTTGCCTGCAGGAGCGTTTGCTCATCCCGGACACGAAGCCAGCACGTTCGTACAAGGGTTCGCGCACCCTCTCGGCGGCATCGATCATCTGCTTGCGATGCTTGCAGTCGGCATCCTCGCCAGCCGATTCGAAGGGTCCGCGCGTTGGACGCTGCCGGTGTCGTTCGTGACGGCGATGTCGATCGGCGCAGCGGCATCGGCCGCAGGATTCGCACTCGCAGGCGTCGAGCTCATGATCGCGCTCTCGCTCGTCGTATTCGGTGCCGCCATCGTTGCCGTGCGTAAGCTGCCGATCGCGCTCTCGGCCGCCGCCGTCGCCGGCTTCGCGCTATTCCACGGGTACGCACACGGCGCTGAGATGGCGGGATCTTCCCTTTTGGCTTTTGGCGCCGGACTCATCCTATCGACCGCGCTTCTGCACGGCGCAGGGCTCTGGATCACGATGCGAGCGCATGAGCTCGGCGAGCGAGCTCAAGCTGCCGTTCGCGTCTGCGGTGGCGTGATTGCGGGCATCGGCTTGGCGCTGACGTTCGCATAGGTCGCGTACTCTCGAAAACGCATCCATTCGCTCGAGGATCCGTCATCGAACGGAAATAAGGCGCTTTGCGTATGAAAGACGGCGTTCGGGTCCAGATCCTCGAAGCGCTCGGCGAGCGCGAGATTCACGGCCTCAGCGACGTACTCATGGATTGCGTCGAAGGCGGCGCATCGGTCAGCTTCATGCATCCGATGACGCGCGAGAAGGCCGAACGATTCTGGCGCAGCAACGCCGAGAGCGTCGCTCGCGGCGAACGCATCGTGCTCGCTGCGGAGAATGAGAATGGCGTGATCGTTGGGACGGTGACCGTGATCTCCGCCGCGCCGGAGAACCAGCCGCATCGAGCTGATGTCGCGAAGATGCTCGTGCATCGAAGCGCTCGCAACGCCGGCGTGGGTGCGGCACTTCTCGAATCGGCCGAGCGCGCGGCGCGTGCTGCCGGCAAATGGTTGCTCGTGCTCGATACCGTGACCGACTCTGCCGCAGCGCGCCTCTACGCACGTCACGGCTGGCAACGCTGCGGCGAGATTCCCAACTACGCGCTCTGGCCCGATGGACGGCTGTGCCCGACGACCGTGTACTACAAGGAGCTCGCGCGCCGTCATTCGTGAGCACTCTCCTCACTCGAAAGCCATGTTTGTCGTAAAATGTGTCTTGGGGATGCGCGCCAGAGCGGTTGAACGCGCGGTCCCCGAAACCAAGAATGAATGCGGAGAGGTGGCAGAGCGGTCGAATGCGGCGGTCTTGAAAACCGTTGAATCTTCATTGATTCCGGGGGTTCGAATCCCTCCCTCTCCGCCAACCGCTGCCTCTGAATGCTCTCGTAGAGCGCGCTAGCCGCGCGCGTCGCCTTGACTTGGCTGCAATGGTTTGTCCATGATTTGAGGACATTCGAGGCCATTGCGGAGAGCCGATGCCCACGACCGTCTATATCTGGTACCCCGATGCTGACCAGAAGAACATCGGACACGCATCGATGCACATCGGTGACCACTCGGACGACTACGATACTCAGAACTACGTGAGCTGGTGGCCCGTAGGCAGAGCCACTGTCACCTCGCCGACCAACTCAGGTTTCGCCGCCACGCGCGCACGCGACGTGAAGGAAGAGAACTGCCTGCCGCATGTTTCCTACATGTTCTGGCCGAAATCCGAGCTCGACATCACCAAGATGAAGGTGAAATGGGCGGCAATCCGCAATAAGCCCGGCGCGCACTACAAGCTCTATGGCAAGAACTGCGCGACCATGGTCGCGCGCGTGCTACGAGCCGGCGGAGCCCATAAGCTTCTGAACCCCGCGATGCGGGCATCTTACGCGCACAACCTGTACTGGACGCCCAAGAACATCGCACAATGGTGCAACGAGCTGCGCAACCTAGGGCACGTCTACAAGCTCAAATCGTCAGCGTGTCCTGTGAAGCTCGAAAACAAGTTCTACACTGCGGTGGGGCTGCGCTGAAGCAGACTCGCTTGACCGAAGGGCTCGTGTCCCGTCGGCGACCGAAGAAGCTAACTCCTTGAAACCCTCGGCCTCACCCGCATAGATGCGGGATGCGGCAAAGTTGCTAGAATCGCCATCGGTCGCCGCGGAAACTCGCGGCTGCCGTATGGGTCCAAGCTCGCTGACGGGTATTCCCCCGAGGAGAATCGAATGGAGCGTTATCCCAGCTCTGTTGTCACTGGCGCGCGTCCTTCCGCGCTGACGACGAACAAAGTCCTTCGCAACACGTACCTGTTGCTCGGCGCCACGCTCGCGTTCAGCGCCGCAATGGCCGGCGTGGCAATGGCGCTCGACTTGAAGCCATTCGGCCTGTTCACGCTGCTCATCTACTTCGGTCTTCTATTCGCGGTTCACAAGACGCAGAACAGCGGCTGGGGGCTCGTCTGGACGTTCGCGTTGACCGGCTTTCTCGGGCTCACGCTCGGACCGATCCTCGAGCTTTATCTGCAAGCGCTGCCGAACGGCTCACAGCTCGTGATGACGGCACTTGGCACGACCGCGGCGGCGTTTCTCGGCTTGTCGGCGTACGCGATCAAGAGCGAGCGGGATTTCAGCTTCATGGGCGGCTTCCTCGCGATCGGCGCGATCGGCGCATTCGTGCTCGGACTCATCGCCTACTTCTTCCACCTCTCGACGCTCTCGCTCGTGGCTTCCGGCCTCTTCGTGATCGTGAGCGGCGGCTTGATGTTGTGGCAGACGAGCGAGATCGTGCGCGGCGGCGAACGAAACTACATCATGGCGACCATTACGCTGTACGTCAGCCTCTACAACATGTTCTTGAGCCTGCTCCATCTGCTCGGAGCGGCAGCGGACGAGTGAGTGCTTGAGGCTGCAGCTCACAAGCTGCAGGCTACAGCCGGAAGGTAAGAAAGGCGCTGCGATTGCAGCGCCTTTCTTTTTTGCTCTCAGATCTGTTCAGAGCGCCGCGACGCCTCTCTTCCTCTGGCTGAAGCCCGTCGGCTGTGGCCCGTAGCCTGGCCCCCCTACCCGACCGGCGCGATCTGCTCGACGCCCCCCATGTACGGCCGCAGCGCTTGCGGCACTTCGACGCTCCCATCCGCCTGCTGGTAGTTCTCGAGCACTGCGACGAGCGCGCGGCCGGCTGCAACGCCGGAGCCGTTGAGCGTGTGCAGCGGCTCGGGTTTGCCCGTTGCGGGATTGCGCCAGCGTGCTTGCATGCGGCGGGCCTGGAACGCTTCGAAGTTCGAGCAGGAGGAGATTTCGCGATACGCCTGCTGACCCGGCAGCCACACTTCGAGGTCGTAGGTCTTCGCCGAGCCGAAGCCGATGTCCCCCGCACACAGCGCGACGAGCCGGTATGGCAGCCCAAGTCGTTTCAACACTTCCTCGGCATTGCGCGTCAGCAGCTCGTGTTCCGCATACGAATCCTGCGGGCGCGCCAAATGCACGAGCTCGACCTTTTCGAACTGGTGCTGGCGAATCATGCCGCGCGTGTCCTTACCGTACGAGCCCGCTTCGGAGCGGAAACACGGTGTGTGCGCGACGTAGCGAATAGGCAATCGGTCCGCCTCGACGATCGACTCGCGCACGAGATTCGTGACCGGCACTTCCGCGGTCGGAATGAGATAGAGGCCGCTATCCCCTTTCACCGCGAACAGGTCGGCTTCGAACTTCGGCAACTGTCCCGTTCCCGTCAGCGCTTGCGCGTTGACGAGGTAGGGGACGTACACCTCGCGATAGTCATGTTCGTTCGTGTGCAGATCGAGCATGAATTGAATGAGCGCGCGCTGGAGCCGCGCGACCGGCCCGCTCAGGACCGAGAAGCGCGCGCCGGAGATTTTCCCAGCCGCAGCGAAGTCGACTTGCCCGAGCTTCTCGCCGATCTCGACGTGATCCTTCGGCTTGAAATCGAACTTGCGCGGCTCCCCCCAACGACGCACCTCGACGTTCGCCGTCTCATCGCGCCCGTCGGGTACGCTCTCGTGCAGCAGATTGGGCAGTCCGAGCAGAAGCTGATCCAGCTCCCCTTGGACTTGGGCGAGCTCACCTTCCGCCTTCGCGAGCTCCGCGCCAAGCGTCTCGACCTGCTGCAATAGCGGCGCGATATCTTGACCCTGCGCCTTCGCCTTGCCGACGGTTTTCGCATGTACGTTGCGCTCGTTCCTGAGCTCGTCCGCCTTCACCTGCCATTTCTTTCGCGATTCCTCGAGCGCAGCAAGGCGAGCGACATCGAGCGTGAAGCCACGACGCGCGAGATTGGCCGCGACAGCATTGGGATCGGACCGAAGCAGTTTGGGATCAAGCATGTTTAGGACGGGTAAAACGTGACGGTGACGAACATACGCTCGCGAGACGGCTCGAGCGGCGATCTATCTTACCAGCCCGATCCGTAGCTTAGCGACGGGCAAACGAGGTAAGCGAAACCGCGGCGGTCGGCCATAGATTCAGCGCTCTCCTCTTCGCCGCGAGAGTTATTGCTTTTTCCCTCGGCGCTCGCCTCCTGAGTCATTGCATAAAAAGTGATCTCGCAGCGAACGCGGCGAAGAAAAACGCAGATGCGCGCCACCCGCTAACCGTCATCGTCGCGTGCGTGCTACTTCTTCTTTCTCTTCTCCATTGCTTCCGCGATCTTGATCTCGAGGCCGCGCGGCACCGGTCGATAGTATTCGCGTTCAGGCATGCCGTCGGGGAAGTAGTTCTCGCCGGCGGCGTAGGCATCCGGCTCGTCATGCGCGTAGCGGTAGCCTTTGCCGTAGCCGAGCTGTTTCATGAGGCGGGTCGGCGCATTGCGAAGATGCAGCGGCACTTCGAGCGAACCGAGCTGCGCCGCATCTTCCATTGCTTGTCCGAATGCTTTGTAGACGGCGTTGCTCTTCGCCGCGCACGCCAGAAACACGACCGCCTCGGCGATTGCGAGCTCGCCTTCGGGACTGCCCAAGCGTTCGTAGATCTCGCACGCCTCGAGCGCGAGCGTCTGTCCGCGCGGGTCGGCGAGGCCGATATCCTCGAATGACATGCGCAGAACACGACGCGCGAGATAGCGAGGATCGCAGCCTCCGTCCAACATCCGGCAGAGCCAGTACAGCGCTGCGTCCGGATCGCTGCCGCGCACCGACTTGTGCAGAGCGGAGATCTGATCGTAGAACGCTTCGCCTTGCTTATCGAAGCGCCGCAATCCTCCGCTCGCCACTTCGTTCGCGATCGACTCGGTGATCTCGGGCGGATCATTCGCGGAGGCGAGATCCAGTGCGAGCTCGAGCATATTGAGCGCGCGCCGGGCGTCCCCGTCGGCCGCCTGCGCGATCGATGCGAGCGCCTCGTCTCGAGCGCTCCCGGCACGCTCGCCGAGTTGCGCGCGCAGGGCTCGATCGAGGACGCGGCGAATGTCTTCCTCCGTCAGCGAGCGCAGCACATACACACGCGCGCGGGACAAGAGCGCGTTGTTCAACTCGAACGACGGGTTCTCGGTCGTCGCTCCGATGAACACGAGCGTACCGTCCTCGACCCAAGGCAAAAAGGCATCCTGCTGCGCCTTGTTGAAGCGATGCACTTCATCCAAGAACAGCACCGTGCGCCGGCCGGATTCGTCTCGCAAGGTACGCGCCTGCTCAGCCGCGGCACGGATGTCTTTTACGCCCGCCATGACGGCCGACAACGCGATGAAATGCGCATTGCACGTATCCGCCACGAGACGCGCGAGCGTCGTCTTGCCCGTGCCGGGAGGACCCCAGAGAATCATCGAGTGCAGATGGCCGCCTTCGAGCATGCGCCGCAGCGGCTTGCCTGGGCCGAACAGGTGCACCTGTCCGACGTACTCATCGATCGTCCGCGGCCGCATCCGATCCGCGAGCGGTCGTGCGTCGAGATCTGCACCCGGCGGCGCAGCGTTCGTATTCTTCGACATGGCCATGCTCGGAAAAGGTGTCTACGTCGCCGCGAGCTAGCGCTTGCGAACGAGCGCTTCGACACGCTGCGCCCACCCGCCAAGCCCGAGGAGCGCGATGATGAGACCGGCGGCGATGCCGGTCGCATTCGCCAGCATGTCGCGTAAATCCGCCTCCCTGCCGAGCGCCATCGCGCCTTGAGCCCACTCGATCGCGACACCGAGCGCGAACAGGCAGACACCGATGAGAACGTACCGGGACTTCGGATAGATCCCGCTGAACCAGAGCGCGATCAATGCATACGCCGCCATGTGCTCGAGCTTGTCGCTCGCGCCGATGTTTGGAAGCTTTTGGGCCGGAACGAGGCTCGAGACGATCGCGGCGACAATCAGCAGCCAGCCGACCGCGAGCCAGAAACGCGGGTAACGAAGAGGCAACAGCATCGTCTCACGGTCGTGGAGCGGAAGCGCTCGAGGACGGATCGCCGATCACATCGACACCCGGCGGCACGGTGAACGTGAAGCGAGATGGGTCGAGCACGGGATTGCGCTCCACGTCCGTGAACGTCAAACGGGTCGTCTGACCCAGCTTATCGGCCAGTTGCATGTGTCTCAGGGTGCCATCCTCGAAGCCCAGGCGTACGGACTTGAAATCGGTATCGCCGCGTTTCGGTTCCATCTCCACCCACTCGACGCCTGCATCGTTGTCGACGCTCGTCACGGTGAAGTTCTCATCGAGATCGCCTGCACCGCTCAACAACATCGCCGGCGTCGCAGAAAGCGTGTCGTCGAGCTTGCGCACGGTCACCTGCTCGAGATCGGTATCGTATAGCCAGATGCGCGAGCCGTCGGCGACGATGACCTGCTCGTAAGGCTCGCGGTAGTCCCAGCGAAATCGGTTCGGACGACGGATCGCGAGCACGCCGCTCGCTTCGTCGATCGCACGTCCGCTGCGATCCGTGAGCACCTGATGGAACTTCGCCTGCAAACTCTGCAAGCCGCCGAGATACGACTCGACGCGCTTACGACCTGCTTCGAGGTCACCCGCGTAACTCGTCGGCACCGCGATCGAGGCAAGGATCGCAATGAGAGCAAGAGCGATGCGAGTACCGGCCATCTGCGAGATCTCCAAAGAAAAACGATCTCGCGGCGGCACGGCGGCGCGGCGAGAGATAAACACTCATTCGATCAATTCTATCCGCGAAGAACTGGGCAATCTCGCCATGTCTTCCCATCCTGTCAGTTCCAGTTCTCGACGCCGTGCCGCCGTGCCGCCGCGAGAAACAATCCTTCTCTCACTACCGGTACGCTGCGTGATGCGATGATCTATTTTGCCTACTCTTCCGGCGGCGGCGGTGCGAGCACTTCGCGCGAGCCGTTCGATTGGAGCGGCCCGACGAGGCCTGCGGCTTCCATCGTCTCGATCATGCGCGCCGCCCGGTTGTAGCCGATCTTCAAGCGGCGCTGCACACCCGAGATCGAGGCTTTGCGGCTCTCGACGACGATGCGCACGGCTTGATCGTAAAGCGGATCTTGCTCCGCATCGCCATCTTCCCCTTCGATGCCGCCGCCTTCGGAAGGTTCACCCGGCAAGCCCGGTATCGGCCCGACCGGACCCTCGAGTATCTCGCGTACATAGGCCGGCTCCGAGCCCTTCAACGCACCGACGACACGATGAACTTCCTGATCGGAGACGAATGCACCATGCACGCGGATCGGTACCGACGTGCCCGGCTGCAAGAACAACATATCGCCGTGGCCCAGCAACTGTTCCGCGCCCATCTGGTCGAGAATCGTGCGCGAATCCACTTTCGCGGACACTTGGAACGCGATACGCGTCGGAATGTTCGCTTTGATGAGACCGGTGATGACGTCGACGGACGGGCGCTGCGTCGCGAGGATCAGGTGAATACCTGACGCGCGCGCCTTCTGCGCGAGGCGTGCGATGAGCTCTTCCACCTTCTTGCCGACGATCATCATCATGTCCGCGAGCTCATCGACGATGACGACGATGTACGGCAGCGGCTCGAGCATCGGCACTTGGTCCGGGTCCCCTTCGGGGCCGAGCTGCTTCATGAGCAGCGGATCGCGAATCGGCCGTCCGGCCTCCTGCGCCTCCTTGATCTTGCGATTGAAGCCCGCGAGGTTACGTACGCCCATCGCCGCCATGAGGTGATACCGCCGCTCCATCTCCGCGACGCACCACCTGAGCGCATTCGCCGCTTCCTTCATGTCGGTCACGACCGGCGCGAGCAGATGCGGAATGCCCTCGTAGACGGACAGCTCGAGCATCTTCGGGTCGATCATGATGAGGCGCACGTGCTCCGCCTTCGCCTTGTACAGGAGCGAGAGCACCATCGCGTTCACCGCCGTCGACTTGCCCGAACCGGTCGTGCCGCCGACGAGCAAGTGCGGCATGCGCGCGAGGTCTGCGACGACCGGCCCGCCGCTGATGTCCTTGCCGAGCACGAGCGAAAGCGGCGAAGTCATCTCGTCGTACGTCTTCGACTTGATGATCTCGCCGAGCGTCACGAGCTCGCGCTTTTCGTTCGGAATCTCCAAGCCGACGGTCGACTTCCCTGGAATCACCTCGACGATGCGAACGCTCACCGCCGACAGGGCGCGCGCAAGATCCTTCGCGAGATTGCTGATCTGGCTGACCTTCACGCCGGGTGCTGGGCGCAGCTCGAAGCGCGTGATGATCGGTCCGGGATGAACCTCGACGACTTCCACTTCGACGCCGAAGTCGCGCAGCTTCAATTCGACGAGCCGCGACATGGCCTCGAGCGCCTCGGCGGAGTAACCCGCCTGCTGTTTCGGCGGGTCGTCGAGCAGCGAGAGCGGCGGCAGCTCCTTCGCAGCGGGCCGCTCGAACAGCGGTACCTGGCGCTCCTTCTCGACGCGCTCGCTCTTCTCCACCTTCTGAACGACCGGCTCGATCTTCGGCGGCGGGCGATTCGCGACGCGCCGCTGCTGCTCGCGAATGACTTCGCTGCGCGATTCTTTGAGCTCGCGGCCGGCTTTGATCTCGCGCTCGCTCGAAATCTTGCGCTTGAGCCAGTCAATGCCGTTCAAGGTGCCGCGGCCGATCCGATCCATCACTTCGATCCATGAGAGCCCGGCAAAGAGCGACACGCCCGCGAGCCATAACGCGAGCAGCAACAGCGTCGCCCCCAGGAAGCTCAAGCCCGCTTCGAGACCCTCCCCGACGAGCGATCCCAATACGCCGCCCGCCGAGCTCGGATAGCTTTCGATCGTGAAATGCAAGCTCGCAAGACCGCAGCTCGTCGCGAGCGTGAGCAAGAAACCGAGCCCGCGAAATGCCATCGTCGCGCGGGACTGCGCATCGCTCTTGCTCTTGTCTTGGTAAAGCAGCCAGCCCACGAGCCCGATCATGATCGGAAACAGAAACGCGGGCGCGCCGAAGAGGAGCACGAGCAGCCCGGACAAGTGGGCGCCGAGCGGGCCGATCACGTTCGACAAAGGCCCGGGCTCCCCGGTCGTCGCAAACGAGGGATCGTTACGGTCGTACGTCGCAAGCGCGGCGAACACGATCAAGGCGAGCGCGCCGAAGACCCAAAGCGCACCTTCCCGCAGCGAGCGCACGACGGCCGCGCCCAGCCGCATTCCACCCTGCACCTCAGCTCTACTCACCAAAGCGGTTTCACCTTAGACAGATTCTGTAACAGGTTGAATTTAATTGGATATTAAGCGGTACGCGCTGCGATGTGTAGCGTGCGTAACGCAAGACGCCGGGGCGTGCACTCTGACCTTAAACTTCGCACTTTACACGCTACACAGCCCCGCCACTCACGGCGCGCGCCCTGAGGAAATTCACTGATTCCTGAAGCGGCCAATCACGGGCATTGAAGCGATCTATTTGGCTGCCATAGTGCCTTTACTTACGATACGCGCGCCGCGGGCATTCGCGCTCGCGCACTCAGCTTTCGCAATCGAGGTGAATGATACATGACCACTCCCCGCCACTCGCGGCTCGTTATCCTTGGCTCCGGCCCGGCTGGATATGCCGCGGCGGTCTATGCCGCGCGCGCGAATCGCAAGCCGTTGCTCATCACGGGCCTCGAGGAAGGCGGTCAGCTCATGACGACCACCGAGGTCGACAATTGGCCCGGCGACCCGCACGGATTGACCGGCCCCGGATTGATGGAGCGCATGCGCAAGCATGCCGAGCGGTTCAACACGGAGATCGTGAACGATCACATCAACGCGGTGGACCTGTCGCAAAGGCCGTTTCGACTCGAGGGCGATCGCGGCGTTTACACGTGCGATGCGCTCATCATCGCGACGGGCGCGACGGCGAAGTACCTCGGGCTGCCGTCGGAGCAGCACTATCGCGGGCGCGGCGTATCCGCATGCGCGACGTGCGACGGTTTCTTCTTCAAGAACCAGAAGGTGGCGGTGGTCGGCGGCGGCAACACGGCCGTCGAGGAAGCGCTCTACCTCTCGAACATCGCTGCTCACGTCACGCTCGTTCATCGCCGCGACACGCTGCGCGCGGAGAAGATCCTGCAAGACCATCTGTTCGAGCGCGAAAGCGCGGGCAAGGTGAGTCTCGTGTGGAACCATCACGTGGATGAAGTGCTTGGAGATGAGAACGGCGTCACGGGCTTGCGCGTCGCGCCGGTCGCGGGTGGACCGAAGCGCGACATCGACGTGACCGGTGTCTTCATCGCCGTGGGCCACGCGCCGAATACGCAGCTCTTCGAAGGACAATTGGAGATGAAGAACGGCTACCTGATCGTCAACTCCGGCTTGAACGGCAATGCGACACAGACGAGCGTCCCAGGCGTGTTCGCTGCCGGCGACGTCGCGGATCATGTGTACCGGCAAGCGATCACGTCTGCGGGAACCGGCTGCATGGCTGCACTCGATGCGGACAAGTATCTCGATATGGTGGATGCGCAGCAGCGCGCGTGATGAAGCGGCTCGAGGCTGAGGGTTAGCGGTTCCTCCAAACGGAACCGCTCGACCCGATTCAGCTTCTAAGTTCAAGCATGACTCCTCCTGCTCGAACTCACCGCTAAGCATTCCAATGCGGTCCGCAATCGTCACGTCGGTCGAGGAGATTCCCGCGGCAGATTGGAATGGGCTCTCGCTCGGCGGGAATCCGACGGTCAGCCATGAGTTCCTCGCGGCGCTCGAACAGGAACGTTGCGTCGGTCGACACACCGGCTGGGTCCCTTCGCACCTCGTCTTGCGCAACGACGACGGACGGCTCGACGGTGCCGTACCGCTCTATCGCAAGACGCATTCATGGGGCGAGTTCGTCTTCGACTTCAGTTGGGCGCAAGCCTATGCGCAGGCGGGGCTGCGCTATTACCCAAAGCTCGTTGCGATGATCCCGTTCACGCCGGCCCCGGGACCGCGACTGCTCGTGCGCTCCGGGTCGCAGGCCACGGCCGCGCGCAAGCGACTCATCGACGATCTGCTCGCGGCGCTCGCCGCCGAGAAGGCCTCGTCGCTGCACCTGCTGTTCATCGAGGAGGCCGACCGCGCGCTCTTGGAAGCACGCGGCTTTCTCCTCCGCAAGGACTGCCAATTTCACTGGCACAACCGCGACTACGAAGACTTCGGTGCGTTCCTCCGCGCGTTTCGTGCCGAGAAACGCAAGAAGGCGCTGCGCGAGCGCCGGCGCGTCACCGAAGCAGGCATCACTCACGTCACGCTCGCGGGCGAGGAGATGGACGAGAAACTCTGGGAGACCGTGTTCGAGTTCTCGGCCCAGACCTTCGCGATGCGAGGGCATGAGCACTATCTGACCGCCGAATTCTTTCGACGGCTATCCGTCAGCCGGCCGGGTAGCGTCATGGTCAAGCTCGCCCAGTTCCGGGGGCGGCCGATCGCGGCAGCGGTCTTTTTCGTCGGCGCCGATACGCTTTATGGGCGCTACTGGGGCGCCGAAGCGGACTTTCACAGCCTCCATTTCGAAACCTGCTACTACCAGGGCATCGAGTATTGCATCGAGCATCGCCTGGCACGGTTCGAGCCCGGTACCCAAGGCGAGCACAAGGTGCCGCGCGGATTCGAGCCGACGCCGACCTGGTCCGCTCATTGGATTCAAGATTCTCGTTTCAAGCGGGCAATTCAGAGTTATCTTCGTCAGGAACAGGACGCGGTCGATCGGTATATCGAGGAGGTCGAAGCGCATGTACCGTTTCGCCGCGATGCCGCAACCGACAAGGCGAGAGACCCGCAATGAAAGGTTCGATCGTTTGGTTGTCCGAGCGCGATTCGCCGCAGGCATTTCCACCCGTCGAACGCGCGCTGAGCGAGCCCGATGGCCTCCTTGCCGCAGGCGGGGATCTGTCTCCTCCTCGTCTGCTCGAGGCCTATCGACGCGGCATCTTCCCCTGGTACTCGCGCGGCCAGCCTATCTTGTGGTGGTGCCCCGATCCGCGCGCCGTGCTTCGGCCTGCGCGTCTCAAAGTCTCGCGAAGTCTCGCTAAGGCGATTCGCAATCGCGGCTTCGAGACGCGCATCAACGGCGCGTTCCGCGATGTGCTCCGCTTTTGCGGCAGCACCGAGCTCCGGCCCGGCGGAACCTGGCTTTCGCCCGAAATGCGCGCGGCCTATCTGCGTTTGCACAAGCTCGGCTATGCGCATTCCGTGGAGACATGGCTCAACGATCGGCTGGTCGGCGGGCTTTACGGCGTCGCACTCGGGGAGGTCTTCTTCGGCGAATCGATGTTCAGCCTCGAGCGAGATGCCTCGAAGGTCGCGCTCAAACGATTGTGCGATGAGCTGATTCGGCGCGGCTATCAGCTCATCGACTGCCAGATGGCGACGGCGCACCTGATCAGCCTCGGCGCCGAGTTGATCCCGAGAGTGGAATTCATCGAGGCGCTGCGCACCCACGTGGGCTCGGACCTCGCCGCGAAACCCTGGACGTGACGTGCTCGCTTAGAGATCGCGAGGGTGTCCAACGACTTACGCCGCAAAGCTGGTGCAGCCGGCAGAGGCCGCTAGGTATTTATCCCAGCGCCGCTTTCTTGGCAGTCGAAGGTTGAAAAGTCGGCAATCTGCCGCCAAATAAAGCCGCGTCTTTGGCCGACAGGGATCGATCGTCGGCTCACCCACCCCGCGCGTTCATTGCATTGAAAGGGACCTTTATGCACAATTCGCGCGCTTTCCGGCCATGACCGGGCAACATTAGAGAGTGCATGTCGAAAGAGGATGCAATTCAGATGGAAGGGCGAGTCGTCGATACCCTTCCGAATACCACGTTTCGTGTTCAACTCACGAACGGCCACACCGTGATCGCCCACATCTCGGGCAAGATGCGCAAGAACTACATCCGCATCTTGACCGGCGATCAGGTGACGGTCGAGCTGACGCCGTATGATTTGACCAAGGGCAGGATTGTCTATCGCGGACGATGACGCGAGAGGTTTCAGGCTACAGGCCGACAGATTCAGCCAGAAACCAATCAACCAAGAGAAAGGCCGGCAATGCCGGCCTTTCTCTTTTCTGGCTGTCGCCTGTGGACTGTAGCCTGTAGCCC
>JBDZVE010000035.1:0-7976 GCA_040255535.1 Lysobacterales bacterium | reverse complement strand
GGCTGTCGCCTGTGGACTGTAGCCTGTAGCCCGTAGCCTGTAGCCCTCAGCTTAGCTGCCTTCGAGCAACGCTTGCTCACTATCCGCTCGCGATTCCACCTTCAACTTGTCGTCGGGGCCGACCGTCACGAATGCGTGGCCGCCACCGGCCAATCGGCCGAACAATAGCTCCTCGGCAAGCGGGCGTTTGATCGATTCCTGAATGACTCGCGCCATCGGACGCGCGCCCATCTTCGGATCGTAGCCATTGCGGGCAAGCCACTCGCGGGCCGCATCGTCGATGTGCAACTGCACGCCCTTCTGCTCGAGCTGTGCCTCGACTTCGACGAGCAGCTTGTCGACGACGCGCTGAATCGTGCGCGGGTCGAGCCCGTTGAACTGAATGATGCCGTCGAGGCGATTGCGGAACTCCGGCGAGAACAAGCGCTTGATCGCCTCCATCGCATCGGACGCGTGGTCCTGCTGGGTGAACCCGATCGACGGGCGGCTCATTTCGAAGGCACCGGCGTTCGTCGTCATCACGATGATGACGTGACGGAAATCCGCTTTCCTGCCGTTGTTGTCCGTGAGCGTGCCGTGATCCATCACTTGCAGCAGCAGATTGAACACGTCCGGATGCGCCTTCTCCACCTCATCGAGCAGCAACACCGAATGCGGGTGCTTGTTGATCGCCTCGGTCAGCAGCCCTCCTTGGTCGAAGCCGACGTACCCCGGCGGCGCGCCGATGAGGCGCGATACCGTGTGGCGTTCCATGTACTCGGACATATCGAACCGGATGAGCTCGACGCCGAGCGCGCTCGCGAGCTGACGCGTCACCTCGGTCTTGCCGACGCCGGTGGGGCCCGCGAACAGGAACGAGCCGACGGGCTTGCGCTGATCGCCCAATCCGGAGCGCGACATCTTGATCGCGGACGCGAGCGATTCGATCGCGGCATCCTGTCCGAAGATGACCAGCTTGAGATTGCGCTCGAGATTTCGCAGCACGTCTTTGTCCGAAGTCGACACGTTCTTCGGCGGGATGCGGGCGATGCGCGCAACGACGTCTTCGATCATCTGCGTCGTCACGGTCGTCTCGCGATCCTCCTGGGGCCGAAGCCTGAGCCGCGCACCGGCCTCGTCGATCACGTCGATCGCCTTGTCGGGTAGCTGACGGTCGTTGATGTGGCGCGCCGCGAGCTCGGCCGCAGCGGCGAGCGCGTCGTCTGCGTACTGCACGCCGTGATGCTCTTCGAACCGCGAGCGCAGCCCCTTCAGGATCTCGACCGTCTCCGCGACCGTCGGCTCGACGATGTCGACTTTTTGGAAGCGACGGGCGAGCGCATGGTCCTTCTCGAAGATGCCGCGGTACTCCGTATACGTCGTCGAGCCGATGCAGCGCAGCTCACCGTTCGCCAAGGCCGGCTTGATCAGGTTCGAAGCGTCCATCACGCCGCCCGAAGCAGCCCCGGCGCCAATGACGGTGTGGATCTCGTCGATGAACAAGATCGAGCCCGGCATCTTCTTGAGCTCCGCGAGCACGCCCTTCAGGCGCTTCTCGAAATCGCCGCGATACTTCGTCCCGGCGATGAGCGCCCCCATGTCGAGCGCGTAGACCGTGCAATCGGAGAGCACGTCAGGGACCTTGTCCTCGACGATCATGCGGGCGAGCCCTTCCACGAGGGCCGTCTTGCCGACGCCGGCTTCGCCGACATACAGCGGATTGTTCTTGCGGCGGCGGCAGAGAATCTCGACCGTCCGCTCGATCTCGACGCGCCGGCCGATCAACGGATCGATGCGGCCTTCCATCGCAAGCTTGTTCAGGTTTGTCGTGAACTTCTCGAGCGTCGTGCCGCCTTCGCTCTCGCGATCCGTGTCGCTGCCGGGCGCAGACTCATCCTTCTCGCTGCGGTCATCCGCGATCTTCGAGAGGCCGTGTGAGATGAAATTGACGACGTCGAGCCGCGCGACATCCTGCATCGAGAGCAGATACGCGGCATGCGAATGCTTTTCGCTGAAGATCGCCACGAGCACGTTCGCGGCGGTCACTTCCTTCTTGCCGCTCGATTGCACGTGAAACACCGCTCGCTGCAGTACGCGCTGGAAGCCGAGCGTCGGCTGCACCTCGCGATCGTCGTCCTCCTTGAGGCGCGGCGTGGTCTGGTCGATGAAGTCTTTCAGGTCCTTACGCAGGCGCACGACGTCGGCGCCGCAGGCGCGCAGTATTTCCCGAACCTTCGGCGTATCCACGATCGCGAGCAGCAGATGCTCGACGGTCATGAACTCATGCCGTGCTTCGCGCGCCGACTGGAACGCTTCGTTGAGACAGATTTCGAGTTCGCTACTTAACACTGAACGGATCTCACCCTAGTTCGGCAGGTTCTTCACCTCGCGAAGAGTCCGCCTTGGCCGTAGTACTAATGCTCTGCGATACATGAGACTCAGTGATGGGGGGGGTTTGTTCCGGTCTCAAGCCTCGCTCGATCTCAAGTGGTCGATATCAGGCCTCTTCCATCGTGCACAGCAGCGGGTGCTGGTGCTGGCGGGCGTAGGTCGTCACCTGAGCGACCTTGGTTTCGGCGATCTCGAACGTAAAGACGCCGCAGACGCCCTTTCCCTTCGTGTGAACTTCGAGCATGACGCGCGTCGCCGTCGTCCGATCCATCGCAAAAATGCGTTCGAGCACGTCGACGACGAACTCCATCGGAGTGTAGTCGTCGTTCAGCAATACGACCTGGTACAGCGGCGGGCGTTTGAGCCTAGGCTCCGCTTCCTCTGCAACCAGCTCTCGCGCATGTCGTGTGCTCTCTTCCGTCATCAACGTCGACGCATGATCGGGTCCGCCTCTTTATAGGGTGGAAAGGCAGACAATACAAGGCAGCATCCCACGCAACGAGCGGCGCGACTTCGTAGTTCGAGACGCGCGGCAAATCCCTGGAACTCACACATATCACGTACCGACTAAATGACTTGGATACAGGTCCCAAATTCGCAACGACGCGCCGCCGCGGGCGATGCGCGATGCCGCGCCGCGGCCCGGATTCGGCCTTTTGCGACACCGCTTTACCAAGCGGAACAATCTCTTGTGACAACCTAACGCGACTCCTTATCATGGTGCGCTGAGCTCGAGCACCGCCCTCCATAACGCATCCACTACTTATAAATGTCCTTTTCGGCCACTTTGCAGGAGCTTCAGAGCCAATCGGCACAACAGTGGCTGGAGCGGGCGACACGCACGCTGCCGAAGGCGCTGTCGGTCGTTCTTGCCGTCGCGATCGCCTGGCAACTGGTGCAACTGACATGGCTGCTGCTCGAGCCGACACCCGACTTCGAGGCCGTCCCGATCGCCCCCTCGACTGCATCGTCGTCCCGGCAAAAGGGCGTAGACGTTCAGGCCATCGTGAATGCAAAGCTTTTCGGCGCGGCACAAACCGAAACGCCGGTCGCGGGACCTGCACCGGAAACGCAGCTCAACCTCGTCCTGTCGGCCGTCTTCGCGGCGGAAGATCCTGCCAAGGGGCTCGCAATCATCGGCGAGTCGGCGCAGCAGACCAAAGTTTATTCGGTAGGCGACACGATCCGCTCCGGCACGCGCCTCCATGCGGTATACCCTGATCGGGTCATTCTCGAGCGCGGCGGCGGGCTCGAGACCCTCGCGCTCCCCAAGCGCAATCTCGTCGCAGCGGTCGCCCGTCCCGCCCCGACACGCAGCCAACCGAATCGCGTCATCGAAAACCTTCGCCGCGTCGCCGAAACGAACCCGAGCGCGTTCGCCGAGATCGTTCGTCCGCAACCGGTATTCGCGAATGGGGTCCAGCGCGGCTATCGAGTGTACCCGGGGCGCAATCGACAGCAGTTCGCGAAGCTCGGGCTGCAGCCGGGCGATCTCATCTTGTCTATCAATGGGACGCCGCTCGATGACCCGCGGCGCGGCATGGAGATCTTCAATACGATCGGCACTTCAGATAGCGTTCAGCTCACGATCGAGCGCAACGGACAATCGCAGGAGGTCACCGTCAACACCGCGCAAATTTCGATTCCGGACGCCGAGAACCCTCCATCGCGGGGCGGGCGAGAAGGATCGGCACCGGCGCAGGGCTCGCTACCGGCACCGGGCCACTAGGATGCGAATCCAGGCGTTGCTCGTCATGGCCGCGAGGTTTCGTCAGAACGAGACATCCGTCGCATTTACTTCGCGCGCATCCGCTTTCAATCTGCGGCTGGCCCTCGCGGCCGCGATAACCGTTAAGGACGTCCGATGACGCTCTCGAAAAACAATAACGCCGTCCGCCAGCGCACTTCGGTTCGCGATGGCGCATGCAACGCTCGACGCGCCCGCTCGTTTGCCTTCGGACTGCTCTGCGCCTTTGCCTTTACTGCGGCCCCGGCGCAGCAGCAACAGCAGCAACAACAGCAGCAGACGATCACGCCCGCATTTCGCGAGGCCGACATCACGCAAATCATCGAGGCGGTCAGCACGATCACCGGCAAGACGTTCATCGTCGATCCTCGCGTGCGGGCCAACGTGACGATCCTGTCCTCGACGCCGATGTCGCCCGATGCGTTCTATCAGGCGTTCCTCTCGATCCTTCAGGTGCATGGATTCATGGCCGTCGAGTCCGGCAACGTCACGAAGATTCTTCCCGATGCGAACGCTCGCCAAGTGCCGGCGAACGACCTCCCCGCGCACGTGAGCGCGACCTCGGACGAGATCGTCACGCAAGTCATCGAAATCGAGAACGTCAACGCCGCGCAGCTCGTGCCGAGCTTGCGCCCCCTGATTCCTCAACAGGGCCACCTCGCGTATATCCCGGGGACGAACACGCTCGTCATTTCCGATCGCGCCGCGAACGTGAACCGCCTGATGCGGATCATCGAGCGCCTCGACCGCGCAGGCGATGACGATATCGATCTCGTGCGCCTCGAAAACGCGAGCGCGGCCGAGATCGTCCGCGTCGTCAACACGCTGTTCGCGGGCGCGGCCGCGGGGCAGCAAGGCGGCGACCCCTCGCACACGGTCAAAGTCGTCGCCGACGATCGCACGAACAGCGTGCTCATTTCCGGCGAGCAATCGCAGCGGCTTCGAATGAAGGCGTTGATCACGCATCTAGATACGCCGCTCGAGACGGGCGGCGATACGCAGGTGCGCTATCTCGAGTACGCCGATGCCGAAGCGCTCGCGGGCAAGCTCAAGGAACAGGTCACGGGCATCGTGCAGGCCACGACGCCCGGCGGCGCGCCGGGCGGGGCGAACCCCGCGGCCCAGCAGGCCGAGCGCAGCGTGACGATCTGGGCCGATCCGCAGAACAACGCGCTGATCGTGACAGCGCCGCCGAAGATCATGCGTTCGATCATGTCGGTCGTCGACAAACTCGACATTCGCCGCTATCAAGTTCACATCGAGGCCATTCTCGTCGAGATCACCGCCTCGAAAGCCTCCGAGCTCGGCATCAACTGGGCGATCGACGGCACGAACTCCGACTCGACCGTACCCGTCGGCACGTTCAATCAACCGGTCGGGGGCACGAGCATCCTCGACATCGTGCAAGGCATCGCCAACCCCGAGAATTTGCCGACCGGTGCGTTGCGTGGCGTGACGATCGGCGCGGGACGTTTCGGGGATACCGGCACGAACTTCGCCGTGCTCCTGCGCGCGCTGCGCGGCGATGGCAACAGCAACATCATCTCGACGCCCTCGATCGTCACGCTCGATAACGAGGAAGCCGAGATCAAAGTCGCACAGGAGGTCCCGTTCATCACGGGCCAATATGCGAGCACGGGCGCCAGCCAGGGCGGGAACTTCGTGAACCCGTTCACGACCGTGCAGCGCGAAGAGGTCGGCAACATTCTGAAGATCACGCCGCAGATCAACCGCGGCGACACCGTGATGCTGAAGATCGAGCAGGAATCCTCGTCCTTGAGCCAGGGCGTCGAAGGCGCGGTCGACCTGGTCACGAACAAGCGCACGATCTCGACCACCGTCATGGTGGAGGACGGCGGCATCATCGTGCTCGGGGGGTTGATCGACGATGAGGCACTCGAGAGCGAGAACCGGTTTCCGATCCTGGGATCGATTCCGATCTTGGGCGAGCTCTTCAAGACGCGCAGCGGACAGACGCGCAAACGCAATTTGATGGTCTTCATCCGACCGACGATCCTGCGCGACGGCGTGCAGGCCGCGATCGAGACGAACGCGAAATACAACGTCATTCGCGATCAACAGCTCCGGCGCCGCAACGGCAGCGTCACGCTGCTGCCCGGAGAGCGTCAGCCGACACTGCCGCCCATCGAGGAGCTGTCGAAGTATGCCGACCCGACGGCGGGCGCCGAGCCGCCCGCACCCGGCTCAGACCGCACGCTCGTGAAGCCGGTACAGCCGCAATCGCCAGTTGAGACAGAGCCGACCCAGGAGGAACAAACTCCGCCCGAGCCGCGCAACGTTCCGCCCCCGGAATCACCACAGGAGTTGCGTCCTCGGGCGCAGTGACGAGGGGAGCGTACCCTGTCAGGATTCAGGGGAAGACCGATGAGCAGGAACCGTATTCGATGAGCGTACAAGCTGAACTCGAGCGGCCCACCCCAGCGACGGCGTTGGCTGCGCCCGCCGCGGCGCCGGCCGAGGCCAGGAGGTTGTCGTTCGCTTTCTGCAAGCGCCATGGCGTGCTGATTCAGCGCGTCGAAGGCAACGTGGCCGAGGCCGTCTATCGAGCAGGTGCACAACCGACGAGCATCGCCGAAGTGCGGCGTGTGCTCGGCCTGCCGCTGCAGCTCCGTCGCGTCGACAGCGAAACGTTCGACCAATTGCTGCGCCGGCATTACGAAAGCGGCACGAACACGGCGATGCAGATGGTCGGCGGCATGGAGGACGACACCGATCTCGCGCACCTCGCCCAAGACTTGCCGGAACCTTCCGACCTGCTCGAAAGCGACGATCAAGCGCCGATCATCAAGCTGATCAACGCGATCCTCACGCAAGCCGTGAAGGACAACGCATCCGACATCCATATCGAGCCGTTCGAGAACCGCCTCGTCGTACGTTTTCGCGTCGACGGCGTGCTGCGCGAAGTGCTGCAGTCGAAGCGTGCGGTCGCCTCGCTCGTCGTCTCTCGCATCAAGGTCATGTCGAAGCTCGACATCGCGGAAAAGCGCCTGCCGCAGGACGGGCGCATTTCGCTGCGCGTCGCGGGCCGTGCGGTCGACGTGCGCGTCTCGACGATTCCCGCCGGGCACGGCGAGCGCGTCGTCTTGCGTCTGCTCGACAAGCAGGCCGGTCGCCTCGAGCTCAACGCGTTAGGGATGGACCCGCGTACGCAAGGACTCATGGACGAGCTCATTCACAAGCCGCACGGCATTCTGCTCGTGACCGGCCCGACCGGATCCGGCAAAACGACGACGCTCTACTCCGCGCTCGAGCGGATCAACGACAATACGCGCAACATCATGACCGTCGAGGACCCGATCGAGTACTACATCGACGGGATCGGTCAGACGCAGGTGAATACGAAGGTGGAGATGACCTTCGCGCGCGGTCTGCGCGCGATTCTGCGCCAAGATCCCGACGTCGTGATGATCGGCGAAATTCGCGACCTCGAAACCGCGCATATCGCGGTGCAGGCCTCGCTCACCGGCCATCTCGTGCTTTCCACATTGCATACGAACACGGCGGTCGGCGCCGTCACGCGCCTGCGCGACATGGGCGTGGAGCCCTTCCTGCTCTCCTCGAGTCTCATCGGCGTGCTCGCGCAGCGTCTCGTGCGAGTGCTGAATCCGGAAACAAAAGTGGCTTACGAAGCGGGCGATTACGAACGCCGGCTCTTGAACATCCCCGACGACGCGCCCTCACCGACGCTCTATCGGCCCGGCAACGATCCGGCGCGCGGCTTCAAAGGCCGCACCGGCATCTACGAGCTCGTGGTCGTCGACGACACCATGCGCACGATGATCCACGATGGTTCGAGCGAACACGAGCTCGAACGCTACGCGCGTACGATGACCCCGAG
>JBDZVE010000034.1:34755-36399 GCA_040255535.1 Lysobacterales bacterium | reverse complement strand
CCCGGTGCCTCTAATCGTCATGCACTACGAGGCTCGTACGGACGGCCGTGCTTTTCGGGGTGATGGCACCGTCGCGGTGCAGGATCGTCACCGCGGTGAGGCATGTGCCGAAGAAGAGGATGAGGGACGAGTAGTAAACCCACAGCAACACGAGGACGAGCGAACCCGCGGCCCCATATGTCGAGGCAGGCGCTACGCGCGTCAAGTAGAACGAGATGAGGTACTTCCCTATGGCGAAGAGCACGGAAGTCATCAGAGCGCCGCGCCAAACGTCGCTCCATCGCAGACGCACGTCGGGCAACACCTTGAAGATCATTCCGAACAACAAAGTACTGACGCTCAACGAGACGACGAGATCAAGCGCGGCAACGACTACAGGCGGTACAGGGATCCAATCATTCGCGTATTCAATAATACCGGTGATCGCAATGCTGATCACGAACGACGTGAGCAAGAGAAAGCCGATGATCAACACCATGCTCAGCGAGAGCAGGCGTACGGTGAGGAACGTTACGATGCCGCTTCGGGCAGGTCGCGCCCGAACATCCCAGAACTGATTGAGCGAGCTTTGCATCTGCGCGAACACCGTCGTCGCGCCGAATAACAATGCACCGAGCCCAAGTACGGTTGGGAGAATACCCGCCTCCTCAAGCCGCGATCGGCGCACGGCTTCTTCGACTGCGGAGGCAGCTTGCGTTCCTACGAGATCACTGATCGCGGCGGAGATCTCTCCGCTCGCAGCTTCCTCGCCGTACACGACGCCGACGACGGCAACGAGAATGATTACGAGCGGTGCGAGCGAGAACAGTGTGCAGAATCCGAGCGCACCAGCATGCTGGAACGCGTCGCGGTCCAACCATCGCCTCGCCGCGTCCTTGAGGAGCTGAATGAAGGTGGGTGCCTCCATAGCCGCGATGATGCCGACGCGCGACGATGCATTCAACGGCTTTGTTGGAGCCGATGTCATGACGGTGGAACAGTAGGTCCGCGTGGCTCGATTTCTGGCTCGTTGCAGCGATGAATTCTGACGGACGGCCGCAAGCTTCTCGCTTTGAGGGTTTTGTTGGACGTGCGACATCGATGATCGATCTGAAAGCTGCTCGGCATTTCGACCGAGATGATGAAATCCGTCCCTTTTGTCCATTGCACCCATCGCCGGACGAGGAACACATTTGGATCGCACCATCAGGAGACAGCCATGAAAACATTCATCGCCTTTGCAAGCGTGTTCCTCGTTAGTCTCGCCTTCGCGAGTCCTTCTCAGGCGCAGGATGAGCTTAAGTCGCGGACCGTACAGTTTGAAGATCTCGACCTGAGCAAGTCTGAAGACGCTGCGGCATTGTTTGCGCGCATTCGAGGCGCAGCCAAGTCCGTGTGCGACGCGTACAACAGCAGGGAACTGATCCGACATCAGCAGTACATCGCCTGCGTGGAAGTTGCCGTTTCGAACGCTGTAATGCGAGTCGACGAGCCTCTGCTGACGGATTACTTCGCAAGCCGAAGCAATTCGGGGCGGAAGGTCGTAGCGACAATCGCGAACCGCCGTTGAGTGCGCTGCTGTGCGACCCAGCATGCGGCGGGACGAAGATCGCTCCGCCGCATATTTTGCGTCTCTCATGAGATTGCTGCGTAGCAAGCGGACCG
>JBDZVE010000034.1:31913-34655 GCA_040255535.1 Lysobacterales bacterium | reverse complement strand
GTGGGTGTCCTCACCCGCTCTTCGGCGGGTGTCCCCATTCTTCTCCGCTCCACGCTTGTAAGCCACGTACTCTCCGATATATGTGCCTCACGCACTCTCCGCACAGCACGCGATAGTAGGCAGCACAGTATCGGCGACTCGCGCGGTTGCCTTATACTTCTCTTCACCGAGCGCCATTACCTGCGGCGGATGATCTGTCCCGCGCGTCGCGCCGTCTCAGCAGCGAACGCGTCCTCAATGAGGTGGACCCCAGATGCTAGAGAACTTCGACGCATTGTTGCTGGCGCGCCTCCAATTCGCCTTTACGGTTTCCTTCCACTTCATCTTCCCGTCCTTCTCCATCGGCCTCGCGAGCTACTTGGCCGTGCTCGAGGGGCTGTGGCTGAAGACCGGCCGCTCGGTCTATCTCAACCTCTATCAATATTGGCTCAAGATCTTCGCGCTCACGTTCGGCATGGGCGTAGTCTCAGGCATCGTGTTGTCTTATCAGTTCGGTACGAATTGGTCAGTGTATTCGCACAAGGCTGGCGCCATCGTCGGGCCGCTGATGGCGTACGAAGTCATGACCGCCTTCTTCCTCGAAGCCGGCTTCTTAGGAATCATGCTTTTCGGTTTGAAGCGCGTGGGACCGCGTCTGCATTTCGCAGCGACCCTCGCGGTCGCGGTCGGAACCCTCATCTCGGCCTTCTGGATTCTCTCGGCCAACAGTTGGATGCAAACGCCCACAGGTCACGCCGTGAATGACCTAGGCGAGTTCGTACCAAACGACTGGCTGACGATCATTTTCAATCCCTCGTTTCCTTACCGCCTGACGCACACGGTGCTGGCCGCCTATCTCACGACTGCGCTCGTCGTCGGCGCGGTGGCGGCGTGGCATTTGCTGCGCGATCACCTCAATGAAGGCGCTCGCGTAATGTTCTCGATGGCTGCAGGGATGATCACGGTCACCGCACCGTTTCAGATTTTGGCGGGCGATTTGCACGGTCTGAATACGCTCGAGCATCAGCCTGCCAAAGTGATGGCGATGGAGGGACACTTCGAGAGTCACACCGATGGCGCTCCGCTGATTCTATTCGGGATGCCGGATCAAGACGCAGCCACTGTGCGAGGAGCCATCTCGATTCCCAAAGGATCGTCGCTGATTCTCAAGCACGATCCGAATGCGCCCGTTGATGGTCTCGATACGATCCCGCGCTCCGAGTGGCCGCCGGTTCCAGTCGTGTTCTGGTCGTTTCGCATCATGGTCGGACTCGGCATTCTGATGCTCGGTTTGGGTCTGTACAGTCTGCTCGCTCGCATACGAGGCAAGCTGTACGAATGGCGCCCGCTGCTCCGCTACGCGTTCTTGATGGGACCTGCGGGATTCGTGGCCGTGATCGCGGGTTGGGTCACGACCGAAGTCGGGCGGCAGCCCTTCACCGTCTATGGATTGTTGACGACAGCCGAGTCCGTATCGCCATTGGACGCGCCTGCCGTCGGAGCATCTCTCCTGAGTTTCATCGTCGTGTACTTCGTCGTGTTTGGCACGGGCACAGGGTACATCCTCAAGCTGATGAGCCACGCACCTTTCGCGGGCGAACCCGGCCCAGAAACCGGGCCGCATCCACTCCGAGCCGCCGGTCTCACGCCGGCACCTGCCGTCGATCCCGAACGCACGATCGGACATGCCGTTAAGGAGTCGCAACCATGAGCGGCTTCTTCGATCTGCCGACGATCTGGCTCGTCATTCTGACGTTTGCCGTGCTCGCGTATGTGGTAATGGATGGATTCGATCTCGGGATCGGAATCCTCTTTCCTATCTTTCCAGCAGGTAAGGAACGAGACACGGCGATGAACTCGATCGCACCCGTGTGGGACGGCAACGAGACGTGGCTCGTGTTAGGCGGCGGCGGACTGATGGCGGCATTTCCGCTCGCCTACTCGATCATCCTGCCCGCGCTGTATGCGCCGATCATTGCGATGCTTCTCGCGCTCATCTTCAGAGGCGTCGCATTCGAATTCCGCTGGCGCGACCCAAGCCATCGAAAAGCATGGGATATCGCGTTTACGACCGGCTCCACCGTCGCGGCATTTGCGCAGGGAGTCACGTTGGGGGCACTGCTACAAGGCATAGCCGTTGAAGACAATGCGTACGCCGGCGGATGGTGGGACTGGCTTTCGCCGTTCAGTCTTCTGGTCGGCGTCAGTGTCGTCATTGGATATGCACTGCTTGGTGCTTCCTGGCTCATCATGAAGAGCGAGGGCGTATTGCAGGATCACGCCTTCCGCCTGGCACGATGGCTTGGTGCAGGAACGGTTGCTTGCATCGTGCTCGTCAGCGCGGCAACGCCCTTTCTCCAGGGCGAGTACTACCAGCGGTGGTTTGCATGGCCACGCATCCTGTTCACCTCGCAAGTACCGCTACTCGTCGTCATCGCTTCTAGCTGGCTCTTCGTCAGCCTGCGCAATCGGCGCGAGTACGCGCCGTTTCTCGTCGCCTTGGCGCTTTTCACGCTGGGTCTGATCGGGCTCGGTGTGAGCGTCTTTCCCGAGATCGTGCCCGGGCAAGTGAGCATCCATGAAGCGGCGGCACCCGACTCGAGCCTGATGTTCATGCTGGTCGGCGCGATCGTACTGATCCCGATCATCATCGCGTACACCGGGTACACGTATTGGGTCTTCCGCGGAAAGACCGGCCACGAGGGTTACCATTGAGCCGATTCGATCCGTATCGGCGCTGGCTTTGGTTCGTCGGCCTCTGGG
>JBDZVE010000034.1:16933-31813 GCA_040255535.1 Lysobacterales bacterium | reverse complement strand
TTCTCGCAACCGCGAGGTATGAATTCATCGGCGTCATGGCGCGTACTGCAGCAGCCGATGCGAGGGAGCCATCAAATTCCGAGGTCGGCCGGCAGATCCTCAACGTCTCTCTTGGACCCATCAGGCAAGACTTCCACTATCGTCTGCGCATCCACATCGATTTCGAAGATACGACCTTCCGGAGCCGCGATCGTGCCTTTCACAAGGATATTGCCTCTGAATTCTCCCTGGAGCTTCGTCGCACCTATGGTCAGCGTGCCCTCGCCATCGAACGCACCTCGCGCAAATTCGCCGTCGTAAAGTATGTCTACGCCATCGGGGGACTTCGCTCTAAGAAGTCCGTGGCCATGCCAATAGTCTTGGACAAAGTCTCCTTCGTACTCTGTTCCGTCCGGATGCCGCTCCTTGCCCTGACCATCTTTCTTGTTGTACTTGAACTCACCTTCGTAACTGTATTCGCCGATCCGCAGCAAACCTTTGCCGTGGTACGTGCCTTGTCGAAACTCGCCGTCGTAGATCTCTTGCGTAAACGTACGCTCTAAATGACCTTGGCCTTCATAACGATCCTTGACGCAGTACCCGTCGTAGGTTTCGCCATCTGGGTACGACTGATGGCACTTGCCGTTGAGCTCATCGTGCTTCCACTCGCCCTCTTTCACCATGCCGTCCGCCCCGGTCTGTCGGCCATATCCATGTCGCATGTTCCCAACGAATTCGCCTTCATATGCCCCGCCGCGTGCCCACGTGATACGGCCTCGCCCCTGCATCTCGCCTGCAGCGTACTCTCCTTCGTAAACGTCGCCCGTCGCCCATACATACTTCCCTTTGCCGTGCCTTTGACCCGCGACGAACTCACCTTCATAGACGTCACCGCTCGGGTATCTGAAAATGCCCTTGCCGTTCGGCGAGCCAGCGTTGAACTCACCGTCATATCGCGAACCATCCGCCCACTCGACCGAGAAGTGCCCCTCCGCTCTGCCGTCGACGTAAACACCCCGGCGTATCTCCCCCGTCGCGAACCTCTTAACGCCAGGCCCATTCGGCTGATTGTTCTTGAACATCCCCTCGTAGACGGTACCGTCCCAGAAGTAGTACGTGGCGTTCCCTTCCATTTGCTGAGTTTCCCAATTGATCGGGCCCACGTACCGGTCACGATTCGGGAGCATGATCTCCACGGGACCGACTGGCTTGCCCTCCTTGAACGTGCCCTTAATGTAAGATCCGCCGCCGCCGAGGAATTCTCCTTGGCCCGAAGGCAAGTTGTTTTCGAATTGCCCTCGATAGGTATAGCCGCCCCCCGCCAACGTCCCTTCCTTTATCAGGCCCTTTTCGAATTCACCTCGATAGATAGCATCGGGATTAGCCTTCGCTGTGAGCTCCCCGGAACCGCTCACGAACCCCTCGACACATTCACCGGACCACCTTAGCTCTCGGGGAGCCGGGAGTTTCGGCGCAGGATTCACAAACTTACAGCCGCCGTCGGTCAGCAGGTAGTAATCGTCCTTAGGGTCGGATTGCGCGAATGCGACGCTCGAACAATTGAGAATTACGATCGGTGCGGCCGGAATGAAGTGCAGCAGCATTCTAGCTCGAACGGTCTTCATGACTCTCATCCTCCCGTCAGTCGGGTGTTCGCCCCGCTGTTGTTCTCTCTATGCTTCTTATAGTCAATCGCAGATCGAACGGAAAGAGAACGCGCTCTCAGCATGACGCCCCAGGACATGCATCGAAGTCGTAGACGTAGACGTATCCGAATACGGGCTCGACATTGGCGCAGGCTCCCTGCCGCTTATTGTTGTTCGGCGCCCCGCCTCACCTCCGAGTGCAATCGCCCCTATTTGCTGGGCCATAAAAGGAGGCGACGCATATGGCAGAAGATAGCGGTTTCAGCGAAGGGTCGCCATGCCCCTGCGCCTGCGCGGCGCGCGAGCGAATGCGATGGATGTCCCCGTTCTGTGCGGGAGCGGGTAGCCACAGTTGGCATGAGGCCCCAATGGGTCCTAAGATCCTGAAAGACCACGCGTCTTAACGTCTATCAATCAGCATATCGATACGTGGGGAGCTTTATGGAGGAAGACTGTTCGCGAGGCCCTGGGGCTCGCACGAAGCGCTGGATGCTCTGCGCCAGCATTGCGCTCGTGCATGTGAGTGCCGGAGCCACACCGGTCAGCGATCTCAAGCAGCTCAGCCTCGAAGAGCTGATGAATATCGAAGTCACATCCGTGTCGCGCCGGCCCGAGCGCCTTGCAACTGCGGCCTCGGCAATCCAGGTCATCAGCCGCGAAGAAATTCTGCGTTCGGGCGCGACGAGCATTCCGCAGGCACTGCGGCTCGCACCGAATCTTCAAGTCGCGCAGGTCAATGCCAGTCAGTGGGCGATCAGTGCTCGCGGCTTCAACAACGTTCTCGCAAACAAGCTGCTGGTGATGATCGATGACCGCACCGTCTACACCCCGCTCTACGCGGGTGTTTTCTGGGACGTACAGAATGTATTGCTGGAGGACATCGATCGGATCGAAGTGATCAGCGGACCGGGCGGAACGTTGTGGGGCGCGAATGCGGTCAACGGCGTCATCAACGTCCGAACGCGAAGCGCCCGTGAAACCCAGGGCTTGTACGTTCAAGCGAACGCCGGCGATGAGCTCCGCTGGGCTGGGGCCTTGCGCTATGGGGGCGAGCTCACGCCCGATCTGCATTTTCGCGTGTACGCACGCGGCGTCGATTACGACGACACGCTGCTGCTCGACGGCGCTCGAGCGAACGATGATTGGGGCCTCAACCAGGCAGGCTTTCGCTTCGACTGGGAGCACGGCGTGGACGCGCTCACGCTTCAAGGCGATGCGTACTCCGGGGAACCCAATCCCGACGGTCTGGTCGCCGTCGATGCAACTGGCGGCAATGTGGCGGGTCGTTGGACGCGCACCTTCTCCGACGCGGCCGACATGCAGCTCGGCTGGTACTACGACCGCACTTCGCGAGACTTCAACAACGGCTTCACTGAAGATCTCGACACCTATGACGTGGATTTCCAGAATCGCATCCGCGCCGGGCAATCGCACGAGATCGTCTGGGGACTCGGCGCGCGCCTGATGCGGCATGAGGTAAACAACCTGCCGCTGTTCGAATTCGTGCCGGCAACGCAGACGCTTCATCTCTACAGCGCCTTCTTCCAGGATGAGATCACATTATTCGACGATCGCATGCGGCTTACGCTCGGCTCGAAGCTCGAGTACAACGACTACACGGACCTCGAGGTACAGCCGAATGGCCGGCTCGCCTGGACAGTGAACGATCGGCACACGCTATGGGGCGCGGTTTCGCGCGCCGTACGCACGCCTTCGCGCATCGACAGAGACTTTCGTCTGTCCGTCGCGCCTGGCATTGCGCTGATCGACAGAGGAACGTTCGATTCGGAAGAAGTACTCGCATACGAGCTCGGCTGGCGAGCGCAGCCGCACGAGCAGCTATCGCTTTCGCTCGCGACGTTCTACAACGTCTACGACCACCTCCGCACCTCGGAACCCGGCCCGCCGCCGTTCGGTGTGCCGATCACGTTCGAGAATGGATTGAAGGGTGACACCTACGGTGCGGAGCTTGCGATGAGCTTCGCGCTGAGCGAGGCGCTCCACATGCGTGGCGGATATACCTTTCTGAAGAAGGATCTCGAGCTCGAGCCAGACAGCCTGGACACGAACAGAGGAACGGCAGAGAGCAACGATCCGGAACAGCAATGGCTCCTCCAATGGATGTGGACACTCTCGCCGGCATTCCAGCTCGATGGGGTCATACGGTATGTGGACACCCTTCCCGAACCGCACGTCGGAAGTTATGGCGAGCTGGACCTGCGCGCCGCGTGGATGCCGACGAGCAACCTCGAGCTGTCGCTCGTCGGCCAGAATCTCCTCGATCGCAAGCACCAGGAATTCATACCCTCATCGCCGTCGCCGCGTAGGATCGAGCGCAGCCTGTATGCGAGGATCGTCTGGCGAGAGTAGCGAGCGGCAAACCTGAAGACCCGAACGCCGAGGCCGAGACTTGTCACACGAACCGCTCAACGGTCCCCAGCAGCATCACGAGCTCGCGCCCGACGCATTGCCTGCAGCGTCTTCGAGCACTGCGCAGCTCTCAGCCGCCGCGGCCGCCATGAGCGAGGCGGAAAAGATCTTGCGAAACGAGCAGCTCTTCTCCGAGACGCTGCTCGAGAGCATGCCTGGCATCATGTACTTCTACGACAGCGAAGGACGCTTCCTCCGCTGGAATCGCAACTTCGAGCGCGTGAGCGGCTATACGAGCGAGGAAATCGCGAGCATGCACCCGCTCGATTTTTTCGCGCCCGCCGACAAGCCGCGTTTGCAGGTACGCATCGCGGAGACCTTCTCCGTCGGAGAGTCGAGCGTCGAGGCGGGATTTCTCACGAAACAGGGAGCCTCCATCCCCTACTTCTTCACCGGACGTCGCGTCGAGTTCGACGGGCAGCCGTGCCTGCTCGGCATCGGCATCGACATCACCGCGCGCACGCACGCGGAAGAGCGGCTCGCGCAAAGCGAGCGCAAGTACCGCGAGCTCGTCGAGCACGCGAACAGCATCATCTTGCGCTGGGACCGCGCTGGTCACGTCACGTTCCTCAACGAATTCGGCCAACGTTTCTTCGGCTACACGGCAGAGGAAATCATCGGCCGACATGTCATCGGCACGCTCGTCCCTGAAACCGAGAGCAGCGGCCGAGACCTCGAGAGCTTGATGGATGAGATCTGCGCGGCACCGCAAGCGTTCGAGCAGAACATCAATGAGAACATACGCCGCAACGGCGAGCGCGTCTGGATCTCCTGGACGAATCGTATCGAGCGCGACGCTCGAGGCGAGCCCGTGGAGATCCTCAGCATCGGCAGCGACATCACCGCAAGCCGCGAGGCGGAGGCACGGGTCCGACGAAGCGAGGCGCATCTCATCGAGGCGCAGCGCATCGCAAAGATCGGAAGCTGGGAGCTCGACCTGCGCACGAACCTGATCAAATGGTCGGGTCAAACATCTCAGATTTTTGGGCTGCGCGAATCCGATTCCGATGGCACGTTCAAACGGTTCCTGACGTTCGTGCACCCGGACGATCTCGAGCAGCTGCACGCGGCACAGCGCGCCGCCGTCGAAGGCACCGCCCGCTTCGACGTTCAGCATCGCATCGTCCTTCGCGACGGTACGGAAAGGGTCGTCCATCAGGTTGCCGACGTGAAGCACGAGAACAGCGTGCCGGTCGCGCTCGCCGGGACCGTTCACGACATCACCGACCGTGTGCGAATCGAAGCGGAGCGCGAGCGCAGACATCGCGCCGAAGCGGCCGATCGGATCAAGTCGGCATTTCTCGCGACGATGTCGCACGAGCTGCGCACGCCGCTCAATTCGATCATCGGCTTCACGGGCATTCTGCTCCAGGAGCTCGCCGGGCCGCTCAATGCCGAGCAGCGCAAGCAGCTCGATATGGTGCGGAGCAGCTCCCGCCACCTGCTTGCACTCGTCAACGACGTGCTCGATATCTCCAAGATCGAAGCCGAGCAGCTCGTCATCTCTCGTGAGCCGTTCGATTTGCGACACTCGATCGAGAAAGTGCTCTCGCTAGTCGCGCCGCAGGCGCGCGAGAAGAAGCTTTCGATGCAAGTGAACCTCGCACCCAATCTTGGGCAAGCCATCGGCGATGAGCGCCGCTTCGAGCAGATCCTGCTCAACCTGCTGAGCAATGCGATCAAATTTACCGACCACGGCGAGATCGGGCTCACCGCAGCGTGCCAATCCTGCGACGCAGTTACTGGAAAACCCTCGCTCAACGTGCGCATCTCCGATACCGGACCCGGCATCAAGGCCGCCGACCTCGAGAATTTGTTCGAGCCGTTTCGACAGGTCGACAGCGGCCTTGCGCGCAAGCATGAGGGAACGGGTCTGGGACTCGCGATCTGCCGCCGGCTGGCGGAGCTGATGGGCGGACGGATCGGCGTAGAAAGCGAATGGGGCAAAGGCAGCACGTTCGAAGTGACGGTGCCGCTCGAGGTCGAGAGCGACTCATGAAAGCGCGAATCTTGCTCATCGAGGACAACGAGCAGAACCGATATCTCGCCAGGTTCCTGCTCGAGCAGGGTGGCCACGAAGTCCTGCAGGCGGAGACAGGACCGCTTGGCCTGGAGCTCGCCGCGCGGGCTCGGCCGGATCTGATCTTGCTCGATATTCAATTGCCTGGAATGGATGGCCATTCCGTGGCGCGCACATTGAAAAGCGATGCAGCGTTGAGCTCGATCCCGATCGTAGCCGTCACCTCCTATGCGATGGCCGGCGACCGGGAGAAATGTCTCGAGGCGGGTGCGGAAGGCTATATCGAAAAGCCGATCAACCCCGAGACCTTTCTTGCGGAGATCGAGAAGTTTCTTCGTCCCACTGCATCAGGTACCCCGGTATGACGAGAGTACTGATCGTCGACGACGTCGCGGAGAATCTCTATTTGCTCCGGGCGCTGCTCGAGGGCCACGGCTACGAGGTCGACGAAGCCCGCGACGGTGCCGATGCGCTCGCGAAGGCACAGCAGCACACGCCGAATCTCGTGATCTCTGACTTGCTCATGCCGGTCATGGACGGTTACGCGCTGCTGCGCGAGTGGCGAGCGCACGAGCACTTCAAATCGATTCCATTCATCGTCTACACGGCGACCTATACCGAACCGCGCGATGAGCGCTTGGCGCTCGATCTCGGCGCCGATGCGTTCATCGTCAAGCCCGCCGAGCCTGAGACGCTCATCGTCCGTATCCGCGAAATCGAATCTCGACAGCCGCGAGCAGTACGGGAGCAAGGCGGTGCAGAACCGGAGCTGCTGAAGGAACACACGGAAGTTCTCGTCCGCAAGCTCGAGAAGAAGGTGCGTCAGCTCGAACAGGCGAATCGCCAGCTCGTCAAGGAAGCGAGCGAACGGGAGCGCGCGCAGGCGGCGCTGCGCGCGAGCGAAGAACGCCTGCGGCACGCGCAGAAGATGGAAGCCGTCGGCCGCCTCGCGAGCGGCGTCGCTCATGATTTCAACAATCTGCTGACGGTCGTATCGAGCTACGCCGAGCTCCTTCTCGAAACACCGAACGCGAGCGAGAGCGTCCTCAAATGCGCGCGATCGATCGCAAAGGTCAGCGAGCGCGGCGCCGCCGTCACGCGCAGGCTTCTTGGCTTCAGTCGGCGCACCTCGCTGCAGCCCGAGATCATCGATTTGAACAAGCTCGTTGCCGATGGGTGCGAGCTGCTGCGCCGGGTGATCGGTGCAGACGTCGTATTGACGGTGAAGCTCACCGATGATGTGTGCCGCACCAAGATCGATCCGGCGCAGCTCGATCAGATCATCATGAATCTCTCCATCAACGCCCGCGATGCGATGCCGAACGGCGGTGAGCTCACGATCGAGACGGCGTACGTCGTGCTCTCGGGCGCCGACTCGAGCGAGCACGCGGAATGCAGCAGCGGACCGCGCGTGATGCTCGCCGTGCACGATACCGGTCACGGCATGAGCCCGGAGACGCTTGCGCGCATCTTC
This sequence comes from Lysobacterales bacterium, assembly GCA_040255535.1. Lineage (GTDB taxonomy): Bacteria > Pseudomonadota > Gammaproteobacteria > Steroidobacterales > Steroidobacteraceae > Steroidobacter. The sequence continues at coordinate 24,264 of JBDZVE010000034.1, read as the reverse complement.
GATCCGTTCTACACGACGAAGCCGTCCGGGCGCGGCACGGGTCTCGGGCTCGCGATCGTGCGAAACGTCGTGCATCAAAGCGGCGGATGTGTCCACGCCCGCAGCGAGCCCGGCGTCGGCACGACGTTCAAAGTGTTTCTGCCGGCGGTCGATCAGCCGCTCACGAAGAAGCCCGCCGATGCGCGCCCGACCGAGCTACACGGCAATGAGACGATTCTGCTCGTCGAGGACAATGAGGACGTGCGCGAAGTGGCGCAGGCAAGTCTCGAGCTGCATGGCTACAGCGTGCTGCCTGCCCGCGACGGTGCAGAAGCGCTGGAGATCGCGCAACAGCACGCGGAGTCTCTCGACTTGATCGTGACCGATTGCGTCCTGCCGAATGTCAGCGGCGCGGAGCTCGTCATTCGGCTGCGCAAGCGCTTGCCGCATCTCAAGGCGCTGTTCATGAGCGGCCACATGCAGGATGCAGCCGTACGGCATGGCCTCTTGAAGGGCTCCGCCGCATTCATCCAAAAGCCTTACACGCCGCTTCTGCTCGCGCGCAAAGTGCGCGAAGTGCTCGACACGTCCGAGTTCGAGCTCGCACAGACCGGCGGTGCGGAGCGCGCACTCTGAAGGAAGCGGATAGCGTTGCTGCCCAGATGACTAGCGGAACGCGCTCGGCGTCTTGTGCTCGACTCGAGGCGCTTGCAGCGAGCTGATGTCCGCCGTCATCAAGAAGCCCGTCAGCTGAGCGAATGCGGCCACCTGCCGAGTGAACGATCTCGCGTCGAATCGGTTCATCCGCGCAGAGAACGCCCAATAGGCGCCGAGATCGCCCTGCACGCCATAGGTCGGCAGCCCTAGTAGCGAGCCTTGTCGCGACATTCCGTACCACGGGCCTTGCGAACGTCCGTGCTTTCCTGCACGCCCCGGCGACCTGATCACGGCCGCGCGAACATGATTTTCGACAGCGGCTCGATAGGCTTCGTCGATCATCGTCTGATTGCCGCTCGCATAGATCCAGGTCGGCAGCGAGCGGCCGCTCGGTGTGATCTCCTCGCCGTCGGCGACGTATTCGATCTGGCCAAGATGTTCCATCGCGAGCAGCGCCACCACCTTGTCGCGCGCACGCGGATGTTTTGCGAAATAGTCCTGTTGCGCCCAGCGCTTTTCGGCACCCGGCATGAAGTGTCGGCAATCGAGCTCCAGCAGCAGCGTTCGGGGGCGCTCATGCCTCGGTATGTGCGACATCGCCTTGATCACGCCTAAGAGGCCGAGAGCACCGTTGTCTTGACTGATCGACGGGCCGTCTGTGTGCGTACGCAATTGGATCTGCTGATCCCGATCGGTCCCGTAGTCCTTGCCCGGCAGGTAGGCAACGAGTTGATACGCTTCCGACTCTACACGCTCACCTTCGACACGGATCGTCGCCGAACGCCCGAGGCGCGCGGCCGCGATGACGGCCTCGCCATTGCGGCGATCGACGTAGACCGAGGGAAAGCGATAGTGATCCGGCACGGGAAACGTGTAGAGCCCGGCGGTTGCGGCCTTGTTCAAATTCATCGCGAACACGACACCCTTGGGTTTGTGGTCTGCGATGTCGCGGATGAACGTGGACGTGCTCGTCATCTCGTCCCACACCACCGGCGAAATGGAATCGGTTGCGCCTTGGACCTGCGAGACAGGTCTGCCCTCGATCGGATAGCTATCGAAAGGCGTCAAACACTCGTAGTCGCTGCTGCGAAAGGGTTCTCTGACTTCGGGCCTCGGCACAGGTCGAAAGACGACGATCTTGCCCGCAACGTCAGGTTTGTTCTCAGGATCCCAGAGAACCAACGGAGCGGTGAGGCCAGCGGGCCCGGTCAAGCCGCAGTTCGCGCCGAAATTCGACAGCGGTACGCGACGGCCGTCGACGACCAGGCTCCACTTGGAATCGTCGGGCCACGTGCTGCTCTCCATGCGCGTGAACGTCCACGGGGACTTGTGAATATCGACGCACCCATACGCATCGAGCTTGGCTTCCAGAAATGCCATGAAGTGGCGCCACGATGCATTGCCCGTCAGCGCGGGGCCCATCTCATCCTTGACCTTGTGCCACTCGATCGCCTCGCTTTCAGACACGAGCCAGCGTGGGTCGATTCGCGCGAGCTTGGGTAAGCGCACCTCTGCGGCGTCGCTCGTGAGCGGCAAAAGCCCAGCCGCGCCGAGACAGAGCAGCAAGCGCCTGCGCGTGAGCAGGCTCATCCGCTACTCTGCCGCGCTCGCTGCGATTCGTTCCTCGCCCGCAGGCTGAGCGCAAGCACGGAAAAAAACGAGATGGCGCACATGGAGCACAAATAGAGCGCGATCGACAACGTCGACTCGAACTTGGCGAACAACGCCGTGGCGATGATGGGCGCAAAGCCGCCGCCGAACACGGAGCCGATCTGGTAGCCGAGCGAGGCGCCCGAATAGCGCACTTCGACTGGGAACAGCTCCGCGAACAGCGCCGCTTGCGGTCCGTACATCATGCTGAGCAGGCCCATTTGAACCGTGACGGCGGCCGTGATCTGAAACAGCGAGCGGCTTTCGATGAGCGGGAACATGGCGAATACCCAGAGCCCGGACAGCACGGCGCCAAGCATGAAGATGCCGCGTCGACCATGCCGATCGGAGATTGCCCCGCAGAAGATGAGCATCGGAATCATGAGCACGCTCGCCAACATGACGGCGGCGAGCAGCGTCTCCTTTTCGATCCCGAGGGACGCGGTGCCGTAAGCGACGATCCATGTGATCGCCACATAAAAGCAGGTGTTGTTCGCGATGAAGGCGCCGCCGGCCAGCAGCACCTCGGGCAAGTGATGGGTGAGCACTTTCGTGAGCGGCAGCGCCTTGAGCTTGCTTGGCGCCTCGCCCCTGGCATGCGCTGCGCTCTCGAACTCGCTCGGCTCCTCCAAATGGAACTGCACGTAGAAGCCGATCAGCACGAGCGCGATGCTGAGAACGAACGGCACTCTCCAGCCCCACGCTCGGAACTCGTCCGGCGAAACAGCCTCGCTCACGAGCAGAAAAACGACGTTGGCGATGACGAGCCCAACCGGGACACCCATCTGAACGAAGCTGCCGTAGAAACCGCGCCTTCCATTCGGCGCGCTTTCGATGGCCATGAGCGCGGCCCCGCCCCACTGACCGCCAACCGCGAGACCCTGGGCGAAGCGCAGCACGACGAGCGCAAGAGGAGCAAGCACGCCGATCTCGTGATAGCTAGGCAGTAAGCCGATGCATGTCGTCGCCGCCCCCATGACGAGCAGCGCACTCGCAAGCGCGCGCTTGCGTCCCAATCGATCGCCCACATGGCCGAACAGCACGCCGCCGATCGGCCGCGCAATGAAGCCGACCGCGAAGGTGCCGAACGCTGCGATCTGCGCCACGAACGGAGGCAGGTCCGCAGGGAAGAACAACGTCGGAAACACCAGCGCGGCGGCAATGCCGTAGATGAAGAAGTCATACCATTCGATCGCCGCAGCGGCGGACGTGCTGACCGCGACCTTTACGATCGATGTGCGAGACCCCGATGCCTGTTCAATCGTTCGCGCTGTGGCTTGCTCGGTCATTCGTATGTCCGTTTGATCGGAAAGCTGCGGCGATGACGCGCGGCGCGAGCGCCGCGAGTCATCGCCCGTACCGGCCGGCGATGTCTCGCGCTGATGTTCATTCAAGTTAGCATGAATATCTTTGGCAGGTAAAGCTGACGCTGCGGGGCGCGCTCCACTTAGCCGCTCTTGATGGCTTTAAAGCCCGCCGCCATGAATCTCGCGAAGCGCTTCTTGACCGCCGGAAAATCATCGGAGCGGCAAAGACCGGCGGACAGCCGATCGATCCGCCCGGTGCGCCCCAGTATGTGCATGAGCGCCCCCGTCACGAAGTCATAGCCCCAGAAAATATCCTCGTCCGAGTAGCTCGGCAGCGCGCGCTTCAGGATCCCGATCAACTTCAGCACGACCGGATCGAAGTGACGATCCATCTGCGCGGCACCTTCGGGCGTGTTGCTGACCTGCGCGCCGAACGCTCCATAGTTCAACCAACCCTCCCCGCCCTCGTAGTACAGATCGAGATCGGTATCGATGAACGCGCGGAGCGCACCCTCGACTGTGGGCTTCGCGCCGGCTCTGCGCTCGTACTCTTCCATCGCGCGCATGCGGCGGCCGATCGTGGCGTCGGCACGGCGGGCGAACACGGTCTCGAATAGCTTCGTCTTGTCCTGAAAGTAATACTTCACGAGCGATTCGTGGACGCCCACGTGCTTGGCCACATCACGCAGCGAAACCCCATAAAGCCCGCGCTTCGAGAACAGGTATTCCGCCGCATCGAGAATCTGCTCCGATGTCTCGGCGCGCTGCTCGGCTTTGGTGCGGCGTCGATTCTTCGCGGTTGCCCGCTTCGGTCTGCTTTTCGATCGACTCTTCGCAGTGGCCATGCATCATCCTGCCCTACTCTTCTAGCTTGTGAGAATAGTACACAAAGGCGTCGATTCATTTCGCCGGCGGGCGCAAGATATCGTCCGAGCGCCGCTGCGCGCTCGCATGCGAATCTGTCTTCGGCAAGAATTCCGAGACGAGCTCGCCTACGATATCTCGGAGGCAGCGGCGCGACGCGTCATGCCGCCGATTTCCACGAGGAGCGACTCAGCGCATGGTTTCCCAATCGTCGACACGCACCAGCTCACTGCGCGCCCATCTGCAACTCATCGCGGCTCGAGCGACGACGATCACGTATCAAGCGCTCGCGACGGATCTGGGGTTCACGCCGCCGAACACGATTCACCAACTCACGACCTTGCTGGAGGAGTTGATGCGCGAGGACGCCGAAGCAAACCGGCCCTTTATTGCCGCCCTGGTCGTGAGCAAACGCCCGCCTCATCTTCCGGGTCGGGGCTTTTTCCAATGCGCAGCGGACCTGGGCCGCTTCAGCGGTCTCGATTCTGACGCGCCCGCCTTTCATGCACGGGAGCTCGAGCAAGCACAGCGGTATTGGTCCGCTGGTTAGATGGGCAGATACCTCCCGCCGGCACCGAGTTTGCAAGAGACGAGATGACTACGCGCGCAGGCGGCGAAGATGAACGCACACCGTATATATTCAGTGTGCCCCCGGTGGCGTGTACGGCATGGATGTTCTACCCTCAACGGAGCGCCGATCTAGGAATGGCGCGGCTCGGATGAAGACATCCAAGCTGATGACGCTCAAATAAAAAGGGGGTTCTTCATGGTCACAGTTGCCCGTATCGCGGCTTGTGCCGCCGCGCTGAGCATGAGCAGCGCGGCACTTCACGCAGCACCGCAACCGATCGAGCATTTCGCGCGAATGCCTCAGATCCGCGATGTCGCGATCTCGCCTGACGGTCGTCGGATCGCGTTCATCTCGGCCGTCGACGATGTGTCGGTGATCATGACTTTCGACCGCGAGGCCGCTCAAAGCGAGTTTCGGCGAGTGGCCGCATCAGAGCCCGATAAATTCGATTTGACCTGGTGCCGATGGGCGAACAAGAAACGGGTACTGTGTGGAATTCAGGGCAACGTCCGCGGCAAGCGATATGCAGAGCCTCCCTACTCGCGGTTGATCGGCGTCGATGTGGACGGCGGGAACCTGAGGGTCCTGCAGCTGCGGCCGGATAAAGCGAACATGATGGTGGCCAGCACATCGATACAGAACTTCCGAATGAATGAGCCGACGATCGTCTCGGGCGGCACGGAGATGAGAAACGCTCGCGATTCCGGGAAGCGGGGCTCCAACTACGATTTCGTCACGAATATGAAGGCCGCTGCGCTGTACAACCCGGACGATCAGGACAAGGTGATCGACATCACGCCGGATGACGACGAAAGCATCTTGATTCAAGTCGACGATGATCGGGACTCGTATCCGACCGTATACTCGATAGACATTTACTCCGGCCAACGCGGCGTCGTCTTGAACGAGAATCCGCCGATTCAAAACTTCGCGACGGATGGCAACGGCAACATTCGCTTGGGTTGGGGCAGCACGGAGAACTTGAGTACATTCTATTTCGCCCGACTCGAAGGCGAGCAGGAATGGCGCCGCTTGGCGCGCAGCAAGGCATTCACAAGCAACGACATTCTGCGCCCGATCGCAGTGGCGCCATGGAAGGATACGGCCTATGCCATCGGAGACTATCAGGGCCGAGATGCGTTGTGGGCGATCGATCTAGCGGATAAAGAAGAGCCCCGACTGCTGTTCAATCATCCTCTCGTCGATGTCGGCGAGCCGCTTTTGACCCAGGCCAAGCGCCTGCTCGGCATTCGGTACGACCTTGAACGACCGTATGCGTACTACGAGACGGAAACGGTCCGCAACTTGATGGATCGAATGCAGAAGCAGTTCCCCGAGAAGTTCCATTTCGTCGTCGACACCACGGAGGATGAGCAGACCTTCATCGTGAAATCCACCAGCGATGTCGATGCCGGCACGTACTACCTCTACGACACGGCCAAGGACCTGCTGCAGAAACTCGGCACGGCCTATCCCGATCTCGATCCCGCCACGATTGGACGGATGCGAAACATCGTCTACAAGGCATCGGACGGCACCGAGATTCCTGGCTATCTCACTGTGCCGACCGGCATCCGCGCAGAGAAGCTGCCGCTCATCGTGCTGCCTCACGACGGACCGAACCAGCGCGATACGTGGGAATTTTCGTTCCTGCGCACGTTCCTCGCGAATCGAGGTTACGCCGTGCTGCAGATGAACTTCCGCGGCTCGACCGGCTATGGTCAAAAGTGGCAGCTCGCTGCCCACCAGGATTGGGGTGGCTTGATCTACTCCGACATCGTCGATGCAACTCGCTGGGCCATCGACGAAGGCATTGCGGATCCCAAGCGCATCTGTATCGCGGGCTGGGGTTTCGGCGGCTATGCCGCACTACTCGGTGCGGTTCGAGACAGCGAGCTGTTTCGCTGCTCGGTCAGCATCGCCGGGATCAGCGATCTGGAGAGTCTCCGCGAGCAAGCCTCCGTGCATCGCGACGCGGAGTATCGACGTGAACAGATCGGTTCGGATCAGGACAAGTTGCGGAGGGACTCGCCGCTCCAGCACGTGGAAGAGATCTCCACGCCGATCCTGCTGGTTCATGGCGATAAAGATTGGGACGTCCAAGTGGACCAGACGAAGGACATGGACAAGGCCTTACGGCGACACCGGAAAGCGCATAAAACGGTCATCATCGACGGCGCGGTCCACAGCCTGCGGCGAAAATCGGATCGCGTGAAGCTCCTCGAAGAGCTCGAGGCCTTCCTGCTCAAATACCTAGGCAAGGGCGTTCAACCCCAGCAGCCTGCCTGAACGGCATGAGTGCA
>JBDZVE010000034.1:0-16833 GCA_040255535.1 Lysobacterales bacterium | reverse complement strand
CCCATTTCTGTCGACACGGAAGTCGTGGGTGTCCTCATTTCTGTGATGCTCCCCGCCGCGAGCATTAGCGCAAGAACTTGCCGGCCATGCCGATGATGTCGTCGAGCGCATTGCCGTCGCCGTCGAGGTCGAGCATGGAGCCAAGCCCGCCGGCGCTGCGCGCGCCGCTCTGCACGCCCTCTTGGCCACCGAACGTCTTGCCGAGCATGCCGCCCAATCCTCCGCTTTGCCCCGCTTGCGCTGCTTGGCCTGCGGATGCACCGCGTTGTCTACTGAGATAACCCGCAGCCAGCATCGCGACCATGGGCAACATTCGCTTGAGCAGCCCGGGATCGAGACCTGTTCGACCCGCAGCATTCTGCGCCACCGTGCGGCTCACGTCCTTCGAGCCGAAGATTTGCCCGAGCACATCGTTGCCGCGATTCACGTTCGTCGGCTGCGCACCCAAGACATCGTCCATCAAGTTACCCCCACCCAAGCGTCCCAATATGCTCGTCAGCCCCTCGACCCCCGCCGGTTGCGTCTGCACCTGTTTCTTGAAGCCGCCCAATACTGCGGGCAAGAGCGCAGACGCGCCGTTGGCCGCATCGGATTCGCTGATCCCCAACTCGCGCGCGACCGAGCTCACGCCGCCCATCTGACTCAACAGATCGCTTGCTTGCATGATTGCCTCCGATGAAAAGACGGGGACAGATCCAAAGATCTGCCCCCTCGACGCCTGCTCCACACTCTCGAGCGACTATATCCGCACGCAGTCGGTTGCAAAGACGCGCTTACATCGACGGACGAACCCGGACAGCGAGTACAGATCGCCGCGATACGGAACGATGTGAGCGATACAACCGGAAACTATCCGCGCATTGCCGCGTTCGATTCCGCCGACTCACAGCAGGAGAACGATCATGAGCGTGTGGAACTTCGTAAGAGATGCAGGCGAGAGGATCGTGGAGAATGCGAAAGCGGCCGCACGTTTCGGCGCGCCGGAGAAGAAACCGGAGGCCTCGGCCGCCGCACAGAAGAAAACGAACGACGGCAACGGCAGGGATGCGGGCGAAGCGATCGCGGAGTACATCCGCGTGCAAGGCTTGCAAGTCGATAATCTGAAAGTGCTTTTCGATGCACCGTCGTCCACGGTGCACGTTTCCGGCACCGCGAAAGATCAAGCGACGAAGGAAAAAGTGATCTTGTGCTGCGGCAACATCGCGGGAGTCGAAAAGGTCACCGACGATCTCGCAGTGCAAGAACGCGCACCCGAGGCGCAGTATCACACCGTCGTCAAAGGAGACACGCTCTCGGCAATCGCGAAGAAGTACTACGGCGATGCGAGCAAGTACCCGGAAATCTTCGCCGCGAACCAGCCGATGCTCAAGGACCCGGACAAGATTTATCCGGGACAGTCGCTGCGCATCCCGCCGCGCAACTGACCTGCGGAGCCTGAGCGGGTTCCGCTCGCTCGACCACGACCGAGGGACAGAAGTAGAGATCTGTCCCTTCGCAAAGCTTGCGACCGAGCCGGCGACCGATCGAGCAATCTCTCGACTTCACTTGCCCGATCCAGCACGAAAGGTGCAGACGCCGCCGCGCTGCTACGACCGCTTTCTGACCCAGGCAGCCGGGCCGGCTCCGTTCGCGGATGCACGATCACCCGGATTGGTCAATCGGCACTTCTTGAGCGATAGACAACCGCACCCGATGCAACCCACCAGTCCATCCCTCAAACGCTCCAGCTCGCCGATCCGCTCATCGATGCGGCGCTTCCAAGTGCTCGACACCTTCGCCCAATCCGCCGCAGTCGGCACTTGATGCTTGGGCAACTTGGCAAGCTCCAAAGCCACTTCCTGCAGCGTGAGTCCGATACGTTGCGCAAATACGATGAACGCGACTCGCCGCAGCGCTGCGCGCGGGTAGCGTCGATGACCTGCGGCATTGCGCTCCGAGTGGATGAGCCCACGCTCCTCATAGAACCGCAGCGCCGACGCTGCTACACCGCTTCGTTTTGCAAGCGCACCGATCGTGAGGAAGTCCTTCATGCGCAAAGCATGCTCACGGCGAGCCTTGACTTCAAGTGCACTTTAAACTTTATCGTCCGCTCAGTTCGAGCTCTGAAACGCACGGAGAGACTATGCGGGCCAATGCAATGACGGTGATTCACAAATTCTTGCGTCGAGAAATGTTCGACTTCTCTCAACAACTCTTCCGCGCCGGGCCCGAAGACTGTGCGTCGATACGTCATGCGCTCGAAAGCTTGGCGGGCCTTCTCGAACAGCACGCGGCCCAGGAGGACGCAAGTCTCGAGCCGTTGCTGCGAGAGCTCGATCCTGCTCGCGCCGAACGTCTGTCTCAGGATCACCGACGGCTGGCCGATCAGCTCGATCTGCTGCTGCATGCCGTGAGGCAACTCGATTCCGATGCGGCGGGTCGTCGCGACGCGTTATTGCGGCTCAACCTAGATTGGAATCGGTACTTGAGCGCCTATCTCGCGCATCTCGACGATGAAGAACGAACGATGTTCCCGGTACTGGAGGATCGCATTCCGCCGATTGCAAGACTGGCCGAGAAAGCACGGCTGGATGGCGCACGAGGACAAGAATTCCTGCTCAAACTCTGGGCCGTGACCACCTGCGAAGAGCGGATGGCGATCGAGAGCGAGGCACGCGAGACCGAGATAGAAGCGATCGCGTAGCGCTCGAGCGCCACCGCATCCTTCAGGCGATCTCGCCGCTGCTTCTTCTTCGAAACTGAGACGCTTTGTAGCGGTTTCCGCACTGGGCCATGCTGCACCACCGGCGCTTGTGCGACTTCGTACGGTCATAAAACCAAAGAATGCAGTCCGGGTGCTCGCATTGCTTGACTAGGCTGAAATCACCCTCGACGAGCAACTGCGCCACTGCTTCGGCCACCGGCCCGAGCAAAGACGAAATCGCATCGCCGCGCGCGACGCGAGTCAGCTTGAAGTTGCCCTCGCTCTCGCGCTCGAGCTGCGGCGAGCTGACGAAAGCACGCAAGAACTGATTCAGGACACGGATGTCCCCCACTCTGCCCTCCTTGCGCTTCATGATCAGCTCACGAGCGTGCGTTCGCAGCATCCGCGCGTGCGTGAGTAAACCGTCGGCCACGACACTCCTGCCCTTCGAAGGCTCTACCACGCCATGCCGTGCTAGCCACTGCAGCACATCCTTGTCCGTGTTCCAGTAATCCACGACGCAGCCTTGGCTGCGCGCCTCTGTGTTGAGCAGGTCCATCGCCAGATGGTCACCGACGACCGGTGCTACCTCCACTACGTTGGCGACGCGTCCAGCTCTTGCACTCTTCATAGAGCGTAACCTCTAAACGATGTTTTGACAGGTTATCAGGTTCAGCGCATACTCGCCACGCGTAACCGGTATTCGTGTCTTTTATTGGTTACCATCATCCTGCTTTCCAAGGAGTTAGTCATGAGCGCCACAGCACTGCTCGCGGCCGCCACTCTCGGCACCGCGGTCGCCCCACCTGCCGACAATCCTCTGCAAGTCCACTATCGAACGATGGAAGTTGAGGGCGTGAGCCTCTTCTATCGCGAAGCCGGTCCGTCGCAAGCGCCAACCGTCCTGCTGCTGCACGGATTCGCCGCCTCGTCATACATGTTCCGCGACCTCATACCGGTACTCGCACAGGCGTACCACGTGATCGCGCCGGATCTGCCTGGCTTCGGGCAAACGAACGTGTTGCCCGGAGTCGAATTCAAATACACGTTCGAGAATCTGACGTCGGTCATCGACACGTTCACCGCTGCGAAGGGGCTCGAGCGCTACGCAATTTATGTCTTCGATTACGGCGCTCCCGTCGGCTGGCGCTTAGCGGTCAAACACCCGGAGAAGATCACCGCGATCGTGACCCAGAACGGCAATGGTTATGAGGAAGGATTGAGTGAAGGTTGGGCCGACATGCGCAAGGCCTGGAAGGATCCCACTCCCGCGAACCGCGAGGCGCTGCGACGCTTCAACACGCCTGAAATGATCAAGTGGCAATACATCGAAGGCGTCAGCGATCCTTCGCTGATTGCACCGGAGACTCATCAACTCGCATCCGCGGCAATCGATCGCATCGGCGTCGAGCCGCAGATAGACCTGTTGCTCGACTATGGCAGCAACGTCAAGCAGTACGCGCAGCTACACGAATTCTTTCGCCAATATCAACCGCCGACGCTCGCGATCTGGGGCAAGAACGATCCGTTCTTCCTGCCGGCCGGCGCAGAAGCGTTCAAGCGCGACAACCCGAAGGCCGAGGTGCGATTCCTCGATACGGGTCACTTGGCACTCGAAACGCACGGCCAAGAAATCGCCGCGGCGATGCTGGATTTCTTGAACCGCAGCATCGAGCGCTGAGCGCTCGACGAAGCAACGGCAGCGGCAGCAGGTTGCCGCTGCCCGCTGTGCGATGGACCTCGCGTGTCCGTGTCTGCGCACGAGTCTACCTTCCACTCTACTGACGATCCGACCTCCGCTCACGACCTTCGGGGAAAATAGCAATTCGCCCAAGGGCGAGCTGAGTGAGTAATTGGCAAGTCGATGGATGTCCTCGAACAACTTCGCTACATTGGTAGCGATAACAGCAGCCGGCCGCCCTTCGGGAGGAAATTCAACGATGCCGATGTCCTTTTCCGCGCCTATGGCGCGCCTTTCCTGCGTACCCCGCGTCGTGTGTGGCGCGCTCTCCATCATCGCTGCGCTCATCGTCGCACCGGTCATGGCACAGCCGTCCGGCGGCCCGTACGGGCCGATCCCGCAGATCTACGAGGTACCGACCGCCGGCACCGTCTACTACGTCGCGCCGGACGGCGCGCCCGATGCGCAGGGCACGTCCTTGGATCGCCCGACCACGCTCGAGTCGGCGATCGCACGCGTGGTCACCGGCGATGCGATCGTGCTTCGCGGCGGCACGTATCGCACCGGCAATCTGCAGCTCAACCAGGGCATCACGATCCAGCCGTACCGCGACGAAGTTCCGGTGCTCAAGGGCACGAAGGTCGCGACGGAATGGCAAGCATTGCGCGACAACGTCTGGCGCACGAAGTGGTCGGCGCTCTTCCCTGCGCACCCGCTCGGCTGGTGGCGGCGCGAGCGCGAAGGCATGCGCACACCGCTCCATCGCTTCAACAACGACATGGTGTTCGTCGACGGCAAGCTCTTGAAGTCGGTCGGCTGGGAGGGCGAGCTCGATGAGAGCTCGTTCTACATCGACTACGACAACGGCTACGTCTATATCGGCGTCGATCCGAAAGATAAGTTGGTCGAGATCACGGCTTACGACATCGCTCTGCACCGACCGTCGCGACCGGTGCACGGCAAGGAGTCCGACCGCAAAGGTCCGACGATCCGCGGTATCACGTTCACGCAATACGCGTACCGCGCCATCGACATCGAAGGGAAGAAACCTTCGACGACGGCCGACGAGGAGCCAACCGACGATCCGGTCGGCGTCTCCGATCCGGCGGATCACGGCAAAGAAGTGGTCGGCACGACGCTCGAGAACGTGACGATCAGCTTCACCTCGCGTGTGGCGGGCTACTTCCGCGGCGACGGGCTCACGATTCGCAACTCGCTCATCAGCGATACGGGTACCGAAGGCATCTACGTCATCGGCTCCTCGGACGTGCTGCTCGAGCGCAATATCATCCGCCGCAACAACATCGAGCAACTGACCGGCTACTACCCGGCGGCGGTGAAGATCTTCAACCAGTCATACCGGGTCGTCGTCCGCGATAACCTCGTCATCGATCACCCGCATTCGAACGGCGTCTGGTACGACGTGGGCAACGTCGACGGCGTATTCGTCGACAATTACGTCGAAGGTACGCAGATCGGCTTCTTCTTCGAGATCTCGAAGGGCGTCATCGCCGCGGGCAACGTGTTCGTGGACAACGATCAGGGCATCCGAGTGCTGAACAGCTCCAGAGCTCGCGTCTACCGCAACACGTTTCTCGACTCGCCGGTGATGTTCGATCGCAACGAGCGTAGCGCTCAGGGCGATCACTTCGGCTGGCACCCGCAGACCGGACCGGACGTCGATGAGCGGCACGGGCACGTGTTCGAGGGCAACCTGCTGGTGGCGAGCGAAGGGTTCGATGAGCCGCTGCTGCGCTTCGAACAATCGCCCGCGCTGTGCGGAAAGCTGACGAAACCGATGACGGCTCGCGTCGACGGCAACGCCTACGTGCGCGCCACCGCAACCGATGAACCGCTCGTGACCTGGAGCCCGGTACGCGGCGAGCAGTGTCAAACCGGCTATGCGACGCTCGATGCATTCCGCAAAGCGGCCGGCGTCGAAGCGCGCGGCAAGGCTTGGGTGCCGTATCACGGCACGGTTTTCCGCAGCGTCGAGCTGCGCCGCTTCGAGCTCGCGCAGCGCCTGCCAGGCATGGAAGAGCAGCCGGTTGCATCGGAGGCGCTCAAGGCAACCGGCGGAAACGCGACCAAGCAATTGCCGGGCGCGTACGCCACCGCGGAGTAGGCGCTAAGCAATCCGGACACGCATCGGTTCTCCGGCTCGCCCGACGAGGATCGGTGCGTGTCCCAGTAATGTGTTCGTGCGCGCGAACGGCCTGAGCTTCTTTCCCATTCAGTGGTCGGATCTCGCCGCACCTCGCCCGCACCAACTCATCGCGGGCTGCACTGCCGTCGTCAACGCCACGAGACAGCTTCGGGTCGAAAACCCGATCCAGTTTCAGCGATAGCGCAGCTCCGTCCGCGCGTAGCGATCTTGATCGTAGCGCTCGATCGCTTCGAGCAGAGTAGACAAACCGTTCTCTAGTCGGCGTAGCCCCGCTCACCATGCTGACAGAGGTCCAGGCCCTCGGTTTCTTGTTCCTCGCTGAGGCGCAGTCCGACCATCGCATTCACGACTTTGAGAATCCCGAATGTCCACACGCCGCACCAGAGCACTGCCGCGCCGATTCCAAGGGCTTGCACAGCGAGTTGACGGCCCATGCTCATCCCCTCGGCGTACCCTACCCCACCGACGCTGGCGCTGACGAAGACGCCCGTAAGCAGCGTGCCCAGCACGCCGCCCACTCCGTGGACAGGCGAGACATCTAGCGAGTCGTCGATCATGAGCTTGCGCTTCAAGATCTGCGTCGCGAAGAAGCACGCGATGCCGGCGGCGCTCCCGATGATGATCGCGCCGATCGGACCAACGAAACCGGACGCCGGCGTGATCGTCCCCAAGCCTGCGACCATGCCCGTCACGATGCCGAGCACGCTCGGTTTGCCATAGCGCCGCCACTCCACAAACATCCAGGCGAGCGCGCCTGTTGCGGCACCGAGGTGTGTCACCAACATCGCCATGCCCGCCGAGCCGTTCGCTGCCAACGCGCTGCCCGCATTAAACCCGAACCAACCGGTCCAGAGCATCCCTGCACCCAAGACGGTGAGCGGCATGCTATGCGGCGGCATTGCGGTCGCCGGGAAGCCGCGGCGCGGCCCGAGCACGAGCGCGGCAACCAAGGCCGCAACGCCTGCGTTCACATGGACGACGATGCCGCCAGCGAAGTCCAGCACGCCGAGCTTTGCCAACCATCCGCCGCCCCATACCCAGTGGCAAATCGGCACATAGACGAGCAGCAACCACAGGCCGCTGAACCACAGCACCGCGCTGAAGCGCATGCGCTCGGCGAAACCGCCGATGATGAGCGCCGGCGTGATCATCGCGAACGTCAACTGAAACATTGCGAACACGGTTTCCGGCATCGCCCCGCTCACGGCGTCGCGCCCCACGCCCATGAACATTGCCTTGCCGAGAGAACCGATGGCACCTTGCCACGCGCCACCGTCGCCGAGGGCGAGGCCATAAGCGCCCGCAAGCCACAGCACCGAGACGATGCAGGAAATCGCGAAGCACTGCATGAGGATCGACAACACGTTCTTGGCACGCACGAGCCCACCGTAGAAGGCGGCGAGTCCCGGAAGTGTCATGAACAGGACGAGCGCGGTCGCGGTGATCATCCAGGCGCTGTGCCCGGAATCCAGCGTTTGCGCGTGAGCGGCAGGGGCGAGCAGCAGGATCGCAGGCGCGCCAAACCAAAAGCGACAGCGGGATGCAGTCAGCATCGAGTCTCCCCCATGACCGACGCCTCTGTCGGTCCGTATCGTAGCCCGTCGAAAGTATGTTTGGTCTTATCCGAGCCGCCGGCACTGTGTCAGAAGAGCACGGCGGAAATCAAGACGGATTGCAATGCCTCGCCTCTCCTGGGTTGACGGTTGACAGTTGACAGTTGACGGCTAGAAAGCTCGCTCGATGACGACGGAAGCGCGACGCAAGTTGCCCTTTGCTCAGCAGGCAAACATGCGTAGCTCCGCAAGGGTGCCCTCAGCGCAAGGATCGTGTTACGGTAAACGCGGCCGCAAGAATAAAGAAGCGAGTAGACAAATGGGCTTATATACATGCCAGCCTGGCTGGCGTGCGGCGCGCTTGGCGTTCGCGATCCTTGCTCTCGCCCCTGGCCTGACGCGTGCGGCAGAGCCGCTTCTCACCGACATCGGCCGCGACGACATCCAAACTTCGACAGAGCCCGATACTTGATGCGTTCGATGATCGAGGCCGTCAGCGCGCCACCCGTTGCACCCAACAAGATCGCGCCGCCGTGTGCAGCAAACACGTGGAATGGTTGATCGATCGAGCAAAACAATCGCATGCCCGCGTCAGTCATGAGCCCGACCGCAAGACCGTAGACGCCTCCGGTGAGCGCGGGACGGGTGGGCAGCGCCCGTGCAACGAGCCATGCAGAGACGGCAAGCGACGGAAGCGAGAAAGGCAGCTCCATGAAAACGCACTCCCATGCGACGCGCGTCCAAGCGCTCAGATCGGGAAACGGCGTAGGTAGTATATGTGCCGTAATCAGCGACACCGATGCAAAGAGCAGCGCCGCACCCGCGAATGCCATCCAAATCCATCGCGCACGTACGCCCAGGCCAGGTACGGCTTGTCGCAACGCGAGCGCCATCAGCGCCATGCCGCCGAGCGACTCGATGACCGACATCCCCCAGCTCGTCCACAACGGCAGCAACGAAAGATTCCCTCGCCACCCGTAGTACATCGGCGGCCCAAGGAAAAGGAGCAGCGCGAGCGGCACGAACGTCAGCAAACGTCGTGACGGCGATGCGAGGGGCGTCACTGGCTCGAGACTCTCCTGCACCTGATGCAGGAGCGCAGCGGGGATATTGGCTTCAGTCATTCTCAAGTCCTCGTTCCAGCGCGGCGCGCACCGTGCGCGATGCGCGGCTACATCGCAGCCTCACGGCAGCAGCAGCGATGCCGAGCTTGCGCGCTATCGAGTCGAACGAAAGCCCATCGATGTTCCGCATCCACCAGGTGGCGCGCGCGTCCGGCGACAACCGATCGAGCGCATCCTGCAGCACCTGCAATTCCAGATGAGGCGCTCGCGTGGCGATCCCGGATTCGAGCTCCGATGTATCCGCAAACACCTCATGCCGATCGCGCCGGTGCTCGGCACGACGATGCCTCAGCAAGACGTTCTGCGCGATGCCGAACGCCCAACTCGGGACGGAATTGCCCGGCAGATAAGTGTGGCGCGAGCGATGGATCTCGAGGAACGTCTCTTGGAGCAGATCGCTCGTGCGCTCGTCGTCGCGCACTCTCCCGCGAATGAAGCCGTGCACACGCGGCGCAAGAGCAGCGTACAGAGCCTTGAAAGCCGTGAGGCTTCCGCCCTGGTACTCGCGCATCAGAAGGTCGAGCGCCGCGGCGCTCTCGGACTCGGTCATAAGGAACCGAAAAAAAATTGTGCAGGGCCGATGATACAACTCGTGCGATTCGGCGAACTACTCCGTACGCAACGAAACGTGCGGGGTATTCGTGCTGCGGGACATCGCCCTGCCGGCACCGTTTGCTTGCGCGCGTGTGCCGAGATGAGCGGGCGCTCGACGAAGCTCACGCTGCTGAATCCAAAATCTGCCGATGAGGTCATTGCATGCGATTTGAGTCCATTCCCTCGACAGCACTATCAATGGATGCGGCAGGACGCCGGCTGATCGTCGGCATAGCCGTCGTGACGCTGATCGCATTCGCGATCGTGATCGCGGATCTGGCACGCGGCGGTCGCCCTGACCCGCCGGCGCTGCGCGCCGCTGCGACGCTGCTCGATGGCACGTGGCGATTCCATGTCGGCGATGATCCACACTGGGCCGACCGCGACATGGACGATAGCGGCTGGGCGACGATCGATATGACTGCCCTGCCAGGCAGCCACGATGGCGACGTCGGTCTACCCGACTATGTCGGCGGATGGATGTCGCAGGGTCACCCGGGCTATCACGGCTACGCCTGGTATCGGCGCGAAGTGACCGTTCCGGCTGGATCTGCTTCGTGGGACATACTCGGCCCGACGCTCGTCGAGAACGGCTACGAGCTCTATTGGAATGGTCGACGACTCGGCGGATCAGGCAGCCTCGGCCCGCATCCTCACGTCGTTGGGACGCGGCCGCTGCGATTCGCCCTGCCCGCCGATGCAGCGGGTACGCGCGGCGTGCTCGCGATCCGCGTGTACATGCTGCCAGGCGATTGGGGCAGCGCAGACAGTGGCGGAATGCACACCGCGCCCATACTCGCCCCAAGACCGATCAGCGATGGACTGCACCGCGCGCAATGGGAACGGACCATCGCGGGCTACATCGTCGAAGTCATCGAGCCGTTGGCGATGTTCGCAGTCATCGGCCTCGCGTTCGCTTGCTGGTCTCGTAGCAGCCACAAGGGCTTCTTGATTTTTGCAAGCATCGCGCTTGCGCTCATGGCAATCAGGCGCCTCAACAATGCGACCGTCGCGTGGACCGATTGGATGGATCTCACGACCTATGCGTGGTTGGCCTCGGTGATGTGGGTGCCGACACTGGCTGCGTGGACGCTCGCATGGAACCGCTGGTGCCTGCCTCCCTGGCCAAGCATCGATGTAGCGGCGGTCGTGCTCGCCGTCGCCGCGATCGCCGGCACGATCACTCAATCTGCGGCAGTCACGAGCGTCACTCGCTTTGCCTCGATTGCATTGTTCATCACGATCGGTGCGCGGATCGCCCGCAGCGGCCCCACGCGATCCCTGGCACTCGTCACGCTAGTCGTGCTGATGGCGGCCTTCTTCGGCGGCGAGTTGCTCGACCCCATCGGAGTGCCAGGCATCTGGTTTCCGTTCAACATCGGCGTCTCGCGCATCCAATACATCTACGCGATCCTCATCCCGCTCCTCGGTTTCTTGATCGCGGCCGACTCGTGCAAATCGAGGCTGCTAGGCAAGGATTAGCTTGCGAGCTTCGCCATCAGGATCGTCGACCATGCGGCACTCATTGTCCCAGATCATCGTTCGATTCGACCGCGGATCGGTGGGCTCCCACTTGAGACCTGGAATGCTCGGATTGCCGCTGGCAGCGAACGTTGCCCACGATGAAGCCATCTTTCTAGCCAACACCTGTGCTTCGGGCGTATTGCCGGTGCCTTGCGCGCAGCGCCTGGTGTTGTCGAAGCAGAACTGAAGCTCGGCCGTGTGCCAAGCACCAGGGATGCCATCCAAGATCGGTGTCTGCCAAGTGAAGTAATACGCGAAAGCCGGTGCCGCATTGAGCTCATGCTTCAGTCGCGCCATCTTCACGACATTGTTGCGAAGGGCCAAGCCATTGAGCCCCGGCGTCCCGCTACAAATATACGAAAGCGTTGGAATCTTTTTCTGCGGATAGGCCTTCTTCAGTGCGGCGATGATCGCAACGGCCTTCTCTTCTCCGTACGTCTTGGAGAGATTGGCGCGCCACTCCTCTTCCGTCGGCCGCTCCGACATGCGATTGCCTTCTTCCGTCACGGACCCGATGAGCATCGGCACGTGCTTCGAGATCTCGGGCGCGGCATCGAAGAACGATCGCATATTGATGATCTTTCCATCGACGCACGGCGACCAACCCACCCGCGGCGTGCCGGGTGCGCCGGGGCCCGCCCATCGCGGCCCAGGCGGATTGATCTTGGCCGCCGCCGCGTTGCCCGCCGCGAACAGCTTCGCCCACTCCACCTTTTGCAGCGATTGGATATCGTTTGGAGCAAGGCCGAGCTCCTTCATCACCAATCGCGCAAGCTCGCGCTGCTGCTCTCGACTGGGAATGTTTCCGCCCCCACCCGATTGAGCAGCCGCTCGATGAAACAGCCCCGCCGCTGACGGCATGCCCATCAATGTGGTCACTTTCGAGCCGCCGCCCGATTGGCCATAGATCATGACGCGATCGGGATCACCGCCAAAGTTCTCGATGTTGTCGTGGACCCAGCGCAATGCAGCTACGAGATCAGTCATGCCGACGTTCGCCGAATCCTCGTACGCCGATCCGCCGATTTCCGCTACATCGAAGAAGCCGAGGATATTGAGGCGATGATTGACGGTGACCTGCACGACATCGTGATGTCTCGCCATCTGCGCGCCATCCTGCGCCGACAATTCATATGCAGAGCCAAAACTGAATCCGCCGCCGTGGAGATAGACCATGACAGGACGCTTGCCGCTCAAGCTGGGCGTCCAGATGTTGAGCTTGAGCATGTCTTCGCTGAGCCAGCCGTCGACCCAATCTTGGATGAACGTTTGCTCGCTGGCCGTCCACGGGTGCAAGTTCTGCGGGCAGTTTGCACCGTAGACCAACGTCGGAAGCTCATCCTTCCACGGAGTGGGCGCCTTTGCCGGAAGCCATCGATTCTCAGCGGCCGTCGTTTGTCCGTAGGGAACACCCTTGAAGATAAACACACCGTCATCGAGATAACCGCGCACTTTGCCGTATTGAGTCTTGGCGATTGCAGATCGCGGCGTCGAGATTGTGCCCGCGCTTTGGTGTGCAGCAGCAGTGCTCTTCGCGCGATCCGATGCCGCATAGCTCGTCGTCGCGACGCCCAATCCCGCGGCCGAAGAAAGAATGAGCGCCTCTCGGCGCGTAAGTCCCGAGCGTCGTGCCGAATCGGACATGCTGATCCCCTCGCTGAATGATCAAACCGCGAATCGCAAAAACGAAGACCGACAACGCGCCATCATCACGATCGCGCCTCGGACTTGCGCTTGTGCTCGCGAAGCGTGCTGGCCTGCTATTTACTCAGACAAATGGCGGCGGCGCAACCTCGAGCGTTGGCGGTAGCCGCTCGAGGACGCCGACCGAAAGTAAAGTTTTCGCAAGAGAGAGAATGAGCACGAGCTTTATCTAATCTCGCCCCGCGGGCACGCTGTGCCGCGCGCACTGCGCCGCGGCTCGGCATGCGTACAGGCCCCTTCTGCGATCACGACGCTGCATGTCGTTGCCGGCGTTGCGCCGTCACAGTTGATGTGCAACGTCCAACTGCCGTCGGGCGCCGCGTTGGGACGCCACTTCGCACACTCTTGCGTTCGAAAGGCGCGATCCTTGACGAGCTCGTCGGCGTAGTCTCCCAGGATCATGAACATTGACTCGCATTCTTCGGTGCTCGTACACGTGCGCTCCTCGACGACTTGGCCGGCGAGGCTCTCGCGCTCGTACTTGCGCTCCGCACACAACTCGACCGTGTACTCCAGAGGACGCTTACCGTCGAATGTGACCTCCTGCTCGAAGGTCTCCAACTGCGCACCGGAAGCCACGACTCGATAGCGTCCAGGTTCAACGTCGATGACGTCACCGACCTTGCTCGTTGCAACAGGTGATGTTTCAAGCGGGCGATACAACTCGACTCGCACTTGCGGGTCGGGGCTCGTGAATCGCACCGAGACAGGAGTGGGTGCAGGCGGCGCGGCTGGCTCAACCTCATTGTCGGGCGTGACCTCCGGGATGTCCTTCGGCACCGCCAATTGCTCTGCGTCTGCGTCAGGTTCGTCGGCGGGTGTTTGCGGTGCGGGCGCTTGCGGAATATTGGGATGCGCATCGGCATCGCGCGCTTGCGGCAAAACCTCTTGCTCGACGTGAATCTCCGGCGGCATCTCCGGTGCGGCGCCTTCTGACTCCGCGCTCGACGAAGCGACGTCCGTCGATGATCTGCCCATCCACCACCAGGCAAGCAAAACGACTACGGCGACACCTCCGATGAGCGCGAGCACGATGCGCCACAGAGGTTGCGTATCCTCGCGCTGCGGCTCGCGCGATCGCCTGGTTGCGATGATCGGCTCGTAATCGTCGCGCTGATCGTGCATGCCACATCTTCGCGCATCCGTGCGGCGGACAAAAGTGTCTTCAAGTCGAACGCGAGGATGACGGGTCTACGCCCTCCTTTCCTCGAGCGCCATGCGCACGGCAAGCGCACCGAGCACAGTGCCCATCACGTAACGTTGGGCCGTCAGCCAGATCGGTTTGCGGTGGAACCAGCTCGCCAATCCTCCCGCAAACAGCACGATCAGCAGATTGACCGAGAAGCTCACTGCGATCTGTGCCGTGCCCAGGGCCACGCTTTGCGCGAGGATCGAGCCGCGTTCTGCCGCAACGAACTGCGGAAGAATCGACAGATAGAACACCGCCACCTTCGGATTGAGCAGGTTCGTGAGAAAACCGATGGCAAACAATCTGCGCCGACTGTCGTGCGCCAGCTCGCGTCCTTCGAACACGGAGCGCGCGCCGGGTCTCAGCGCTTGCCAGGCCAGCCACAGGAGGTAGGCCGCACCGGCCCATTTCAACACTTCATACGCAAACGGCACGGCGATGAAGAGCGCGGTGAGACCCGCTGCCGCTGCGAACATGTGAGCGAGGAAGCCGGCGACGACCCCCAACAGCGAGAACACGCCCGCGCCCCTTCCCTGGCAGATGGAACGCGAGATCAGATAAACCATGTTCGGCCCTGGCGTCAGGACCATCAGCAGGGCCGCGCCGATGAACAACATCCAGTCGCTTGCAGGCATCATCGAACGTTTCAGATTCTCGCTTGACACTCGCGTCGCGATGACGAGAGGACTTGAGGGCCCACTCAGAATAGTGACAGCCCCACCCGAACGACAGGGACAGTAGGCGCGAGCGGATACGAAACAGCCGTTGATGCGTTCGCCCAGCGACAAGGACAAGTCGACACAAATCGAGGACATCCACCCCGATCTCAGGACTGAAGATCGGTGGATGTCCTCGCAAGAGCCCCTGTTCTCTCCAGCGCCGCTCGCATCGCGAGCGCACCGGAGCACACTGCACTAGCGAGTGGCGGCACTAGCCATTGAGTAGCCTCATCATCGCTGGGTCGTAACGCGTGCCGGCGGCGATTCCCGGAGGCGCAACGCTCTCGATTCGGTCGAGCTCCTCGTCACTCAAGACGAGGTCCGCGGCGCGCGCGTTCTCTTCGAGCCGTTTGGTGCTGCTCGTTCCGGGGATCGGCACGACATTGTCGTGGCGATTCAGCAGCCACGCGAGCGCAAGCTGTGCAGGCGTGCAGCCTTTTGTGTCCGCGAGCTCGCGGATGCGATCGACGATCGCGAAGTTCCGTTCGAAGTTCTCGCCCTGGAAGCGCGGATTGTTGCGACGCCAGTCGTCGGGCGCGAGATCGTCGATCGACTTGAATCGACCGGCGAGAAAGCCGCGCCCGAGCGGGCTGTACGCGACGAGCGCGATGCCAAGCTCCTCGAGCGTCGGCAGCACCTCCTCTTCGACGTCCCGCGTCCAAAGAGAGTATTCGGACTGAACTGCCGCAAGCGGGTGCACCGCGTGTGCACGGCGGATCGTCGCGGCATTGGGCTCCGATACACCAAGATGACGCACTTTGCCTTGCCGCACCAGATCGGCCATCGCGCCGACGGTCTCTTCGATCGGCGTCGATGGATCGACTCGATGGAGGTAGTAGAGATCGATGTAGTCGACACCAAGACGCTGGAGCGATGCGTCGCATGCGCTCTTCACGTACTCCGGTCGACCATTGATGCTTTGCTGTGAGGAACCAGAAGGGCTCTGAAAACCGAACTTGGTCGCGAGTACGACCTGATCGCGCCGGCCCGCAATCGCCTTACCGACCAGTATCTCCGAAGAACCATAGATGTCGGCCGTATCGAGCAGCGTAATGCCGAGCTCGAGGGCCCGATGGATGAGCCGGATGGCTTCCTCATCGCTGTGCACATCGCTCGTGTAAGCGTCAGCGATACCGATGCTCATGCATCCAAGCCCGATCGCGGACACCCGCGGCCCCGCCTTTCCGAGTCGTCGCTGTTTCATGAATGCCTCTCGAGAGCACTGCAGATCGCCTTGTGAACAGGTCCTGAGCGCAACATCTCCAGGGGATCGATGCAAGACGGAATACTTCCGACGCAAGCGGCAGAGCTGGACGATTGAGCTTGGCAGAACCGCTGCAGCAGCGTGTGCGTCGCGCTCACGTTGAAGCGGGCGCTCTTTGTGTCTCTAGTTGCGCCGTGCGAGCGCAGGGGCAATCTGCGTGCAGCCTTTCCAGCCCCAATAGATACGGTGCTGCTGGATCAATTCGCCCTGCAGCTCGATGACTTCGAGGATGTCGATCTGATCGCCGTGCGGAGTTTCTCGCGGATACTCCCACATCAGCGTGTGACCATCGGTGAGATAACGTCCTGTCCGATACCACTTGACCACATCGTTGGGCCGGCGCTTCGTACCCTCTTGGAAAAATCGACGCAGTTCCTCGTGACCGCGCAGCACGCCGCTCGTGGCGTCATCGAGAATCGCGGGCACGAGCGGGCTTTCGAAGACCGCATCCGCGGCATACAGATCCAGCAGCCCCTCGACGTCCTTCGTTCGGGCCCGCTCATGCCACAAGTGAAAGATGCGATCTGCATCGCTGTCTGATCGTGCATTCATTGGCTAACACCCACTCGATCTTGGTCTACTTGCTGTGACGCAGACGGCGACGACTTGTTCCAATTCGGACATGCGCTCA
>JBDZVE010000153.1:0-7245 GCA_040255535.1 Lysobacterales bacterium | reverse complement strand
ACAAGTTTCTGGCCGTGGCCTGGAGGTCCGCTCTGCCGGAGGCGCGCGCGGGAATGAGGCACGACCGCCAACACTCGCGAGCCTCGCCATTGGCGCGAATCGGATCGCTCGCCGCGACACTCGCGAGCGGAGCTTGGTGGAGATCGAGATTAGAACCGATCGCGTTGCCGGCTGAGGTGCGGCTGCGAGCGTCGCCGACGGACGGCTTCGAGCAAACAGGCTGAAAGAACGAGGCCGATACAGCCGAGCGTGATGTGCGGCGATCGGATTAGGGCAAACCCTGTGAGGACAAAGAGTGATATGGCGAACAGTAAACCGAGGAGCTTGGGTGCGAGATGGCGCGCTGCATGAACGGCATCGTCGAAGTTATCGGCCCACAGCAAGAAAATTTCCATCGCACTTCACCTCGTCTCGTCGAAATCGACTCTACGCGCACGGCAGTGCATCCGATGTGAGGCGACTCACAGCGGTTTACATCCCGGCGAGTGACGATCGTCACACTACGGACCTTGCACCCTCGCGAGGCCGTGCGTAGGCTTTCTGAACAGTTTTTAGTCAAATCGATCGCGGCGCCCGCATGCAGAAGATCGTTCTACTGAATCCGAAAGGTGGTTCGGGCAAGACCACGATCGCGACCAATTTGGCGAGCTATTTCGCGGTTGCAGGCCTACGACCGACCCTGATGGATCTCGACGCACAGGGATCGAGCACGCGCTGGCTGAACAAACGCGCGAAAGGCCAGATTCCGGTGCACGGGATCGCGGGCTATGAACGCAACTCGCGCGTCACCCGCAGCTTCGCGACGCGCTTGCCGCTCGACACCGAACGGCTCGTCGTCGACACCGCCGCGGCCCTCGAGGCGCAACGCCTACCCGAGATCACACGCAACGCGACCGCCGTGCTCGTCCCGGTGCTGCCTTCTGACATCGACATTCATGCGGCCGCAAAGTGCATTTCCGATCTGCTGCTGATTGCGAAGATTCGTCGGGAAGATCAGCGCATCGGGGTCGTTGCAAACCGCGTCAAGAAGAACACGCTGATGTACAAGTCGCTGATGAGGTTCCTCGATACGCTGCAGATCCCCGTCGTCACGACGTTGCGAGATTCGCAGAACTACATCAAGGCCGCCGAATCGGGCATCGGCATTTTCGAGATGAAACCGTATCTCGTACGCGAAGACCTGGATCAATGGGCGCCGCTCATCGACTGGCTCATGCAACGGCGTGCATTGGAGATTGCGCCGGGGTCGCCTGCCTTGACGTCATCACTGATGGCAAGCCCGATCGCACCGACCCCCGCCGCCGCGATCGTGTAGTGCGTAACGTATAGCGCGAGGTCAGCGGTTCTGACCCTGCACCTTACACACTACACTCGCCTTTACTTTTTCTCTTTATCCCAATTGTGCCGGACCTTATCGGTCCAGCTCTTGTAGTTGCTCCAACTGTAGAGCGAACGCGTGATCGCCGCATGCCGAGGATTCGCCGGCTGCGTACGATCGAGCCAGTTACGCTGCGGCTCGCGACCGCCCGCGCGTACGATCGATCCATTCGTCTCGCCGACCCAGGCGCGGTGACGTCCAGTCGCAGTCATCTCATCCGGCTTGTGCTCTGACATGGTCGTGCTCTCCTATGTACACGACGGTATCGAGCGAACGCCGTCTTAAGTGAGGAACTGCATCACAGCGATGCGTTACCGTCGTGGGAGTGCGACAACCATCGCAATTACGCGGCGCACTAGTGGCTGCAATACGTCAGTGAATGACGCGGAATGCGCGGATTTAACAGGCGATTATGGCCGCAGCGCGCAAGATCGCCGGTCAACGGGAGCTGTCGCGAGCATTCACTCGCTCTTCAGAAGCGCCTCGAAGGCCGGTCGAATCTCATCGAGGATGTCGTGAATCGCGGCAGGCACCAAGCTGCTGTAGACATCGAGCAGCACGATTGCATTGACGATCGCGTCTTGCCGAGTGGCCGCGCGCAGGCGCTGCGCCATGCCGCGGTTCACCGCGTGGACGCCGCGATAGACGCGCTCGAGATCTTCGAGCTTGAGGTCGGTGGGCGAGCCGTCGCGCGCCGCGAAATGCTGTGCGACGAGATACATCGCCGCGACGCGATAAGCGGTTTCCGACTCGTTCGAAAACGGCAGGTGAAAGCGCGCCATCGGTCGAAAGACCGCGGTCTTCGGACAACCGCTCGAGGCCATCACGAGCCCCATGAGCGAGGCGAGCGCTTGCTGCGCCGATAAGGTCGCGGTGACCGAACGCTCCTCGCTTTCGACCGTTACACGGACCGTGTCGTAAGAGACGATGTCTTCGAATCCCTCGATCACTTCCGAGAGGTGGACTGCCGCGGGGCAGCGCACGCCCGGCCCCGACTCGAGCGGACAGCCGCTGCACTGATTGAATCCGAGCTCGGTCCACGCGGGGAGATTCGCGCGCGTCGACGGCGTCAGCTCCGCCGTATCGCGATCCATCTCCAAGGTGAAAGCACGTTCGGAAGAATCGGGGAAGGTAAATCGATACTTAAGTACGAGCTTGCTCATGCGACCAGCCGATAGCAGGGCCGGTATTCGCCCGCCAGCTTCATGCGTCGTTGTTTCACAAAGCCCGACAAGAGCTCATCGAGCAGACTCATGACGGCCTTATCGCCGCGCAGCTCGAAGGGACCCCGCTGCTCGATCGCGTGAATGCCGTGTTCTTTGACGTTGCCGGCGACGATGCCGGAGAACGCACGGCGCAGGTTGACGGCCATGAGATGCGGATCGAGATCGCGATGCAGTGCGAGCTGCGCCATCGCTTCGTGAGTCGGCTCGAAGGGCTGCTGGAAGTCGCCGGGAATCTTGAGCAGCCAGTTGAAGTTGTACGAATCGCTCTTCGTGCGCCTGAAATCGCGCACCGCTTCGACGCCGCGGACGATCTCCCGCGCCGCTTGAGCGGGATCGCCGATCACGATCTTGTAGCGGCGCTGCGCGACCTCCCCGAGCGTCGCACCGATGAAGCGGTCGATCTGACCGAAGTATTCCGCCGAGGTCGGCGGCCCGGTGAAAATGACAGGAAACGGCTGTTCCGCGTTGGCCGGATCGAGCAGGATGCCGAGCAGGTACAGAATCTCTTCGGCCGTCCCGGCGCCGCCGGGGAACACGACGATCGCATGCGCGCAGCGCACGAACGCTTCGAGGCGCTTCTCGATGTCCGGCATGATCACGAGCTGATTGACGATTGCGTTCGGCGGCTCGGCCGCGATGATCCCGGGCTCGGTGATGCCGATGTAGCGCCCGTCGCGGATGCGCTGCTTCGCGTGCCCAATCGTCGCGCCTTTCATGGGTCCTTTCATCGCGCCGGGGCCGCAGCCGGTGCAGACGCTGAGCCCGCGCAAGCCGAGCTCATAGCCGACCCGCTTCGTATAGTCGTACTCCGTCGAGCTGATCGAATGCCCGCCCCAGCAGACGACGAGATTCGGCCGCCCCTTGTAGTCGAGAATGCGCGCGTTGCGCAGGATGTGATAGACCGCGTTCGTGATGCTCGTCGGATCCTTCAGATCGAATCGCTGCGTCCCTAGGATTGCGTCATGGATGTAGACGATGTCGCGGAGCGCAGCGAACAGATGCTCCTTGATGCCGCGGATCATCTGCCCATCGACGAACGCGCTCGGCGGTGCGTTCTTGAGCTCGAGCTTGATCCCCCACGCCTGGCGACCGAAACGAATCTCGAAGTCCTCGAAGCGCTCGAAGATCGCGCGCACATCGTCGGATTCGAGGCCCGACGCCAGCACCGCGAGCGCGCAGCGCCGGAAAAGATCGTAGACGCCCCCCCGCCCTGAATTGAGGAGCTGCTGAACTTCCCGCTGGGATAGGTTCTCGAGGCTGCCGAGCGGCGAGACCCGCGCGTCGACGAGCGCGTCCGATTCGCCGTCGACTTGCGTGACGTACGCCGAGGTTTGTTTCTCGCTCACGGAGCGATCTCGATCGGTGTATTCGGGGGCGTCATCAACCAGATCTCCACCATGTCGGAGTTCGACACTGCGATGCAGCCCTCCGTCCAATCCACATTCGCGTAATACGAGCGCGGCTTGCGCGGTATGTTCGGCTGTCCATGAATCATGATCGCCCCGCCCGGTTTCAAGCCCCGTCGGCGCGCCCGTTCGACGTCTTCAGCGTTTGGATAGTCGATCTGAATCGAAAGGAAGTATTCGCTGTTCGGATTGCGGCGCGTGAGATGGTACTTGCCTTCCGGCGTCCGGAAGTCGCCTTCGAACTGCTTGTGGCCCTCGGGGCGCAAGCCGAGAGAGATATTGTAGGTCCGAAGAATCTCGCCCCGACGCATTAGATAGAGCTTGCGTTCGGACTTGCGCACGAGAACGCTGTCGGCGAGCGGCAATGCCGCCTCCGTCGTGGACGAGACGAGCGCGGACGAGGGCAGGTTGCCGTCTGCAAAGGCAATGGGGGCACCCGCAAATGCAGTCAGGATGAGAGCGAATCGGTACAGCATGATCATCGGTGTTCGGACGATTATAGCCTGCTCGAACTGTTCAACCGCTGCACGTGCAATTTCAATATTCTGCCAGTCGTCGAGGCGCGGCTTTCATTCGATCATCTCGAGGGAAACGGCCGTGCATTCCCGCAGACCCGGCCCTGTCTCCGCGACCAGACGATAGCGCTCGCCCGCGTATACCTCCGCTTCGAAGTTGAACCGATTCACGCTCGAGGTCTCGGTAATCCGACAATCGACGAGCAACTGATGCTTTCCGGGCAGCACCTCGACCGAGCTCTCGCCAAGGCCGAGCGCATAGTCGTCGACTTTGCGAAGAAGCACCGTGACGGGCGCGCCGGCCGTCACTCGCAGGTCTCCGCTGATCCGTGCAACCTCGTCCGGGGCACGCCGCTCACCCTCGTAACCCTGGCCCGTTGCGCAACCCGCACCGATCAGCGCCGCAAGTATCGGACCGAACGCGCGCTTCATGCGGCCGGGTCCGCGGCGGCCGCCGGCTCGACGAGCGGAATGATCAGCGTCATGCCGGGACGTACGCTGCCGAAGTCGACATCCGGGTTGTACTGGCGCAGCAGCCAGATCGGAATGTTATAGCGCTGCTGCGCCAACACCCAGATCGACTCGCCCCGACGAATGACGTGCGTTTCATTGCCCTTGATGCGGAACTCCGTGAAGAACGCCTCCTGAAGCTGCCGATGATATTCCTCGCGCTTGGCTTCGAACTCATCGCGCGAGACCTTCGAGAAATCGAGCTTGAGCGAGCGCCCGATGACCACCGGCGTCGCATACGACATGCGGTTGATCTGTCGGAGCTGGCTCGCGCGGAGCCCCAGCCATTCGGCGTAATGGCCGAGCGTCTCGGCCGCCTGCACCCGGATCGTATCGTCATCATGCACCGAGTAGTCGCTCGGATCGGCGGACGCCGCGGCTTGCGTGCCCGGAACGAGCGCGGGGCCCATCTCCTCCGCTTCGCGCTCCGACGTCGGTTCCGCCGCCTCGGCTGCGATGAGCGGCGCCGACGACGGGATCGTCACGACATTGTCGATCGTGACTTGCGACTCCTCCGGCGGGGCAACGCGGGCCGAGTCAGCCAGTGCCAAAACTTGTCCTTCGTAAATGAAGTTCCGATTGCGAATGTCGTTCAGCTCCATGAGCTCGTCTTCGCTCAACCCGTGGCGAGCCGCGATCTTCGAGAGCGTATCGCCCCTGCGTACGATGTAGCTCTTATCGGTGCTCGCAACACCGGTGGGCGGCACGCTCTTCGGGGGCGCGGCCTTCTTCTCTTCTCGCGCTGCTGCCGCGACCCGCGCGGTCCCCGGCTTCACGGGAAGGTCCAGAAGCTGGCCTGCGCGGATCAGGTACGGACGACGCAAACCGTTGAGATCCGCCAGCGTCGCGACACTGACCCCGTACTCGGAGGCGATCCCCGATAGTGTCTCGCCCCTGCGCACGCGGTGCTGCCTGTCCGCAAGCTGTGTATCGACCTGGAAGCGCTCGATTTTCGCGAGCGCCGCGCTCAAGTCGATGTTTGCCGGCACGCGCAGCTCGAAGCCGCGCGGGATATAGCGCGCGCCGTTCCAGACGGAGGGCAACAAGGAAGGATTCAACCGGCGCAGCTCCTCGCGTTCGAGCCCGAGCACCGCGGCCACGCTCGACGACGGTACGAAGCTCGTCATCTTCATGACGCGGCTCGTGTCCGGCGGATCGCGCTTGATCGGCCCGAAAAACTTCTCAGGATCGGAATCGATTTCCAACGCCGCAAGGAACGCGACGTAAAAGTTGCGCGAAGCGAACCCGAACGAGCGGCTGCTGTAGTTGCGCAGGATCGTGGTGATGTCGGACGTCCCGAGCTGCTCCTTCGCGCGCCGCATGCCCCCCGGGCCGTGGTTGTACGCCGTCAATGCGAGCGGCCAGGAGCCGAGCACGATGTAGTTCTGCTCGAGAAACCGCGCAGCGGCTTCGGTCGAGCGATACGGATCCAGGCGTTCGTCGACGACGCTGTCGATTCGCAGGAAACGCCGGCCCGTGCTGCGCATGAACTGCCACATGCCGGCCGCGCCTACCTTGGAGTACGCGTAGGGATTGAACGAGGACTCCACGTGCGGCAGCGCTGCGAGCTCGCGCGGCAATCCCATTCGCTCGAACGTGCTCGCGATGTGATCGCGCCACGCGCCCGAGCGGATGATGCCTTCGCGAAAACGGTCGGCCTGGCCGAGTTGAAAACGCACCTCCTCGGAAGCTTGCTCGAAACGGACACGACGCGTGTTCTTCGGCCAAAGCGCCTGCACGCGCTTTTCCTCTTCGGTCAACTTCTCCGCGCCTTGCGCCAAGCGCTCAAGGATGCGGGCGTATTTCTTCTTCGTGTCCTCGATGCGCTTCGAGCGCTGACGCGGCGAGAGGTTTGCCGGGAGCTCGATCACCTCATAAACGATGCCGAGATTCGAGGCGTCATGAATCAATCCGCCCGTCGTCGCGACTTCGGTGTACACGCGCCGCCAGAACGCGATATCCGGCTCGAGCTCCGCGGGACGAACGAATTCCGTATCCACATCGGCGCGTGCCGTCTGCGGACCAGCGAGCGAGAGGACGGAAATTGCGAGAACGGAGATCAGCCAGCGCATGAACGAGTAAACCGGGAGTCGATTTCGAGGAAACGGGCCAACGAGCCTAAGACTATGTAAAACGACGACCTCCCCTCAACAACGGAGTTCTCAGTCGAAGATGTTTACAGTCCGTCTCGAGACCGAAGCGAGACTCGC
>JBDZVE010000152.1:5808-7263 GCA_040255535.1 Lysobacterales bacterium | reverse complement strand
CGTCAGAGCGCACCGAGTGCGCCTCTTTACCCCTTGCGGGGGCTGCTCGCGCGCGGAGATGAACAAGGGGACAGGGGATAGTCAGCGCACCGAGTGCGCATTCTTCTTGTCCCCTCACCCGCCGCTCCGCTAGCGACCTCTCCCGCAAGGGGAGAGGTAAAGACGGGGGGTAGGGGATAGTCAGAGCAGCTACCGCTGCCCGATCGAGTCGAGCGCCGTGGGTTATCATCGGCGCTTCTTGTTGTGACTGCTCCCTACTCCCTATCCCCTAGACACTGTTCTGACGACCCCCTACCCCCTATCCCCTAGACACTGTTCTGACTATCCCCTTCCCATGCAGTTCATCGACCTCAAGACCCAGTACCAGCGCATTCGCGAGTCCGTGAACGCGCGCATTCAGCGCGTGCTCGATCATGGGCAGTACATTCTGGGTGGGGAGACGGTCGAGCTCGAGCAGAAGCTCGCCGAGTACGTTGGGGTGAAGCATTGCATTGCGGCCTCGAGTGGTACGGACACGCTGCTCATTGCGCTCATGGCCTATGGCATTGGACCTGGCGATGAGGTCATCACGTCTCCGTTCACGTTCATCGCGACCGGCGAGATGATTCTGCTCGCGGGTGCGACGCCTGTCTTCGTCGACATCGATGCGCGCACCTATAACCTCGATCCCGCTTTGCTCGAGCGTGCGATTACGCCGCGAACGAAGGCGATCATGCCGGTGTCGCTATATGGGCAATGCGCGTCGTTCGACGCGATCAACGAAATCGCGAAGCGGCACGCGCTGCCTGTCATCGAGGATGGCGCGCAGAGCTTCGGTGCGCTCTACAACGGACGCAGGTCGTGCGCGCTGTCGGATGTGGGATCGACCTCGTTCTTTCCGTCCAAGCCGCTCGGCGCGTATGGCGACGGCGGTGCGCTCTTCACGAACGATGATGAGCTCGCGAAAGTGATGCGCGAGATCCGCGTGCACGGCCAGGATCGTCGCTACCATCATCCGCGCGTTGGCATCAACGGCCGGCTCGATACCCTCCAAGCCGCCGTGCTCCTTGCGAAGATGGAAATCTTCGACGAGGAAGTACAGGCGCGCAGCCGCATCGGCGCTCGCTATAGCGAGTTGATTCGGAACGCGTTCAACGGCGGCGATGACAGCAAGCAGCCGGTTACGACGCCTTACATCGCGCCGAACTGTACGAGCGTCTACGCGCAGTACACGATCGAAGTCGAAGATCGCGCGAAGGTCGAAGCGGGGCTCAAGGCGCGCGGCATTCCGACGGCGGTGCATTACCCCGTGCCGCTGCACTTTCAACCCGTGTTCGCGCACCTGGGGCAGGGGCCTGGAAGCTTCCCAGTGTCCGAAAGCGTAGCGAGCCGCGTGCTCAGCTTGCCGATGCATCCGTACCTGGAAGAAGCGCAGCAGGCGAGCGTCGTGCAAGCGCTTTTTGATGCGGTCAGCGG
>JBDZVE010000152.1:1731-5708 GCA_040255535.1 Lysobacterales bacterium | reverse complement strand
ATGCGTCAAGTCATCCTCGACACCGAAACGACGGGCCTCGAACCCGAGCAAGGTCATCGCATCATCGAGATCGGGTGTGTCGAGCTCGTCAACCGGCGCAAGACAGGGCGCACGTTTCATCGCTACCTGAGGCCCGACCGCGAAGTGGATTGGGGTGCGCTCCAGGTCCACGGCATCACGAACGAGTTCCTTGCGCAACAACCGCGCTTCGCCGACATCGTCGATGAGCTGATCGAGTTCATCGCGGACAGCGAGCTCATCATCCACAACGCTGCGTTCGACGTGGCCTTCCTCGACGCCGAGCTCAAGCGGCTGCCCGGTCCGCTGCGCGTCGTACGCGAGCTCTGCAGCATCACCGACACGCTGCCGCTCGCGCGTCAAATGCATCCGGGCCAACGCAACAGCCTCGATGCGCTTTGCAAGCGCTACGGCGTCGACAATTCGCGCCGCGAGCTGCACGGCGCCCTGCTCGACGCGCAGATCCTCTGTGACGTTTATCTGGCCATGACCGGCGGGCAGGCTGCGCTCGGCCTGGGCGAAGTCGCCGAAACGAGTCTGCACGTCGCCTTCGAACCGGTCGCCGCCGCACCGCGCTCGGTCGGCGCGCTGAGAGTCATCCGCGCGACCGAAGAAGAGCTCACCGCCCACGAACGTGTCCTCGCCTTGATCGACAAGGTGAGCAACGGCAAAACGCTGTGGCGGCTAGAGCAGGGACTAGTGACTAGGGGATAGGGGGTCGTCAGAGTGATTGTTCGACTTTCGTCCCCGGGGCGAATCGCTTTGCCTCGAATATTCGCGTCCCCGATCTCCAGATCCTGACGCACAACTTCACTATCCCCGACCCCCTAGACACTATTCCCTAGCATGACGCTGTCCCAAGCCTTCTCCAAGAATTTCCTCGGCAATTCGCCGGGGTGGTACAAGACGACGATCGTCGCGTTCTTAATCCTGAATCCGATCGTCTTGATTGCGGGCGGCGAGAACGGTGCTGTCTACGCGGGCTGGCTGCTGCTGATCGAGTTCATCTTTACGCTCGCGATGGCGCTCAAGTGCTATCCGCTGCAGCCCGGCGGCTTGCTGGCGATTCAGGCGGTCTTGATCGGGCTTACGAGCCCCGAGTCCGTGTACACCGAAACGGTGGCCGCATTTCCGGTGATCCTGCTGTTGATCTTCATGGTGGCCGGCATCTATTTCCTTAAAGAGCTGCTGCTGTTCACCTTCACGAAGATCTTTCTCGGCGTTCGGTCGCAGATGCTGCTCGCGTTGATGATGTGCCTCACGGCGGCGGCGCTCTCCGCGTTCCTGGATGCGCTCACGGTGCTTGCGGTGCTCATCACGACCGGCACGGGCTTCTATCAGGTCTTTCATCGTTTCGCGTCCGGCAAGCATTACGAAGCCGAACACGATGCCGGGGTCGATGAAGGCGTGCAGCCGTTGCACCGTACCGATCTCGATTCCTTTCGAGCGTTTCTGCGCGGCTTGATGATGCACGCGGCGGTCGGCACGGCGCTCGGCGGAGTCATGACACAAGTCGGCGAGCCGCAGAACTTGTTGATCGCAAAACAAGCGGATTGGAACTTCGTCGAGTTCTTCATCCGAGTGGCGCCGGTCTCGATACCCGTGCTGATCGTCGGCTTGACGACGTGCATGCTCCTCGAGCGCACGCGCTGGTTCGGCTACGGCACGCCGCTGCCGGCAAACGTCAAGAAGGTTCTGAGCGATTACGACGCGGAACAAGCGCGCAAGCGCACGCCGCGCGACGTGGCTGTGCTCATCGTGCAAGCCATCACGGCGGTGATTCTCATCGTGGCCCTCGCATTTCACCTTGCCGAAGTCGGCATCATCGGCCTGCTCGTGATCGTGCTCGCAACGTCGTTCACTGGCGTGACGGAAGAGCACCGGCTCGGCAAGGCGTTCGAAGCAGCGCTGCCCTTTACCGCCTTACTCGTCGTGTTCTTCGCGATCGTCGCCGTGCTGCACGACCAGCACCTGTTCCAGCCCGTCGTGACCGCAGTTCTCCAGTTGGAGGGGACGACACAGACGGCAATGTTCTATCTTGCGAATGCGGCACTCTCGGCGATCAGCGACAACGTATTCGTCGCGACGATCTACATCACGGAAGTCAAGACCGCGCTGCTCGAAGGAGCGATTACTCGCGAGCAATTCGACATGCTCGCGGTCGCGATCAACACGGGAACGAACATCCCAAGCGTGGCGACACCGAACGGCCAAGCGGCTTTCCTGTTTCTGCTCACGTCCGCCTTGGCTCCGCTGATCAGGCTGTCGTACGGGCGGATGTTATGGATGGCGCTGCCCTATACGATCACGATGACGCTGATGGGCCTCTGGGCGGTCGTGTATCTGCTCTGAGTTCGGGCGAGCGTCGGATCGGGGGCACTGCTGCCTTCCCGTCTGCTTTGCGAATGGGCTCGCATTTCACTTCCGTCCAGTGATGCAAATCTCCGTTTGGAGGTGCCTTTTATGGCATTCTTGCCGCCTTCAACGCGAGGCTCAAACACACCAACGGATCGCGCTTCGTGACCTGGGGAACTATGTCTCAATTTAGTATGCGAAACTGCAAGATCGGCGTTGTGGGACTTGGCTACGTGGGACTCCCGCTCGCCGTGGAGTTCGGTAAGCGCTTTCAGACGCTCGGGTTCGACATCAAGCAATCCCGAGTCGCCGAGCTCAAGAAGGGGAAAGACAGCACGCTCGAGGTGGATACGGCCGAGCTCCGGTCCGCGAAGCTCCTGAGCTATTCGACGAACATCAAGGACCTGCGGCGCTGCAAGGTTTTCATCGTGACCGTTCCGACACCGATCGACGGCTACAAGCGTCCGGATTTAAAACCGATAGAAGATGCAAGCCAATTGATCGGGCGCGTGCTCAAGAAGGGCGACATCGTGATTTACGAGTCCACTGTTTATCCCGGTTGCACCGAGGAAGTTGCGGTGCCGATCTTGGAGCGCGTGTCCGGGCTCAAGTACAACGAGGACTTCTACGCAGGCTACAGCCCCGAGCGCATCAATCCCGGCGACAAGCAGCATCGGCTCACGACGATCAAGAAAATCACTTCGGGCTCTACTCCTGAGGTAGCCGATTTCGTCGATTCTCTATACGCCAGCATCATCAAAGCAGGCACGCATAAGGCATCGAGCATCTGCGTGGCCGAAGCGGCAAAGGTCATTGAGAACACGCAGCGAGACGTAAACATTGCGCTCATCAATGAGCTTGCGTTGATCTTCAATCGGCTCGGGATCGATACGGAAGAAGTGCTGCGCGCCGCTGGTACAAAGTGGAATTTTCTGCCGTTCAGGCCAGGCCTGGTCGGAGGCCACTGCATCGGCGTCGATCCGTATTACCTGACGCACAAAGCCCAGGAGATTGGTTATCACCCTGAGATGATCCTTGCCGGTCGGCGCATCAACGACAACATGGCGATCTATGTCGCTGAGCGAGTTACGCAATTGATGATCAAGAAGCGTATCCATGTGAAAGGCTCGCGCATTTTGATGATGGGTCTGACATTCAAGGAGAACTGCCCGGACTTGCGCAATTCGAAAGTTGCCGATGTCGTGCGCGAATTGCAGAGCTATGGCGCAAGGGTCGATGTCTATGATCCGTGGGTGGACGCAGCGGAAGCCGAGCATGAGTACGGCATTCATCCGATCAGAAGGCCTGTCAAAGGCCGCTACGATGCGATTGTGCTCGGTGTCGCTCATGAGCAATTCAAGGAAATGGGCATCCACACGATCCGCAGTTTCGCGAAGCGCCCTCATGTGCTCTACGACATCAAGTACGTGTTCGACGCCAAAGAAGTCGATGGCCGCCTGTAGAAGAAGGGATTAGCGGTGAGGGGGTAGGGAATAGTCAGAGCGCGCCGACTGCGCGCCTTCACCTCTGCCCTGCGTAAATGCAGTCATCGCTTGCGAAAGCGAGGTGGCCCTTTCAGCGCCGTCATCCTTGCGAAAGCGAGG
>JBDZVE010000152.1:0-1631 GCA_040255535.1 Lysobacterales bacterium | reverse complement strand
GCCGTCATCCTTGCGAAAGCGAGGATCCAAGCGCGCACGACTCGTGCGCTTCTTCGCCTCTCCCCTCCGCGACCCGAACGCGTAGCGGGGCGCAAGCATTCGCGTGTGCTTGCCTGTGAGAAGACATCACTCGGCTGATCAAACTGGCTAGGGCTTGGTCGACCGTCTCGATCTCGTCCAACGCCGCGTCGGCGGTTCGCAGAAAATCTTGCGCGACGGCGATCGTCATCTGAGTTTCGACCTCCGAGAGCGAGCTTCGGGCAGCGTGTAGATGCTGCAGGAACGCGCCCCGATTGTGACGAGCTGCACCCTCCGCGATGTTGCTCGCCACGGAGACGGCGGCCCGACGTAGCTGCTGGCCGAGTCCATCGCGCTCCTCACTCGGCAAGCGGCGCGTTGCAGCGTACACTTTGCCTGCGAGAGCGACGGCCTTGTGCCAAGCAACCAAGTCCTTGTGGCTTGCGATGCGCTTCAATGTCGGGTTCACATCACCGAGTGTGGTTGAATCGGTGCTGGCGTGGGGGCTCAAAATGCTGGCGATACGACTGGATATGCGCTGTTCCGAATGATTTATTAACTGCTAAACGAAGCTGCTAACCCTTCATGAAAATTCTCGTCACCGGCGCTGCCGGCTTCATCGGCTTTCACACCGCCCAGATCCTCCTCGCGAGAGGAGACGAGGTTGTAGGACTCGACAATCTCAATGATTACTACGATGTCCGTCTGAAAGAGGCACGCCTCGACATTCTGAAGCGCTCGCCGAACTTTCGCTTCGTGAAACTGGACCTCGCGGAGCGCGGCGCCATGGCCGAGCTCTTCTCCAAGGAGAAATTTCAGCGCGTGATTCACCTCGCGGCGCAGGCAGGAGTCCGGTACTCAATCCAGAACCCGCTCGCGTACATCGACAGCAATGTCGTTGGCTTCGCGAACATTCTCGAGGGCTGTCGGCACAACGGCGTGGAGCACCTGTGCTATGCGTCGACGAGCTCGGTTTACGGTGCGAATACGGCGATGCCGTTCTCGGTCCACCAGAACGTGGACCATCCGCTGTCGTTCTACGCCGCGACGAAGAAGGCCAACGAGCTGATGGCGCACACCTATGCTCACCTGTATCAACTCCCCGTCACCGGTCTCAGGTTCTTCACCGTCTACGGACCGTGGGGCCGGCCGGACATGGCGCTGTTCCTCTTTACGAAGAACATCCTTGCAGGCAAGCCGATCGACGTCTTCAACTACGGCAACCATCGCCGCGACTTCACGTACATCGACGACATCGCGCAGGGCGTCGTGCGCTCCATGGATCGGATCGCGACGCCGAACACGGAGTGGGATAGCAACTCGCCTGATCCAGGCACGAGCAGAGCGCCTTACCGTCTCTACAACATCGGCAACAACAAGCCTGTCGAACTGATGCGCTACATCGAGCTGATCGAAGAGTACCTCGGGAAAAAAGCGCAGAAGAACCTCCTGCCGCTGCAGCAAGGCGACGTGCCGGATACCTTCGCAGACATCGACGACCTCGTCCGCGATGTCGGCTACCGACCCGCGACATCAGTGGAAGAAGGCGTGAAGAAGTTTATCGAGTGGTACGTCGGGTATTACGGAAGGGGATAGTGATTAGGGGATAGGGG
>JBDZVE010000225.1:0-1517 GCA_040255535.1 Lysobacterales bacterium | reverse complement strand
GATTCGCGGCGGCTCCATGCACCGGGGCTGCGCGCATCATCTTGCTGGCTCTTCTCCGCGTTCTCCGCGTCCTCCGCGAGAGATATTCCGTAGTCCCTTTCCATGAGCCGCTTCCGTCGGAACCCCGGCCTCCAGATATCGGAGTTTCCCCGGACACTAGTGGGCGTACGCCGGGATCCAGACAAGAAGGCGCATCAAACGTGCGCGAATGCCTGGATCCCGACCTTCGTCGGGACGACGAGATAAGCATTCCTGGTTTATCCCGGACAGCAGTGTGCGAACGCGAGGGTCCATCTAAAGCAAGCGCACGCATCGTGCGCCCCTCTCGATGTTGCTGATCGTCGAGCCGCTCTAGTCAGCTCTACGTAGTGGACCGTTGGCCGCAGTCTTGATGAGGAGTCACCAGTCAACTCTGGATATCCATACACCGGCACGCGCCGACGGCATGCGCGAGCGGCCTCCACGCGCAGCAAGGCATTGGTGTGTAAGTCCCTGAGCTAACGAAACATACCTACGGGGGCGTTGCGCACAGGAGGCACTACGAATAATAATGATTCGCGTTTAGCGTACCCAACCCCGATCGCCTGCGAGGTCAGCGAGGGATGTCCTATCCCCCGCCGCCTCTTCATGCGAGCAAGCCCGATTCGTGTCGAGAAATAAGATGCCGTTCAAGAAGCCGTTTGCTGTGACGACCGTGTTTGCCGTGAGTGTCGCGTCCGGAGCGCACGCGCAAGATGCTTCCCGCTCCGTCGACGAAGTGACGGTGACCGCAAGCCGCGTGGAGCGGCCGCTCAGCACGATTCCCAATACGGTCACGATCGTCACGACTGCGGAGCTCGAAGAGCAGATCGCGATTCACAATGACATCTCGACGGTGCTCGGCAACTTGATTCCGAGCTATTCGCCGAGCCGCCAGAAGATGACGAATGCCGGAGAAAGTCTGCGCGGACGCAAGCCGCTCTACATGATCGACGGCGTGCCGCAGTCGAGCCCGCTTCGCGACGGCGGGCGGGATGCTCACATCATCGATCCTGCGGTCGTGTCGCGCATCGAAGTGCTGCATGGCGCGAACGCGATTCATGGCCTCGGCGCCTCGGGCGGCATCATCAACTTCATCACGGCCAAGCCGACGGACTCGTTCGAGCAGAGTCTGCGCGTCGACGGCGCGTTTCAGACCGAGGACGTCGGCGAGAGCGGCGACTACGGCGTCTCGTACTCTCTCTCGAATCGCTTCGGTAGCGCGGACTTCCTCGCGAGCTTTGCGCTGCGCGATACGGGCATTGCCTACGATGCGAACGGCGAGGTCATCGGCGCCGACAACACGCAGGGCGACACGATGGATTCGCGCACGCTCAACGCGTTCGTCAAGACCGGCTACGAGTGGGACGATGAGCGCATCGAAGTCACGTTCAATCGGTACGACATCGAAGGCAACCTCGACTGGATCTCCGTACCGGGCGATGTCGAGGCTGGAATCCCGACGAGCGCGATCAAGGGCCACATCGACGGTAAGCCGG
>JBDZVE010000151.1:0-7495 GCA_040255535.1 Lysobacterales bacterium | reverse complement strand
AGCGGCGCGAACGGCGCGACGCTCAGCGGTACTTACACGACGAAAAACAGCGTGAATTTAGGTGAGCTCTTGCTGCCCTCCGACCTGCAGACCGGCACTCGAGACGATTCGTGGTTCTTCGGCATGCAGTTCGTGCACTATTTTGGCGAGAGCGCCATGCGCTCCGAGCAGCGCTGGGGCGCATTCCTCAAGCTAGGAATGAGCGACGGAACCGTCAACCCGTTCCAGGGCTCCATCATGGGGGGTGTCGGCGGCAGAGGACTCTTCGCGTCGCGCCCGGATGATTCTTTTGGACTCGGCTATTTCTTCGTCGACTTCAGCGATGATCTGCAGAGCGTGATCAATCCGTTCGTGACGTTCGACGACGAGCAGGGGGTCGAAGCGTTTTACAACTACGCAGTGCAAGGATGGCTTTCGATAACCGCGGACCTCCAATATGTGGATCCTGCGCTCGGCGACACGGACAACGCCTTCGTCGGCGGGCTACGCGCGACGATCCGCTTCTGATCTCCGGCATCCGAGCCCGATAGCGCTAGTGCCGGAGCGCGGCGGGCGTCAGTGCTTGCGGCGTGAATCGAATCTCGCGGATGCACCCCTTGTACCAAGACACCTTGTTCTGCCGTACGCCGAGCGACAGGCGGCCTGATGTCATCGGCCGAAATGCGATCTTGCCTTCCAGCTCCTTCTTGCCGTCGACGTAGTGCGACATCGCCTCGCCGTCGAACGAGAGCGCGACCCAGTGCCACTCTCCCGCGGGGTGCAGCTTTTCGCGATCGAGCAAGGTCAAGCGTACTTCGGGCGAGGTGAGCAAAAACGTATCGAGCGCCCACTCGCGGTTCTCGTTCAGGCGCAGCTCCAGCAGCAGTCGGCTCTCGCGCTCATCTTGTATGTGCAGAAAACGCTGCTCCTCCGGGCCTGTCGCGTCGGGTTTGATCAGGGCCTCGATCGTGAACTGCGGCCAGCCCGCGATCGGATTGGTCTTAAGAAAGAGCGCATCGGATTGCCCGTCGAAGCAGAGCGCGCTTTCGCTTCCCTCGCGCTCGAGGCGCGGTGAGCCGAGCACCGTCGTCGGGTGATGACCGATGCGAGAGGCGCTCTCGAGCTGCCATACGATGGCTTCAGGTGGCTGCTTGCTTGCAGCCGTAGCGCACGCAGCAATGCACAAAAGGGCAGGGAAGAAGCACGCAAACTTGGCGAATGGACTCATCCGCGCCCACGCCTTCATCTTCTACTCGCCCGCTGTGCGCGGGATGTTGATCACTGCCTCGAACGCATGCTTCGGCTTGCGCGCACGATCGAACAGCAGCGGATAGTTCGTTCGATTCGGAATCGGATAGCCGTTCTTCCAGTTCATTCCGTCGTGTACGCCCCAGAGCGTCACTCGATCGATCGCCTCGCGCTTGCGATAGAAAATGCCGAAGAGCTCGGCATAGCGCTCCGTGAGTTGCCGATCGACGTCGGCCGGCAGTCCGTCCTTGTACGGATCGAGGAAGCGCTCGAACTCCGGCAGCTGAAACTGCGGATGCATCATGCCCTGCCCGATGATCTGCCCTTCCTTCGTGAGCGGCAGCACGTCGACATCGAGCTCCGTGATCATCACCTTCAAGCCGAGGGCCGCGTACGCATCGATCGCCGCTTCGATGTGCTCGGTGCTCGGATAATTGAGTCCCCAGTGCCCTTGCATGCCGATGCCGTCGATGCGAATGCCGGCATCCTTCAACATCTTCGCCATGCGTACGATCCCCTTGACCTTCTCGGGACGCCACGCGTTGAAGTCGTTGTAGTAGAGCTCCGCATCCGGCGCGTACTGGCTCGTAAACTTGAATGCGAGCCGCACCAGCTCGTCTCCATCGCCGATCGCCTTAACCCATGTGGTCGGGCGGTACTCGCCGTCTTCGCCGATCACTTCGTTCACGACGTCCCATGCATTGACGCGGCCCTTGTAGCGGCCGGCCACGACTTCGATGTGCCGGCGCATGCGCTCGATCTGCTGCTCGCGCGTGTTCGGGTTGCCGTTCTCGTCCTTGAAGAACCAGTCCGGCGTCTGGTTGTGCCACACAAGCGTGTGGCCGATGATGAACATGTCGTGCTTTTCGGCAAACGCGACGAAATCATCGGCGGGACCGAAGTTGTAGACACCCGGCTGCGGGTTGATCTCTTCCGCCTTCATCACGTTCTCGGCCGTGACGCTGTTGAAATGCACGGGTACGAGCGCTCGAGCGAGCGCGTCCTTGCCTGACACGATCTGAGTGTTGAGCGCGGTGCCGATGAGGAAGGCGTCTTTGTAGGCTTCTTTCAGGCTCGGTGCATCCTTGGCCATCGCTGTGCTGTTCCCAAAGCCGGCAAGCGCGAAGCCGGCGAGGATCGTCATCGTAGTGTGCACTTTCGTGTGAATTTTCATGTTCGTGGCGTTCTCGCGGCGGCGGAAACAGCAGGCGAGGATAGCGCACGAGCCGTGTAGCCGGTATTCATTCCGACCAATCCCGCCCGCTTCCATGGTCGGAAGGAAAGCCCGAGTCGTGTCGGGAACACGACCGGGCCGACCGACAGCCGGCGACCGGCACTACAGCTTCTTGCCAAGATACCGCGATCCGACGATCGGATTTGGGCGATAGGGTGCGATCTCGCGAAAGCCGAACCGCTCGTAGAGCCGTTGTGCTTCGCCCATGCTTGGCAGCGTGTCGAGGACGACTTCGGAGTATCCGATCGATACGGCCTCCTCGAGAATTCTTGCTAAGAGCGCGCGACCGAGGCCCCTACCCCTTGCGCTGGGGCGAACATAGAGGCGTTTCATTTCGCCTCGGTTCGCATCGACGTGCTGGAGCGCGACGCAGCCGATCGGCGATCCGTCGCGCCACGCGAGGAGCAGCCGACCGCTCGGCGGTGCGTAAGCCCCAGGAAGTCCTTTGAGCTCCGATTCGAACCCTTGGAAGCAGAGATCCACGCCTAGCGCTTGCTGATATTCGCGCAGCAAGCCGCGAGCGATCTCGATCTCTTCCGCTGTTTCGACTTGCTTCAGATGCAGCATGTGGCGGCGGGTCAAGCGACTGTAGGAGCGAGCATCCGCGAGGCTGCGCGCGACCGCAAGCGACAGATCCCGAATGAGCACGCAACACAGTTGATGTCCGCGAGACATTGCTTCTTGGGTCCAGGCCCCGCGCTGCACTCCGACAGCGCTGCGTCGTGATCGCGGCATCGTGTACAGTGTACGTTGCTCAGGCATCGCATAGCGCGCGGCGACGTTCATGGCCTATCCCACACTCGGCGATTTGATTCGCGATCTCACCGGGCTCGATTTGCCCTTGCCGATTCCGATGTTCGGGCTCTTGGTCGCGACCGCGCTACTGATTTCTTTGAGACTGCTCGAATCCGAGTTGCGCAGGATGCACGCCGTCGGACGCGTCCCGATGGCGCGGCGGCGAGTGAGGTCGAGCGGCGGCGCGCGCGAGTACGTAGACGTTCCGGCATACGAGTTGATGGCGGGGCTTGCATTGACGATCGTGGCGGCGGGCATCGTCGGTGCACGCGTATTTCATCTGCTCGAGTATCCGCAGGCATTTCTCGCCGATCCGATCGGTTCCATTTTCACGCGCAGCGGCTTTACCGTGTTCGGTGCGCTGGTATTCGGCCTCGTGGGCGGTGCGCTCTATGCGCGCCGCCATCGTCTGCCGCTGCCTCAGTTGGGCGACGCGCTTGCGCCGGCATTGATGATTGGCTATGCGATCGGAAGGATCGGGTGCCAGATCTCGGGCGACGGCGATTGGGGCATTGCAGCCGACATGACGATCAAGCCAGATTGGCTCCCCACGTGGCTCTGGGCGCAGACGTATGACGGGAACATTGCCGGCGCGATCATCGAGCCGCCGGGTGTCTATCCCACGCCGATCTACGAGACGGCAATGGGTCTTGTCGCCTTCGGAATGCTATGGGCGCTGCGCAAGCACCGACGGCGTGAGGGTTGGCTCTTTGCGCTCTTTCTGTTGTTGACCGGACTCGAACGGTTGCTGATCGAACAGATCCGCGTGAACGCGAGGTTCGATCTGTTCGGCTTCCAAATCACCCAAGCGGAGCTCATCGCTGCAGCACTGATGCTCGCGGGATTCGTGGGCGTCATCTTGCTGCGCAACCCTCGCGCGACAGCACGTCCTACGTCCCTGTAGGTCGGCCGGCCATTGTTCCCGACAAGGCCGGCACTTTCTCTTGGTCGGATTAAAATCCCACCTACAGATTACGTCCGCTATTCGACTCGCTTGACGAAGATGATGCCCTGCGGCGTATCGGCCGATGCGCCGGTGACCTTGCCGTTCTCATCCCGGAGAATCTCGACGGCATTTCCCGTCTTCGGATCGACGAAGATCGAGTCGCTTTCCGCAATCATCGAAATCGATGGCT
Source organism: Lysobacterales bacterium (assembly GCA_040255535.1). Taxonomy (GTDB): domain Bacteria; phylum Pseudomonadota; class Gammaproteobacteria; order Steroidobacterales; family Steroidobacteraceae; genus Steroidobacter. The sequence goes on along the minus strand of JBDZVE010000151.1, from coordinate 3,103 downwards.
CGCCGGGTATATCGATGATGATGTTCTCGTCTTCGATCCTGAGCGTGACGACGAACCCCGGGGCCACCTCGTACCGTCCCGCCGCAGCTTGCAGCGCCGATGGCGATACCACGAAATCCTTCTTCGGCAGATGCCGCAGCGTCCATTGCGACGCTTCGGCTTCATCGCGCAGGACCGTCCAGCGATCCTGTCTTCGCCAAGAGGCATCGAACACACCCGATGCGACATTTGCAGCCTGCAGATCCGTCGTACCCGGAGGAGGGCGACGACCGTCCTGAATCAACCAATCGAACTGCGTCGCGGCAAAACCCATGGCGAAGTTGACGATCTGCGGCTTCCAGAAATACATGCCGTCGGGCGACGTGGCAGCGACGACGTATACGTACCGATCGGCCGCAGACGGGCTCGGATAGATCGCTTGCAACACCGAATCTGCGACAGCGAATTTGCGTCCGTCTACGACGATGCAGTCGGTCGACGCGCTGAAGGGGAGCCGGTCGGCGAAGCGCTTCGTGACCGCGTTCTCATCCGCGTCGCCGAACAGGATGAGCGAGAACTTCCGTTCGTGCTCACGCGAGACTTCCGTATCTTTGAGCACGCGCAGCGGATGTTTCTGCCAGTCGAGCCACTGCTGGGCGAACCAGTCGGCGCGAGCCTGAATCAGCTCGCGCATGCGCGCATTCGTGGATGTCGTGCCCACGACGACTGCGAAGGGCGTCTCGAACACGGCCGGCAGTGGGCCTTCCAAACCAGGCCGCTTGCTGAGCGGAGTATCGGGTGGGGAGCCGAGCGTGACGCGACCGTCCTTGGCACGGAGCTCATGCGTTTCGCCGTTCCAGATGACGCGCAGCACGCCGCTCGCGGCGCGATATGCCTCCGGCACATCGAGCCTGAGCGCGGCGACATTCGTGGAATCGACGCGCACGATGCCTGGCTGCAGCACTTCCGCATTCACGCGAATGGTTTCCGCGGGATGCTCGAACGCGCGCACGCTTACCCAGTAGGCGGATGCAGCCGCGAGATCGGGCGAGCGCAACCGGACCGTTCTCGGCGCCGATTCGCGCCGATGCGTCAGCAGCCAATCTACGATAGCCAGCCGCTGGCCGAGGTCCTCGTGACCCCAGCCCGGCATTTCGTGATAGCGCACGTCATATCCCCATCGCTGCAGGAGCTTGACGGCGTGGCGCGAGTTCTCGACGTGGACTGAGGCGTCGGCATCGCCATGCGTGACGAGCAGCGGTACGTGCAGCAGATTCTCCGCATGAGAGAACGAGCTCGACCGCTCGAGGCCGTACGCGCTCAGCGCCGTCGTGGGCGGCGGGGCGGTCGAGAGACTGCTGACGTTCGTGATCCGAAAATCCCATCCGCCATACACCGGCGCCGCCGCGGCGAATACGTCCGGATGACGTGACGCGATCGCCCACGTGCCGTGGCCGCCCATCGACTCGCCTGTGAGATAGACGCGGTCCTGATCGACGGAGAATCGACGCTTCGCTTCCGAAATGCAGCGCATGACGTCGCGCTCGCCGATTCCTTGATACTGCGCGTTGCCGCGCCCGTGCGGCTCTACGACGATCGTCGCTCTCGTGTCGGTGATCGCGTTGTATCGCTCATCGACGCTCCACCAATCGACATACTCCGGGTTCGCCGGGTTGTAGCCGTGCAGGAATGCGATGAGCGGCCAACGGCTATCGTTCGAGTAGTCGAGAGGAAGATAGGCGCGGCAGAATTGCGTCGAGCCGTCGATGTCGTCGGTGTAAGCAAGGCGTACGAATCCACCGGCGCGCACACGCGCTTCACGGTTGCGCGCTTCCAGTTCGAGCTCCTCGAATTCAAGGAGCGGCGAGTGCACGAGCCGCCAGGAAGCAGGCGTGGCGCTGTCGAGCGATCCACCGAGCCGATCCTTCACGAGCGCCGCGAGCATGCGAATCGTGTCGCCTCGCGGCGTCTTCTCCGCTGTCTCGGCCGCTGCAAGCAGGCGTCTCGCCGCCGCGATCGCATCGCCCTTGTACCAGGCGAGGTGACGGACGCTCGGTTGCTTCCACGCATCTTGCGTTCTGGTTCTGATCTCGTATGCGCCATCCGGCCAAGATGTCGAATCGAAGCGCGCCACTTCGCCGCGCGTCGCGCTCTGTTTCCCGACAACGACACCGCCGGCGCCGATCACTTCCACGACGACGGGCGCTGCATCCTTCTCGACTGCGAAATGGGTGCGCACTGCGAGCACGTCGTCGCTGGACTCGATCACAGACGGCGAAATTTCATCGATCTTCTTCAGTGCCGTCCCGGGCGGCACCGCACGCAACGTGAATTGCGATGGGCCGGCGGTCGTCTCATGGAAGCGCAGGAGAACGAGGTTCTCGCCTTGCTTCATTTCGACAGGAACACGATCCCGATCGGGCGCGAAGACATCGGCGACATCGCGCGTGTGCACGAGCTTGCCATTGAGCCAGACGGAATACGGGCGTTCGCTGCCGATCGAGAGTTCCATCGGCCGTGCCTCCGTGCTCGTTAAAGAGGCAGCGGCGAACACGAAGCGGTCGACCGCGGAGTCGGAGATGTCCTGGGCGCGATTGCCGAGCGTGTTGAGGTCCGTGATATCGGACCATGACGTGTTGGGTATCCAACGTACGTTGGGGTCGCTCGCGGTCAATGCCTCGCCGGGCGCTGGCCGAATCGAGCCCGGATCGAGCGTCTCCACTGCGGCCGCGCTCACCGGTCCGGCGATCAGCCACTGCCGTTGAAAACGTTCCGACCCGCGAACCCATAGATCGCGAAGCGGAGGCTCGAACTCGGCCGATGTTGATGCCGTGCTCGCGTGCGCTGGAAGCGCGAATGACGAAGCGATCGTGATGACGCCGATGACGCGGGGCAGCCACGTCGGGAATCGAAGTGCCATGGAACCTCGGAGGTCGGGTGTTGCGATTGTTGTGATGCGTCGTTGGGCGCGGATTGTTGCATCTCTGGCGCAACTTCTAAATAAGCAAGCACTTTGTGCGATTCCGTTCTGGGTCCTGATCCCGGACACCAGTCTGGCGTGCGCTAGGACGACGAGAAGAGTGAATCTCGCAAAGGCGCGAAGCTCGCAAAGTAAGAGCAAATA
>JBDZVE010000033.1:15704-37573 GCA_040255535.1 Lysobacterales bacterium | reverse complement strand
GCGCCTCTTGCGCGGGATTTTCCCCGGACAGCAGTGTGCGGAAGCGAGGATCCATCTTGGGCGCAGGAAGATTAGTTCCTAGTTCTTAGTTCTGAACACCCAACAAGCTCGCCACCTTTCTGTCCGCCCAGCTTTCGCGATTGAAGCCGTCCATGAAGCCGCAGTGCCCGCCGTGCGGAATCTTGAGGACCTCGAGGTTGGGGTTGTGGGCGAGGTGCTCGACGTCGTGCGCGGGAATGATGGGATCGTCGAGCGACATCAGCGCATAGCTCGGCACTTCGAGCTGCGCGAGCACGTCGCCGACGATCGCGTAGCCGTCCAGGTATGCTTCGACGCTCGGGAACTCGTTGAAGTACTCGACCAGAAGCTCGGTCATCTTCAAGAGGCTGCGCTGCGCGAGCACTTTCGTGAAATCGTACAGATCGGGGAACAGCCGCTGCTTCAGCCGCAGCGAGCGCTTCCATTTCGAAACGAAATACTGCCGATAGATGAACGAGCCGTTCTCGAGCACGTCCATCGTGCTGCGAGGTCGCAGCACGGGACACACCGCGACCGAGCGTTCGAGCTTCAGCCCCGCATTCGGCGCGCGCGCCGCTACGCGCAGCGCAAAGTTGCCGCCCAGCGAAAATCCGGCGATCGTCAAGCGCCGATCGGGCGCGCACTGCTGAATACGGCGCACGGCGCCGACGACTTCATCGAGCCGGCATGAGTGAAAGATCTCGCGATTGAGATGATGACTCGGTCCATGGTCGCGGAAGTTGAGCCGGAACACATCGCAGCCGAGCCCGTAAAGATGCGCGCCGAGCGACAGCACATAAAGCGAATCGGCGCTGCCTTCCCAACCGTGCAGCAAGATGACGAGGTCGCGCGCCGGCGGGCGGCCGAGCGCGCTCTGCGTGGCGTGATGCCCCAACAGCCGCACGCCGTCGCCGCACTCGAGGATCTGCGTTTCCGAGGCGGCGAGCAAATCGCGCGCACGGCGCGCGAGCAGCGGCCGGCGCAGCTTCAAGCTCGGTAAGATCGATTGCAGATGCGCATTCGCGAGCCAGCGCGGAGGCGCGAACGTCATGGCCGCCGTCGCCAAGGCGGCCGTGGGATCGACGAACGTGTGCTCGCTCATGCGTCGATGCGTATGGCTGAGCAGCCCGGCAGCGTCGTGACGAAGTCCGCGCCGACGAGCATCGAGGGCGTGTGGAAACCCGCCCGTCGCGGCTCGGATAGCAGTTGCTCAATGATGCCAAGCGCGCTGTGAACAGTCAGCACGTAGCCGTTCGACGTGCGCAACCGCGCAGTTCTTACCTGTCCTGATGCGTTGCGCACCTCGCCCCAGACGAAGCTCGGATTGCTTTCTCGCCGCGTCTGATCAGGCGGGCGCAGCTTCGCGTCGATGCGGCGTTTCATGAGCTGCTGCACGAAGCGGCGCCGCATCACGGGGCGGAGCCAATTCATCCGTCGCAGGCGCTTGACCGCGCCGGGAGACGTCGCCGTAAACACGTCGATATTGCCGATCCCCGTCGTGTAGTACGCCGTGCTCACGTCGCCCCACGGAATGCCCACGGCGAGCCGCTCGCCGTCGCCGAAGTCGATGCGCCGCGTTCTCGAGCCGAGCGGCTCGCTCACGATCTTGCCGTCCCGACGCGCCTTGCTGCCGTAGGCGATCCCCTCGACCGCTGTTTTAGCCGTTCCTTTGCTCATGCCTGATCTGCTGTCGAATCCCAATGCGAGCTCGCTCGCGTCCGGCATCGCCTCCTTGAGTTTCGCCGCGACGCTATCTGTCGGCACGACGTCGAATCCGACGCCGGGGCAGAGCACGATGGCGGCACGCTGCGCTTTTTCATCGACGCTGTGCGCAAGCTCGAAGACGTCGATTTCGCCGGTGATGTCGAGATAGTGCACGTGTGTCGCGAGGCACCCCTGCATCATCGATCGCGCGGTGAGCGAGAACGGCCCTGCGCAGTTGAGCACTGCTTGCGTGTCTTGCAGCGCGGAGACGAGCGCTGTGTGATCGTCGACGGAAAAGACACGATGCGGGCAGCCGAGCTCACCCCCGAGCCGCTCGATTTTGTCTCGCGAGCGGCCCGCGAGCACCGGCCGAAGGCCGCGCTTGACCGCCTCGCGCGCGATCAACTCGCCGGTGTAGCCGTTCGCGCCATAGAGGAGCCAGCTCGCATTCATAGGGACGGGACGGTGAGGTGCTGAGGTGAGGAGCTCAAATGGAGAGAGTGCGAGTGTGCAAGGCCTTAGGATCGCTTGTGCACGCCGTCACTCCTCCACGTGCTCGCTCGATTCTGCCGTGAATTCCACTCGGTTGTTCAGCACGGCCACCTTGTTCCAATCCCCGGCAGTGAGCTTGTCTTGGTTCGCATCGGGATAAGGTACGGCCGGTTGGCGCCCGAGATGCTGAATCTCGATGACCAAGCTGTCGTGCGAGTCGCTGCGCATCGATGAGAGAAGATTCGCGAAAGCGAGCGACTGGCGCTGCGCGGCGCTCATGCCATCATCGAAGGGATTGCCGACCACATCGCAGCGGTTGAACGGCAGATCGTCTGCCGCGAGCGAGTAGCCTTCGAAGCCATTCCCCGTCAGGCAGAACTCGCCCGAGTACGTGGCCACTTTGATTTTTCCGACGAAGCCTCGTTCTCGCAGATCGGTGATGAGGGCACGCAGGCGTTCGAGCCGCGCTCCGGCAAGCGGCACTTCTCCGTACGGCACCAGCTCCGGGCGAATGCTTCCCGCAGAGGGTTGAACCGCCGCCACCGTAGCAAGCGCGCTCCGGCGGTCGGCATCGCTGCGCAGCACGCCGATTTGTGCCTGCTGTTCCTGAACGATCACGGAAAGCTTCGCGTTCGCTTGCAGCGCTGCACGCCTCACCTTCACGCTTTGCGCGTAGAGAACGCCGAGCACGAGCGTCGACAGCACTGCGAGCGCGGCAATCGCCGCGAGCAGCAGCGAAGAGCGCGCGGATGACCGCACCGGCGGTTTCGGTTCGGCAGGCTCGATGATCGTGACGTCATTCGACGGGGCGGCGTGCTTGTGCTCGCTTGCGAGGCGGCGCGCGAACGACTCCAGACTCGCAAGCACGAACCTCCGCAGCTCAGAGGCATGCTCGTGCAGAAGCGGCGCGACCGCGCTTCGAATCGCCGTCTCGAGCTCGCCGACGCTCGGGCGCCGCGGCGCTTCGATCTCGACGCTTGGGGCCACGTCATCGTTGGCGGCGCCGCGGCTCTCGCGCCGATCGGGCAACAAGCGCAACTGATACAGCACTTTCGAAACGTCGGCTTGTTTGATCGTCTTCGGCAGGACGCCCACTGCACCGAGCGCGCGCGCTTGGCTCAAATAGAGCTCGCCTTCCTGCGAGGTGTACATGACGACCGGTATCGTCGCGGTCTGGGGATTGCCCTTGATCGCCTGCACCGCCTGAAAGCCATCCATGCCGGGCATGAGATGGTCCATGAAGATCACGTCGGGGCGATGGTGCCGCAAGTACTCGAGCCCCTGTTCCGCCGACTCCGAGGAATCGACCAACAAGCCGTAACCCTCGAGCATGCGCCCAAGGATGACCCGCGCCGAACGAGAATCGTCGACGATGAGAGCGCGCTTCGGCATATGACGCGACGGCTCGACGGACATGAGTGGAGTCAAGGTCTCGCGGGAGTGGCCAGGAATGTAGATGACGTAGCGTAAGCGTTACGCGGTCCAGGCTCAACGTGCTCCGCAGGCTACAGGTTACAGACTACAGGCTACAGCCAGAGACGCGATGCGCGTGCGCGCGGACTGTTCACTTGCGGAGCCGTCGACGCTGCAAGTATCGAGCGCGAAGCGCGCTCCTGATTTCTAGCTGTAGCCTGCAGCCTGTAACCTGTAGCCAGAGGCCATCTGACCGCTGGCTGTCGCCTGTGGCCTGTAACCTGTAGCCACCGCCCGCGGGCGCGGGCGGTAGTCACATACCGCTATCCGCCCCGCAGCAAGACGGGCGTATTCTCGATGCGGCATGACTCGCGAGGGCGACTCCGATGGCGTACTCGACTGCCGACATTCGTAACCTTGCCCTGGTTGGTCCCGCGGGTGCCGGCAAGACGCTCCTCGCGGAGGCGATGCTCCTCGACAGCGGTGCGATTCGGACACGAGGCAGCTTGGAGCGCGGTTCGACGGTCTGCGATTTCGATCCGCAAGAAAAAGCCCTGCAGCATTCGCTCGACGCCGCCCTCGTTCATTTCGATGTCGAAGGTTGTCGCGTCAACCTCATCGATACGCCCGGCACGGCAGATTTCGTCGGGCGCTCGCTCTCGATGCTGGAGGCGGTCGAGACGGCTGCGGTCGTCGTGAGCGCGGTCACGGGTCTCGAGCCGGTCACTCAGCGCATGATGGATTTCGCTCGCGACCGCGACCTCTGCCGACTCATCGTCATCAACAAGATCGATGCGCGCGATGCGGAGCCCGAGCGTGTGCTCGCCGAGCTCAAGGAGACGTTCGGCCGAGAGTGCCTGCCGCTCAACTTGCCGGCGAGAGGCCGCGATCGGGTCATCGATTGTTTCTTCAATCCGGGCGACGGCGATCCCGAGTTCGGCTCGGTGGCGGCGGCTCACACGGAAATCATCGATCAAGTCGTCGAGGTCGATGAGAAGCTCATGGCGCTCTACCTCGAACAGGGCGAGGAGCTGACACCCGAGCAGTTGCACGACCCATTCGAGCAGGCGCTGCGCGAAGGTCATCTCGTGCCGGTGTGCTTCGTGTCCGCCGAGACCGGCGCGGGCATTCGGGAGCTGCTGCAAATCGTCGCGCGCTTGATGCCGAATCCGCTCGAAGGCAACCCGCCGCCCTTCTTGCGCGGTGAAGGCTCGAAGGCCGAGCGCGTGTCCGTGACGCACGATCCGGACGACCACGTCATTGCGCATGTCTTCAAAGTGAACATCGACCCGTTCGTCGGCCGCCTCGGCGTCGTGCGGGTTCACCAAGGTACGTTGCGCTCGGGTGCGCAATTGTTCGTGGGCGATGCGCGCAAGCCGATCAAAGCGGCGCATCTCTATCAGCTGCAGGGCAAGGAACACTCGGAAATTGCGCGCGCGATCCCGGGCGATATCTGCGCGATCCCAAAAATCGAGGAGCTGCATTTCGATGCCGTCCTGCACGATTCGCACGATGAGGATCATTACCATCTGAAATCGATCACGTTCCCGCCGGCGATGGCGGGGCTTGCGATCGGGCCGGAACGTCGCGGCGAAGAGCAGAAGCTTTCGGACGCGCTGCATAAGCTGATGGCGGAAGACCCGTGCGTGCGAGTCGAGCATCATGCAAGCGCGAACGAAACCGTGCTGTACGGAATGGGCGACTTGCACTTGCGGATGCTGCTCGAGCGCATGGCCGAGCGCTACGGCGTGCGCTGCAAGACGCACGTGCCGAGCATCCCCTATCGAGAGACGATCACGCGCCCCGCGGAGGGACATCACCGCCACAAGAAGCAGACGGGCGGTGCCGGGCAATTCGGCGAAGTGTTTCTGCGGATCGAGCCGCTCGCGCGCGGGCAGGGTTTCGAATTCGTCGATGAGGTCGTGGGCGGCGCGATTCCGTCGCAATTCATTCCAGCGGTCGAAAAGGGCGTGCGTCAGGTGCTTGATGAAGGCGTGATCGCCGGATTCGGCCTGCAGGACGTGCGCGTGATCGTCTACGACGGCAAGCATCATTCCGTCGACTCGAAGGAAGTGGCGTTCGTGGCTGCGGGGCGGCGCGCGTTCCAGAACGCCGTGCGCGACGCCGCGCCGATCGTGATCGAGCCGATCGTGAAGATCGAAGTCACCGCGCCGAGCGCAGCGACCGGCGACATCACCGGCGATCTAGCGACGCGTCGCGGACGCGTCGCGGGAAGTCACGCGCTCGCCGGCCACCGCACACGCATTTCCGCGCTCGTCCCGCTCGCGGAGCTGACGGACTATCAATCGCGGCTCAAGTCGCTGACGGGCGGCGAGGGCGCCTACAACATGGAGCTCAGCCACTACGACCCCGTGCCGCCGAGAAAGCAGCAAGAGCTGATGAATGCGTTTAAGAAGGTGGAAGAGGAATAAGAACGTGTAACGTGTGAAGTGTAAAGTGTAAGGTCAGAGCGCTCCGCGCCTGGCACTCTGACGTTACACACTACACGTTACACCTTACACATCCTCGAGCTCGTCAACGTTTGACGAACTTTAAGATCACCTGATCCGTCCGATGCCTGATCTTCGGATCGAACACGAGCAGCGTGTGATCGTCCGCTTCGTTGCGAAGCGCGGTGCTTTCCGTGACGAGGTCGAATCCGGCCGCGTCGAAATCGCGTTTGATGACATCAGGGTCGATGCGATGGAGCGCGTCCACGGACACGGCGGGATCGCTGCCGGGTGCAGCGATGTGGTCGACGACCACGGCGGTCGCGCCCGGCTTCAAGGCTTGCGCGACCTTCGCGAGCGCGGCCTGCGGGTCGGTATCGGGCCAAGACCCATCCTTCGAGCGCCAATGTAGGTCGTGATAAGAGTCCACGAATAGTGCGGCATCGAGACTCTCCGGATCGAGCGGCACATCTTCGGGCGCCGTCGTGAGTTGAGCGACATTCGGAAGGCGTTCGTTGCCGTAGCGCTCCGCCGGTTTCTCCCCGACATATTTCATATACGGCGGGTTGTTGTACGCGATGACCTGCCCTTGCGGACCGACGATTCGAGATAAGAGCTCGGTGTAATAGCCGCCGCCCGCCAAGTAATCGATGACGCGCATGCCGGGGCCGACGTCGAGCAAGCTCAAGACTTCGGCGGGCTTGCGCCACTCATCTTCGGCTGCATCGCCCGCGAGTCGTCCGCCATGCGAGAGCGCCGCCTGAATGAGATCCGGTTGAGTCGCGTCCGCATTGGACTGCGTAGCAGGCGCCGGTGCAGGTGCGTCGGTGCGTTCCGTGCACGCGCCGAGCAGCACTCCGAAAGCGATCAACGGTATCCAACGCAGCATCGTCACTCCTTAGCCACGAGCCAACTCAAAGGACTCTCGCGGCGGGCGTCGGACCAGGAAAGAAGCTCGCGAGCCATCCCACGCGTTGCGAGTTTTTCCCCGGGGCACAGGTCAACCCTGGTCCAACACGGATTCGGTCTTGGTTCTCGTAGCGCCCTTCGCCGGGTGAGCGGGTGCCGTCGACTCGCGGCACACGAGTCGGTGCGCGAGACGTGCGGGCTTTGGGATCTCGCCCGTTTCGAGCATGTCGAGCAGAAGATTCGTCGCCGTGTAGGCGAGATCGTAAGTGGGTTGGTGCACGGTCGTAAGGCGCGGCCAGACCGTACGCGCGATATAGGTGTCGTCGAAGCCAGCCACCGACAACTCGCCGGGCACGTCGATGCCGAGCTCGTGTGCAGCCATCAGCACGCCGGCGGCCATATCGTCATTGCTCGCAAAGATCGCGGTCGGCGGTTGTGGCGAGGTGAGCAGCTCGCGCGCGGCCTCCAGGCCGGATTCGAAGACGAAGTAGCCTTGCTTGAAGAGCTGCTGCTCGACCTCGAGCCCGTGTGCCGCCATCTCAGCCTTGAAGCCGCGCAGCCGTTGGCCGCTTGCGACGTGATCCGGATGGCCGACGATGAATCCGATGCGGCGATGGCCGAGGCCGATCAAATACCTGGTCATCTCGCGCGCCGCGCCTTCGTCATCCATGTCCGCATACGGCGACTCATGCTGGAACTCGTTGGGTGCGATGCGCACGAACGGTATCTCGCGCTGATCGAGCGTCTTGATGAGCTCGACGGATTCGCTGAGCGGCGCCGTCACGACGAGCCCGTCCAAGTGAGTTTGATCGACGAGCCCGAGCACGTCGCGTTCCATTTCCTCGCCCCGGCCGATGACCTGATGGCTCAGGAGCTGGAAGCGGCCCTCCCGGCAGCGCGCACGGGCACCGTGGAGCACGTCCACGATGTAGTTCGCGCTCGGGTTCTCGTAGACGAGACCGATCAGGTATGAGCGTCGGCCCGCCAGGCTGCGCGCGGAGAGGCTCGGGTGGTAGTTCAGTTGCTTGACGATCTCGAGAACGCGCGTGCGGGTTTCTTCGCGCACGTTGGGCTCGTTGTTGAGCACGCGCGAGACCGTCTTGATCGCGACGCCTGCCGCGAGGGCAACGTCGTTAATCTTGGCTCTGCGATTCGGTAGCTTCGTCATCGGCTCGATTCCGCGGTCGGAAGCTTGCGCGGGGAATGGCTCGTTCGAGCATGAGTTCGAACGATCCCGCTGTCCAGAGCGGCCGTTGTGGGTCGTCCTGAGCTCCTGACGTCGTGCACTTCAACATACAGGAAAATGCACGCGACCGCTCGAGTTGTCGCTCGGCTTAACTAAATACGGCAGGCTCCTCCTACATCGCGCGGTAAGACCGGGGCCCCGCGGGACCCCGGTCGCAGCTTTGAGCCTATTCGCAGCCGATCGCGTCCGAGACGCCCGTCTCCAAGCCGACATCGGCGATGCCGAGCTTGAGCGTGCCCTCGGTCGAGATCGCGAATGGCGCCGTGACGTTGCGCATGTCCGCTCCGGTCTTCTGGAAACATTGCAGCAGCACTTTGAACTGTCGCCATTCGCCTTGCGGCGCCTTGCGCAGTTGCTCGGTGAGCGCAAACGTGCCCGCGCATTGCTCACCGCATTCGACTGCGAGCTGCACGTCTTTGCTCGGCGGCGCATCGACTCGATAGTTGAACGCGAGCGAGAGTTGTCCGTTCGCTTCGCGCTGCAGATCGATCGGGGTCGCGCCCTGCAAGGCGAGCGTTGCCGGACCTTCGCCCGTCCACGTCGCGAGCCGCGCATCCTCCTGCGCCGCGCGATCGATCGCAGTCACCGTGAGCGCGCCCGAAGCCGAGCTGCCGACGGCATTTTCGAGCTGCGTGCGATCCGCGGCGCCGCCCGCGACGAGCGACCAGCCCGCGCCGGGTCGACCCTGTGCAAAGTACACGCGAGTAGAAGTCGCGTTCTCGTCTTGAAGGTCGATGTCTTCGGGCAATGCGGACAGCTCGCCATCGTCGCTGTACGTGAGTCCGAAGCCGTACGGGAACAGGAACGGTTCGGAGCCCGGCGTCGCCTTGGTCTGCGTCGGTGTGCTCGGCCACGAGAAGGAGAGCTTGCCCCTGAAATCGTGATTGATCGAGCCGTCCGCTTTCGCGATCAGCACGTCCGCAATGCCGGCGCCCTCAGACCCCGGCAGCCAGGCGGCGACGAACGCATCGGACGCGTTGATCTCCGGATTGACCCACATCGGACGTCCGGAGAGGAAGACCGAGACGACCGGGATGTTGTCGGCCTTGAGCTTCTTCAGGAGCGCGAGGTCCGACTTGTCGCCGGGCTTGTACTCGAGCGTATCGACGTCGCCTTGGAACTCCGCGTACGGGTCCTCGCCGAACACGACGATCGCAACGTCGGGCTTGGTCTTGTAGCTGCCCGCAACGCTCAACGTCGCCGTGCCGCCCGCCGCCTTGACGGCGGCTTGGATGCCTTCGTAGATCGAATCGGCGTTCGGGAACTGCTCGTTCGTGATGCCGGTGCCTTGCCAGCTCAGCGTCCAGCCGCCGTTCTGCTTGGGAATGTTGTTCGCACCATCGCCTGCGACGAGCACGCGCGACCTCGGCTTGATCGGAAGCACGTGCTTCGCGTTCTTGAGCAGCACGAGCGACTCGCGCACCGCCCGTCTCGCGACCGCGCGATGCTCCGGCGCGCCCAAGAGCTTGAACTGGCCCGCGGGACCGCGGGTCGAAGGCGGGCCGGCCTCGAACAGGCCCGAACGCAGCTTCACGGTCAGGATGCGGCGCACGGCATCGTCGAGCCGCTCCATCGGAATTTCGCCCGAGCGAACTTGCTCGAGCGTGTTCTGGTAGAGCTCCTTCCAATGGTCCGGCGCCATGAACATATCGAGGCCCGCGTTGATGGATGCGGCGCAGCTGCCGGGCGAGCAGCCTTGCACTTGCCCGTGCCCGTTCCAGTCGCCGACGACGAAGCCGCTGAAGCCCATGCGCTCCTTCAACACGTCGGTCAGCAGTCCCTTGTGGCCGTGTAGCTTCTGCCCGTGCCAGCTGTTGAAGGAGGCCATCACGACTTGCACGCCCGCACTGATCGCGGGCGGATAGCCGGCGGCATGAATGTCGCGCAGATCCGTCTCGGACGCACGGTTGTCGCCTTGATCGCGCCCGTCCAGCGTTCCGCCGTCGCCGACATAGTGCTTGACGGTGGAGATCACGTGCTCGCCGCGCAGGAAGTCCGGATCGCCCGGATTGCCCTGAAGCCCGCGTACCATTGCGGCCGCGTACTCCGGAAAGATTTCCGGGTTCTCGGAATACGACTCGTACGAGCGGCCCCAGCGAATGTCTTGCGCGACCGCGATGGTCGGCGCGAACGTCCAGCCTTGTCCCGTCACGCGCAGCTCGCGTGCGGTGACTTCGCCGATTTGTTCGATGAGCTCGGGGTCGCGCGTCGCACCGAGCGCAACGTTGTGCGGAAACAGCGTCGCGCCGATGATGTTGTTGTGCCCGTGAACGGCGTCGACACCCCACAGGATCGGAATCGCGTGCTTACCGTCGCTCGTATCCATCGAAGCCGCATAGAACGCATCGGCGGCTTCGAGCCATTTCGGCGCCGGTGCGAGATCGTCGCCGTTCGGTCCCGAGTTGCCTCCGACGAGAATCGCACCGAGGCGATACTCGCGCACATCTTCAGGCGTCACGCAGCACAGATCGGCTTGGATGACCTGCCCGACCTTCTCTTCGACGCTGAGCGATTTCAGCAGCTCATCGAGACGCGCTTGAATTCCGCTGTCGTCGATCGCAGGCGGCGTCGGCTGCGGCCAGATCTCCGGATGCACGACAGCGGCATCCGCGCTTTGCGTGCTCGTAGGCGCTTCTTTTTTCGAGCAGGCACTCAGGCTCAATGCGAGCGCGACTCCTGCAATCAACATGAGAGGCGAATGATGCCCCCTAACCCTGATCATTGGACCTCCGGCTTTGTTTTCTGTGCGGGCCGAGCATACCGGCCGCGGCCAGAATCCCATCACGTGACAACGTTGTCAATTTAACGAATGTCGTTTAAGCCGCCTGTCGGAATGCGGAATTCCGGTGCTGCGTACGACGGCGTTGTGCATGCAATGGCGTCGTCACGATGAGCGCGGAGCGCGTCTCGGTGCGAAGACGGCATGCGTCGTTTGGACGAGGCGTGCTCCTTCCCGCCGGCAAAGCATCGCTCCTCGCAGCGTCGCTCGCCGCCGCTTCGATCGCCTACGGCATCGATGATTTCGAGCTCAGCATCGGCGCGGCGGAAGGATCGGGCTGGAAGGCACAAGGATTGGTCACGCATTTCGATCTCAGCTCGGACGAGCCGCGAGCGCGGATCGAGATCGACACCGTGCAGCTCGCGCAGGTGCCCGATCCGATCCGCAACATCGTCATCGAGTGTCCGCAGCTCGAAATCTCGCGCGAGGCGTTTGCCTGTCGCGACGCACGCGTCCTCGCAAATCTACCGGCGATGGGAAGGCAGTCGCTCCGCGCCCGCTTGCGCTATGAGCGCACGAGCGGTGCGCTCGATCTCGATCTTGCCGACGTCAAGATCGGTGCGGGGAAGGCCGAAGTTCAGGCGAGCTTGCGTGAGGACACGTGGCGTGCTCGCCTCGATCTCGAGGACGTGCCGCTCGATGCGCTCGCCGAGCTCGCGCGCACGGCGAAGGTGCCGCTGCCGATGGAGTCCGTCGCGGGTTCGATAAGCTTGCAGATGCACGCGCGCGGGCGCGGTGCGAACGTCAGCGACATCCGTGCGCAAGGACGCGTGCAGCAGCTGATCGCGAACAATGAGAGCGGCAGCATCGCAACCGACGGACTGACGGCTCGCTTCGACGTTGCGCTCGCGCGCGGGCAAGAAGGATGGCGTTACCGGGCGAATGCCGTTGCCGAGCACGGGCAGGCTTATGCCGAGCCGATCTTTGTCGATTTCGGCGTGCACGGGCTCGAGCTTACGGCACGAGGAACGTTCATCGGGACGGAGCGCTTGAGCGCCGAGGAGTTCCGCCTTGCGCATGCGGGCGTGCTGAGCGCGCAGGGTCATGGCGTGCTGCTCGATTTCACGCAAGACCAGCCGCTGCGCGATCTCGAGGTCGAGATCGAGGCACTGCAATTTCCCGGCGCTTATGCAACCTACCTGCAGCCGCTTCTGCTCGATACGGATTTCAAATCGTTGCAGATGAGCGGCGCCATCTCGGGCGAGATATCGATTCGAGCGGGCGAGCCGCGCGCGATTCGATTGTCGCTCGACGACGTCAACATCGAAGACGATCAGGCTTCGCTCGCCTTGCGCGGCGTGCAAGGACTCTTCGATTGGTCGGCTCTGCGCGAAGGCGATCGTCCGCGTTCGAAGCTCGCCTGGTCCGGCGGCGCATTCTATGGCCTCGAGCTCGGCGAGAGCACGTTGGAGTTCGCGAGTGCCGGCAGCGACTTCGAGCTGCTCGCGCCAACGCGCATCCCGCTCTTGGACGGCGCGTTGCAGCTCGATGCGCTCGCCGTGCAGCGTGCAGGATCGGAGCAGCTCGCGTTTAGAGTCGACGCGTCGCTCGAGCCAATCAGCGTCGCGCGCTTGTGCAAAGCGTTCGGCTGGCCGGAGTTCGGCGGTCGCGTGAGCGGCGCGATATCGAACCTGCAGCTCGATGAAGGGGTGTTGACGCTCGGCACGACCCTGGAGGCGCAGGTGTTCGACGGCTTGGTGACGGTGAAGGACCTGAGGCTCGATGAGCCGTTCGGCAACTGGCCTCGGCTCTACGCGACGATCGATTTGCACGAGCTCGATCTCGAGCTCGTGACGAGCGCGTTTTCGTTCGGGCGCATTACCGGGCGGCTGTCAGGCGGCATTCACGATCTCGAGCTCTTCAATTGGTCTCCTGTCGCCTTCGACGCTCGACTGTTCACGCCCGAGAACGATCGCTCCCGCCACCGCATCAGCCAACGCGCGGTGCAGAACATCGGCAGCATCGGTGGGGGCGGTGCGGGCGTCACGGCGGCATTGTCGAGCGGATTTCTCCGCTTCTTCGACGACTTCAACTACGCGCGGCTCGGCATTACGTGCAAGCTCACGAACGAGGTCTGCGAGATGGGCGGCGTCGGGCCTGCACCGAACGGCGGCTTCTATCTCGTGCAGGGGCGAGGTCTGCCGCGCATCGATGTGATCGGCAATGCTCGACGCGTCGATTGGCCGAGGCTCGTGCAGCAGCTCATCGCCGCGACCGAGTCCGCCGGGCCCATCGTCGATTGACGATCAACGAACGTAGGTCGGAATTCATTCCGACCGAGAAAATAATCTCGCGCCGGCACAGCGGCGCGGCGAGGAGAATACGACTCCTTCTCTCTATCTTCGCCGCGCCGCCGCGAGAGTATCTCTTCAAGTACTGACGCTACGCGCAGACGCTCGCGCAGCTTGGATCTTTTCTGGCTGTCAACCGTCAACCGCCAACTCACTGTATCAATCGTCAACTCGACCAACGATCGACTCCCTGAATTTGAAATCCCACCTACACGGCGCCCCGAAAATAGGGTTAATCTCGGCGCCGAAATAGGACCATTTGGGCAAACTCGGCCAAGAGCTTTGCCGCATCCCTTGCAGAATGGGGTCCGGATAGAAACAGCAAGCCGGCGATCGAGTCCCGCACGCGGGACTTCATCGGCGCGACCTAGGAGTCGGAGATGTCTCGATTGGCAGTGTTCAAAGTTCTCGCAGCCTCGGTGCTGCTCTCGTCCTGCGTCACGATCAACGTGTACTTCCCGGCCGCGGCCGCGGAGAAGGCGGCGGATAGAATCATCGAGGATGTGTGGGGCCAGAAATCCTCGCGTACGCCGGAAGGCGCAGCGCCGGAGGAGCAGGGCACTTGGGATCTCAGGCCCAAAGCCCAGCGAGTGATGCTGGCTGCCGCGGCGGCCGTGCTCGACACGCTGATCTCGCCGGCGTACGCCCAAGCCGATTTGAACGTCTCGACGCCGGCGATTCGGCAGCTCACGCAATCGATGGAGGCGCGTCACGCCAAGCTCAAGAAGTTCTACGACGCGGGCTCGATCGGCTTCACGCAAGACGGTTTGGTGGAGATTCGCGATCAAAACTTGATTCCGCTCCCGGAGCGCAACTCCGCGCGCAAGCTCGTTGCGGAAGAGAATGCCGATCGCGTGAGTCTCTATCGCGAGATTGCGACGGCGAACAATCACCCCGAATGGGAACCGGACATCCGCAGCACGTTCGCGCAGCGTTGGATCAGCAAAGCGAGCCCCGGCTGGTATTACCAGGACGAGAGCGGCGCATGGAGGCAGAAGTAGGCCCGGCCGCGAAACGCTCGCCTACTTCCTCGTAGGTCGGAATTTTATTCCGACGCGTACTTCCGGAGCCAAAAAAAAAGCCCCGCATCTGCGGGGCTTTTCGTTTCCGGATCGACGACTTCTTCGAGTTGTTCGGGTGCGCCGATCAAATCAGGAAACGTCGCTGTCGCTCTAACCCTTCTATCCTCCGACCGCGTCCCGAGGAACGTCGGCGGCCCGCCTGGGCCTTTGTTTTCTCCTTAGAGGCTTCTCCCCTAGCGGTGCCATCCCCGCCTTCTCTGCCATCGCGCGCTTGTCACTACGAACGAGTGTTTCACACGCTTGGATACAACATGAGCAAGTCGCATGCCGACGATGCGCGCGGTGCAGCAACTTCAACGATTTATGCTTCGAGCGCGCAGCCAGCAGATCGACATGAGTCGCGCGGTTGTAAACGTATTCGACGCTAGGGAGCGGTTGACAGTTGACGGTTGACTGTTGACAGCAAGAGGGCCGGAAGGCGTCTTCTTTTCTGGCCGTCAACTGCCAACAGTCAACCGTCAACTGTCATCAATAGCGGGGCAGCTCGAGGGTCACGATGACGCCGCTCAGATCGGCGGCGTTCTCGGCTCGCACCGTACCGCCGTGAAAATCGGCGATGAGCCGCACGATATAGAGGCCGAGGCCGAGGTGCGGCTTGCCTTCGGCGCCCGCGCGCCCGCTCACGAGCGATTCGAACAATCGATCGTCCAATCCCGGCGGGAGCTGCGGTCCCTCGTTGTGCACGCTCAAGCGGTACGTGCGTGCGTCTCCTTCGAGCGCGATCGTGATCGTCGCGCCCGGCGGCGTGAAATCGACCGCGTTGTCCATCAATTTATCGAGAAGCTGCGCAATGAGATCGGGCGAGCCGATCACGTTGCACGTCTCGAGCGCGATCGCATCTACGATGCGATGGTGCGAGAACGTCTGCCGGTACGCCTGACTCAATTTGCGTGCGAGCTCGGCCAGATCGAAGCGCACGCGCTCGGTCTGGTCGATGCTCTGCTCCACGCGCGTCGCTTCGCTGAGCGCGGTCAATATGCCGTGCATGCGTGCGGAACCTTGGCGAGCGCGATCGAGATAGCTTTGCGCGGGTGAGGAGAGCTGCTCTTCGGAGGCGAGATTATCGAGCGAAGAGCTGACGATCGTGAGCGGCGTACGCAGCTCGTGCGAAAGCTTCGTGCCGAGCGTTTGCAGATAGCTCGTGTATTCCTTGAGCCGGTTGAGCAGAATGGCGTAGCTGCGCGCGAGCGCGCCGAGCTCATCGCGCGCGCGTGTGTCGGGTATCGTGACTTCGATCCGGCCTTCCGGCGTGAGCGCCGTCGTAGCCGCGCGACTCAAGCGGCGAATGCGATGCGAAAGGCGAATCGCGAACAGCAGCATGATGACGACCGTGAAGATCGTCGCGACGAGCGTCATGTTGAGCAGACGCGTGAGCGCGAGCTCGCGTACGAGCGCGAGCTGCTCGCCCGGCTGTTCGAGCACGAGCGCGCCGAGCGGCTCGCCTTGTAGAAGCACCGGAACCGCCGCCCTGATCAACGACGGATCGCCGGCGGCGGGTTCGAACCAGATCGCCGTGCGCGTACCCGCGCGCGCTTCATCGACCGGTGATCCCCACATGCCGTAGGGAAGCCCATACGATCGAACCGGGGCTTCGTCGCCTGCAAACAGCACTCGATAGATCGAGCGCGCGAAGCCCTGCTCGTCGCGTCGAAGGCCGGCATACGCGGCGCTCGCATCGACGCTGATGGATCCGGCGCGCGCGAGCAGCCAGCCGTTCGAGTCGACGACGGATACGCGCGTGCCCTGCGGTGCATAGCGTTCGAGCCGGTTCTTCAACAGCTCCGATCCGGTGTGCACTGCCGCCATGGGCATGCTCGCGACGGGTTGGTGCTGCGGGTCGAGCGCGTAGACCGCCAGCGTCGTACCGAAGAGATTCACGGGAGCACGCAATTCGACGGCATACCCTTCGGCCGTTTGGCGCCACACGCCCGTGACGTAAGGCACCTGTTCATCGCTCGGCGTCCACGGCATGCCGATGTCGCATGGGCGCACGATGAGCGGACCGGGCGCGACCGCGCTCAACGACCATGCGCGCTCGTGGCCGAACTCATCGCGCATGAGCACGATCAGCCGATCGGACGAGGGCTGTTGCGCGAAATCGGCTTGCGACGGGATTTCGTATTCGACATGCGCGCGCTTTACTTCCGCGTAGAAGTGCATGGAACGTCGATGGATGCCAAGCCGCACGGTCAGCGGTGCCTGCGTGCCTTCCTCGCTGAACCCAGGCACATAGCGCGACGGGGTGGGCCACTCGTCGGCGAAACCGTCGATCAACGGTGTCGTAGACAAAAGCGGCGCGAACAGATCGCCATGTTCGGGATCGAAGTTCGTAGAGAGGTCGCGTGCGCGATACAAGAGCTCAGGTTCGCTCGCGACGACTCGGCTCAAGACATCGGCGGTTGCAAGCACGGACGATTCTTGCCCACGTCTGAGCGTGACTTCCATTTCTTGGGCATAGCGCCACCCTGCCCAAGGCAGCACGAGCGTGAGTAGGCTCAAGAGCAAGAGCTTGGCGCGAAGGGACATCGATGCCTGGCTGCAGACTACAGGCTACAGACTACAGGCCACGGACTGCAGGCTACAGCACACGAGGGCACGTAAGAGCGCAGGTGAGGCAGCTCCACGTCTTGCTGTCGCCCGTGGTCTGTAGCCTGTAGGCAGCCGGACAGCCTCACGCTTCCTTCCATCGATACCCCATCCCATACATCGTTTCGATATTGTCGAATGCGGGGTCGATTGCTTGGAACTTGCGGCGGATGCGCTTGATGTGCGAGGTGATGGTGTTGTCGTCGAGCACGACATTGGCCGCATCCATCAATTGCTGCCGGTTCTTGACGTGTCCCGGGTTCTTCGCAAGGGCGTGCACGATCCAGAATTCCGTCAGTGTAAGCCCGAGGGGTTTGTCTTGCCATGTGGCGCTGAGCCGCGCGGCATCGATGGCCAGCTCGCCGCGCGCGAGAAGCTGCTCGCGATTGGACGGCTGTGTCAGCGCGTCGATGCGACGGAACAGCGCGCTCACGCGCGCGACGAGATGCGTGAGGCTGATGTCCTTCGTGAGATAGTCATCGGCGCCGAGGCGCAGACCAGAGACCGCATCGAGCTCGCTGTCGCGAGCGGTCAGAAAAATGATTGGCAGCTCCGCCGAGATTGCGCGCAGCTCGCGGCACAACTCGAAGCCGCCCTCCGGCTCCTCGCGCAAACCCACATCGATGACCGCGAGATCGGGCAGGCGCGCCCGAAAGGCCTCGAGCGCTTCCTTGCGCGAACCGTAGGCGCGCACCGCATAACCGTGCCGCTGAAACGCAGCAGCATAGTTGTCCCGAAGCGCAGGCTCGTCTTCGACGATGGCAATCAGTTTTTTCATAACGTGACGGCAAGAATCCGACCAGCTGAAGTTTAGCGCCGGCGATGACCGTCGGTGTGGACTGCCATCATTGATCACAATTTAACTGCGAGTTGGCGGTTAGAAGGAGGCCTTTTCTGACCGTCAACTGTCAACCGTCAACCGTCAACCAGCTTAGAACGCATTTATCCCGGTCAACGCGCGTCCGACCGTGAGCTGATGAACCGTTTCCGTTCCTTCATACGTGATCACGCTCTCGAGATTGAGCGCGTGCCGGATCGGAACGTATTCCACACTGATGCCCGCGCCGCCGAGCAGGTCGCGCGCATCGCGCGCGATTTCGATCGCCGAGCGCGTATTGTTCCATTTCGCCAAGGAAACTTGAGTCGGCGACATCTGGTCCGCGTCTTTCAAGCGGCCGAGCTGCAGCGAGATGAGCTGCGCATTCGTGATCTTTCGCGCCATGTCCGCGAGTCGAATCTGCACCGACTGGGTCGAAGCGAGCGATTTGCCGAACAGCGTTCGGCTCTTCGTATAGTCGAGCGCTTGCGCAAGACACGCCTGCGCCGCCCCGGTGACGCCCCAGCTGATCCCATAGCGCGCCTGGGTGAGGCACGACAGCGGACCTTTCAGCCCGATGACGTTCGGCAGCACGTTCGAATCCGGGACGACGACGTTGTCGAAGAAGAGACTCGAGGTGACCGATGCGCGCAAGCTCATCTTGTGCTTGATGAGCTCCGCCGAGAAACCTTTGAAGCTCTTCTCGACGAGAAAGCCGCGAATCCCATCTTCCGTCTGCGCCCACACGACCGCGAGATCGGCGATCGATCCGTTCGTGATCCACATCTTCGCGCCGTTCAGAATCCAATCGCTGCCCTTGCGGCGCGCGTGCGTTTTCATGTTGGCGGGGTCCGAGCCGCCATGAGGCTCGGTCAATCCGAAGCAGGCGATCGTTTCGCCTCGCGCCATCCGCGGCAGCCAGCGCTGCTTCTGCTCTTCGCTTCCGTACGCGTAGATCGGAAACATGCAGAGACTCGACTGCACCGAGACGAAGCTGCGCAACCCCGAATCGCCGCGCTCGAGCTCCTGGCAGATGAGGCCGTAGCTGACCGAGTTGAGTCCCGCGCAGCCGTAGCCTTCGATCGAGCTGCCGAGCACGCCGAGTTGGGCAAGCTCGGGGACGAGCTCGAGCGGAAAGCGCTCGTGCTCGAAGCACTCGCCGATGATCGGAAGGACACGCTCGTCGACGAACTTGCCTACCGAGTCTTGCACGAGCCGTTCCTCGTCGCTCAACGATGCGCGCACGGAGTACAGATCGAGAGGATCGAGCTCGCGCGACAAACTGCTGCTCGCTTTGGGGGCGTTCGACATGGCGTTTCTCCTCTGCGCACATGATAGCCCCCTCGAACTGCAAGCTGCCGATTGTGCGAAACGGTATGCAATTTCCTCGCTTGTTCGCTTCGCGGCACGCGGGTAGCGTATGGCGAACGTGTGCTTTCGGAGTGCGTATGAGAACCGTGGAGCAGTGGCTCGCCGAATATGGCGAAAGCCATCAGCATGCGACGAACAAGACGCTGCACTGGATATGCGTGCCGATCATCGTTCTGAGCCTGGTCGGGCTTTTGTGGTCCATCCCTGTTCCGGAAGCAGTTCGTAATCTTTCGCCGCTTGCGAATTGGGGCACGCTCGTGCTTGCGCTTGGCGTTCTCTATTACTTGCGCATGTCGTTCTCGCTCGCGCTCGGGATGCTGGCGTTCGTCGTGCTCGTGACGCTCTCGATCCTCGCATTGCAGAATCTCCCGTGGCCGCTATGGGTGGTTTGCCTGACTTTGTTCGTCGTCGCTTGGATCGGTCAGTTCATCGGACACCACTACGAGGGTAAGCGGCCATCGTTCTTCAAAGATCTGCAGTTCCTGATGATCGGTCCGCTTTGGTTGATGAGCTTCGTTTACAGGAAGCTGCGGATTCCCTATTGATGGGCTCTGGGCTTCGGGCGCTGGGCTCTGGCCAGAGAAAGAACCCAATCAACGAGCGAGTGCGAACGACAATGCACTCGCTTAGACCTGCTCCAGAACACCGCTGCAATCTAAATTCTTGCCAGAGCCTAGCGCCCAGCCCAGCAGGTACAATTAAGGCGACGTTCAGCGCCGGCCCGCAAGGCTGAAGCGTAGGACTCAATCTTTACGCAGGAGCACAGGAGAAACGAGACTATGCGAAATCCATTCATCAGAATGCTGAGCGTGAGCACGCTCGTCGTGTTTGCCGCCACTGCTTGCACGACCGTCAATCCGTACACGCGCGAAACGCAAACGAGCAAGGCAGTCAAGGGCGCGGGGATCGGCGCTGCGGCCGGTGCCGTTGCGGGACTTCTGACGAAAGGTGACAAGCTCGAGAACGCGCTTATCGGTGCGGGCGTCGGTGCGCTTGCGGGCGGCGGTGTCGGCTACTACATGGATGTGCAGGAAGCGAAGCTGCGCCAGCGGCTCGAGGGTACGGGCGTGAGCGTCACGCGCGTCGGGGACAACATCACGCTCAACATGCCGAGCAACATCACGTTCGCGCTCAACAGCGCGGATCTGAACGCTCAGTTCTTCAACGCGCTCGAAGGCGTCGCGCTCGTGTTGAAGGAGTACAACAAGACCGTCATCGAAGTTGCAGGCCACACGGACAGCACAGGCAGCGATTCCTACAACATGCAGCTCTCGCAGCGGCGCGCGCAGGCCGTCGCAAGCTACCTGGCAAGCCAAGGCGTGAAGCAGGAGCGTTTGATCACGGTCGGCGCGGGTGAGGCGTATCCGATCGCATCGAACGACACGGAGCAGGGCCGTGCGGCGAATCGGCGGGTGGAGTTGACGATCGTTCCTGTCACGAAGGGCTGACGAAAGGCTCCGCCTTTCGTCGCGTGTAGTGTGTAAGGTGTGAAGTGTAAAGTCAGAAGCGCTGTGCGTTCTTGCACAGCGCTGACGAAAGGTTGCGCCTTGCGTCGCGTGTGACGTGTAGAGTGTAGGGTGTAAAGTACAGAAGCGCAGCGCCGCGCTGCGCGTCCATTCTGACGTCACACGTTACACCTCACACAAAAAAGGCCGGCATTGCCGGCCTTTTGCACACCTCACACTAAGGCTTCACACCTCACACTAAGGCCGGCGAATGCCGGCCTTAGGCTATGCTGGCTCCGCGACGAGTCCGCG
The DNA here is from genome assembly GCA_040255535.1 of Lysobacterales bacterium. GTDB lineage: Bacteria > Pseudomonadota > Gammaproteobacteria > Steroidobacterales > Steroidobacteraceae > Steroidobacter. Next base: position 16,658 of record JBDZVE010000033.1, on the reverse strand, counting down.
AAGCTTCTTGATCGCGTTCGCCTCGATCTGCCGAATGCGCTCCGCCGAGACACCGTAGCGATCCGCGAGCTCATGCAGCGTCGCCTTCTCGTCCGTCATCCAGCGGCTTTGCAGAATCGTCCGGCTTCGATCGTCGAGCGTCTCCAACGCCTGCGACAAGCGCTCCGCCGTATCTTCGTCCCATTGCTCGCGCTCCACCGCGACCGACGGGTCGGCCTCGGGGTGCGGCAGGTACGTCGAAGGCGAGTACGACGTTTCGTCATCGTCCGAATCGGGCGCCGGATCGAACGACAGATCGCGGGAGCTCAAGCGCTGCTCCATGTCCGTCACTTCGGCTGCCGACACGCCGAGGTCTTCGGCGATCGCTTTCGTTTCGCTCTCGCTCAGCCAGCCGAGATGCTTCTTGAAGCGGCGCAGATTGAAGAACAGCTTGCGCTGCGCCTTCGTCGTCGCGATCTTCACGAGGCGCCAATTGCGCAGCACGTACTCGTGGATCTCTGCGCGAATCCAGTGAACCGCGAAAGAGACGAGCCGCACGCCGACATCCGGATCGAAGCGCTTCACGGCCTTCATCAAGCCGACGTTTCCTTCTTGGATCAGGTCGCCGACAGGCAATCCGTATCCCGTGTACCCGCGTGCAATGTGCACGACGAACCTGAGGTGCGACAGCACGAGCTGGCGCGCGGCTTCCAAGTCACCCTCATCGCGAAAACGGTGGGCAAGCGCGCTCTCTTCCTCGCGCGAAAGCACGGGAATTCGAGATACGCGGTCAACATAGGCATCCAAGCTGCCGACCGGACCCGCGAGGGCCAAATCGGTGCTCGAGCGTACAAGCGCGGTCGTGGCCGTCATCAGTAACCTTTCCTCCTCGCTGGATCGGGTCTCCCGACCCGAGATTTGGGCTGAATTTTAGCAGTCGATCCTTTCGAGTGCTAATCGCCGCGAAAGTTCACT
>JBDZVE010000033.1:11721-15604 GCA_040255535.1 Lysobacterales bacterium | reverse complement strand
AGGGCCGCGACGATGATCGCAGTGATGATCCACGCGAGGAGCGCGCCCCCAAGGCCATACCACACGCCGTTGTACAAGAAGGGCCTACGCACGAACGCATCGCTCCCGCCGACGAGCTTCGTCACCTCGATTTCGGAGCGCCGGTTCTGGATGTCCAGTCGAATGGTGTTGCCGACGATCACGAGCACACCGAGCGCGAGCACGGCGGTCGCGATCACGATCGCTCGCCCGATCGCCGCCAAGATGGCATTCAAGCGATCGACCCAGCCCGTATCGAGCTGCACGACGTCCACCGAAGGCAGCTCGCGAATCGACGCAGCGAGGCTGGCGAGGTTTTCCGTAGACGCGTACTGCGCGTCCGGCCGCACGATGAGCGCATGCGGCAGCGGATTTTCGTTGAGCGCATCGATCGCTTCGCCGAATCCGGACTCCCGCTTGAATTCTTTCAGGCCGTCTTCCGCCGTGATCAACTGCACCTCGGCGACGTCCCGCCGTTGCCGAATGCGATCCGCAATCTGCTTCGCTTCGCTCACCGAGGTCGGACGCTTCAGAAACACGGAGATGTCGAGCGCGCGATTCCATTCGCCGGTCGCACGCTGCGCGTTCGAGACGAGCACGTGCAGGCAGGTCGGTAGCGCGAGGGCGATGCCGATCACGAGCATCGTGAGCAGCGTGGAGAACTTGTGCTGAGACAAGCGGCCGAGCGAGCCGATGAGCGTTTGCATGTGCCGCGTGAGCCAGGCGGTCATGACAGCTCTCCCGTTTCGCGCTCGAGCAGCTTGCCCGGATCGAGCAGTCGAGGGCCTTCCGCATCCGCGCCGAGCGATTCGACGATACGTCCGCCTTCGAGGCGCACACGCCGCACCGGGAAATGCTCAAGAAGATAGAGATCGTGACTTGCGACGAGCACAGTGACGCCGACCTCGTTGAAGCGCTTGAAGATGTTCATCACCTCGACCGATAGGTCGGGGTCGAGATTGCCGGTCGGCTCATCGGCGATCAGGATCGGCGGCTTGCTCACGACCGCTCGCGCGATGCCGACGCGCTGCTGCTCGCCCGTCGAAAGCTCGAGCGGCACGCTTTGTTCGCGACCGAGCAGGCCGACTTGATCCAGGGCCGCGCGGACACGCTTGCCGATCTCCTTCGTTCTCACGCCTGCGATGATCAGCGGCAAGGCGACGTTGTCGAAGATCGTGCGGTCGTACAGCAGCTTGTGATCCTGAAACACCATGCCGATCTGGCGCCGAAAGGCGGGAATCTTTCGGCGCGACACGCCTGCTACGTTCTTCCCGTTGACGATGAGTTGTCCGCGGCTCGGGCGCTCGATCAATGCGATCAACTTGAGCAGGCTCGACTTGCCGGCGCCGGAGTGGCCGGTGATGAACACGATCTCGCCGCTCGCGATCTCGAGCGACAAGTCGCTCAACGCCTCGCGGCCGTTCGGATAGCGTTTATAGACGTGGTCGAAGCGGATCATTTCGTGACTGGGGGCTGGAGGCTGGAGGCTGGAGCAAGAGGGTCGGCCCGCATCTGAGGTGGCGTACCAATGGTTGCCGCGTACAACTTGGCTGGGTGCGGCATACCGAAGGGCAAATCACGAAGTAAAGCTAAAGGGTACATATCTTCTTCTCTGGCCCCAGCCTCCAGCCTCCAGTCGAGCGAAGGCTGGCCTTCGCTCCTAGGGTACACGTCTTCTTTTCTGGCTCCAGCCCCCAGCCTCCAGTCCCCAACCGAGCGAAGGCTAGCCTTCGCTTCTCAGCAACGCATCGACGAACGCTTCCGCCTCGAATTCTTGGAAATCCTCCGCGCTCTCGCCGATGCCGATGAAGCGGATCGGCAATTGGAGCTCGCTCGCAAGCGCGAACACGATGCCGCCTTTCGCCGTGCCGTCGAGCTTCGTCAGCGCGACGCCCGTGACGCCGAGCGCCTCGTTGAACAAGCGCGCTTGTTGAAGCGCATTCTGTCCTTGGCTCGCATCGAGCACCAGCAGGATCTCGTGCGGCGCATTCGCGTCGACGCGGCCCATGACGCGCTTCACCTTCTTGAGCTCGTCCATCAGGTTCGTTTGCGTATGCAGTCGACCCGCCGTATCCGCGATCATCACGTCGATGCCGCGCGATTTGGCGGCCTGCATCGCGTCGAATACGACGGCGGCGGGATCCGCGCCCGTCGCTTGTGCGATCACGGGCACTTCGTTGCGCTGACCCCAAATCTGAAGCTGCTCGACCGCCGCCGCACGGAACGTGTCGCCCGCGGCGAGCATCACTTTCATTTCATGCTGCTTCATGAGGCGCGCGAGCTTGCCGATCGTCGTCGTCTTGCCCGCACCATTCACGCCCACCACTAAGATCGCAAAGGGCGATGCGTTCGGGTCGACCACAAGCGGCCGTTCGACCGGCGCGAGGACTTCGAGCAACGAGCCGCGCAAGGCGGCGAGCAGCGCATTGAGATCTGCAAGCTCTTTGCGAGCGACTTTCTTGCGCAGTCCCGAGAGTATCCGCTCGGTCGTTTCCACGCCGACGTCGGCGGTGATGAGGCGCGTTTCGAGCTCATCGAGAACGGTCTCGTCGATCTTTCCGCCCGGCAGCAGATTCGCGAGATCGTAGGTCAGCCAGGAATCGCCCTTGTTCAGCCTGGCACGCAGGCGCGTGAAGAATCCGGCCTTCTCGGCGGGTGCGGGCGCCGGGGAATCTTTGGGCTTGGACTTGAATCCGAACATCGACAGGTGTTCCTTCTGAGCGGACCGGGATTCTAAAGGAAGCCTCGCGGCGCTCGCTCGGGATGCGAGGGTATGATGGCCGCATGTCGCGCGCTGTAGAGAAAAAAGCGGCACGGTCGACGCCGTCCGGAGCTCACCGCCTACGCATCGTCGGTGGACGCTGGCGAGGCAGCCGCATCGATTTTCCCGCGCTCGGCGCGATTCGCCCCACTCCGGATCGCGTGCGCGAGACGCTGTTCAATTGGCTGCAGCACTCGATCGTGGGTGCGCGGTGCTTGGACCTGTTCGCGGGCAGCGGAGCGCTCGGACTCGAAGCGCTGTCCCGAGGGGCGGCTCACGTGACCTTCGTCGATCGCGAGCCGCGCATCGCGATTCATCTGAAGACGACGCTCGCGCGCTTTCAAGCGACCAACGCGGACGTCGTCACGGGCGATGCCGCGCGCTTCCTCGCCCGACCCGCGCAGCCGTTCGGCATCGTATTCTTGGATCCGCCATTCGCCGCGGACGTGCTGCCGGACACGTTTCGAAGCTTGGCCGCCGGCTGGCTCGAGCCGCGCGCGTTTATCTACGTGGAATGCTCTGCGCAGGCTCCCCTCGCAGAGCTGCCTCGGGGCTGGACGATCTATCGGAGCAAGCGCGCCGGACAGGTCGGCTATCATCTGTTGCAGGCGGGCGCAGCTCTTTCGGAGACCGTTTCATGATAGGCGCAATGTATCCGGGCACGTTCGATCCGATCACGAACGGCCACCATGATCTCGTGCGCCGGGCGGCTGCCATCTTCGGTCGAGTGGTCGTCGCGGTCGCCGCCAATCCGGGCAAGGCACCGCTCTTCTCATTGGATGAACGCGTCGAGCTCGCTCGTGAAGTGCTCGCCGACGTGCCGAGCGTCGAGGTCACCGGCTACACGGGACTCACCGTCGACTTTGCTCGCGAGCACAATCTCTCCGTGATCGTGCGAGGCCTTCGAGCCGTATCGGATTTCGAGTTCGAGTTTCAGCTCGCCACGATGAGCCGACACTTGTCCGATCAAGTCGACTACGTGTTCATGACGCCGACGGAGCAGTTCAACTTCATCTCTTCGACGCTCGTGCGCGAGATCGCGAGCCTAGGCGGCAACGTGTCGCAGTTCGTTCATCCCGCCGTGGAGACCGCATTGCAGCGCGC
>JBDZVE010000033.1:9243-11621 GCA_040255535.1 Lysobacterales bacterium | reverse complement strand
CTGTCGCCTGTCGCCTGGATCATCGCTGGCACTGCGGACAAAAATAAGTCGATCGTTGGCCCTGCACGAAATGCTTGATCGCCGTGCCGCACACGAGGCAGGGCTCGCCGGCGCGTTCGTACACGTAGAGCTTTTGACGGAAGTAGCCCGGCATACCATCCGGATTGATGTAATCGCGGAGCGTGGTCCCGCCGGCACGGATTGCATCTGCCAGCACGGCTTTGATCGCGGCGACGAGCGCCTCGATCTCTTCGCGTCGGAGCCGGCCCGCGGCGCGACGCGGGCGCACATGCGCACGAAAGAGTGCCTCGCTTGCGTAGATATTCCCGACGCCGACGACGACTTGGCTGTTCATGATCGCCTGCTTGATCGCGACCCGCCGGCCTTTCAATGCACGTGCGAGGTACGCGCCGTCGAATTCGTCAGAGAGCGGCTCGGGCGCAAGCGCCGCGAGGAGCGGATGCTCGAGCGGATCTCCGGCGGTCCACAGCAGGCTGCCGAAGCGCCGCGGATCGTTGAACCGCATGCAGACCGCATTGTCGAGCACGAGGTCGACGTGATCGTGGGTCAGCGGCGCCGTCGCGCTCGGCAGGAGGCGTAAACTTCCCGACATCCCGAGGTGCAGAATCATCGAGCCGCGCTCGAGATCGAAGATCAAGTATTTCGCGCGGCGCCGCAGGCGCCGGATCTCCTGTCCGGCAATCGTATTTGCAAAGGAACGAGGAATTCGCCAACGCAGACGCGGCTCGCGCACGATGACCTCGCGGATCCTGCGATCGACGATGGCCGGAGCGATGCCGCGGCGAGTGGTCTCGACTTCGGGTAATTCAGGCATGCACGTCAATTTCTCGGGCGCGGCTCGCAAAAGAGGCGTGCGCCCCCATATCGGTTTGGATCCCAGCCGCTCATGATGCGACGCGCGTCACGAGTCGATGGAACAGAAGAAGCCCGAAGCGGATCTAGTGATCGGACCAGGGTTTCGCTCATTTGTACGACCGCAGGGTGTCCGTTATAGTCCCCCGGCTGGTGATTTTCCCTAATCTGTTTGCTCAACGTCGCGTTGCAAGGCTCTCCCGTGAATCTCGATTTTCTGTATGGCTTTCTGAATCTTAGCTTCTGGGGCTACGCGCTCGTCACCTTGGTGATGGTGCAGTTCACGTTCATGGGGGTCACGCTTTATCTCCACCGGGATGCCGCGCACCGCAGTCTGGATCTGCATCCGGTGCTGCGGCACATCTTTCGCTTTTGGCTGTGGATGAGCTCGGGGATCGTCACCCGCGAATGGGTGGCCGTTCACCGCAAGCACCACGCGCGCTGCGAGACGCCCGAAGATCCGCATAGCCCGGTGATCTTCGGCCTCAAAAAGGTTTTACTGGAAGGCGCCGAGCTTTATCAGGTCGTTGCGCGGAATCCCGAGGTTCAGGAGAAATTCGGCCGCGGCACGCCGAACGACTGGGTGGAGCGCAACGTCTACGCGAAGTATCGCAATCTCGGCATCGTGCTCATGGTGGTGACGGACCTCGTGCTGTTCGGCATCCCCGGCATCACGATGATCGCGATTCAAATGCTCGCGATTCCCGTCATGGCGGCAGGCGTCATCAACGGCCTCGGCCATCACACCGGCTACCGGAACTTCGAGTGCCCGGACGCTGCGACGAACATCGTGCCGTGGGGCGTCATCGTTGCCGGCGAAGAGCTGCACAACAATCATCACGCGTTCCCGAGCTCGGCGAAGTTTTCGATTCGCAAGTGGGAATTCGACATGGGCTGGCTCTACATCCGCATCTTCCAGGCGCTCGGCCTCGCGAAGGTGATTCGAGTGGCGCCGGCGCCTGCGATCATGCCGTCGCGCAAGCACATCGATCTGGAAACGGTGCGCGCCGTCATCGTCAACCGCATGCACGTGCTCCGGGCATACACGAAGAGCGTGATGATTCCGGTATTCAAGCAGGAGCTGCAGGCTGCGAGCGGCAATATCAGCCGTCGAGTCAAGAAGCTCCTGGTGCGCGAGCCGGTGCTGCTCGACAATCAAGCGAAATCAAGACTGAGCGAGGTGCTCGCGAAGAACCAGGCACTGCATACGGTGCACGAATTTCGCGAGCGCCTGAGCGTGCTCTGGAGCGGCGCGAACATGAGCAACGAGAAGTTGCTTCAGCATCTCAAGGACTGGATAGCTCAGGCGGAAGCGAGCCGCATCAAGGCGCTGCAAGACTTCGCCGCGAGCCTGCGGGGGTACGCGCTCCAAGCCGCTTAAAAGAGGCTGTAGGCTCTAGGCTGTAGCCAGAAACAAGAAGCCCGCCGAAAGGCGGGCTTTTTTCTTGGTACCTCTTCAATCGGCGCGAGGCGCACGGCGAGCGATCTCTTCCCTACAGCCTAGA
>JBDZVE010000033.1:0-9143 GCA_040255535.1 Lysobacterales bacterium | reverse complement strand
TTCGTCACTTGATCTTCGCTTCCTTGTACGTCACGTGCTTGCGTACTTTCGGATCGAATTTCTTCACTTCCATCTTGTCGGGATGGAGGCGCTTGTTCTTGGTCGTCGTATAGAAGTGGCCGGTGCCGGCGCTCGATACGAGCTTGATCTTCTCACGCATGGCTTGAAGCTCCTCTTAGACTTTCTCGCCCTTGGCGCGAAGATCCGCCACGACCTGGTCGATGCCGCGCTTCTCGATCGTGCGCAGGCCGCGCGTGGAAACGCGCAGGCTCACGAAGCGGCGCTCGCTCTCGAGCCAGAAACGATGCACGTGCAGGTTCGGCAGGAACCGACGGCGACGCTTGTTGTTCGCGTGCGAGACGCGATTTCCAGTGACCGGCCGCTTGCCGGTGACTTCACACACTCTGGACATGACGGATTTCCTCAAGGGTTCGGCCCGTGCCTGCGGGCTGGGGGCCGAAAAGTGAGTCGCGCTTTATACCAGCGCCGGCGGCCAAATGCCAGCGCCTGGGGCGCTGGCATTTGAGCGCGCGGGCGCCGGTTGGGCGCCGGGCCAGCCGCCGGGCGCTAGGGGGTAGTGTTCAGGGGATAGGGGGTAGTCAGAGAAGAAGCGGGATGCTCTGCGAGCATCCCCGCCGACAAGCGATAGCGCCAAGCCTCTTTATTCTGACGATCCCCTGCTCCCTGAACACTATCCCCTTAAAGTAGCCCCCGCTCGGCAAACGATTCACAGACGCCGTCGCCGACCACCAAATGGTCGAGGACGCGGATGTCGACGAGCGCGAGTGCGTCCTTCAGGCGCCTTGTGATGAGCTCGTCGGCTTGGCTCGGTTCGGCGAGGCCGGAGGGGTGGTTGTGGACCAGGATCAGGGCGGCGGCGTTGCGCGCGAGTGCGTGCTTGACGACTTCTCTTGGGTGGACGCTTGCGCCGTCGATCGTGCCTCGGAACAGCTCTTCGAAGGCGATGACGCGGTGGCGGTTGTCCAGATAGACGCAGCAAAAAACCTCGTGCGGCAGATCCCGTAGCCGCGCGCGCAGAAATTCGCGTGTCGCGCGCGGATTCGCCAGGGCAGGGCCGATCATCATGAGCTGCTGGTAATGCCGACGCGTCAGTTCGAGGGCGGCCTGGAGCGTCGAGTAGCGGGCCGGACCGAGCCCGCGGCTTCGACACACCCGATCTCGCTCAGCAGTGAGGAGATTTCGCAGCGATCCGAACTCGACGAGCAGCGCCCGAGCCATCTCCAACGCGCTCTGTCCGCGCGTCCCTGTTCTGAGCAGAATCGCGAGCAACTCGGCCTCGCTCAGCGCGGCCGGGCCGGCCGTGAGCAGTTTCTCTCTAGGCCGTTCGGTTTGGGGCCAATCGCGTATCGACATACCTGTCCCTGGTGTAGAAGCAGCTCGATTGTGAAACTTCGTTGCCGTCACGATAGGCGGCATTTCGGGCCATTTGCGGGGAAATGCGCGCAAGCATCGGTGTTTTTCCCATGCCGAACTGGAATGGATCTATGCGTCGCTTCGTTTGCCGGGCCTTGACGCCGCGCCCATAATTCCTTGCATGAGTTTGCACCCCAAAAAGATCATTCTCGGCGTAACGGGCGGGATCGCGGCCTACAAGAGCCCGGATCTCGTACGGCGCCTGATCGAGCGCGGCGGTGACGTACAAGTCGTGATGTCGCGCGGCGCGCAGCAATTCGTCACGCCGTTGACCTTCCAGGCGGTCTCGGGCAAACCGGTCCGCACGGACCTATGGGATGAAGCCGCCGAAGCGGCGATGGGACACATCGAGCTTGCGCGCTGGGCGGACGAAGTCGTGGTCGCGCCTGCCACCGCCGAGTTCATCGCGCGACTCGCACACGGGTTCGCGGACGATCTCTTGACGACGCTGTGTCTCGCGACGACGGCGGAGATCACGCTCGCACCTGCGATGAATCGGCTGATGTGGGCCAATCCCGCGACGCAGGCGAACGTGGGTGTGCTGCGCGAGCGCGGCGTGCGTTTTCTCGGGCCAGACTCCGGCGAGCAAGCATGCGGTGAAGTCGGTGTCGGACGCATGCTCGAGCCTGCGCGCATCGCCGAGGAGATTTTCACGGTGCGAGGCGGCCCCGGCGTTCTCGAAGGATTGAAGGTCGTCGTCACGGCAGGCCCGACGCGCGAGCGCATCGATCCCGTGCGCTTCATCAGCAATCGCAGCTCGGGCAAGATGGGATTCGCCGTTGCGCAAGCGGCGCGCGAAGCGGGCGCGGAGGTCGTTCTCGTGAGCGGGCCCGTTCAAATTCCGACGCCCACCGGTATCGAGCGCATCGAAGTCGAGAGTGCCGAGCAGATGTTGAGCGCGGTTCAACAGCAGATCGGCGACGCCGACATTTTCATCGCGGCCGCCGCCGTTTCCGATTACAAATCCGCGCAGGTGGCCTGCGAGAAGATCAAGAAGACGAGCGACGTCATGTCGCTGTCCTTGGCGCGCGCCCCCGATGTGCTCGCGACGATCGGCCGCAGCGAGTCGCCGCCGTTCTTGGTCGGATTCGCGGCCGAGACGGAAAACGTCGAGCGCAACGCGCTCGCGAAGCTCGCCGGCAAGAATCTGGACATGATCGCCGCCAATAAAGTCGGCGAGGGTCTCGGCTTCGATAAGGACGACAACGCACTGACCGTGTATTGGAACGGCGGCAAACGAGAGCTCGCGCTGACGAGCAAAATCGCGCTGGCGCGCCAACTGGTGGAGTTGATCGCGGAACGGTATCGTTCGCGCGCAGCAAAAGAGTCCCCACGCGCAGCGAAGCCGGCGGCTTCGCTGTAGGTCGGCCCGCGAGATGCTCCTGCAACGCGGGCTTCCCTACGATCCGACCTAGAACAACACAAATGTCGGAATGCATTCCGACCCACACGGTCCATTTGCCGATCTATGACGCAAACATCACGACGAACGCTTCAGGTCAAAATCCTCGATCCACGCATCGGCCGCGAGTATCCGCTCCCGCAGTACGCGACGTCAGGTTCCGCGGGCGTCGACTTGCGCGCGTGCTTGAATGAAGCGATCGAGCTCAAGCCGGGCGATACGCAGCTCATTCCCTCGGGTATCGCGATTCATCTCGAAGATCCAGGCTACGCGGCGATCGTGCTGCCGCGATCGGGCCTCGGCCACAAGCACGGCATCGTGCTCGGTAACCTCGTCGGCTTGATCGATTCGGACTACCAGGGCCAAGTGTTCGTTTCGTGCTGGAATCGCGGCCACACGACATTCACGATCCAGCCAGGCGAGCGCATCGCTCAGCTCGTCGTGGTGCCTGTCGTGCAAGTCGAGTTCGAGGTCGTCGAAGAATTCACGGCCTCGGAGCGAGGCGCCGGCGGATTCGGCAGCTCAGGCAGGGCTTGAGTGAGCGGCGGACGGCGGACGGCGGACGGTGAAGCAAGAAGATGGGGACAGGATGAACGGGATTAGCACGACGGCAGACAAGCAAAGGATCTGAGTACCGAACGAAGCTCCGCCGTCCGCCGCTCACTTCAAGCCTTTGAGCTCCTTGAAGCGCTTGATATCCGCGGCGAATGACTCGCTGATTTCCGCTTGCTCGCGCCGGTTGGTCGCGAGCATCTCGTGGTATGTGCGCAGGCTGTTGACCGTATTCACCATCTCTTCGGCGAGGTGATCGGGAAGCGGCGGCGCGTTCGGGTCGCTGTTATACGGCTTGAACCGAGCGATCTGATTCTCGATACGCGCCTGACGCTCGCGCATGTTGCCTATGCTCTGCTCCGTGACTCTGTATTGGGCCTGGAGCTGCTCCAACCGTTGATCGCGCAACCGCTCGATATCCGCAACGCTCAAGTAAGTATCGATGAGCATGCGGTCATGTTGCTCCCGCTGCTCGCGCTCCTTGCGAGCCTCCGCTTCCGCGGCTTCGCGCTTGATGCGCGCGGCACGCGACGCTTCGCCTTCGATGACCCGGACGACCATGCCGCGCTCATCCAGCACTTCGGTATCGAGCCCGGTGCACGCTTGCGGAAGACTGTCGCCGTAGTAGGTTTGCCCGCTTTTGTCCTTGCAACGGTAGAACGCCTCGCGGCCTGAGCCCTGAGCCGCATAAGCGACGGCGGAGAGTAGAACCGTGCTCAGCAACGAGTAGCGCCAGAGTGTGTGCATTTCGCGAGCTGTCGGAAAAGTTCGTCTATTGTGCCCCAGGTCGGCGCTCGGTCAACGTGTGAGCCGTAAAAACCCCCCGATTCCGAGCGAGAATTCACATTGTGGCGGCGGTGCCGTACTGAGCGCGGTAGCGTCGCATGGCCTCGAGCTGCTCGGCATTGCCTGACTGCTCCAGGTACGCGATCAAGTCATCGAGCTTGAGAATACTGGTCACCGGCAGCTTGAGCGTGCGTTCTACTTCCTGGACGGCGGACAGCTCGCCTTGCCCCCGTTCCTGTCTATCGAGCGCGAGCACGACGCCGCTCGGCTCGGCCTCGGCCGCTCGAATGATATCGAGCGATTCGCGTATCGCCGTTCCGGCCGTGATCACATCGTCGATGATGAGCACGCGCCCGCGCAGTGGGGCGCCGACGATCGAGCCGCCTTCACCGTGATCCTTCGCTTCCTTGCGATTGAAGGCCCATGGCACGCTGCGGTCGTGAGCGTCCGCGAGCGCGATGGCTGCCGTCGAGACGAGCGGGATGCCCTTGTAAGCGGGGCCGAATAAGACGTCGAAGTCGATTCCGGCGCTCTGGATGGCATCGGCGTAGTGGCGTCCCAGCTCGGCGAGGGCGCGTCCCGTGTTGAAGAGTCCCGCATTGAAAAAGTACGGACTGATCCGTCCGGATTTGAGCTTGAACTCGCCGAAGCGAAGCACGCCGAGCTCGAGGCAGAGATCGATGAAGGACGAGGAAGGCATTCAAGGGAGACGCGTGTTGGTATCGGGGCGCAGATAGTAAGACAACACTGCAGCCGCTGTCAGTGAATGAGCCGATCGCTGCTATTCGGCGCGGCGTTCCTTCGGCATCATCGCGCTTCCTTTGATGACATTGGTCCCGGAGACACCCTGTTGAGTGCTGCCCCACGTGCGATACCCAGCGGTTGGCGACGCTATGTGCCGCTTGCCGTGCGCCCTTACACGGAAACGGCGCCCGTCGCCGCCTTCTTTCTGGGGATCTCCTCGGGCGCTCCTTACGCGATGATCGCCGCGACGCTCACGACACGGCTTGCGCAAGACGGCATCGACAAGCGCGCAATCACGGCATTCTCGCTGGCGTTCTTGGTCTACAACCTCAAATTCTTATGGGCGTGGATTGTCGATAGTGTGCGGCTGCCGATCATCGGCCGCCTCGGGCAGCGCGTCTCGTGGCTGATCTTTGCCGGCGCGCTTGCGATTGCGGCAATCGTGTATCTCGGGCTCGTGGATCCGCGCGAGAGCCTGCTTGCCACCGCGCAGGCCGCGATCCTCGTCGCGCTCGCGGGTGCAACGTACGATATCGTCATCGATGCTTATCGAATCGAATGGCTCGAGCCGGAGCAGCTCGGTGTGGGATCGGGTATGTCTCAATACGGCTGGCGCATCGGTTCAGTGGCCGCCGCTGCCCTCGCGCTTGCGCTTGCGGCCCGCATCGGCTGGAACCTCGCGTACGTCGCGTGTGCCGTGTTTGCGCTGCCGGCGATCGGCGTCGGCCTCATTCTCGGCGAGCCGAAGCGGCACCGGCCCCCGATCAGGCGGCAAGGTATAGCGGCGCTCGCGAGCTCGGTGGTCGCGCCGATCAGCGAGTTCTTCCAGCGGCAAGGTGCGCTGCTCGTGCTGCTGTTCATTCTCCTGCACAAGATCGGCGACACGCTCGGCCAGCTCACGTTTCGCCTGCTCGCGGACGATATGCAATACACGAACGATGAGATTGCAATCTTCGACGTGGGATTCGGCTTCTGGGGTTACCTCGCAGGAATCTTCCTCGGGGGCGTGCTGTACTCGCGCCTCGGCATGAAGCGATCGGTGCTCTTGAGCCTGTGGCTCATGGCCGTATCGAATTTGAGCTTTGCCGGTCTCGCCTGGATGGGCCATTCCAATTGGGCGCTCGCCGCTGCGATGGGTTTCGAGAACGTTGCGAGCGGCATCGGCGGCGTGACCGTCGTCGCCTATTTCTCCGCACTCTGCGACTTGCGCTACACGGCCAGCCAGTACGCGCTGATTTCGGCCGCCACGAGCGTAGTGGGTCGAATATTGACCGGCACGAGCGCGGGCGCGTTGATCCAGCAACTGGGCTACGTGAATTTCTATGTGTTCACGTTCTTGATTGCGCTCCCCGGCATCGTGCTTTTCTGGCTCATGATGCGCTCGGGGTTGATCGATGCATCCGTCGGCACTGCGGCGAAAGTCAGCAGCCGCGACAGTACCGAGACGTGAGCATGGCAGTCTTTAGGCGATGAGCGCCGTCATTTGTCGGCTCGATGAGTTGCTCGATCGCGGCTCGCGCGCGTTCGCCATCGGAGGGGGCGATTGGCCGCTGCGAGGCTTCATCGTTCGCGATGGATCGGACGTGCGCGCCTACGTGAATCGTTGTCCTCACGCAGGGCATCCGCTCAATCTTCGTCCGCACGAATTTCTGACGCCTGATCGGCATCACATCTTGTGCAACTCTCACGGCGCGATGTTCGACATCGCCACGGGCCGCTGTGTCGCAGGACCCTGCCCGGGTCAGGCGCTGACACCGTTGCCTATTCGGATAGAGGGTGGGCTCGTGTTGTTGGATGCAGACGTCGGCGAGCTCGCGCGCATTCACGCGTAGCGGCTTCGCGGGCTTCCCTACGAGTCTCGCGGCGATGGCCACTCCGAGTAGCCCGACGTTTCGCTGCGATCCAAGCACATGAGCGGATCGGTCCATGCGGATGCGATCGGCACTTCGCGCTCGCTGTCGTAATCTTCCGGTTCGACGTCGACCGAGCCCGTCCAATCTTCAGGCGCTTGAGCTTCTTCGAACTCTTGCTCGCCCCAGGATTCGAGATCGAATTCCTCCAGCGTGCCGTCGAAGTGCTGTACCTCGACGGTGCCGTCGTCGCGGTCCACCGCGACTACTTCCAAGAGCGCACCGTGGCGGCGATACCACGCACCGACAACTGGACTGGGCGAGGTCATGAGTACTCCCCTTCCGTTCGCTAGCGGGTTGCTGTCCCTGCATGACACATCCATGCATTCAATGAACATGCATTCAATGAATTCGACAGCCGCAACTTGCCCGACCGTCGCTTCTTCTTTTAGCCCCGTAGAGAGAGGGATTCAAGAGTTAAATTTTCTGCACAGCCGCAATTGCATGGCGGCGATACTCGAGATCCCACACTGCATGCCCCAGTCGCTGACCGCGTTTTTCGAAACGCGTGAGCGGACGCTCTTCAGGTCGCTCTACGAAACCGCCCGCGCCGCTGCGATTCTCGAAGTGAGGCGAAGCGTCGAGTACCTCACGCATGTGATGTGCGTAATGCTCCCAATCCGTTGCAAGCCGCACGATGCCGTCGGGCGCGAGCACTCGAGCAAGGAGCGCCGCGAACTCGGGTTGGATCAAGCGACGCTTGTGATGCCGCTTCTTCGGCCACGGATCCGGGAAGAAAATATGCACGAGCGAGACCGATGCCGGCGCGAGGTGTCGTTCGAGCACTTCGACGGCATCGTGCATGATGACGCGCACGTTCGGGAGCTGTGCGCGCTCGACTCCGAGCAGCAAGTGACCGACGCCGGGCGGATGCACTTCGACGCCGATGCAATTGAGCTCTGGGTGAGCTTGCGCGAAGGAGAGTAGCGCTTCGCCCGCACCGAAACCGATCTCGAGCATGACCGGCGCTGCTCTCCCGAATGCCGCATCGATATCTAACGGCTCTGCTTTGAGCTCGATGCCGTATTTCGGCCAGAGCGCTTCGAGTGCGCGCTCTTGTGCAACAGTGGAGCGGCCGCGCCGAATGACGAAGCTGCGAATGCTGCGGCGGTACGGTTGCGAAGAAGCGGAGTTCTCGTCGGTCTCTGACATGAGGCGCACGGCTGGAAACGGGCGCACATCATAACGTCACTTCGCCGCGCGAAGGTGCTCGAACAGAAGTTGGGCTGCGCCGTGCAGCGGTTTGTTTGCCGGCACACAGAGAAAAAGCTGCCGCGCTGCCCAGGGATCGGTGAGCGGAATGGCGGCGAGCGCAAGCGACCGGATGAATGCGGTCGTCGCGGCGCGCGGAATGATGCTCACGCCGAGCCCGGCGGCAACCATCGCGCATGCGGCGTCGAAGCTCGTTACATGGATGCGCCAGTTGAGACTCGTGCCGGCGTCGATCGCGGCGCGCGTCAGCAACTGATGCAAAGAGCTGTTCGTTTGGAGCCCAATCAGCGGGTATGGAGTCGCTTCGGCGAAGCCGATCGAGGTGCGCTTGGCGAGCGGGTGAGTCGGCTGCGTCACGAGCACGAGCTCGTCGTTGCGGAACGGAACGGTCTCGAGTCCGTCGATCGTCGGCAGCTCGCTCACGATGCCGAAGTCTGCGGAATTGCCCGCGACAGCCGTTGCGATCGCTGCACTCGTGTGCTCCTCGAGGTGCACGTGAATGTCCGGATGCTTCGCCGCGAATGCGGCAAGTGCGCCGGGTAAGAATTCGACGATCGCGGAGATGTTCGCGAACACTCGCACGTAGCCGAGCATGCCCGACGCATGGCGGCGCATCTCGTCATCCAGTTGGCGTGCTTGCTCGAGCAGCACGCGCGCACGCGATAAGAACGCATGACCCGACGCGGTGAGCTCCACGCCTTTGCCGCCCCGCACCAGCAGCTCGGTGCCGAAGAGCTGCTCGAGATCCGAGATGCGCTTGCTCACGGCCGAAGGCACGGTATGGGAGCGTTCAGATGCGCGAGAGATGCTGCCGGTCTCGGCAACGGCGACGAACAGCTCCAGATCTCTGAAGTCGAAGCGCAAGGTCACTCCCGGTGATGGCGACAGGCGGAGCGTGCCGCAACGGATTCGACTTGCATAGAGCGCGCATGCGCTCGCTCTCCAGATGGGCTCTCGCGTCCGCAAGGCCGACGAAGAACCGGCGGGATGCGTACTCCCAAGCTTCGTCATTCTTGCGGAAGCGCACTGCGTCCGGGATAAACCAGGGATGCTTATCTCGTCGTCCCGACGAAGGTCCACTGCTGTCCGGGGAAAATCCCGCG
>JBDZVE010000032.1:28972-37859 GCA_040255535.1 Lysobacterales bacterium | reverse complement strand
ATTTTCCCCGGACAGCAGTGTGCGGAAGCGAGGATCCATGAGCGCAGCGCCGGTATGCTGACTCGCACCGCGAGTTCCGCGATGGGTCATCCTTGCGGAAGTGAAGAATAACTCTCGCAAAGCACGCAAAGCTCGCCAAGGTAAGCAGATAAGAAAGATCTCTCGCGGAAACGCGGAGACGCGTAGGTAAAAAGGAAAAAACATCTTCTTCTTTCCTTCCGATCTCTACGTCTCCGCAAGAGTACTTTTCACATATTTTTCATTAGCTGACGATTGGCACGATTAGGGCAGATCGTCGGCAGGCTTCGTGAAGTATTCCGACCTTGGCGGGCTTTGCGTGCTTGCGAGAGTGACTCTTCACTCCAAAAGCTCCGGAAAGGCTTCACGAGGCAGTGAGCGGAGGTGGGCTGATGAGACGGTGCTTGGCGCACATGCGCGTTCCACTCATGCTGGTGTCGTTGTTCGTCGGCTCGATCGCGCAGGCCGACATCAAGCTCACGACCGCGCAGCCGCACGTGACGGCTGGTGAGTCGGTCACGCTCGAGCTCGTGATCATCAATGATGGGGCCGAGCCTGAGATCGTCGAGATCTCCGCACCGCTGCACATCAAGCTCGAGACTCAAGCGGGCATCAGCATCGTTCCGTTCGTGCCCGAACAAAGCGGTTCGCTGTCGATTGCGCCGCGGTCGTTTCTGAAGGTGACGCTGAAAGGGCAGATACCCGCCGAAGCCGAGGGTGTGGCCACGCTCATCTCGACCGGGCTCGAGGCGAATACGCTGCTCGTGCAGATCGCGTCTGCCGCGGAGCCCAAAGCCGCCGCCGTCCAGGCGACCGCGCCGACGGTCGACGTAGAAAGCGCGGAGCGATCGACGGTCCGCTCGGCACTGATCGACAAGCCGCCGCCGCTTGCAGTCTCCGTCTACGAGCCCGTCTACTTCTTGGTCGGCGGCGACGGCGGCTTGAACGCGAAGTTTCAGATCAGCCTGCGCTATCGGCTCTTCGACGGTCAGGGAAGGCTCGCGGAACGGGTGCCGTGGATCGACGACATTTACCTGTCGTATTCCCAGACCTCGTTGTGGGATCTCAACGACCTGTCGAAGCCGTTTCGCGATTCGAGCTATCGACCGCGGCTGTTCTTTTCCGATTTCGACCTGCATCGCTTCTTCGACGGCCGTTTGCGGCTCGGCGTCGAGGCCGGTGCGGGACACGAGTCGAACGGCAAGGAGGGCGACGATTCACGCAGCTTCAACATGCTGTACGTGCGCCCGCTCTTGACGTTCGGCGATCCGGATGGGCTGCGCGCCTATGCCGCGCCGCTCATCCATAATTACATCTCCGATGACGAGAACCCGACGATCAGCCACTACCGCGGCTATGTCGATTGGGTATTCGGCGTCGGGAGCAAAGGCGGTTTGGACTTGAGCGCAACCGTGCGCAAGGGTACGCGCGGCAACTACGGCAGCCTCGAGCTCAACGCTTCGTATCCACTCTCCAAATTGAGCGGCGGAGATCTGACCGGCTGGCTCATGCTTCAGTACTTCGGCGGCTATGGCGAAAGTCTGCTCGATTTCGATCAGAAGTTGGATTCCCAGCTGAGACTCGGGATTGCGATCGCGCTCTGAAGCGCTGCATCGCGAGCCGCTCCAGGCTCAATCGAACTGATTGATTCGACGTCGCCCCCGTTTCACCTGCGAGCGCTGTTGCTTGCTCTCCAGGCGTCTTTCCTTCGATGCGCGCGTCGGCCGCGTCGCCTTGCGCACCTTCGGCTCGATGCGCGCTTCGGCGATCAGCGCCTCGAGGCGCTCGAGCGCGTCGCGCTTGTTCTGCTCCTGCGTACGGAAGCGCTGAGCCGTGATGACGATGACGTCTTCATCGCTCAACCGCCGTCCCGCGAGCCTGCGCAGCCGTGCGCGCACGCGTTCCGACAGCTCCGGCCATTCCTTGAGATCGCAGCGAAGCTGCACCGCGCTCGCAACCTTGTTGACGTTCTGACCCCCGGGCCCGCCGGCGCGGATGAACCGATAGGTCAGGGCGTTCGCAGGAGGTGTGAGCATCAGAGCGTGTAAAGTGTGATGTGTAACGTGTAACGTCAGAAGGCTCGCGCTGAGCCCTCTTACCTTACACATTACACCTTACACGTTACACAGCCGCGGGCAGCGCTAGACGTCGCGCGCGATCACGTCATCGACGCCGTCATCGCCGCCGTCGCTTCCCGACGTGGGCCGCTTCATCTCCAACAGCACTTCGCGCTGGGCGATCGGTATCGTGATGCCGTGCTCCTTGAACAGGCGCCAGATGATGCGGTTGACGTCGGAGCGGACGTTGTTGACGCCTTCCTGCGGGTCGGCGATCCAGAACCTGAGCTCGAGGTCGAAGCCGTACTCGTTGAATCCCATCAGGCGAGAAACGGGCGGGGGATCGCGCAGAATGCGTTTATGGTTCTCGGCAGCCTCGAGCAGGATGTTCAACGCCTCCTCGGGGTCGTCCTTGTAGCTCACGCGCACCGGTAGCTTGAGACGGACGCGCGGATCGGTATAGCTCCAGTTGATGACCTGATTCGTGATCAGGCTTTGGTTCGGCACGAGCGTTTCGACGCCATCGCGGTCGCGGATCACGACATAGCGCCCGCGCAGTTCCTGCACCCAGCCGAAGCCCTCGGTGCTCGTACCCGTCGTGCCCGTGAAGCTGATGACATCGCCCGGCTTGATCGAGCGGTCCATCAGCAGCACGAAGCCGCTGATGAAGTTCGCGACGATGGCCTGCAAGCCGAAGCCCAAGCCGACGCCGATCGCACCGGTCAGGACGTTGAGCGTCGTGAGATCCAAGCCGGTCGCATTGAGGCCGAGCAGGATCGACAGCGCGATGAGGAACGTCTGCGCGAACTTCGCGATCCCGATGCGCATGCTGAGCGCGAGACCCTGCATTGCCATCAGCCGCCGTTCGACCCAGCGCGCGATCCACACCGCGATCAGGATGAAGGCGCCGACCGTGAACAGAATCTTCAGGACCGACCAGAGGGTGATTCGGCTCTTCGTCGTTCTGAGGCCGACGCTGTCGAGTGCCTGCACGAGCGGGTCGAACCAGCCGAGCACATGCAGCGCGAGCACCGCCCAGATGAGAAAGGTGACCGGGTTCCCCCAGCCCTTCGTGCGGTCCCCGAGCGACAGGCGGACGAGGTACACGCCGATGCGGATCAGAAGGAGGAGCCCCGCCAACGTGATGCCGTGATCGACGATGCGGCTGTCGGCCTTGAGCGCATGGAGCACGGCGCCGGCCGCTGCGATCAATACCGTCGCGGTGACGTGCGGGCTCGCGATGAGAAAAGCCTCCGTGAGCCGCGCCTGGACGCCTTGGTCGACTAAGGCGGCCTGGGCACGCTCCGTGGCCCGAATTCGGCGGCTGGCCCAGATCGCGACCAGAATCGCGACGAGAATGGCGGCGACTTGGATAACGGCCTGCGCCGTGAGCAGCGCCTCAAGCTCGCGCGCGAGATTACGCAGAATGTCCGACATAGATCAGCAAGCAGACCCGCATGGGCCGGGCGAATGACGGATCGAAACCGCCTTATAACGGCTCACGCGTTCAGGTCCGGGATCAGTTCGCTTTCGAGGCGCGCGATCTGATCCTTCAGCATGAGCTTACGCTTCTTGAGTCGCCGCAATTGCACCTCGTTTACATAGAGGTCCATCTGCAGCCGATTGATCACATCGTCCAGGTCGCGATGCTCGATTCTGAGGTCCCGCAGCCGCTCGAGGCGCTGGAAAGTCTCCGTCTCGACCTTGTTTTCAGACTCACTCATGGAATGCGTACTTTACCGCAAGCCAAGACACGCGTCGCACCGGATGGCTTGACGCTCGTCAATTCCCTGAATCCTTGCCCTCGGGTGTGCGCGACGGCTCGGGCGACGGCGCGCCCTCTTGAGTTCTCTCCGCGCGGCGCCACTTATGGAGGTGCACGACTTGACTGGCTGTAGCGGGCCGGACGGCCCGATGTCTCGATTCTGATCGCTCATCTTGTTCGTATCCGACCGTTTCGACGCGCCGCTCGCTCACGACGATGAAGCCTTGGCGGCGCTCGATGCTGTTCGCGGTGTAGTCGAACACGTAGGTGCGCCGCAGAATGAGCTTCCCCGAGGATCCGCGGGCGAGCCGCAGCCGTGCGAACGCGACGGTCCCGTCGAGAAACTGAAGTGAGAGCCGCTCGCACGCCTCGATCGCGGCGGCATTCGCGATTTCGCGCGCGGCGAGGCTCGCATGCCAGAACCAGGCGAGCGCTCCGGCAAGGCAGAGCAGAACGAGAGTCATCCAATCGAGGTACATTTGCTCCTCTCTGCGTGCCGCTCGTGCTTTTTGTGGCGGAAGAATCTTCTCCGAACTGACCGATGACCGCATCTACCGACCGCTCCGATGCGCTCGCCCCCGTGGACTGGGCCGGCGTGGACCTCGTCCTGCTCGACATGGACGGCACGCTGCTCGATCTCAGCTTCGACAACTATTTCTGGCAGGAACTCGTGCCGTTGCGCTACGCCAACCGGCACGGTATTCCGCTCGAACAGGCTCACGAGGAGCTCACTCCGCGGTTCGCCGCAAATCGCGGGACCCTCGATTGGTACTGCGTCGACTACTGGACGCGCGAGCTCGCGCTCGATATCGCCGAGCTCAAGCGAGAGATGCGCGAGCACGTGCGCTTCCTCCCAGGCGCCGAGGCTTTTTTGCAATTTCTTCGCGAACGGCGCCTGCGCACCGCGCTCGTGACGAACGCACACCAGGAAAGCCTTGCCGTCAAGGCGGCACAGACGGATCTCGTGCGCTACTTCGACCACGTCGTGAGCTCGCATACCTATGGATTTCCGAAAGAGCACCCCGAGTTTTGGCAGCGCCTTCAGGCGGAGTTGACGTTCGATCCGAGGCGCACCTTGTTCGTCGACGACAGCTTGGCTGTCCTCCACGCGGCGCGCGATTTCGGCATAGGGCAGATCGTCGCCATCACCCATCCGGACAGCACGCAAGCGGCGAGGATCGTAGAGGAATTTCCGGCGGTACGCGGCGTCGAAGAGCTAAGAACCAAGTTGACAGTTGACGGTTGACAGTTGACGGTCAGAAAGGATCAGACCAGCTCTGCGGTCGCTGCAACTTCCTCTGGCTGTCAACTGTCAACGGTCAACCGTCAACCAAACCTTCATTCCGGTTTAGGCGGTGTGCCGTGCGCATCTCCGCTGTCGTTGCCGCGGCGGCCGCGCCGTCGCCGTTTGCGGCGGGGTCCTTGCTCCGAGCCTTCGGTGGAGCTCGCCTCTGAGGGGGGCGTCGGGGCGTCGGCTCGCTTCTGCCCCGCGGGTGCATGCGACCGTTCGTTCCGGCCTGTGCGCGATCGTCTCGGACCGCCGCGCGCTTGCCCGTTGCCCGAGCGGCGGTCGTTGAACCGGGGCCGTTCGCGTCGCGCAGGCCTCTGGATCTCAGGCAGCGATTCGACCGGCACGGGAGCGACCGGGAGCTTGCGTCCGATGTATCCCTCGATGTCCGGCAGCGACATCACGTAGGTTTCGCACCCGAAGCTGATGGCATCGCCTTCGGCGCCGGCTCGGGCAGTGCGGCCGATACGATGCACGTAGTCTTCGGGATCTTGCGGCAAGTCGTAGTTGAACACATGGCTCACATCGGCGATGTGCAGGCCTCGCGAGGCGACATCGGTGCCGATCAGGACCGAGAGCGTACCCTCATGGAAATCGCGCAGCATGCGCAGGCGCTTGCGTTGGGGGACATCGCCTGAGATCGCCTCCGCGTTGATGCCGTTCGCGCGCAGCAGCGCCTCGATTTCCTCGGCCGCGCGGCGCGTGTTGACGAACACCATGCTGCGACGCGGGTCCATTTGTTTCAATAATCCGACGAGCAGCCGCGGCTTCTCCTCCATCGAGGGGTAGTAGACGACTTGGCGGACGCGATCGACCGTCATCTTGTCCGGCTCGATGCGTACGAGCGCCGGATCGTTCATGTGCTCGTATGCGAGCTCGAGCACGCGATGCGAGAGCGTGGCCGAGAAGAGCATGTTGAGCCGCTGGTCCGGCGGCGGGAGCCTGCGCAAGATGTAGCGAATGTCGGCGATGAAGCCCAGGTCGAACATGCGATCGGCTTCATCGAGCACGAGCACCTGGACCGAGCGCAGGTCGATGACGCGTTGCTTGACGAAATCGATGATGCGTCCGGGGGTGCCCATCAAGATGTCGACGCCCTGCTCGAGATGATGGCGCTGCTTCTCGTAATCGACGCCGCCGAACGCAAGTCCGAGCGTGAGACCGGTGTGCGAACCGAGAACTTCGGCATCGCGATGGATCTGAACCGCCAGCTCGCGCGTTGGGGCGATGATCAACGCGCGCGGAGCATTGAGATTGCGCGAAGCCGGGGCCGGTTCGCGGAGCAAGCGCGCGTACATCGCGACGAGAAACGCTGCGGTTTTCCCTGTACCGGTCTGCGCCTGGCCCGCGACGTCCAATCCCGCGAGCGCTTGTGGGAGTGTCTGTGCCTGGATGGGCGTGCAGCGCTCGAAGCTGGCGTCGGCCAAACCCTTCTGCAGGCTTTCAGGTAAATGCAGGCTCGAGAACGAAAGCTCGGTTAGATGCGAATCGGACATTGAGTAGGTGACATTCAGGGTTATTGTGATGCGAGTGCAGGATGCGGAATCTGGAGGCTTGCAAATTGAAATGGGGCCGGTTCTAATAGCCTCAACAGAGCGGATCCATCCGCACCCGCCCCGACCGGACTACCGGCACCACGCTCCTCGTAAACAAGACCCCCGTCGGGGAATGTTTCGCACAACGATTGGTTTTCAACGAGCACGAGCACGGCTCAACACAGATTTGTTCAGGGCATTCTCTACGGAGGCTTGACGCCCGGCATTGTGCCCGACCGAGCACAGACAGTCACTCGGTCCTTCCCGCCCTGATGTTTTCGAACGAGTTCGAAGTCATTCCTCGTACCCGAACAGTAGCGAACTGAATCGAGACAAGTAGATCGGCGAAACGGCTCGAGTAGCCGGATTTAGAGCTTTTACGGAGGTAGTTTCTGGTGAGCAGCGACACGATTGTGCACGTCACAGACGCGAGCTTTGAAGATGATGTCGTCAAGGCGAATCGTCCCGTTCTGTTGGACTTCTGGGCCGAATGGTGCGGCCCGTGCAAGATGATCGCGCCGATGCTTAGTGAGATCGCCGATGAGTACAAAGACAAGATCACGATCGCGAAGCTGAACATCGACGAGAACCCCAAAACCCCCGCGCGCTTCAACGTGCGCGGTATCCCGACCCTCATCCTCTTCAAAAACGGCCAGGTCGAAGGCCAGAAGGTCGGGGCTCTTAGAAAATCTGACCTGGCTGCATTCTTGGACAGCAAACTGTGAGAGGCTATCTCGGCAATCAGGCCCGTAATCGTCCGGGCAAGGGCGGCAATCGCCAACGCGGCAACGACGGCAATCGCGACCGCGGCAACCACCGCCATCAACAACAACACGACGATCTGCCGGTCGACGACTTCGACGCCGACGACGTAGGCATCATCTCCCCATCGGAGCTTGCCGCCTCGCGTCAGTCGATGAATCTGACGCAATTGAAGCTGAAGCCCGTTCCGGAGCTCGTCGAAATCGCTCAGAAGATGGGTCTCGAGAATCTTGCGCGCTCGCGCAAGCAGGACATCATCTTCTCGATTCTGAAGGCGCACGCGCGCTCGGGCGAGGATATCTACGGCGACGGCGTCCTCGAGATCCTGCAGGACGGCTTCGGCTTCCTGCGCTCGGCGGACAGCTCGTATCTCGCCGGTCCCGACGACATCTACGTGAGCCCGAGCCAGATTCGGCGCTTCAATCTGCGCACCGGCGACACGATCTCCGGCCTGATTCGTCCGCCCAAGGACGGCGAGCGCTACTTCGCGCTGCTCAAGGTCGGCGAGATCAATTTCGATTCGCCGGAAGGCGCGAAGCACAAGGTTCTATTCGAGAACCTGACGCCGCTCCATCCGACGAAGCGCCTGAAGCTCGAGCGCGGCAACGGTTCCAGCGAGGATTTGACCGCCCGCATCATCGATCTCGTGGCGCCGATCGGCAAAGGCCAGCGCGGCCTCATCATCTCGCCCCCGAAAGCCGGTAAGACGATGCTGCTGCAGAACATCGCAAGCTCGATTACCTCGAATCATCCCGAGGTCTACCTCATCGTGCTGCTCATCGACGAGCGGCCCGAGGAAGTGACCGAGATGGCGCGCACGGTGCGCGGAGAAGTCGTCTCCTCGACCTTCGATGAGCCGGCGACGCGCCACGTCCAGGTCGCCGAGATGGTCATCGAGAAGGCGAAGCGTCTCGTCGAGCACAAGCGCGACGTCGTGATCCTCCTCGACTCGATCACGCGGCTTGCGCGCGCTTACAACACCGTCGTCCCGAGCTCCGGCAAGGTGCTTACGGGCGGCGTGGACGCGAACGCGTTGCAGCGCCCGAAGCGATTCTTCGGTGCGGCCCGCAACATCGAAGAGGGCGGCTCGCTCACGATTCTCGCGACCGCGCTTATCGACACCGGCTCGCGCATGGACGACGTCATCTACGAAGAGTTCAAGGGCACGGGCAATTCCGAAATCCACTTGGACCGCCGCGTCTCCGAAAAGCGCGTCTTCCCGGCGGTGAACATCAACCGTTCCGGCACGCGCCGCGAGGAGCTGATCACCTCGCCCGACGAGCTCCAGAAGATCTGGATTCTGCGCAAGCTCCTGCACCCGATGGACGAGCTCGCCGCAATCGAGTTCCTCATCGACAAGATGAAGGACACGAAGACGAATCACGAGTTCTTCGATGCCATGAAGCGATAGGGATCGTCCGCGGCTGCCACGGCAGCCAGGACGAGAAAGCTATCGCTAGAA
>JBDZVE010000032.1:9080-28872 GCA_040255535.1 Lysobacterales bacterium | reverse complement strand
AGAAGGCTACCGCTAGTCAGAGTGTCACGAGTGTGGCTAGGCGATAATGCTCGGTGAGGCACGACGCCACATCTGACTAGCGTGAGCTTACTCGGCGAGGGACGCAGCCCTACTAGCGGTAGCCTTCTAGCGGTAGCTTTCGGGCGAGGAACGAGCCCAGAATTGACGTGCGTCACACGGCAGCGCTTGCCTGACTGCGTTGTCAGGAAATCCCCTGGGTCTGCGAACCGCATCTCGGACCCGGGCTGTTTTTGGACATTAACGTCACGCCCAATCGTTCTCACGGGCTAGTTATGTCCGACCCGCGTCCTGATTCTCCGACTTTGCGCCTGCGCAGGCTCGATGCCGCGACTCACGAGCTCATGGAGCTCGTGCGCGAAGGGCGAATCTCGACGCTGTTCCAGCCGATCATCGACCCGCGGTCACGGGGCATCTGCGGCTTCGAAGCACTGACTCGCGGCCCTTCCGACAGCTGGCTGCACTCGCCGCAGAATCTGTTCGACGCGGCTCGGCGCGGCGGCGTGAAGTTCGAGCTCGATCTCCTATGCATCCAAAGCGCGTTCAAGCGGTTCGTCGCCTCGCGCGTCTCGGGCAAGCTGTTCGTGAACGTATCCCCCGACACGATCTATGAAGAGCCGGATTTCGCATCCCGGTTTCTCGCGTTGGCCGCATCGGCGGGCATGCCGCCGGATCGCTGCGTCATCGAGCTCACGGAGGAGAGCCTGCTCGACGACTACGCGCGCTTGCGCTCGACCTCCCGGCGGTTGCGCGAGGCCGGCTGCGCGATCGCGATCGACGATCTTGGCGCCGGTTCGTCGGGCTTACGCACGTGGTCCGAGCTTCGTCCCGACTACGTGAAGATCGATCGGTACTTCGTGAGCGGCATCGACGCCGACCCGACGAAGCTCGAGTTCGTTCGATCGATGCTCGACATGGGCCGCGCGATGGGATGTCGCGTGATCGCGGAGGGTGTCGAGACCGAGCGCGAATGTCGCGAGCTCGTCGAGCTCGGCCTCGATCGCCTACAAGGCAATCTTTTCGGCCGTCCCGGCGCCACGCCGACGGCGGCGCTGCAGCAGCTGGAATCGCTCGAGCGCTCGTTCGTATCGCAGGCGACGCTCTCGGCCGAGCACATCGCGATTTACGTGCCCCCGGTGGCGCCGGATATGCGCGTGCACGAGGTGGCCGATCTATTCCGCGACAATCCGCAGCATCTTACGTTCGCGGTCGTGGACGACGGCCGACCGCTCGGTGTCGTGCGTCGCGAACAACTGTTCTCGGTGCTCGCGAAGCCGCTGCATCCCGAGATATACAACAAGAAGCCGATCACCGCGGTGATGGAGAGCCCGACGCTCCTCATCGACTCGCAGCTCCGCCTCGAGCAGGCGAGCCGGCTCGTGACGCAGAAGGGCAGACCGCGCGTCACCGAAGAATTCGTCATCACGAAGGACGGCCGCTACCTGGGTCTCGGGCAGACGATCGATCTCTTGAGGCTCATCACCGAACAGCAGCTCCAAGCCGCGAAGCATTCGAATCCGCTCACGCTCTTGCCCGGCAACAGCGCCATTCGCGGAGCGATCGACAAGCTCATCGAGAATGGCAAGCGCTTCGTCGTCGCGTACTTCGATCTCGATTCGTTCAAGCCCTACAACGACGTGTACGGATTTGCACAGGGCGACCAAGTCATTCTGCATCTCGCGGGCTTACTCAAGTCCACGTTCTCGGCACGCTTGGACTTCGTCGGTCACGTCGGCGGCGATGACTTTCTCGTCGTGATGCGATCGGCCGATTGGCGCGAGCGCGTCGTACGGGCCATCGAGCGGTTTGCAACGACGGTGCCGAACTTCTACTCGCCGGAGCACGCGAAGGCGGGTCATATCGTCGCCGCCGACCGCGACGGCGTGACGCGCAACTTCCCGTTGCTCACGCTTTCCGTGGCGGCGCTCGATTCCGAAACCTTCGGTGCCTCGAGCGCCGATTCGATCGCCCAGCTTCTCACGCACGTGAAGAAGCTCGCGAAACAGCAGACCGGCAACAGCTTCGTGCTGCGCTCAGACGAGCGCGTGTTCAACTTGCTCGCGCAAGAGCAGCAGCGCACGGCCGAAGCCGTGCCGCTCGAGAACGTGGGCTGAGCAGGGCGGAATCGTATTCTGCGTCGAACGTCTTCGAGCTCTAAGAAAAATCTCTCGCGGCGGCGCGGCGGCGCGGCGAGGAAGAGCCAGAAGTAAAATCCGCCGCGCCGCCGTGTCGCCGCGAGAAATCACTCTTACTTTCGCTCGGTCGATCTACTGATCAGCGGGTCGCGCCGACAGCACCTGCGTCTCGCAGAGTGGAATTTCACGTTCGCGTCGATTCGTCTCATGATACGCGAGCGACGAGCTCTCACAGCAGCAATGAAGACACGCGATCAGACGGCAGCTCAGACCGACGGTCCTGTTCCGGTGACCGCCGAAGGCGAAGCATTGCCGTCCGATCCGCGCATGATCCAGTACACGGAGGTACAAGCACCGGGATTCGGCGAGTGCACGCGCATCGCCGCGAACGTTTCCTGGGCTCGTCTCCCGCTGCCGATCGATCTGAACCACATCAACGTATGGCTCATCGAAGGCGAGCGTGGCTATTTGCTCGTCGACACGGGGATGTCTGCCGAGATGTGCAGGGAGGCGTGGGTGCGTCTCGAGCCGGCTGCGTTCGCGACCGCTCGTCCGCATGCGCTGTTCGTCACGCACGTTCATCCCGATCACATCGGGCTCGCAAGCTGGCTGCAGGAGCGATATTCCATTCCGGTATGGATGTCCGAGCGGTCGCACGAGCTCGCGCAAGCGGTGTATGGCGCTTTGACGCCCACGAGCGCGGACATCGACGCTTTTCTGCGTGCTCATGGCGTCGAGGATAGGGCGGCGTCGAGGTCGCTGTTCAAGCCAGAGCGGTTTGCACGCATGACGAACGGCTTGCCGCGAATCGAGCGCTACATCGATGACGCGGCGTCCCTCGACTGCGGCGGCGAGTGGCGCGCGCTCAGAACAGACGGTCACGCCGACGGGCACCTGTGCTTGTGGAATCCGGCCGAGCACATTCTGATCAGCGGCGATCAGGTGCTGCCGACGATCTCCTCGAACATCAGCATCATGTTTCAGCAGCCGAATGCGAATCCTCTCGGCGCGTATCTCGACTCGCTCGAACGTCTGCGCAGGCTCCCTGCCGATACGCTCGTGCTGCCGTCCCACGGCTCGCCCTTTTATGGGCTGCGGCATCGAATCGACGATCTTCGTGCTCACCACGAAGCCCAGATCGCAAAGCTCTTGAGCGCGTGCGTCGTGCCCATGTCGGCGTACGACGTCTTGCCTGTGTTGTTCCGCCGCGAGCTCGCCGGCATGCATTTCATGCTCGCGCTCGGCGAAGCCGTCGCGCATCTCGAGTATCTCGCTCACCGAGGCGACCTACAGCGGCAGACACAGGGAGAAACCATTCTCTACCGTCGAGTGTAGTCGCGGAAGATCGACGCAAAGAGACGGATCAGAGACACGCGCAGCGCGGTCTCAATGTCACTTAAGAAGAATAGCGCGCGGCGGCGCGGCGGCGCGGCGGGAAAGAGGCTTTACAAAGAGCCTTTCCCGTTTGAATGTCCGATCGCGTGCATCGCGGCGCCGCGAGATGCCTCGAGGACCAGGAGCGGGCTTTCTTGCCGTCAACTGTCAACTGTCAACCGTCAACTGCAAACATTCACGCGCATTCATCAGGGATGATCGCCGGAGAATCGAATCGGGCTCGCGCCGTCCACTTCGCCGATCTTCGCCGTGTCGCTGACGTACAGCTCGACTTCGTGCTCGAATTTGAGCGTGCCTTCGACGATTGCTTCCGGACCGATCACGATTTTCGGTTTGCGGCGATTCCAGTCGAAGAAGCTGAAGGTCTTCTTCTCGACGAGAATGCCTCCACGGACGTGCGATTTCGCTCCGACGGTGATGGCGCCGTTCGTTGTCTCGAGCCGCCCGACGACGCGCGCCTGATCGAGTGTGATCGAGCCGTTTACGGTTTCGACGTTACCGCCGACCCGGCTGGCTTGGCCGAATGACATCGAGCCATTGACGGAGGTCGCATCGCCGGCCACCTCGGAGCTCGATCCCAAACGGACGCTGCCGTTCACGGATTCGATGGATTTCGCCTTGGTCTCGTCTTCCAACGTAATGCTCCCGTTGACGGTATCGATCGCGCCGACACTCGAGCGCGCGCCGATATGGATCGCACCGTTCACGGTACCGACGTCGAGCGCCGTCACCCCATCGCCGAGGCGCACCGAGCCATTGACGGACGAGACCTCGCCGACGGTTCGGCCCGCTTCGACGCGAATCGCACCGTTCACCTTGGAGACATCATCGTCTGCATGGGCCGCCAGAGATAGGCAAATCAGTGCAGCAGCCAAGGCTCTTTTCATCGTTCTCTCCTCTCTGCCTTCGCGAGGTGTATGGCCGGTTACGACGACGCCGCAACGTCTTTGTTTATTTGGACGCAAAGAACGCGGAAAGGGTTGCACGGAGGGCTCTGGGCTCTGGCAAGATGGAGCCTCCTGGCTCAGAGCGATCAGCGGATTTTTTCTGGCCAGAGCCCAGAGCCCAGAGCCCAGAAGAAGCAAACAATGTCCCCAGCCCCCATGTCCTTAGCCCAGGTCATCCAGTTGGCCGTTGCGCCGGTTTTTCTGTTGGCCGGAGTCGGGGCGACGTTGAATGTTCTCGCCGCGCGCATCGGCAGAATCATCGACCGCGCGCGGCTCATGGAGGCGGAGCTCCCGAAAGCGTCTCCCGAGGTCGCGGACGACCTCCACGATCGCCTCAAGGTTCTCTCGAAGCGCGCGACGCTGATCAATCGCGCGATCGCGCTCAGCGTGCTATGCGGCCTCTTGGTCTCGCTCGTAGTTGCGGCATTGTTCGTGAGCTCGGCATTGCAGTTGGAGCTCGCGTTCCCGATTGCGGTCGTGTTCGTTGCGGCCCTGCTCAGCCTCGCCGCCGCGCTCGTCTACTTCCTTCGCGAGGTCCTCATAGCGACTGCGGCGTTGAGCTTCGGCGGTGTTCGGTCGCAGCGGCGCGACGCGTAGCGATCTCGACATTCACCTATCCGCACGCGCGCCGGGGTCACGCGCCGGAGCCCCGCGTCGTCGTAATGCGACGCAAACTGTCACCTCTCGGCGACCGTTCGCGGTTCCGTGAACCATGCCACAACTTGGAGCCAGTCGAAGTCGGCATGATCACGGAGGCATGGCTGCTCAGACTGAAATTCTCGTCGAATCCGACACGTTCCGCGTCTCGCGCGACTCCGTGCTGCTCGTCGCCGAGCTGCGGGCTGCGCTTGCCGCGTGTGTCTACGACGAGACGCAAGGCGCGGGCGGATTGTTGAATCTGAAATACGCCGCGACGGCCGATCAGCGGCCGATCGATCTCACCGACAACACGTTGAGCTCGACGCTGCTCTTGATGGATCGCTTCTGCAAGGAGCTGCGCGCGCTCGGCGCTCGCAAGCAAAGTTGGCGTGTCGGCATCTTCGCGCACACCCCGGAGCTGCCGGACATGAAGGATCCGGCTGCGACCGTCATCGACCTCGTCAAGGCCTACTTCGCGGACTCCCGTCTGCCCTCCGAATGCAAGGAGTTCCACCGCTCGGCCGGCATTATCGTGCGGCTCGATGCGCGGGAGGGCCGGCATTGGGTGAGCGGCACGCCCGGGGTCGCGCCCTGCGTCAGGCTAGCGGCCCCGGCGTAGGCGGCCCGTCAGAGCCGCTGCGTAGAGCGTATGGCTTCGACGTGTAGAAGTCGGAGTCGCGCCGACTTTACCGTACACTCTGCAGGTTATACGCGCCCTGGTGGCGCGCTGCGATCGCAACCTGCGCTTCCCAAAAATGTCTCGGTCTCAGCTTGCCGAAATCCGCCCACTCACGCTGCGGGACGACATCGATGCCGTCGCGGCGCTCGCGCGAGAGATTTGGTACGACTTCTACGTGCCGCTGATCGGCAGCGCCCAAGTGGACTACATGGTGTCGCGCTTTCAGAGTGCCGATGCGATTCGAGAACAGCTCCGTCTCGGGTACGAGTACTTCATCGTGCGCGGAGGTGCTGCGCTCATCGGCTATCTGAGCGTGCAGCCGCAGCCGGAGCGCGGAGAGCTCTTCATCAGTAAGTTTTATTTGCACAAGTCGAACCGCGGTTCGGGAACCGGGCGGCTGTGCATGGAGTTCATTGAGCAACTTGCCGGCCAGCGCGGGTTCACTGTGCTCTGGCTCACCGTCAACAAGGGAAACCCGTCCATTAAGATATATGAACGCCTGGGCTTTCGTATTGTCGCAGATATCGTGATGGACATTGGCAACGGCTTCGTGATGGACGACTATCGGATGGAGAAATCACTGGGTTTTTCCCGCTCCGACACTCGCGCTGCGAACGCGCCATAGTTCTTTCTCATCGCTTCCCGCCGAATTGCCCCACTTCTCGGGTAGACCCGCCTGATCAGAGCTTCTTAGACTGAGACCATGAGTGTGTCGATAGACGAACACCCGTCCGGCGACCACGAGAGCGCAGAAGGCGTGCTCGCGGGATGGTTGGACGACTTTCAGGCGGGCCGCTGCGAACGCGCCGACATGGAGGAGGCGTTTCTATCCGTGTGCAGCAGCGACGCCGAGGCGCCGTGGGATGCGCTCTCCCTTCTGGATCGATACCAGCGCCTCGGGCGCATCGACGTGGAGTTGGCGCGCGAGCTGAAGTCGAAGATTTCGCAGCTTGCAGTCGGTGCGAAAGAAGCGGGAGCGCGCCCGAAACCGCAGGCTACGGCTGCAGCCAGATCCCGCCAGGCGTCGGACGGTGAGCCGGAATCGGGACATACGGACGACATCGAGCCCGTCTCAACGACCAGGCGCCGTTGGCCGCGCGAGGACGCAGCAACGCCGCCCCGCGTTCCCCTTCGCAACGCCGAAGAGGCCGAAGAAGAGGAAGAAGAAGACGAGCATCTCGATGATGAGGCTGCGCACCCGGCGCCGCTGCCGTTCCAATCCGCAAAGAAGCGGCCAACTGCATTCATCGAGCGCGCTTCGCACGTTCGCAGAATGGCGCCGGCGCGCGAGAAGGAGCTTCCCGAGTCGGCACCCGCGCCGATTCCGCACCGTGAGCGAGAACCGCCCGTTGCGCGGCCGCGAGTTTCAACGGCCCCCGGGCGCCGAGTGTTGCGCGAGCGCTATGAGCTCCTTACGGTGTTGGGGCACGGTCAGACGAGCACGATCTACAAAGCGCTGGATCGACACCGCGCCAATCTAGTGGAGTCGGCCCGCTACGTCGCGGTGAAGGTGCTGAACGCGGCGTACGATTCGCAGCCCGAAGCGCTTGCGGAGCTCGAGCGAGAATTCCATCAGGCACAATCGCTCTCGCATCCGAACATCGCAAACGTCTTCGATCTCGACCGCGATGGGGATACCTACTTCATCGTGATGGAGTTGCTCGAAGGCGATTCGCTCGCGGGCGTGCTGCGGCGCTTGAACGGCCAACCGATGTCGCAGAAGAATGCGCTCGCGCTCATCGGCGCGATCGGCGCAGCGCTTGCGCACGCGCACCGGCGCGACATCGTTCATGGCGACTTGAAGCCTCGCAACGTCATGATCACCTCGACCGGCGAGGTGCGCGTGCTCGAGTTCGGCTTTGCACGTTCGCGTTCATCTCAGGGCGGCGACGTGCACGAAGAGCACGGCAATGTCTCGATCGGCACGCCGGCGTATGCGAGCGCCGAGCGCGTGCATGGGCTCGCCCCCGATCCGAGCGACGATGTCTACAGTCTCGCGTGCATCGCGTACGAGCTGCTGTCGGGGCGGCATCCCTACGGCGGGCGCTCCGCCTTTCTCGCGCGTGCGCATGGCCGGCGCGCCTCGCGCATCGCGAGCCTGACTCATCGGCAATGGCATGCGCTGCAGCGCGCGCTCGCCTGGGACCGAGCGGATCGCAAGATCGACGTCGTCGACCTGCTGAGCGCGCTCGGCACCGGCGAGTCGACGCATGATCTGGTGCCTCCCGAGCTGCTGTCGATCCCCGACGACGTTCGCGGGCGCCGCCTACGCAGGCTCGCTGCCGTCGCTGCCGTGCTCGCAGTCGTGGCACTTGGCATCTATCTCGTGACGCGCATTCCGCCGCCCGTGCAAAGCGTCGATCTCACTTCTGCCATCCCGGCCCCAGCTCCGAAAGAATCGGTGCCGGACGCGAGCGCATCGTCGTCAGGCGAGACTCGAGCGCAGCCGGCATCCTCAGTCGCGGAGTCAGAGTCAGAGTCAGAGTCAGAATCACGATCGGAACCGACGCACGCCGCGTCGGCAACCGCGCGGCCTCCGCAAACAGACGAAGCGACTGCGCAGGCTCCGCAAGAAACCGGCGCGCCAGCGCGGCCACAAAGCGGCGGTGCGCGCAGCGACGCGGCCGTGAGCGCACCGACTTCACCGGCGCCCGCGAGGATTGAGTTCACGAAAGACACGTTCGTCGTGACTGAAAGCGACGGCGCCGTGAGCTTGGAAGTGCGGCGCACCGGTTCGACGCGCGGCGTCTTGAACTTCCGCTGGACGCTCCGAAGCAACTCCGCCGAGGCGGGCAGCGATTTCGCGGCGATCGGCCCTGGGCTCGAGCAGATTCCCGCCGGCGCACGGACCGCGACGATTCTGATTCCGCTCGTGAGCGATGCCATCGTCGAGAACACCGAGCTCTTCTTGGTCGAGCTCGAGGCGATCGACGACAATGTGAGCGTCGGCGAGATCGGCCACGCAGCGGTTAT
Source organism: Lysobacterales bacterium (assembly GCA_040255535.1). Lineage (GTDB taxonomy): Bacteria > Pseudomonadota > Gammaproteobacteria > Steroidobacterales > Steroidobacteraceae > Steroidobacter. The sequence goes on along the minus strand of JBDZVE010000032.1, from coordinate 20,086 downwards.
CATCGTCGACGACGATTAGCTTGGGAGCGGCTGGTCCTACGCAATCATGAACGTCCGGTTCTCGAATCAGCTCGTACGCTGCCGTGCGAAGCGTGCCGAGCTCGAGGGTTTGCTTGCCGGGCGCGCGCTCGCGCTCGAAGTGACGCTCCCTCGAGAGCACGTGTTTCGCGTGAATGTACGGCCGTCGCAGCTCGGCGAATGGCGACTCGATAGCGACCCCACAGGCCTTTGGATCACGATTCCGATGCAGGCATTGCAGTCGCTGGCCGAATCGCTGCCGAGCCGTGAAGGAATCGAACATGTCTTCGGGCTCGCGAACGGCGGCTCCGTGGTCGTCAGCTTCGAAGTCGATGTGAAAGATCGTTGACGGTTGACAGTTGACAGTTGACGGTCGGATGAGGCGTCCATGTCATTGTCTAAGCCGGGAGCGAACTCCGCCGGAGCCACCGATGAAGCCACAAGGAAGATAGTCACGCGGCGGCGCGGCGAAGAAAAACTCGGCTTTGTTCTTTTCTGCGCCGCGCCGCCGCGTCGCCGCGAGAGTATCTTCAAAAGCGAGAAGTTTGCCGCAGGGGTCGGATTTTAATCCGACCGAAAATGGTCTCGGGAAACTTGCACAGCCGACCTATATCTCCCGTGCGATTGCGCGGTGGCCGATGTCTCGGCGGTATTGCATTCCTTCGAATCGAATCGCATCGCACAGCGCATAGGCGGCGGCTTGTGCTTCCCGCACGCTGATGCCGAGGCCGACGGCGCAGAGCACGCGGCCGCCGCTCGTGACCACATTGCCGTCGACGAGCTTCGTCCCTGCGTGAAACACCTTGCCAGGGAGTCGAGCGGCGTCCTCCAGGCCCCGGATGACATCGCCCTTACGCACGTTGTCCGGGTATCCCTCGGCGGCGAGCACGACGCCGAGCGCGGCACGCGCATCCCAGCTTGCCTCGACGGAGTCGAGCTTGCCGTCGAGCGCGGCTTCGCACAGCTCCGTGAGATCCGACACGAGCCGCGTCATGATCGGCTGCGTCTCGGGATCGCCGAAGCGGCAATTGAACTCGAGTACGTTCGGCGTGCCGTCCTGCGCGATCATGATGCCGGCATACAGAAACCCGGTGTACGGCGTACCGTCCGACGCGAGCCCGCGTATCGTGGGCTCCATCACCTCGCGCATGATTCGCTCGTGAATGGCGGGCGTCACGGCCGGTGCCGGCGAGTAGGCACCCATGCCGCCCGTATTCGGGCCGCGATCGCCGTCCTGCAAACGCTTGTGATCTTGGCTCGTCGCGAGCGGCAGGATGTGCTCGCCGTCGGCGATCACGATGAAGCTCGTCTCCTCGCCCTCGAGGAACTCCTCGATCACGACGGTTTCGCCGGCGGCACCGAACTTGCCGTCGAACATGCTGTGCGCAGTGGCGATCGCCTGTTCCGCACTGTCGCAAATGATCACGCCTTTGCCCGACGCGAGGCCATCGGCCTTCACGACGAGGGGTGCGCGCTGCGTGCGTACCCACGCTTCATCGAACGTCGCCTTCGTGAACGTCGCGTAGGCCGCCGTCGGAATCGAATGGCGCTTCAAGAACTCTTTCGTGTACGCCTTCGATCCTTCGAGCCGCGCCGCAGCCTTCTTCGGACCGAAGCAGCGCAAACCCGCCGCCTGGAATGCATCGACGACGCCGATCACGAGCGGCGCCTCGGGGCCGACGATCGTAAGGTCGATGCGCTCGCGCTGCGCGAACGCGAGCAACCCCTGCACGTCATCGACGGCGATGTCGACATTCTGTACGCGCGCTTCCAATGCCGTGCCCGCATTACCCGGCGCGACATACACGCGCTCCACACGCGTCGACTGCGCAACTTTCCACGCGAGCGCATGCTCGCGACCGCCGGAACCGATGATCAGCACCTTCATCGCGCGAGCTCCGCGCGATCGGTGCGGGCGACAGGCCACAGGTCACAGACCACAGCCAGCAGGCGTCTGCGCCCACTGAGAGGTGCAGGTATGCATTGAGCGTAACGGACCTTCTTCATCTGGCTGTAGCCTGTAGCCTGGTGGCTGTAGCCTTCCGCCACTTCAGTGGCGGAAGTGCCTCATCCCTGTGAGCACCATCGCCATGCCGTGTTCGTCGGCGGCGGCGATGACTTCCGCGTCGCGCATCGAGCCGCCGGGTTGGATGACGGCCTTGATGCCGAACTCCGCGGCGACATCGAGCCCATCGCGGAAGGGGAAGAAGGCGTCGGAGGCCATCACGGCGCCTGTGACCGTCAAGCCTTCATCTTTCGCTTTCATGGCAGCGATGCGGCTCGAGACGACGCGGCTCATCTGGCCTGCGCCAACGCCGATCGTCGTGCGGTCTTTCGCATAGACGATGGCATTCGACTTCACGTACTTGCACACCTGCCACGCGAACAACAGATCGTCCAGCTCCTCGCTCGTCGGTTGCCGCTTCGTGACGATCTTGAGCGCGTCTTTGGCGACCATGCCTTCATCGCGCGTCTGCACGAGCAAGCCGCCGTTCACGCTGCGATATTCCCGATGCAGCCCGCTCGATTCAAGCCCGCCGGTCTCGAGTACGCGCACGTTCTCTCTGCGCGCGCAGACGTCGAGCGCATCCTTTTCGATTTCAGGTGCGATGATCAGCTCGACGAATTGACGCTCGACGATCGCGCGCGCGGTCGCGGCGTTCAAGGGTCGATTGAAAGCGATGATGCCGCCGAACGCGGAGGTCGGATCGGTCTTGTACGCCTTCTCGTACGCGGCAAGCGTGTCGCTTGCGACTGCGACGCCGCAGGGATTCGCGTGCTTGACGATGACGCACGCGGGCGCCTCGAACTGGCGGACGCACTCGAAGGCCGTATCGCCGTCCGCGATATTGTTGTAGGAGAGCGCCTTGCCCTGTAGCTGCTTCGCGCTTCCGATGCTCGCGCCCTGTGCCTCGGGGCTCGCGTAAAACGCGCCGCTCTGATGCGGATTCTCGCCGTAGCGCAGATCGAGCCGCTTCTCGAAGTGCAGATTGAGCGTGTGCGGATACTGAGGAGCGTTCGCGCCGCTCGTCGCTTTCTCCAGGTAGCTCGCGACCATCGCATCGTACGCCGCGGTGTGCGCGTACGCTTTCGCCGCGAGGCGCTTGCGGGTGGCGGGCGTGACCGTCCCGTCGTTGCTCGCCATCTCTTCGAGCACGAGCGCGTAATCCTTCGGATCGACGACGATGGCGACGCGGTCGTGATTCTTGGCCGCCGCGCGCACCATCGCAGGCCCGCCGATATCGATGTTCTCGATCGCATCCTCGTACGTGCAGTTCGGCTTTGCGATCGTCGCCGCAAACGGATAGAGATTCACGACGACGAGATCGATTGCGTCGATGCCATGCTCGCGCATGACTCCCTCATCCACGCCGCGCCGGCCGAGTAAGCCGCCATGAATCTTCGGATGCAGCGTTTTTACGCGGCCGTCCATGATCTCCGGAAATCCGGTGTGTGCCGATACTTGCTTCACCGGCACGCCCGCTTTCTCGAGCGCGCTCGCCGTTCCGCCCGTCGACAGTATCGACACGCCGCGCTCATGTAGCGAACGTGCGAAATCGACGAGACCGGTTTTATCGGAGACGGAGAGAAGGGCGAGTTGGGTCATGGGTGCTTTGCGCGTGGCGTGTGGTGTGTGACGTATGTATAGAGTGTGATGTGTAAAGTGTGATGTGTGCTTCGCACGTGTAACGTCAGAAGCGCATGCAGGCGGTCCGAACCCTACACTTTACACGCTACACGTCACACCGCACTCGCGCGCTAGTTCGCGAGCCCGTAGGTCTTGAGCTTCTTGCGCAACGTTCCTCGATTGATGCCGAGGATGTCGGCGGCGCGGCTCTGGTTGCCTTCCGCGTAGTCGAGCACGGCTTTGAAGAGCGGCTCTTCGACCTCGCGCAAGACGAGCTCGTAAAGCTGCCCCGGCTTGTGGCCGTTGAGCGTCGCGAAGTAGGCATTCAGCGCTTCCTCGCACATCGATCGCAACGGCATTGCGCGCGAGGCGGGTCTTACGATCGGCTCTCTACGAGCTCTCGTTTTTTTTCTGGGCGCCATGGGCTCTCCGACGTGGTCGACATCAATCTCGGAGTCACGCCGCGTTTCGCAACAAGCTCTCCTCGTACGCGAGCGCATCGAAATACGCCCGTGCTCGCTCGATTTGCGTGTACGCGTCTTCTGCCAGCATCACGGCACGACGAAAAGCATGCGCTCGCGCGCGACCTTTTGCGTACCAATCGATGTGCTTGCGCGCGACCCGGACCCCGGCCTCTTCCCCATAGAAAGCATGCAGATCGCGCAAATGGGCGAGCATGATATCACGGACTTCCTCGATGGGAGGCTCGTCGATCACTTCGCCGCGCGCTAGAAATACTCCAACCTCGCGAAAGATCCAAGGTCGACCTTGTGCGGCGCGTCCGATCATCACGCCATCAGCGCCCGTTTGTTCAAGCACGAACTTCGCTTTGCGCGCTGAGTCGATGTCTCCATTGGCGAAAATCGGAATCGACACGCGGCTCTTGACGGCGGCGATCGTTTCGTACTCGGCATTGCCCTGATACATGCACGCGCGCGTGCGCCCGTGTATGGCGATCGCGTGAACACCGATGTCCTCGGCCATGCGCGCGATTGTGACGGCGTTGCGATTGGCAAGATCCCAGCCCGTGCGCATTTTCAATGTCACTGGGACACTCACGGACTTGACAACCGCTTCGAGAATACCCCGCACGAGCGCTTCATCTTTCATGAGCGCGGAGCCGGCGGCTTTGTTGCACACTTTCTTTGCAGGGCAGCCCATGTTGATGTCGATGATCTGAGCGCCTGCATCGACATTGAGCTGCGCGGCTGCCGCCATCATCTGCGGATCGCCGCCTGCGATCTGCACGATGCGCGGCTCGGCCTCGCCGCTGTGGTCCATTCGGCGCCGCGATTTATCCGTGCGCCACAAACGCACATCGCTCGTCAGCATCTCCCCCGCCGCAAGCCCCGCGCCCATCCGCCGACACAAGAGCCGGAACGGCAAATCCGTCACGCCGGCCATCGGCGCAAGCGCGAGATTGTTCAGAAGAGTGAAGGGACCGAGGCGAAGCATAGGGAAAAGAGGCTACAGGCTACAGGCCACAGGCCACAGCGAGAGGACGAGGGCGCGAAGCATACGACAACCGCTATGTCCCAAGAGAAGGCTACAGGCTACAGGCCACAGGCGACAGCCAGAGGAAGAGGGCGCGAAGCATGGGGGAACGGCTACAGGCGACGGGCTACGGGCTACTGGCGACAGCCAGAGGAAAGGGCGCGAAGCATGGGGGAACGGCTACAGGCTACGGGCGACAGCCAGAGGAAGAGGCGCGAAGCATACGACAACTGCTACGTCTGGCTGAAGTCTGTGGCCTGTGGCCTGTAGCCGTGCGCGGGCGAACCTATCGCCTCCGCACCTCCTCAGCGCACACGGTTCCCGCGCTGCCATGCAGGCAGATGTCGAAGCGGAAGCCTTCCGCATCGGGGCCGGGATCGACGATCGCGACCGTCGCGTTCACCTGCTGGCCCGGGCTCAGCATGCGTTTCGGCGAGATCGTCGGGTCGAGGTATTCGCCCGGCTCGAATACGCGCGCGCGAACTTGGTCGCCCCACCGGTCTTCGAGAACGAGCTTAAGAAGCGGATAGGGCTGTGCGAAATCCGCGAGATTCGTGATCGTTGCGCGTACGCGCAACGTGCCCGGAGAATCCGGATCCGAAATCACGCCCCATTGCCGGATCTGATACGCATGTAGATCCCAGTTCGGCGTGAGCGGAACGCGCAGCGCTCGATAGACAGACAAGAGCGGCTCGCCGATCGTGGGATGGCGTGCGAGCGTGGCGCGATTGCTGTGTACCCACTGTGCGATCAGCAGCAACACGAGCGGCACGAAAAGATAGCGCCATACTCTGGATTGCGGCGGGCGTTTGACGGGTGCGAACAACTCTGTGTCGGGGCCCGGCTCCGTGGGTTTCGGCACCGCCTTGCCGTACGCGAATCGTGGCGAGCCGGTGGCTCTGACGGGAACCGAGTGCGCATCGCTCCGGTCCTCGTCCCCGACCTCGTCTTCGATTGCTTCTTGTGGCGTATCTGATTCGTTATCCGGCTCGCTGTCCGCGTCCGAGCCGTTATCGTCGGCGCTCAAGTCCTGGTCGAGCGCGATATCGCCTTCCTCGATCTCGACCCATTCCTCGACCGTTTTCTGTTCGAGCTCTTCCTCTCCGTCGCCATATCGATCGGGCACGCGATACGTGCCGCTGATCTCGATGTGCCGCCCTTCCATCGTGATGTCTTCATGCGTCGGCGGCTCCTCGACTTCGATACTCTCTTGCGGCGCGAGGCCTGTCATGCCTGTGCGGGGCCGGCTCGAGTCGATCTCCTGCTCGTTCTCCTCGATGAGGCGCTCGAGTGCATCGAACTGGCGTTGACACCGGCCGCAGCGCACTTGTCCGTCCGCCACACGCAAGATCTCGCGCGTCACGCGAAAGATCGTCTGGCAGTTGGGGCACTGAGTCAGCATGAAGTTTTCGGGGTAAGAGAGTCGGCGCGGCGCACGCCATCGAGCCGCGCCCAGTCATCGCGCAGAGCCGCGGGGGCGATATCAAACCACGGCGCGTAATGCCTTGCTACTGCAGGCGCTTGGCTCACGAGAATTCCTGACAGAACGATGCGGCCGCCGGGCTCGAGCAGTCGAGCGAACCGCGGCGCGAGCTGTTGCAGCGGCTCGGCGAGAATATTGGCGAGCACGATGTCGGCTTGAAAGTGTGCGGCTTCCTCGACGCCGCCGACCCGCAGCATCGAGGCGACGTCGTTGCGTGCCGCGTTCTCGCGCGTTGCCAACCAGGCTTGTTCATCGATATCGACTGCGAGCGCCTCGCACGCACCGAGCTTCAAGGCGGCGATCGCGAGAATGCCGGAGCCGCAGCCGTAGTCGAGCACGCGCTTGCCGGCCAGATCGGCCGCATCGAGCCATTCGAGACAAAGCGCCGTCGTCGGGTGCGTGCCGGTGCCGAACGCGAGGCCTGGATCGAGAAAGACCGTGATTTGCGAGTCCTGATTCGTCGCTCGATCGTCGGGAAGCTGCCCGCCGGGACAGACCCAGAGCCGCTTGCCGAAACGCATCGGCCGGAAATCCTTGAGCCATTCACGTTCCCAAGCCCGGTCCTCGAGCAGCTCGAAATTGAGCTCCGGCAAAGGCGACGAAAGCTCGGTTTGCAGCACGTCGACGATGTCCGAGCGATCTGCGTCGCCGTCGAACAGCGCCTTCACGCGCACGTTCGGCCAGAGCGGTGTCGTGCCGGGCGGCGGCTCGAGCAGGGGAGTGTCTTCCGCATCTTCCAGCGTAATCGACGTCGCACCGGCAGCCGCCAGCGCCTCCTCGAACGGTGCCGGATCCGCCGAGCCGATCGTAAGCGTAAGTTGCAGGAAAGCCATGCCGGAGTGAAGCGGTCGCCGACCGCTGAGCGCAGCTATTTGATTCCCAAGCGGCGCTCCAAGTAATGAATATCCAATCCGCCCGCCTTGAACGCGGCATGATTGAAGATCTCCTGGTGCAGCGGGATGTTCGTCTTGATGCCTTCGATGACCATCTCGGAGAGCGCATTCTTCATGCGCGCGATCGCCGTATCCCGGTCTTCGCCATAGGCAATCAGCTTGCCGATCATCGAATCGTAGAACGGCGGGACCGTGTAGCCGCTGTACAGATGGCTGTCGACGCGAATGCCTGGGCCGCCGGGCGCATGGAAGAGCTTGACCGGGCCGGGCGACGGGATGAAGCCCTTCGGATCTTCGGCATTGATGCGGCACTCGATCGCGTGCCCGCGGATCACGATATCGTTCTGCGACCAAGGCAAACGCTCGCCGGCGGCGACGCGGAGCTGCGCCTTGACGATGTCGACGCCCGTGATCTGTTCGGTCACGGGATGCTCGACCTGCACGCGCGTGTTCATCTCGATGAAGTAGAACTCGCCGTCCTGATACAGGAATTCGAGCGTGCCCGCACCTCGATAACCCACGTCGCGGCACGCGGCGATACAACGATCGCCGATCGCCTTGCGCTGCTTCGGAGTAATGCCCGGCGCCGGCGCCTCTTCGATGACCTTCTGATGGCGACGCTGCAGCGAGCAGTCGCGCTCGCCTAGATGAACGACATTACCGTAGTTATCCGCGAGGATTTGAATCTCGATGTGCCGCGGCTTCTCGAGGAACTTCTCCATGTAGACCTCGCCGTTGCCGAACGCGGCCGTGGCTTCGGCCTGCGTCACGTTGATCGCGTTGATGAGCGTCGCGTCGGAGTGCACGACGCGCATGCCGCGGCCGCCGCCGCCGCCGGCCGCCTTGATGATGACCGGATAGCCGAGCTCGCGCGCAATACGAAAGTTGTCTTCGGGCACGTTGCCGAGCGGGCCATCGGATCCGGGCACGCACGGGACGCCTGCCGCTTTCATCACCTTGATCGCCGAGACTTTGTCGCCCATCAGACGGATCGTTTCGGGCTTCGGGCCGACGAAGATGAATCCGCTCTTCTCGACTCGTTCTGCGAAATCCGCATTCTCGGAAAGAAAGCCGTAGCCCGGATGAATTGCGACCGAATCGGTGACTTCCGCCGCACTGATGATCGCCGGCATGTTGAGATAGCTCTCTTTCGACGGCGGCGGCCCGATGCACACGGATTCATCCGCGAGCAGCACGTGCTTCTGGTTGTAGTCCGCCGTGGAATGTACCGCGACCGTCTTGATTCCAAGCTCGCGACACGCGCGCAAGATGCGCAAGGCGATTTCGCCGCGATTAGCAATGACGACTTTTTCGAGCATGTTTGTTTACTTAGGGCTGCCGGGCACTGGGCGCTGGGCTCTGGCTAGAATTAAGAAAGGCGCCGCCTTCGGCTCTGGCCAGAGCCCAGAGCCCAGCGCCCAGTGCCGAGCGGCTGCGTCACTCGATGATGAAGAGAGGTTGTCCGAACTCGACCGGATCGCCGTTCTTGACGAGGATCGCCGTGACGCGGCCGCTCTTGTCGGATTCGATCTGGTTCATCATCTTCATCGCCTCGATGATGCACAGCGTGTCGCCGACGTTGACCTCGCTGCCGATTTCGACGAACGGTTTCGCGCCCGGCGTGGCCGCGGCGTAGAAGGTGCCGACCATCGGCGCTGTCACGGTGTGATCTGCGCGTGCCGGCGGAGGTGCCGCGGGACTCGCAGTTTGCAGCGTGGGCGCTGCCGGCGCGGCGGCCGCCGGCGCAGGTGCGGCTGCCGGAGCGGTGTAATGCACGATCGGTGCTTGCGGAGCCGCGCCTCCTTTCGGATAACGGCTGATGCGCACCGACTCCTCGCCCTCGCTGATCTCGATCTCAGCGATGCCGGATTCTTCGAGCAGCTCGATCAGCTTTTTGACTTTTCGTATGTCCATGCAAAATCCTCTTGTTCTTTTCCGCTATGACGCCTTGAACCGTCCTGCGGACGAGCAAGGCAGCAGGTAAGCCGTTTTCGGGGATGCCTCACGCCTCAATCGCTGCGTGCGACATCGTGTTTGACTTTGGACGGGGTCTGCGCGAGCAGATGAGCGGCGGCGCGCACCGCGAGCTCGTATCCGACCGCACCCAATCCGGTGATCGTGCCGACCGCGACATCCGAAAAATACGAATGATGTCTGAACGGCTCGCGGGCGCGCACGTTACTCAAGTGAACCTCAATGAATGGGATTTTCACGGCAAGCAACGCGTCTCTCAATGCGACGCTCGTGTGCGTGAGCGCCGCGGGATTGAAAATGATGAAGGCCACATGCGTTGCGGGTGCCTCCTGAATGCGCGAGATCAGCTCCGCCTCTGCGTTGCTTTGAAAGGCCGACAGGTGATGTCCGAACTCGGCCGCGAGCGAGGCGGCGCGCGCCGTGAGGGCCTCCAAGGTCACTGATCCATACACCCCGGGCTCGCGTGTGCCGAGGAGGTTCAAATTAGGGCCATTGAGCAGCAGCAGGTGCGCCATATATCGAGCGGGCGAGAGCGGTTCCAAATCCACTTGCGCGAAGATGGCGGCGAGTCTAACTACATTTGCGGCTTTTTGGCGATAGTTCCCCGCAAACTCTTTGGAGATCGGAGCAGCTAAGGGCAGCAAATCCGCAACATTGCCGCCATTCGGGACTCGGCTCCGCGGCCGTTCGCGGCGAGCCTCGCCGGGCGTCCGGGCGGAAGATTCAGGGCAGGTGGCTCTTTCCGAGAGGTGCCGGAGCTTGAGCACCGCTCACACGGGTGAATCGGTTTGCTCGATCTCAGAGAGTTGTTTCGCAGCAACGATGCGGGCGTCCTCGGGCGTGAGCTCGCCGGCGTTCACACGCCTGACGACGTCGAGTAGCACCTCGGACTCCGCGCGCGTCACCTCACCAAGGTGAGTGACCACGATACGAGACTGGGCGTCCGTGAATACCGTGAATGGGAAGCCCGCGGCGGAGAAGCCGAATTTATTCACGGCATCCAAGCCATCCTGCTCGCCGATGAGAAGCGGGTAATTGATGCCGATTTCATCCGCGTACTTGAGCACGTCTTCGCGAAAATCGACCGCGACGCCGACGACTTGAAAGCCTTCGGCCGCGTGCTCGTCCTGGATCTGCTTGAGCAGCGGAATTTCGCGGCGGCAAGGTGCGCACCAGGTGGCCCAGAAATTCACGATCAGCGACTTGCCGGGCCAGCTTTGAATCGATCGCATGTCGCCCGCCCGATCCATGAGCGCAAACGCAGGCAAGTGCGTCGGCATTCTGCGCGATTCCGCCGGCAACGAAGCGGCGGATCCCTCATCGAGCAGGCGCGGCTCGATCGCGTGACGGTAGATGACAAAGCCGAGCGTGCCCGCGGCGAGTGCGATGAGGATGTAGAGGGCGGCTTTCATGGGACTAAGAATGTGTAGGGTGTGGAAGTGCATTGTGTTCTGCGCGTTCGCGCAGAACGTGTAACGTCAGAAGCGCTGGCGCGCATCGCTGCGGCGGAGCCGCA
>JBDZVE010000032.1:0-8980 GCA_040255535.1 Lysobacterales bacterium | reverse complement strand
GCGCAGAACGTGTAACGTCAGAAGCGCTGGCGCGCATCGCTGCGGCGGAGCCGCAGCTCTGACCTTAGACTTTCATGAGACTAAGAACGTGTAAGGTGTAGAAGTGTATTGTGTTCTGCGCGTTTGCGCAGAACGTGTAACGTCAGAAGCGCTACCGCGCGCCGCTGCGGCGGAGCCGCAGCTCTGACCTTACACTCTACACCTTACACCTTACACGCGCGGACGCGCCTACGACGCGAACGCGGCGCGCACATGCTCGCGGAAGCTTTCCGCGGGCGTAAACCCGACCAAGCGAAAGTTCTTGCGCTCGCGTCCGTCCGCGCCGAAGAACGCGATCGTCGGCGGGCCGAAGATTTCGAAGCGCTCGAGCAGGGCTTGATCGTCGGCATCGTTCTTCGTGACATCGGCTTTCAACAAGACCGCGCCGGCGAGCGCCGTCTGCACGCCCGGATCCGGAAACGTGTACCTCTCCATTTCTTTGCACGACACGCACCAGTCGGCATAGAAATCCAACATGACGGGTTTGCCCGCGGCGCTTGCCGCGGCGACTGCGCTCTCGAGATCTGCAATCGTCTTGATCGTACGGAACGAGAGCCCTTGCTCTTGCTCGATGCCGCGGCCCATGACGCCGGCACGGACTTGATCGAGAGGCTGCAATGGATCCTTGCTCCCCGAGCTCACGCCGACGAGGAGCAGCACGCCGTAGAACACGCCCAACAACCCGAAGGCGCGCACAGGCGATGGTGCAGGTCCGCCGTCACTTCGCTTGAGCGAGAAGATCCAGAAGCCGGTGACGACCGCGAGCGTCGCCCAAAGCAGCATCATCACTGCGGCGGGAAGCAACGGCGTCAGTAGATAAATCGCGACTGCAAGGAACAGCACGCCGAAAAGCGATTTGATCGTGTCCATCCATGGTCCCACCTTCGGTAGCAGCGAGCCGGCCGAAGCGCCTACGGCAAGCAGCGGCACGCCCATGCCGAGACCGGTTGCGTAGAGCGCGCCGGCTCCGCGCGCAATCTGTCCCGTCTGACTGATGACAGAGAGCGCGGCGATGATTGCCGGCGCGACGCAGGCGGTGACGATGAGAGCCGAAAGCGCGCCCATCACGAAGGTGCCGACGTAAGTGCCCGATTTCTGCTTGTTGCTGACCTCCGTCAAGCGCGTTTGCAGCGCGCTCGGCATTTGCAGCGTGTACGCACCGAACATCGCGAGTGCGAGCGCGACGAACAACGCGGAGAACAACAGAATGATCCAGGGTTGCTGAAAGAACGCCTGCGGTGCCTGCTTGAAGGCGAGCACGAACGCCGCTCCCGCTGCCGCATACGTGAGTGCCATGCCTTGCACATAGGTAAACGCGAGCGAGAAGCCGCGCATCGGCGTGACCTTCTCCCCTTGGCCGACGATGATGCCCGAGAGAATCGGAATCATCGGCAGCACGCAGGGCGTAAGGGAGAGCAGCACGCCGATGCCGAAGAACGTCGCGAGCACGAGCGCCAAGTTGCCGTCGCGAATCAGGTTCGCCAGGCGATCTTGCTCTGCAACGGGCGCACCGGCCGCGACGGGCGCGCCGCTCGACGGCTGCACGTCCGCGGGTAATGTGCTCGCGACATCCGTGGGCGGCAGCTCGAGCGACACGGTCTTCGTGATCGGGTTGTAGCAGAGTCCGGCTTCGGCGCAGCCTTGATACGTGATGGTGAGATCGAGCGTACCGGTCGAACCCGCGGCGCGCGCGATGGGCAGTGTTCCCTCGAGCACTTCGTAGTACACCTCGACGTCGCCGAAATACTCGTCGTGCTTTTCTTTCCCTTCGGGCAGCGAGATTTTGCCGAGTTGCACGTTGTTCGTCGTCGTCGCGACCTGAATGCGATCCTTATAGAGGTAGTAGTCTTCCGCGATGATCCAGGTAAGTGCGACCGCATCCGGCCCCAGCATGCTTGCACCGAATCGAAACGCTTCGTCGGGAGGCAGGAAGTCCTCTTGGCTGGACGCGCGCGTGGAGGGAAACAAGCTGCGTGCATTGCTCGGCGCGGGTGAGCTCGCAGCGGCAGGCAGCGAAACTTCCGTTTTCCATGTGAGCGGCGGATAACACAGGCCCGCATCCGCGCAGCCTTGCAGCTTCAATTCGATCGGCAGCTTCGACGGGCGAGCGGCCGTGGCGATCACCGGGACCGGTACTTCGACTGTGCCGCGATAGATTTCTTGCCGACCGAAGTAGTCATCTTCATGATTCTCGCCGCGCGGCCACTTGGGCTCGCCCAATTGCACGCTCGAGAGCGCGGACGCCACGCTCATCTTTTTCTTGTACAGGTAGTAGCCTGGCTCGATCGTCCAGGTCACGAAAATCTGGTCGCCGGCGGCGCGGACGGAATACTTGTACGCTTGCTGCGGCGGCAAAAAATCATCCTTGGCGACCGCACTCGCGGGCAGCCATAGCAGCAGGCCGAGCGCCGCGAGCACGCGTAAGGAGGCGCGTAGTCCGCGACCCGCCGCCCGTAGCACTTCGTCAAAACTTCTGCTCACTCGTCCGTTCCCTTTGCCACACCCTCTCGGACCCATCTCAAGTACGCTTCGTTCCCCCCGATGATCGGCAGCACGAGCAGCTCCGGCAGTTCGTACGGATGAATCGCCTTGAGCCGCGCTTGCAGCGCATCGAGTCGGGAGTGTGTCGTCTTTATCATTAGCAGAATCTCGCCGTCGTTCTGCAGACGGCCGTCCCAAAAGTAAGTAGACCGGACATCTTGGATTTGATTGACACAAGTCGCGAGCCGCTCCGTGACCAGCGCCTCCGCAATGCGTGCGGCGGTGTCCTGGTCCGGGCAGGTGGCAAGGGCCAGGCAGACAGCGTCCTGACCTTGCGCCGAGGAGGGAGATTCGGTGGGCATGTGGCTCCTGTCGGGGGGCAGGGACGTGTAGCGTGTGAAGTGTAAGGTGTGTGGAACGCACCCGGCGCAGGCGCGCCTTTCTGACCCTACACTTGACACTCTACACACCACACAGGCCGCCGCCGCGCCAGGTGGCGCGGCGACCCCCCTTGAATTCGTCTCCCGCGTGCCTATTATTAGCACCCGCTTGGGGTGAGTGCTAAGGCGCGAAGGACAACCCGGCCACCCTACCACTCACTCTACGTAACCCACGCATTTTCAAAAACTTTTCGACCTGATTCGAGGTTTGAGCTATGGCTGACAAACTGAAGATTCGCCCGTTGCACGATCGAGTGATCATCAAGCGCCTTGAAGAGGAGCGGACGACCCCCGGTGGCATCGTGATCCCCGATTCGGCGACCGAGAAGCCGATCAAGGGCAAGGTCATCGCCGTGGGTAAGGGCAAGATTCTCGAGAACGGTGAGGTGCGTCCGCTCGACGTGAAAGTGGGCGACAACATCCTGTTCGGCAAGTACAGCGGCACCGAAGTGAAGGTCGACGGCGAAGAGCTCCTCGTCATGCGCGAGGAAGACGTGATGGCCGTCATCGAGAAATGATTTCGCTGCTCGAGCGAAATCACAACGGCTTACGCCGCAGAGACCTTTTTGCTTTCTTTTCCCACTGATATGAGGAAAGACGCGCAAGCGGATTTCCTGAGGTTGAACGAAAATGGCTGCTAAAGAAGTACGTTTTAGCGATGACGCCCGCCAGCGGATGCTGAAGGGTGTGAACATCCTGGCGAATGCCGTCAAGACGACGCTCGGTCCGAAGGGCCGCAACGCCGTGCTCGAGAAGAGCTTTGGCGCTCCCACCGTCACGAAGGACGGTGTGTCGGTCGCCAAGGAAATCGAGCTGAAGGACAAGTTCGAGAACATGGGCGCGCAGATGGTGAAGGAAGTCGCTTCCAACACGTCTGACGAGGCCGGTGACGGTACGACCACTGCGACGGTTCTGGCGCAAGCGATCGTGCGCGAGGGCCTGAAGGCTGTGACCGCGGGCGCAAACCCGATGGATCTCAAGCGCGGCATCGACAAGGCCGTCGAGCAGGCGGTCGAAGAGCTGAAGCGCCTGTCGAAGCCCTGCAAGGATCAGAAGGCGATCGCGCAGGTCGGCACGATCTCGGCGAACTCCGACGAGTCGATCGGCAAGACGATTGCCGATGCGATGGAGAAGGTCGGTAAGGAAGGCGTGATCACGGTCGAAGAGGGCTCGGGCCTGCAGAACGAGCTCGACGTCGTCGAGGGTATGCAGTTCGACCGCGGCTATCTCTCGCCGTATTTCATCAACAATCAGCAGAATCAGACGGCCGAGCTCGAGAACCCGTACGTGCTGCTCTACGAGAAGAAGATCAGCAACGTTCGCGAGATGCTGCCGCTGCTCGAAGGCATCGCGAAGGCGAGCCGCCCGCTGCTCGTCGTCGCCGAGGACGTCGAGGGCGAAGCGCTTGCCACGTTGGTCGTGAACACGATCCGCGGCATCGTGAAGGTCGCGGCCGTCAAGGCCCCCGGCTTCGGCGATCGCCGCAAGGCCATGCTGCAGGACATCGCGATCCTCACGGGCGGCACGGTCATCTCCGATGAAGTCGGTCTGTCGCTCGAGAAGGCCTCGCTGAACGATCTCGGCGAAGCGAAGAAGATCGTCGTCGAGAAAGAGAACACGACGATCATCGACGGCAAGGGCAAGGCGTCCGACATCAAGGCGCGCGTCGATCAGATCCGTCAGCAGATCGAGGATGCGACGAGCGACTACGACAAGGAGAAGCTGCAGGAGCGCGTCGCGAAGCTCTCCGGCGGTGTGGCCGTGATCAAGGTCGGTGCTGCGACCGAGGTCGAGATGAAGGAGAAGAAGGCTCGCGTCGAAGACGCGCTGCATGCGACCCGCGCGGCCGTCGAGGAAGGCGTGGTGCCGGGCGGTGGCGTTGCGCTGATCCGCGCGCAGAAGGCAGTCGAGAAGCTGGAAGGCGCGAACGAAGATCAGAACTTCGGCATCCGCATCCTGTCGCGCGCGATCGAAGAGCCGCTGCGCCAGATCGTCACCAACGCGGGTGAAGATGCGGCTGTCGTGCTCTCGAAAGTGAAGGAAGGCAAGGGCACGTACGGCTACAACGCCGCGACGGGCGAGTATGGCGACATGCTCGAGCTCGGCATTCTGGATCCGACGAAGGTCACGCGCCTCGCGCTGCAGAACGCGGCGTCCGTCGCGGGCCTGCTCCTCACGACCGAGGTGATGATCGCCGAGGCTCCGAAGGAGGAAGGCGAGCACGCTCATGGCGCGCCCGGCATGGGCGGCATGGGCGGAATGGATATGTAATCGATCGGACGATCGATTTCGATCCTCGAAAAGCCCCGCTTCGGCGGGGCTTTTCTTTTGGGCGGCCTTGTGGCCGCCGGCTACAGGCCACAGTCCACAGGCTACAGCCAGAGCGCCGGCGCAAGGCTATAGCCAGGAGTCGTCGCTTAGCTCTCTGAATCTGGCTGCCGCCTGTAGCCTGCAGTCTGTAGCCTCGCCTTGGCGTGCGTGATCTGCGTCCCGCTTTCGGAACTCGGGTTTCACCTTAATCCGGCGCCCCCACTTGCTGAGGCTGGCCGACGGGCGCTCGGGCGTCTATTCTTCGCCGGCCCGTTACCGATAACACACTAGAAGAGAGCGCTATGGACGCAATCGCCGAGAAGCCGAGCGTAAACGAAAGACTCAGCGTATTAGAAAAGGTGGGATACAGCCTGGGGGATCTCGCCGCCAACCTCATTTTCCAGACGTTCATCACTTTCCTCGCGTTCTTCTATACGGACGTGTTCAGGATCCCGGCGGGTACCGCGTCCGCGATCATTTTCTGGGGGGGGCTCTTCGGCGGCGTACTGTTCAATCCGATCATGGGATTGATCGCCGATCGCACGAACACGCGCTGGGGCAAATTCCGACCGTGGATTCTCTGGACCGCCGTGCCGTTCGGCGTGTTTTCGCTGCTCGCGTTCACGACGCCGGACCTGGGCGAGCAAGGAAAGGTGTACTACGCGGCAATCACGTACACGCTGCTCGTCGTCATTTACGCGGCAAACAATCTTCCGTACGCAGCGTTGAGCGGGGTGCTCACCGGCAACATGGCCGACCGCAACAGCTTGTCCGCTTATCGCTTCGTTGCCGTCATGATCGCTCAGTTCATCATTCAAGTGCTGCTCTTGCCGCTCGTGCTGATGCTCGGCGACGGCGATCAAGCGGTCGGATTCCAGAAAGCGATGATGTTCTTTGCCATCATCGGCACGATCTTCTTCGTGATCACGTTCTTTACGACCAAGGAGCGCATCGTTCCGAAGCCGGAGCAGAAGTCGACGGTCATGGAGGATGTGACCGATCTCTTGCGCAACAAGCCTTGGATTCTGACGTTGCTCGTCACGGTGCTCGTCTTCATCACGCTCGCGTTGAAGGGCGGATCGTATATTTACTATTTCCAGAACTACGTCGACGAGGGGGCGCTCTCGGGCTTCTTGGATGACATCGGATTCAATGCGTTCATCGGCGGCTTGAACTCGGTTCTGGCCGGGATCGGACTCGGCGAATTCCACTGGCCCGATGATCCCGTCGCTTCCGGCTTCGGCATGTTCAACGGCGGCGGCATCATCTTCATGATCGTCGGCATCGGGTTCTCCAAACCGCTCGCCGACCGATTCGGCAAGCGCAACGTGTATGGCTCCGCGCTGTTCGTTTCCGCGCTGTTCCTGCTCGCATTCGTCTTCTTCCCGCCCGATGCGATCGGGCTCATCTTCACCTCGCAGATCCTGCACGGCTTCTCCTACGGCATCACGATTCCGCTGCTCTGGGCGATGATCGCGGACGTCGCGGACTATTCCGAATGGAAGAACAATCGCCGGGCGACGGCGATCATCTTCTCCGCGATGATTCTCGGCCTGAAATTCGGCCTTGCTGTCGGTGGTGCGTTGGTCGCGAAGATCCTCGACATCTACGGCTACGTCCGCGGGGCACCCGAGCAGGCCGCCGCTGTCGTGAACGGCATCAAGCTCGCGATCAGCCTCTATGCCGCGATCCCGTTCTTCCTTTGCTGCGTCTTGCTGTTCTTCTACGAGATCAACAAGGCGATGGAGACGCGCATCGAGACGGAGCTTGGCGCACGGCGTACCGCGTAGCGGTGCACCTTCGGTGCACCTTTAGGGGGTAGTGATCAGGGGGCAGGGGATAGTCGGAAGGGGATCCGGACCGCGCTCGGCGCGTTCTGACTATCCCCTATCCCCTCATCACTATCCCCTGATCATATCCCCTGCTCATCATTCGAGAGAGTGACAACGACGATGTCAGACGAATCCAACACCGACTACCGTGCCCTTGCCGCGAAGGCGATCTCGCAGCCGGTCGTGACACACATCTACACGGCGGATCCTTCCGCGCATGTGTTCGAAGGCAAGCTCTACATCTATCCGTCGCACGACATCGAAGCGGGTATTCCCTTCAACGATCTCGGCGATCATTTCGCGATGGAGGATTACCACGTTCTGCGCCTCGACTCGCCGACCGGCCAAGCCGTCGACTGCGGCGTCGCGCTGCACGTGAAGGACGTGCCCTGGGCCGAGCGCCAAATGTGGGCGCCCGACGCCGCGACGAAAGACGGCAAGTACTATTTCTACTTCCCCGCGAAGCGCCCCGACGGGATCTTCCAGATCGGCGTCGCGGTCGGGGATCGACCGGAAGGTCCTTTCAAGCCCGAGCCAAAGCCGATCGAAGGCAGCTATTCGATCGATCCCGCCGTGTTCGGCGACGACGATGGTTCGTTCTATATGTACTTCGGCGGCATCTGGGGCGGGCAGCTCCAGAAGTACCGCAACAACGCATACGGCGAGGCGAACGAGGAGCCGCACGATGACGAACCTGCGCTCGGGCCGCGCATCGCGCGCCTGACGCCCGACATGAAGCAGTTCGCGGAGGCGCCGCGCGAGGTCGTTATTCTGGATGAGGGCGGCAAGCCGCTACGCGCCGGCGATCACGACCGCCGTTTCTTCGAAGCGTCGTGGATGCATAAGTACCGCGGCAAGTACTACTTCTCGTACTCGACCGGCAACACGCACTTCCTTTGCTACGCGATCGGCGACAATCCATACGGCCCCTTTACCTATCAGGGGCAGATCCTCTCGCCGGTCGTCGGCTGGACGACGCATCATTCGATCTGCGAATACCAAGGCAAGTGGTATCTCTTCTATCACGACTCGATTCTGTCGAACGGCGTGACCCACCTTCGGTCGGTGAAAGTGACCGAGCTGCACTACGACGCCAACGGTCGCATCGTTCCCATCACGCCATACAAGGACTGAGTGAATCGGGAGAGTCGGGGGCGGGAGTCAAAAGTCGGCAAACGACATCCTGCACCTGGCATCGGTGCTTGATTCTCGCGCGCGCCTCAGGCAACGCTCCCGCGAATAGAAGAGTATGGGCGAATAGAAGAGTGTGGGTCGTGCCGGACTT
This sequence comes from Lysobacterales bacterium, assembly GCA_040255535.1. Taxonomy (GTDB): domain Bacteria; phylum Pseudomonadota; class Gammaproteobacteria; order Steroidobacterales; family Steroidobacteraceae; genus Steroidobacter. Next base: position 593 of record JBDZVE010000032.1, on the reverse strand, counting down.
GGCGAGCGGGCCTGCCGCTCGGGACTTGTTTCGGGACCGGGCGTAAATACATCCCCACATTGATCGATTTGGGCCCTGCAACGAAAACTTGCCGACGCAATTGCTCCTGCATTGCTGGCAAGCCTGGGTTTGCCATCCATGGCAAACCCGCTCGCCGGAATCGATCTGTGAGCAGATCGATCGAAAGCACCGGCGAGCCCTGTTTTCGATGCTCCCGAAACAAGTCCCGACCGTCAGCCCCTCGGTGCCCACCGCAGCCTCGTGCGCGCGGGCGCGCTTCTGGCTACAGCCTACAGCCTACAGCCTACAGCCCAAGACGTGAGCGCGCTTCTTAGAGCGGATGGAAGGACGCGGGCAGGAACTTGTCGGATCCCGGTCACGCTGGCGCGCACACTATTCGAGTGCCACCTCTTACGGTCGATGTGGCACACACGCGGCGCGGTGTGAATCGGATTGCTTTGCTGAGGAGCCAATGTTGCGGGCACCCGCCGCGTGGTGTGGCACTCGATGACCGAAGGACCGACAAGTTTCTGGCCGCGGCCTGGAGGTCCGCTCTGCCGCTAGGCGCGCGCGTGTATGGGCACTGTCGCCTC
>JBDZVE010000031.1:35108-38410 GCA_040255535.1 Lysobacterales bacterium | reverse complement strand
CCGCCTCTTCCTCGAACATCGGGATCGGCGCGAGCTCAGGGGTCGCGACGAAGATATCGAGTTTGGGGATCTCGATACCGATCGAAGCGAGCTCCTCAAGCGGCAACGTTTCAGATTGCGCGGTCCGCGATAAATCGACGAGTGTCATCGCCTCGACCTGCCTCGCGCTCGCCGTCAGCGCACTTGCGCTGCCTCCAGGCATATCAGGCATCACCGGGCGTTTATGTACGGAGGCGACCAAAACGAACGGCGCAACGAATGCTGCATGCAAGGCGAACACCAGTGCCGCCATGCATACGCTCCCCCATTTGTCGCGGCCCTGAATCACGGCGATGCGGATGCTCTAACCGTTCCGGTTCCGAGCACCGTCGTCGTACCAATCCTTCGGATCTGAAGGCGCACGGTGCAGGATCTGCTCGATGTCGAGGTCGCCTGAGAGTACCAGTCTCGGCCTCTGTCAAAAGGCAACCAGACATTGAAAGTGCCTCGGCAATCGGTTCCTCCTTGCTTCGTAGCAAGCACTTCGAACTGGCTCATGCCTGATTTCGGCGAAAGCCAATCGCCGAAATCCTGGCCGATGCCGCTGCTCATGTTGTGCCATAGGTCGCCGTCAGCTTCTAACCAGAAGTGAGCGGTGCCGCGTGAGCTGAAGTAGTACGACGAAGGCAGAGTAATTGCCGGGAGAGCAGTTACGAACGAACTCGAAGCGCTCGTGCTCCAGTTACCAGCCGCATCGCGCGCTTGAATCTCGAACGTGTACTGTGTTGCAGCACTCAGCCCAGACAACCCCACTGACGTGACCTTCCCAAGCTGCTGCCAAGTGCCGCCGTTGAGCCGGTACTGATAGCCAGTCACACCGACATTGTCCGAGGCCGCTCCCCAACTGGCTGTGGCGGAGCTCAACGTGATACTCGTGAATGCCGGCGTTCCCGGCGCGCCTGGAGGGCAGCCGTCCAAAGTCTTGAACGATGCGGAGCTTGCTGATCCCCAATTTCCCGCTGCGTCGCGCGCTTCCACGGCAACTGAATAGTTCGTTGCACACGTCAGCCCAGAGAGAACAACCGAAGTCACGTTACCGAGGACGTGCAGCGTGCCACCGTTCACTCTGTACCGATATCCGGTCACGCCGATGTTGTCGGATGCGGCTCCCCAATGCGCAGTCGCCGAAGTCGAGGCTATGTTCGAGAATGTTGGCGTGCCAGGCGCACTCGGAGCACAGCCGTCCGGCGTCGCGAATGAGCCGGAGCTCGATGCGCCCCAATTGCCTGCTGCATCTCGCGCCTGCACCGTGAACGTATAGCTTGTAACGCACGTGAGGCCGCTCAGGGAAACGGATGTCACATTCCCCAGTGTATGAAAGGCGCCGCCGTTCAGGCTGTATCGATAGCCTGTGACACCGACGTTATCGGATGCGGCAGCCCAACTCGCGGTTGCTGATGTGCCCGCAATATTCGAGAACGTTGGGGTGCCTGGAGCACTAGGAGCACACCGGTCTAGGGTCGTGAACGACCGCGAGCTCGAGGGTCCCCAATTGCCCGCAGCGTCACGCGCTTGAATCTCGAACGTGTAGGTCGTAGAGCAGGAGAGTCCGGTGAGACTCTTCGACGTTACAGCACCTAGCGTGTTCCATGAGCCTCCATTGAGACGATACCGATAGCCGGTAACACCCACGTTGTCCGAGGCAGCACTCCAGCTCATAGTTGCTGATGTTCCTGAGACATTCGAGGCGGTCGGTGTGCCGGGCGCTGTCGGAGCGCAGTTGTCCAGCGTCGTGAACGAATTCGAGCTCGACGCACTCCAGTTCCCCGCGGCATCGCGCGCTTGCAGCTCCATCGTATAGCTCGTAAAGCACGACAACCCGCTCAAGTTCACCGTCAACACATTGCCGAGCGTGTGCCACGTCCCCGAGTTGAGTCGGTATCGATAACCCGTTACGCCGACCAGATCCGTCGCCGCCGTCCAGGTCGCCTTGGCAGATGTGCCAGTGATGTTCGTGAAAGTGGGGGCGCCAGGCGCATCGGGAGCACAACCATCCGCAGTCGTAAAGGACTTCGAACTCGACGCGCTCCAGTTGCCCGCCGCATCGCGCGCCTGCACGTCGACCTGATACGTGACAGAGCAGGCAAGTCCGGTAATGTTGACGGAAGTTACATTGCTGAGGGTTCGCCAAGTTCCGGCATTGAGACGATATCGATAGCCGGTGACCGCGACATTATCCGTAGCGGAAGTCCAGCTTGCCGTCGCTTGCGTCGGACTGATGTTTGTAAACGTTGGCGTTCCGGGCGCGCTAGGCGGAGTGGTGTCGACGTCGTTGTCCGCGATCGAGATCGTGGCCGAAGCAGGCGCACCTAACGATGCGCCGACCGCATCAGAGAGTGAAATCGAGAAAGTCTCCGTTGATTCCAGATTTGAATCGTCGCGAATTGAGACCGTGAAGGTCTTTGCCGATGTGTCGCCATGCTCCCAGGCGAGCTCACCAGACGCAGCATCATAGTCGCCGCTCGCTCCCGAAACTGCGGTTCCATTGCTTGTCGTATACCGCACCCGAGCTGGGCCGAAGCTGCCCGACGTCCGCTGCACTTGTACGGTAACGTTGCGTACACCGCTCGCCTCGCCACCGCTGTAAGAGGACGCAGAGAATCGCAATGAGCCGCGCGTGACGTTCGAAGTAGTCGCACTGAGGCGATTGCCGTTGTCGTCGTAGGCATATTCGACGATCGGACCATTGGGCCGGTCATATTCGGCTCGAATGAGACGGCCATAATCATCGTATTCGTAGTGCACATCGGACGCGAGTGCGGACCCATGCTTGGCGAGCATAGCGACCGCGCACAGTGCGACCAGGAGCCATCCTTGACGTCGCACTACCAGCGAACAGACCTTCCGCATCACGCCTCCCCTGCTCGCATGCATCTACTATGCGAGCACTACGCATGCGTTCGGGAAGGCAAATGGAAATCACACCTTTCCTTGGCAAGCGTTCTTGAGTTTTTGTACCCGCTCTCTTCTCGGATGATTTCTTCTTGAACTAGCAGCCGTGCTAGCGCGTAAATATTCATTGCACGCCAGGTCGTGCGTGTCAATATCTGAAAGCTGCACGTCCAGACAAGCACGAAATGATCGGCCCGTTCGATCATAGTCGCGCATTTCACGTTCGTATCCGATCTGACATTGAGTTTTCTTTGTAAGCGACGGAGATTTCGTGGTATTGAGCTTCCGACATCGCAAGCGCACATCGGTGCCCGCACCTCGGTGCCGGACTTGAATCTTTGGATCTTTAGGTGACGTCTTCCTTCGCAGTT
>JBDZVE010000031.1:32263-35008 GCA_040255535.1 Lysobacterales bacterium | reverse complement strand
TCGGTGCCGGACTTGAATCTTTGGATCTTTAGGTGACGTCTTCCTTCGCAGTTAAGTAGGTATAGGACGAATCGCAATCCGAGGAGCGACTGACCAAGCCTTTCCAACGTCCAATAGTCAAAGTCCGGCACCGACCGATCCTGAGCACCTCGGTGCCGGACTTGGATCTTTGGATCCTTTTGGATCTTTGGTGACTCGCCGGCAACACGGGACGATCATTTGGGTAGATCCCCGAAAGTTCGCACGCACCTTGGTCCGCCGGACCCTGCGAGGCCAATGCGGTCACGCGTTGCCGGATTTCCCAGGCGCTGATCTAGCAGTCGAATCTGCAGCAACAGCTCACAAAATTCCTTCCGGTGTACGGCAGTTGCTGCGTGCCAGGGCTATGCGTACGTCCCAACCTCTGTAACCAGAGATGCCAACCTCGGCAGCCAAAGCCCCATGATCGCTCCGAAAATTCCCACGCACATTAGGAGGGTGGCACTGAACATCAGTGAAGCGGTGCCCAGCCGTGCCCAGGAGTTTCCACCGCTTTTCGCGCGCATATAGATCTCAAGAAGCGCCAGGGGCAGCAAGTAATCCGCGACGCCGAGAATGATCAGGGCGGGACCCGTGAACGTCTGCGCATCGAAGCCCACTGGTTGGCCGTGATTCACGATCAACCACATCATTAGGCCCACGCGGAAGAACCACACGCCGCTTGCGACCAAGAACAATCTCAACGCCCAGCGCCGGTGGGTGGCAAAATCGCGGGCACGTGCGTATCGCCACGCCTGCACCGCGCACAGCATAATGAGCAATCCGTTGATCGTTATACCGACGCCCTGCCCGGCACCGCCTGCTGTTCCGCGCGACCAACCGAAGAAAATGCCTGTCAAACTCGCGATGATCGCGGCACTGACATAAACGCGACCGTTCCAGCGGTGAAATGTCGGCGCCGCACTGCGGATCTTCGGGACCACTTGCAGCAGGCCACTGAGCGTGACGATCGCAGCTACGAGCAGATGCGCGCCCAGTGCGAGATTGCCGGTGACATCGCCCGCTACGTATCCATGCGGCAGCACCTTGTTCCATGCCTCAGGGGTGCCATGCGCGAGCGCACCTCCGTAGAAGGCGACGATGTAGTAAACAAAGGCGACCTGCCCGACTACCATCGCCATGAACCAGAACTTGACGGAGTAATCGAGTGCGTTGTGTATCGCTCGAGTCCGGTGTGATTCGAGGGAGGCAGTAGTGACGTTCATGGGGCACCCGTTTGTCTTGCCGATTCATATGAAGCGGCATCGAATGTGCCCACGCGTGCGTGCGGACGCGACATCGCTGCGACGAAATACGGATAACAGGGGCCAGCCGCGATATGCGTCGATAGGTGGAGATTGCGTGCGAGCAGAGAGCTGGCTGCGCGCAATCTATCCGTCGCGTTTGATTTAGAGTGCTGTCATTGCTGGGCTGCGACGTCCGCGGTTCAACCGCGAGTGCTACCCATGCTCTTTGCGTTGCGACGCGTGCGATTCACGTTATGCATTTCCGCCGCACCACGTCGGTGCCGGACTTGGATTTTTGGATTTTTGGAGACGTCTTCTTCGCAGTTGAATGGTATGGGATGGATCGCGTCCCGAGCAGCAACTGATCAAGCCCTCTAACGTCCAATAGTCAAAGTCCGGCACCGATCGGTCGGCGCAGCGCGAGCGAGGCTGTTGGTACGCTGGCCCTTCGAGGCACTTATGTTGGGCAATGCGGGCCTAGCACTTGAATTACTCAGCAATTCGCGGCAATTAGCCGCGTAAGACCACGCGAGGGCCGCGCTACGATGCGCCGGCTCACGATCGTACTGACTGGAGTGGCAAAGGAATGCCCAGACCTCCTCGCCTGCATGTTCCTGGCGGTTGCTATCACGTCATTCTGCGCGGCAATCACCTCGAACCCCTGTTCGGCAGTAGGCAGGATCGCCAGGTCTTGAACGGAATCGTCTCGGATGTGCTAGACCGATTCGGCAGCAGGATCCACGCATTCTGCTGGATGTCCAATCATCTGCATGCGCTCATTCAGATATCGGACCAGCCGCTTGGCAAGATCATGCAGCGGATCGCGATGCGCTACTCGCGCTACCGCCACAAACGTTTGAACACGACAGGTCACCTCTTCGAGCGACGCTACAGAGCCAAGCTCATCGATGTCGACGAGTACTTTTTGACGTTGCTTCGCTACATCCATCTGAATCCCGTGAAAGCTCGCATCGTGAGCAACCCAGCCGACTTCCCATGGTCGTCACATCGAGCCTATCTCGGCGAGGAAACGCTTCCGTGGCTTACAACCGATTTCGGACTTGCACTTTTCTCGAAGGAGCTTCTCGAGGCACGCGCCGCCTACGCCGGCTTCCTCAATCTTCCCGCTACCGACGACAGGCTCGAGGAGGAGTCCCACCCGAAGGATCGACGCGTGCTCGGCTCCGATCGCTTCATCAACAGCATCCCCTTCGTACCCTACAAGCCGCGGAGCCCACTCACACTCGAGCAGCTTGTCGATCGCATCTGCTCTCAACATCAGGTCACGACACTAGTCGTTAGATCGCGCTCCGCAAAGCGCGTGCTCACTCCGGTACGCGTGGACATACTCAGGCAAGCGATCGATCTGCGCGTCGCCACACTTACGGAAGTCGCAACCTTCCTAAACCGTGATCCGTCGACCCTTTGTAAGCTCGCAGCCCGGCATAGCGACAAAGTCCAACAATCCAAGTCCGGCACC
>JBDZVE010000031.1:29147-32163 GCA_040255535.1 Lysobacterales bacterium | reverse complement strand
CGGCACCGGGCCGGCGGGCGCTGGGCGGGCACCGTAGAGATCTGGCGCCAAAGTGGCACCTTGGGGGTCGCGAGCGTCCAGTTCTGAATCCGGCGCATTGACAGGCTATCTCTGCCGGAGCATCCTCTGCCGACGCAATTACTGCCTAGGCAGAGATATGGCCAAGCACTACGATGTCAAGAATTTCACGACGGGGGCGAGCATCGGCTACCTGATCAAGCTCGCACATACGTTGTTGCTCGAGCGTGCGACGCAGGCGTTCGCGAATCGCGAGATCAGCTTCATGCAGTGGCTCGTGTTGATGAAGCTGCGCGAGGGCTCGGGACTCAATGCCAGCGAGCTCTGTCGGACGCTGCGCCACGACACCGGCGCCTTCACTCGCCTGCTGGATCAACTCGAAGAGCGCGGTTTGATCGAGCGCGAGCGAAGCGCGGACGATCGTCGCGTCGTTCGGCTGGCGGTCACCTCGAGCGGGCGCAAGCTCGCGATGGAGCTGCTGCCGCTCGTGGTCGATCGACTGAATCAGGCACTCGGCGATTTCACCAAGGCGGAATTTCACGAGCTCTGCCGCCTTCTGAACAAGCTCATCGGCAACCTCACGCACGCCAAAGCATCGGAAGCGCGCCCATGAAATACGCACTTATTGCTGCAGCCACGCTGCTCTTCGTCGGATGCGTGACGCCTCAAACGGAAGTACCCCGCGAGACGCCTCTTGCAAGCGAAGCGCTCGGGCTTGACGGGCCCACCATCCAAGTTGCGGATGAGCACTGGTGGGAGGCGCTCGGCGATCCGCAGCTCTCGAAGCTGATTGACGATGCCTTGCGCGACAGCCCGACCCTGGCGCAAGCCCTTGCACGCGTGCGCACCGCCCGGGCCCAGGCTCAGGCTGCGAACGCCGCCAAGGGTCCGAGCTATTCGATCAACGCCGACGAAACATGGCAGCGCTTTTCGGAGAACTTCTACATTCCGCCGCCGTATGCCGGAAGTCACCAGTGGCTCGGCCAGGTGACTGCGAACCTCGGTTGGACCTTGGATTTCTGGGGGCGCCAGCAAGCATTGATCGACGAGGCGACCTCGGGCGTGCTCGCGAGCCGACTCGAGGTCGAAGCGGCGCGACTAGCGCTGACCGGCGCCATCACACAGGCTTATCTCGATCTGCATCGTAAGTGGGAGCTGCTCGATATCGCGCAGCGACTGCTCGATGAGAATGCAGAGCTGCTCCGTCTCACGCAGGGGCGCGTGAGCGCCGGTTTGGATCGAGAGGTTGAGCTCAAAACCGCCGAGGCGAGCCTCGCACAGGCACGTGCCGGCGTATTGCAAGCACAAAGCGAGCGTGATCTTGCAATCCATCGAGTCGCCGCGCTCGCCGGCTACGGCGCGGATCGCTATGCGCAAATCGAGCGCCCTCGTCTCAAGCTCGATGCCGCGATCGAGCTCCCCGAGGAGCTGCCGCTCGATCTGCTCGGGCGCCGGCCCGACATTCTCGCAGCGCGAGCACGCATTGAAGCGGCCGCATCAGCACGCGTAGCCGCACGCGCCGCGTTCTATCCCGAGATCAATCTCAACGCATTCGTCGGAATGCAGGCGATCGGGCTCGATCAGATCGTTCAAAGCGGCAGTCGCACGTATGGCGTAGGTCCGGCAATTCATCTGCCGATCTTCGACGCGCAGCGGCTGCGAGCCGGATATAGCGGTGCGACCGCGCAGCTCGATTCGGCCGTCGCTGCCTATAACTCGACCGTGCTCGCCGCGGTTCGCGAAACGGCCGATCAGCTCACGCTGAATGCCTCGCTCGCCCAACAGATCGCCGCACTCGAGCAGGCGGTCGACGCATCGAGCTCGGCCTACGAGATCGCGCGCAAGCTCTACGGCGCGGGTCTCGCCAATCAGCTCCGAGTGCTCAATGCCGAAGAGCAAGTACTGAATGCCCGACGCGAGCTGGTCAACGCGAGCACGAACCTCGCGCTCGCTCGCATTTCGCTGCGCCTCATGGTGGGCGGCAGCTTCGATCCTTCGGCGCACGTGTAGTCGGCGCCGGATTCCTTCTTCCTGCAGTCCCGCAGCAAACTTCATTCTGCCAAGAGTTTCACATGGACAGCTCAGACCAGACGACTCCCATGACCTCCAAGCGCCGCGTGCGCCTCATCGCGTTCGCCTCGCTCGCCTGCTTGGTGTTCGCCTCGTATGGCGCCTATTGGCTGCTGCACGGGCGCTTCTACGAGAGCACCGAAGATGCCTATGTCGCCGCCGATCTCGTGCAGATCACGAGCGAGATCCCAGGCAAGGTGCGCGCGGTCCATGTCGATGACACGCAGTATGTCGAGCGCGGACAACTCCTCGTCGAAATCGACCCCTCCGACGCCGAAGTCGCAATGGCCGAGGCCGAGGCCGAGCTGGCGCGGACCGTGCGTGAGGTACGCGGCCTGTTCTCGCAAGCCGAAGGGCTGCGTGCACAGCTTCGAGAGCGCAAGGTTTCGCTCGCGGCGGCCCGCGCCGACCTGGCGCGCCGCCAGCAAGTGGCGAGCGACGGCGGCGTCTCTGCGGAGGATCTGCAGCATGCGCGCGATCAAGTTGCGCAACTCGAAGCAGCCTTGAACGTGACGCGCGAGTCGCTGCATGCGGTCGTCGTGCAGATCGAAGGAACCGATATTCCGACGCATCCGCAAGTACTTGCCGCCGCAGCTCGGGTCCGCGATGCGGAGCTCGCACTCGAGCGCACGCGGATCTACGCACCCGTCAGCGGCACGGTCGCTCGCCGAGGCGTACAGATCGGCGCGCGCATCGCGCCCGGCGCGCCGCTGATGGCCGTCGTGCCGCTCGATTCGGCGTGGGTGGATGCGAATTTCAAGGAAGTGCAGCTCTCGAACGTGCGCATCGGGCAGCCGGTCGAGCTTCATTCAGACTTCTACGGCGATGAGGTCGTGTACCACGGCCGTGTCGCCGGATTAGGGGCTGGCAGCGGCAGCGCGTTCGCCTTGCTGCCGGCGCAGAACGCGAGCGGCAATTGGATCAAGGT
>JBDZVE010000031.1:23586-29047 GCA_040255535.1 Lysobacterales bacterium | reverse complement strand
ATCTGCGGGCCGATCCTCGGCGGCTGGATCTCCGATAATTACTCTTGGCCGTGGATCTTCTTCATCAACGTTCCGATCGGCGCCTTCTGTGCGTATGTGTGCGCATCCGGGCTGCGCCATCGCGAGACACCGACGGCCAAGCTGCCCGTCGACGTCGTCGGCTTCGTGCTCCTCGTCGTATGGGTTGGCGCGCTGCAGCTCATGCTCGATACCGGAAAGGATAGGGATTGGTTCGCCTCGTCGCTGATCGTCACCGAAGCGGTGATCGCCATCATCGGCTTCGTCAGCTTCATCATTTGGGAGCTCGGCGAGAAGCATCCGATCGTGGATCTGTCGCTGTTTCGTAAGCGCAACTTCACGCTCGGGCTCATTCCCTATACGGTCGGTTACGGCATCTTCTTCGGCGCGGTGTTGATCTTGCCGCTGTGGCTACAGAACTGGTTCAGCTACACGGCAACGTGGGCCGGCTTGGTTGCGGCACCGAGCGGCGTCGTTGCGGTGCTTCTCGCAGCCATCTTCGGCAAGCACTTCGGACGCGTCGATGCGCGCACGCTTGCGACGATCGGCTTTGTCTCCTTCGGCGCCTCCTACCTGATGCGTGCCGCGATGACGCCGGACGCGAGCTTCCTCTGGTTCGTGCTGCCCGGGTTGATTCAAGGCGTCGGCATGTGCGTGTTCTTCGTCGCGATGATCAACATCATGTTCGAAGGCGTTCCGCCGCCGGACATTCCGGCCGCTTCGGCGCTGTCGAACTTCGTGCGCATCACGGCAGGTTCGTTCTCGGCATCGATCGTCACGACGTTCTGGGATCGTCATGCGGCAGTCCATCGCTCGCACCTCGCGGAAGCGACCACGGCGTGGGATCCGCGCATGCAGCACGCGCTCGGGACGCTGCAGGACCAGGGCTTGAGCAAGCTGCAAAGTCTCGGCGCGCTCACGCACATGCTCGACACCCAAGCCTACTTCTTGTCCGCGATCGACTATTTTTGGATCTCCGGCTATCTCACGTTCGCATTCATCGCGTTCGTATGGCTCACTCGCCGTCCGCATGGAGGACATGCCGCAGCGGAGTGATCCGAGCCGTCTCGCAGAAATGCGTGCGCGACGGACGCCGCGCTTCCTGCGTCATGTAGGTCGGATTTCAATCCGACCGAGAACAAGAAAAGGGTCGGAATAAATTCCGACAAGGACGGACCTACAGGGACGTAGGAAGTGCCGGCCTTGTCGGAACATTGGCCGGCCGACCTACATGGCTCGCGCTCAGGGATCAGCGCGTGCGAAGGGATTCCATCTTATCGAGCGTCTCTTCGCTCACGGTCTGCGACATCATCGCTTCAACGCTGTGGGACGCCCACATGCGGCGGCGCTTTTCGTTCTCGGCGTGGCTCGTTTCGAGATCCGACAAGCGCTGTGCCTCTTCGACCGTCATCAACTGGGAAGTCGGGTATCGGTTCATATCACACGCTCCAGATGCTTCAACGCATCGCTTCGTCGGGTCCCAGTATTGGGCTGCCGCGTCAGCACTTACATAAGCCAAATGCTGAATCTCGGACGCGAAGCAAGTCACACTTTTCCGGCGCTTAAGCCTTCTGTGCGGTGCGCACGATTTACGCATCGTGCGGTGCGAATTCGGTCACGGGCTCACGACTGCATGTTGCGTGCGGCTTCGCTACTGCGCTCCGATCAACCTTCGCAGCCAATCGAGCAGTACGCGTGAGAGCAGCTCCGGCTTCTGCAGCAGCGCATATTGACGCGCGCCGAATACATGCGGGAGGTAAGAAGCGGCGTGGCGGTCGACGGTCAAGCAGAAGCAGTTGATGCCTTGCAAACGCGCTTCAACGACGGCTTGCCGCGCATCCTCGACGCCGTAGCGTCCGTCGTACTCATCCTCGTCGTTCGGCTTGCCGTCCGAAAGAAGAATCAAGAGTCGATGTCGTGCAGGCTGGTGCATCAGCAGCGCGCTCGCATGGCGAAGCGCCGCGCCGAGACGCGTGTAGCGCTCGGGCTCGAGCGCCGCGATGCGCTTCGCGATCGTCTCGCCGTACGGCTCATCGAAACGCTTGACCGCACGGACGGTGACCCCCTTCGGACCGACGCCCGAGAACGCAAGCACATTATACGATTCGCGCAAACCTTCGAGTGCAATGCACACGAACAGCAGCGCTTCGCGTTCGACATCGACGATCCGTCGATGCGCGTTCACCCACGCATCGGTCGAGCCGCTCACATCGACGAGCAGCGTCACCGCGAGATCGCGGCGGACGGCGCGCGATGTCTGATAGAGCGCCTGCGACATCGATCGGCCCGCACGAAAGTCCGTGCGCGCATCGACGTACGCCTGCAGGTCGATTTCCTCGCCTTCCAGTTGGCGATGCTGGCGCTGTCGATGCGCACGCAATTGCTCGAAGTGCCGCCGAATGGAATCGCACAGCGTGCGTTGGGCACGCAGCGTTTGCTCGACCCAGGAGAGCGGACCCTCCTCCGAGGCGAGAAGATGAACCGTCGCGCCGGGTGTGCGATATGCACGCGCTCGCCAGTCCCACTCCGGATAGGAGAGCGTCGCACTATCGAGGCTGTCTCGCTGAACGGCGGGATTCGATGCGCGGGGCGGCGCGTCATCCGACAAGAGAACTTCTTTGGCCGGCTCCGGAGATCTGACGAGCCGCGCTTGCGCCAGCTCGGATAGCGAGTCGGCAAGCTCTTCGGCGGGCGTTTGATCGTCTCGATCCGCCGGACGCTGCATGCCCATCGGATCTTCAGCCTGCTCCTGCGGTTGCGCCGTTTGGACCATCCACGCGCCCATCTGCGAGTCGTCTTCGTCGTCCTCCGCTTCGCGGATCTCCGGACGGCGCGGCAAGCGTGCCGAGCGCGCAGGTCGTTCCAGCGGATCGGACAACGCATGCTGCATCTCGGACTGCATTTCCGATCCGCCTTCGCTTGCTCTGAATTCTCCAATCCAGCGATCCAAGTAGAGAGACGGTATTCGCGCAAGCCGTCGCGCTTGCGAAGCTCCAGCTGCACGCGACAAGCGCAGCTCCTGCCTCAGCTCAATCGCTCGCTCGATCGAACCTCGCGGCGATGCGGTCGACCACGCGAACGGGTCGCGCATGACTTCCCGAGCAAAACGTTCCAGTGTTGTCCGAGACGGAGGAAACGCATCGACTGGCGGCCGCTTCGCGAGCGCCTCGAGACGAAAGCGCTCCAACTCCGCTCTCATCCCAGGCAGCACCTTCGACAACGTCGATTCGGCGCTCGAAGCTTCCAAGAGCAAGTAAAGATCGGCCACTTCTTCTTCGGCCGCAGCGCCTGCGTGCGCGGCACTCCCGCGCGCTGCACGAACCGCTTGCAGCAAGGCCATGCAGCGGTAGTCGCGAAGGCCGCCTGACGCATCCAATCGACTGGGCAACCAAATCGCCGCGTCGTCTGTCGCCGGAATCGAATCGAGGTTCCTCGGCAGAGTCTCGCGGCGAAAAATCCGCGTCAGAAATGTGATCGGCGGTGGAAGCTGCGCCACTTTGAGCGGCATCGTCACGCCGAAGACCGCGGCGATGAGGAGATTCAGACGCTCTGCGACACCGATGAGCGAGATTGCATCGGGGCGCGATGCCGCACTGTGCCGCAGCCACAGCCGCTGCGCGAATGCCGTCGCGTGTCGCGCGACGTCGACAAGCACATCTTCCGCTTCAGCCAATGAATGCTCCTCGTTGAGGGCAGCGGCTACAGGCCACAGCCAGAGAAGGCTCAGACGATGCTGGCGTCGATGAGATCGCTCATGGCCGCGACGAGCGTCAGATCGTCGGAGAGCGGCGAGACGATCGCCGCGCGGCAGGCATCTTTGAACGAAATGCCGCTTTCGATGAGCGATGCGGCAGCCACGAGCAGACGCGTGCTCGGTTCCTCCGCGAGACCGCGATCGCGCAAGGCGCGCAGGCGTTGCGCCAGCGTGACGAGCGTGTGCGCGGTTGCTTCATCCGTCCCGCTCTCGCGCACGACGATACGGATTTCCCGTTCGGCACTCGGGAAGTCGAATTCGATCGCGACGAAGCGTTGGCGCGTGCTCGGCTTCAAATCCTTGAGCATGCGTTGATAGCCCGGGTTGTACGAGATAACGAGCTGAAAGCCCGGCGCCGCTTCGATCGTCTCGCCGGTCTTGTCGATCGGGAGAATGCGCCGGTGATCCGTCAGCGGATGCAACACGACGACCGTGTCTTGACGCGCCTCGACGACTTCGTCGAGATAACAGATCGCGCCCTCGCGCACCGCGCGCGTCAAGGGGCCGTCCTGCCACACGGTTCCGTCGTGTCGAATCAAGAAGCGGCCGATCAGATCGCTTGCGGCCAAGTCGTCATGACACGAGATCGTGACGAGCGGCCGCCCCAATCGCCACGCCATGTGCTCGACGAAACGGGTCTTGCCGCAACCCGTCGGACCCTTGAGCATGACGCCGAGATGACGCGCATGGCAGCGCTCGAAGAGTGCGACCTCATCTCCGTGCGGTAGGTAGTAAGGCTCCGTCTCCGGCGCCGCTCGGAACGAGCTGAATCGGTCCGGCCGCGCACTCATCGTTCCCTCACGCGTAGCGCTCCGTACTCGGCGTCGCAGGGACGTCGATACGCCGGTTCGGATCTTCGTCGCTCACGACCTCGAACTTCGGTGCGTAGCGGAAGAACTCGTAAATGAACAGCGCCACTCCAACGGTGAAAATGGCTGCGGTCAGGATCAGCATTAGGAAGTGCACCTGGATCTTGAGCTGCGTATCGAGATAGCCGAGCCCCAGAATACGCTCGAGATACACCTGACCGATGCCTGCAGTGGCAAACGATATCGTCATGCCAAACATGCCCGCGAGCTGCAACCAGAATGCCCAATAGCCGATCGCGCTCCCGTACTTCCGGCCGTTCGACGTCATGGAGGGCAACGCGTAGCTGATCATCGCGAGGACGATCATCGCGTACGCACCATAGAAAGCCGCATGACCGTGCATCGCCGTGATCAGCGTGCCGTGCGTCCATTTGTTCACGGACGGCCACGTGTGTGCAAGTCCGAGCAATCCGGCCCCGAACAACGTGAACACCGCGCTGCCCAGTGTCCAGTGCAAGGCAAGCGCGTTCGGGTGCGCCATGCCCGAGCGCCGAAACGCGGAGTAGGCGTAGACCGCCATGCCGACGAGCGCGACCGGCTCCAACGCGCTGAAGAATCCGCCGATCGGCAGCCAAAATGAGGGGACACCGACCCAATAGTAGTGATGCGCCGTGCCGATGATGCCGGCGAAGAACACGAGTCCGACGATGACGTACAGCCATTTCTCCATCACTTCGCGGTCGGCGCCGGACAACCGAATGAGCAAGTACGCGAGGAACGACGCTTGGATCATCTCCCAAACGCCTTCGACCCACAGATGGATCGTCCACCAGCGATAAAAAATCGAGACCGTGTAGTTCTCGTAATGCAGCAGCGCCGG
>JBDZVE010000031.1:0-23486 GCA_040255535.1 Lysobacterales bacterium | reverse complement strand
CGAGACTCATCGGGCACGAGCCAATAAGTCGCGCCCATGAAGCCGGTCAGCACCCACACGATGAGCAGATTCGTGTGGATGACCTTCGTGACATCGAACGGAAGGATGTAGAGGAGCGGATCCGGTCCGAGGTACTTGGCGGCCGAGAGCAGTCCGAAGACGAGCTGCAAACCGAACAGCACCATCGCGACGGCGAAATACCAATAGGCGACGGCCTGCGAGCGATATCTCATTTTATTCTCCGTCTCAAAGAGCCCAGCGACTGCTTCGATCTCATCGCAGGGTCGCAAGATACGCGACCAACTGATCGACCTGCTCTGACGTCAAAGCCTCGTGGTAGGTGTTCGGCATGAACGACTGTCCGTTCGCGGAATACATCGGTCCCGGCACGATGTGGGCGTTGGGCGTCAGGATCGATTCGCGAATGTAGCCTTCAACGTCCGTCGCGGAGCCCTGGTACGCATCAGATTCGATGAGCGCCTTCGCGCGCGTGCCGACGCCGGCCAAGCTCGGACCCGCCATGTTCACACCGGGTGCGATGGAGTGACAGGCATTGCATGCCGGCGCGACGCTCCTGAACAAGGCCTGGCCGAGCGCGACTGGATCGTTCGCACTGGTCACGGGTCGAGCGCCGGGCGGCAAGCCCGCAGATTCGGTTTGTGCCGTGTGGGCCTGTTGCGCCGCTGTGAGATCGGTGCCTGGGATCGATGCACCGGTCACGAGAATCGGCCGCGGCGGCCATCCCTGATTGTCGACCTTGCTGACCCAGTCGAGAAACGCGATGAGATTCGTGATGTCCTCATCGCTCAAGTCTTGCTTCGGCATCAATCTTCGGTGCACCTGCTCGTCGTAGAAACGAGAGGGATCTTTCATATAGGCGTGCAGATACTGCTCGCCCCGCAACTGAGTGATCTTCGTGAGATCGGGCGCGTAGTACGCCCCCTCGCCGAACAACGTGTGGCAGTTGATGCAATTATTGGCGTGCCACACGTCCTGCCCGGCGATGACCGCGGGCGTAATGTTTTCCGCATTCGTGAGCTCGCCGAACTGCCGGTGACTCTCCACCGTCATGCCCAAAAATACGACCGCGGTGATGGCAGTACAGGCGATGGCGAATATTCGGCTTTGTCTCTTATTCATCGCAACCCGCCCTCGAGCTTCAGACGCCGATGCCTGACCAATGCGTCAGGGTGATGTAGCCCGCGTAAACGATTGCGACCGCCATCAGCACGAGGACCACGTAGCCTACGATTTTGACGGGAGTGTAGTACGGAGGGCCGCTCATCTGTTCTGTCCTCTTCTTCTTGACGCCTTCACGGGCCGCAGCGCGCATGCTAAGCGAAACGCGCGGCATCCGTATAGCTACTATCCGAAGTGCGCGGACGACTGTCGGGCAACTGCCCTGCCCGACTTGCAGGTCCGCCGGCCATCCGAGGCGCTTTCTTCACATCTTGCAAATCCGCGTGCAGATCCGCGCAGCGCCGACTGTCACGAGCGGACGAAGCGAGTCGCGGCGTCCGGCCAAAGCGTGGCATGCAACTTGCTCCCCCACACGCAGGAAGGTCAGCCGTCGAGCGAGGCCGCACCTGCGGGCTCGAGCGCACGCTTGCTGCTTTTGCCAGCTTCCGTCGTCAGCCTGAACGCATCGGGAGCTCGAACAATCTAATCCTGATCGACTTGCTCCGGCCACGGCGTCGGAGAAGGAGGACATATGCCACGCGCAATCGCTACGACAGATCACCAAACCATTCGCCGTTGGATCGAAGCGAGAAACGGACACCCATCGGTCGTCAAGGCGACGGAGAGCAGCCGGAGCGGCAAAGCAGGACTGCTCCGGATCGATTTCAACAAGCCCGAGGACACGCTCGAGGAAGTGAGCTGGGACGAGTTCTTCGAGACCTTCGATGAGAACGAGCTTGCGTTTCTGTATCAGGAGAAAACCGCCTCGGGGCGCAAGAGCCGTTTCAACAAGTTCGTGAGCCGCGAGACTGTCGATACGCAAGACACCGAAGAAGACGCGAGCGCGATGCGCGCCAGCGAGGGCGATGGCTCATCCCGCCTGAGCGCGACACAAGAGGAAGCGGAGGAAATCGACGAAGAGGACGCACTCGAGGAAGACGAGGACCTGCGCGACGACGAGGACGAACGGTAAATACCAGCACTGAAACGGCCTGCCAGGTCGGAGACAAAAAGGAATGTCTCGCGGCGGCGCGGCGAAAGAAGAGCGAAAGTAGAGAATCGCATTCTTTTCCGCCGCGCCGCCGCGCCGCCGCGAGAAACATCTTCAATAGCTAAGATCAGCCACTTCAGCTGAGTGCGCCGAGTCGTAAATCCATCTGACCCATACTGCCTTAGCGAGGCTTGGCGAGCTTGGCGAAATTCATCTCCCGCTCAAGGACTGCACACGCCGCCGAGCGATCGGCCTGCCTCGCCGAGAATCTCGAGAATGCGATCGAGGTCCGCCGGCGTGTCGCCCGGGATGGGTTTACATAGATAGAATTCGTGCTCCGGCCGATCGATTACCTCGAAGTTCGCCGCGCGCAGCAGCGCTTCGACACAGGCATGCGTCGGCGCCCACCAATTCGTCGCATCGCCTGCGACCCGGTGCTCGATGAAGGCCATCTTCGGCCAGCCTGGATCGAGGAATTTCGTGCGCCCATCGAGCGGCAGATCCTCGGGCGCATCGAGCACGTCCTCGCCCGGCATCGTCATCGTCTGGAACATCATCAGCCGTTTCGTCAAACGGCGCACGAGATCCAGCGCGAGCGTGGCGTATTTCAAATGATAAAAGACGCCCGTGAACCACACGAGATCGAACTCGCGACGCTCGCGCATGAGTTGATAGACCTGTCCTTCCACGAACTGCAGTCGATCCGTAAGCCCGCAGCGCTCGGCCGCCCACTGTGCTTGACGCAGATAAAGCGGTTCGACATCGATGCCGAGCACGTTCGCGCCGCGCCGCGCGAGCTCGATG
Source organism: Lysobacterales bacterium (assembly GCA_040255535.1). Classification (GTDB taxonomy): domain Bacteria; phylum Pseudomonadota; class Gammaproteobacteria; order Steroidobacterales; family Steroidobacteraceae; genus Steroidobacter. The sequence continues at coordinate 20,512 of JBDZVE010000031.1, read as the reverse complement.
CTGTAGAAGCCTGCGTTGCAGCCGACGTCCAGCACGGACCACCCCGACAGATCTTCCGGCACCGCCGCCGCGAGATGCTCCCACTTGAAGCGCGGGAAATCCCCGTATTCGTGGCCCGGCGCAGTCTGCACGCCGTCCGGCAGGTGCAGGTTGTGGAACCAAGGTCCTAACGCTTCGATCTCGCGCCGAATATCGCCGGATCGAATATTGCTGGTGTTCGTCGACATCAGGACTCCTTCGCAAGCTCGCTAGAGCGTCGCGACCTTGAGCGCCGGAGCACGCCCAGTCGCGGCGACGCGATATGCGTCGTGCAGATACGCGATCAGTTCTTCGGCGCGGCGTTCGCTGCTGTGGGCCGACAGCACTCGCGCGCGCGCTGCGCGCGCGATTCGCTGCGCTTCGGCGGCATCGATCTCGCGCAGCACGTCGACAACCTCCTCGGCCGTGCGCGCGATCGTCACCTCCGTGCCGGGCTCGAGCACGTCCTCGATGCCGGGCCACGCGTCGGATACGATCGGCGTGCCGCAAGCCGCTGCTTCGAACAGGCGTACGCTCGGCGCATGACCGGCCGCGCGCATGTCGGCGCGCGTGATATTCAACGTCCACCTTTGCCGGCTGTAGAAATCGGCATGCTCGGCGGGCGGGAGATGATCCGCCCGACGGACGTTCGCGGGCCACGTCAGCGCTTTCGGATACTGCGCACCCACGACCATGAAGCTGCACTCGGGCAAACGTCGCGCGGGCTCGTTGAGCAATGTTTCGACACCCGGTTGTCGATCCGCGCTATACGTTCCCATGTAGCCCAGGTCGATGTCTTTTCGGCGTTCGCGCGGGTAATACTCGTCGACGTCGACGCTGCAATAAAGCGGCGCTGCTCGCTTCGCCCCGTAAGCGCTCTCGAGCCGCTCGAGCGTCGGCCCGCCCGTGAAGCTCAGCATCAGATCGAATGCTTCGATCTGATGCGCGCGCAGATACTCGCACGCGTCGCTGCACAGGCATGCGAGCGTGACGGGCGTATCGATGTCGTAGAACGCACGCACTCCCCGCGCCTCGCTCAGCACCCAATCGATGACGGAGGCCCCACTACGCACGTAGGAGCCGACGATGACCGCATCGGCGCACCTGATCCGCGCGGCGAACCTCACCTTCAGATCCTCGACGCTTTCATACAGCTTCGTCTCGCAATAGGGCAGCCGCGGCGCGTCCCGATTCGCTGCGTACCAGGGCTGATCCTGCTCCAGAAACAGCACGCGATGGCCCTGTCGATGCAGGCCTTTGATGAGCGAGCGGTACGTCGTCGCATGGCCGTTGCCCCACGACGATGTGATTGCGAGCCCGATGAAGACGATGTTCATGAGGGATGAGTCCGCTGCCCCTCACTAACGCTCCGCTGCTCCACGGAGGAAGGGAGGTTCGACCCGACGTTTCCTCGCTCCGTGAAGAAAGCCTTGGCTCCCGAGAGACCGGTCTGGAGTAGGCGATACAAGAGCGCTGCTCGGTGCGCGTACGTGTGCTCGGCGAGAATCCGCGCGCGCGCCGCTTCACCGATCCTCCGCGCGGCGTCCGGACCGGTGGCCTCCAGAATCGACGTCACATCGGCTCCGGACTCGGCACACAGCACTTCACGCCCCGGCTCCAAGAACGCTTCGATGCCGTCCCATGCGTCGCAGATCAAGCAAGCAGCCGCGCCGGCCGCCTCGAAGACACGCGTCGGCGGCGAGAAACCGGTCCTCGCCATGCTGTCCCGATTGATGTTGATGACCATGCGCGGCGAGCAGTTGAACGCATTGTGATCGCGCGTGTACACGTGGCCCACATAGCGAACATTCGACGGCAGTACGATTCCCTCGCCCCATCCGCTGCCGCCGAGCACGAACGTGCAATCCTCGAGGCGGCGCGCGGGCTCGAGGAAGAATTCGCGCACGCGCGCCTCACGATCCGGCAGTCGATTGCCGAGGAAAGCCAACTCGCCCGCAAACCGCGCATCGTGCCGCACCGGATAGTGAGTGGCGGGATCGAGCGCGTTGTAGATCGGAACGCATTCGCGCGCGCCCAGTTGCTCATACTCGCTCACGACTGGCGGGCCGCCGCCGTACGTCAAGACGAGATCGTAGCGTCCGACTTGCGCACGGAAGGCATCGCTTTCGTTCGTACGCATGCGCTCGAGCGTCGCGGGCGCATCGACATCCCAGAACACCGTCATGTTGCCTGCGCGCGCGAGGCGCGGAATTTCCGCTTCCAAGCGTTCGTCGTAGACGCCGACACCGCTCGCCTTCACGAGAATGTCCGCGGATTGCGCGTCATCCAACGCCTGTTGAACGCCGTCGTCCGTCGCAGGATAGACAACGACGCGAGCCCAGTCGGGATCGTCCATGTCGCGGTGCTGCTGACGCTGATAGGCATCCGGCTCGTAGAACACGATCTCGACACCGCACTCATGGAGCGCGTGCAAGATCCCGCGGTAGTAGGTCGCCGCCCCATTCCAGTAGGCGGAGACGAGGCTCGAGCCGAACATAGCCAGCGTGGGTTTGGCGCGATTCATGCCGTTCCCTCACCCACCCTGCCCCGTACGAGGGGGGAAAGGGAAACCAGCGAGGGAGCTGCCTCTAACCTCGTGACGCGATCGAGCCCCGCGAGAACGTCGAAGAGCTCATCGACACGGTGCTTACATGTGTGACGCGCGGCGATCGTCTCGAGGCCCTGCTTTGCAAGACTCGCGGCAAGCGCTCGATCCGAGAGAATGGCGCGCATGCACTCACGCATCTGCCGGCCGTCCTTCGCAACGAGGTAGTCGACGCCGGGGCGAAACAGTTTCTCGCTGTCATGCCAGGGCGCGGACACGAGTGGAATGCCGCACGCCAAGGCCTCGAACATGCGAATCGTCGGCACGCCGACGAGCGTGTCGGCGTAAGTCCGCCGCGGCACGTGCACCGTCATGCGATGGCGCGCGAATATTTCCGGCACGCGGTAGTTCGCGATCCAGCCGCCGTAGTCGATGCCGGCGCTCGCGAGCGCCTCGAGCGCAAGCGACGGATAGCGAACGCCGTGGATTTTTGCCTTGAGGCGCAGATCGCGCACCGGATCGATGAGAAACTCATGCAGCTCCGCGCTGCGCTCCTCATCGCCCCAGTTGCCGATCCACACGAGGTCGCCCTCGAGCTCGTTCGTCCGCATCGGGCGAAACCGGCGCGTGTCCGCCGCCTCGTGCCACACCCATGCGCGCTGCGCCCAGCCATTCGCGAGGTACCGATCGGCGATCGTCCGGCCAAACGCAAGCACGCCGCAGTAATGCCTGAGATCGAGCGCCTCCATCGCGCCCGGCTCGGTGACGCTGCGATGATGCGTGTCGTGGAAGAACGACCGGCACGAAGAGTAGCGCACACACTCGCCGATGCGCCGAATGAGCTCCGGATCGTTCCACTCGTGCACGATCGCAACATCCGCACCGTCGAGCGCACGATCGAGATCGAGCGAGTCCAGGCGATAGTACGACGAGTGAAGCTCGGGGTAGATGCGCCCGACGTCTTCGCACGCGCCCCGCCCTTGATCGCTCAGAAGATTGTTTCGGCTCCAGCCGTTCTCCGGCTCGTAGACATCCACGCGATGACCGCGCGCGACGAGCTCGCTCGCGACGCCGCGAAGGAAATGTGCATTGCCGTGATTCCAATCGGAAACGAGCGAGTGATAGAACAAGACGAACTTCATGCGACCGAGCGCTCTCGTGTGGAATCGTGCAGCAACTCCCGGTATAGGCCGAGGTACTGCTCGCCCATCTTCGAAACCGACAGCGTCGCTGCGCGTTGACGCGCGAGCTGACCGAGACGGGCCCGTTCCCTCGGCGCTTCGACTAACCGACACAAGGTCGTTTCGATGTCATGCGGGTCTGCGGCATCCACGAATGCTGCTGCATCGTTCCAGAGCTCGCGCAGCGTCGGGATATCGGAGAGTACGAGCGCACATCCCGCGTGCGCCGCTTCGAGCACGGCGAGCCCGAACGGCTCGTAGCGCGCCGGGTGGACGAAGATCGCGGCACGCTGAAGCAAGCGCGCGTGCCCCGCTTCGCTCCGCCGTCCGATGCATTGAAGCGCATCAATTCGAACGCTTCTGCCGTCTGGGGAGCGAACGTCGCCCGCGACGAGGATCGGCCATTCGATGCGAGCTGCGAGCCCATCGAGCACGCGCAAGTTCTTGGCCTCATCCCACAATCTGCCGCTCGCCATGATGAAGGGCGCTTTCGGTCGATCGCCTTGGCGGAGAAATGACGCGGGCGCTCGCGCGTTCGAGATGACGTGAGCAGGCGCCTCGAACGTGTAACTCTGACGCAGCTCGCGGATGAATGCGTGCGTCGGCGTCACGACCGCGGCTGCATGTGCGAGGCCTGATTCCACCATGCGTCGATAGCGCTCCCAGGACGAAGGTGGGTGCACGCCGTGCACGGCGCGCCACCACGAATACACACAGGAATGCGCCGCGACGACGACAGGTTTCCCCCACGGCAAAACGGCGTGCGCGAATCCATTCAAATGAACCAGTTCGACCCGCTCCCTCGTCGCAAGCTCAAGGAGCCACTCCCCCGCGCACTCCACGTCACGCCACGGATCGTCCATCCACTCGAGCCGATAGCTCGACACATGCAGCGCGAGGTCTGCGATCGTTTGCGCTTGCGCGCGCTGAGCCTCCGTCGGCGGCGGTCCCATTGTCGCGAGTGCGATTTGCACGTCGTGACCGGATAGCGCGCGGCAGAGCTCGAGCGCATAGGTCCACACGCCGCCGACGGCGTCTGCGGTCATGAGGATCTTCATGCGCCGTACGCCTCGTCGATGAGCCTCGCGTCGGCGAGGATGTCGAGCGCACGTTGATCGAAGGACGGATCGATTCTCAAACGGCCGATCCAGGCCGACAGCGCGCCTGTCCCCCAATCGTCGAGCGAGGTACCGAGCAGCTCGCGCGCGTTGCCGCGGCATAGCCACAGCTTGAAATCGAGAAAGGATCCGTCGATGTTGCGCCACACTGCGCCGCCGCGCGTGCCATGAATCTGCATGCCGATTACAGCGTCGCAACCGATCTGCGCGTTCCAAGAACACGCGATCCGCACGATGCCACCGCCCTCCCGCGCGAGCTCGACGAACGCGAGATCCTCGAGATCGTCACGCCCCGCGACGCGTCCCTGCGCGTAAAGCCGACGGCCGATCACCTTCATGGCCGGTGCATTCTGCAGCCAGAGCGCGAGATCGATGAGGTGCACGCCAAGATCGAGCAGGCACCCGCCCCCCGAATACCGACGATCGAAGCACCATTGCTTATTGGGCGCATACGCATTGTGGAATTCGAGATCGATCGCGAGGATCGAGCCGAGCTCGCCGGCAACGATGCGTTCGCGGAGCTCAGTCATGCCGCGCACATGCCTGTAGCTATAGTCCACCGCGAGCAGCGTGTTCGCGCCAAGCGCCGTTTCGATCACGTGGGCGGTGTCGCGGGTATTGATCGCGAGCGGCTTTTGGCAGAACACCGGAATGCCGCGCGCAAGGCACGCGATCGCCTGCTCCGCATGCGCTGCATTCGGTGTCGCAATCACGATGCCGTCGAGGTCCTGCTCGACGACGTCTTCGAATCTCTCATGAGCGGTGGCCAGGGGATATTCCGCGCTCGATACCTCCACCTGCTTCGGATCGGCATCGAACAGCGCCGCGACCTGCACGTCTCCGCGCGCCGCAATCGCATCGAGACGCTTGCGGCCGATCCATCCGAGGCCGACGAAACCCAGCCGCGGCGCGCGGGCCACCGGGGAATGAACGCTCGGACGCGCGCTCACGAGCGCGCACCCGTGCGGACGACCGCCTTCATGAACCCGTCCGGCCGCGTGCGTGTCAGCTCGAACGCGTCATCCAAAGAATCGAGCGACAGCTCGTGCGTGAGCAGCGGAAACGGATCCATCTTTCCTGCGAGCACCGCCGCGATTGCTCGCTCGACACCGCTCACGTAGCGCGCGGTTGCCCGCTCGTGTGCGTTCACGACGTCGAGGGCGCGCCAGTTCCATTGCTGCAGATCGACCTGCCGCGGACCGTCCTGATGATATCCGGCGATGACGAGCCGGCCATACTCGGCGGCCAAGGCGCTCGCGAGATCGAGCGCTTGTTGGCTCCCGACCGCTTCGATCACCCGGTCGTATCCTCGCCCGTTCGCTGCGTCCAACGCTCGCGTACGCGCCGCGTGCACATCGTTCGTCGTGAAGGTTTCGATCGCTCCCACTCCGCGCGCGAGATCGAGCGCGTAGGTACGCCGAGAGAGCACGACGACCTCGGCGCCCGTGCGTGCCGCGAGCTGCGTCAACAGGATCCCGAGGAATCCAGCGCCGACGATCGCCACGGAGTGATGCGATTCGATTTGCGCGCGCTCGAAAATGTTCATGACGCACCCGAGCGGCTCGCCGGGAAATGCGACGTTGTCGAGCTCGCTCGGCAACTTCACGACGGCGTCTCGAGCACATACGTCGAAGTCCGCGTACGCGTGCCCGGAGATCAGCGCGACGCGATCGCCGATCGAAAGATCGTGCACGTCCGCGCCGACGGCTTCGATGACACCCCAACCTTCGTGCCCGGGCGAGCCGGCTTCTCGCGGGTACTCGAACCAGGGCCGCCCCTCCCACACTGCAAGATTGGACGCGCACACGCCGCAGCCTTCGAGACGCACTCGCACCTCATCGCCTTCCGGCTCGCGCACGAGCGTCGTCTCGATCCGCGTGCTCATCGGACCCGACAGCACGGCAGCTCGCTGCGATCGTGCTCCGGTGCGGCTCGTCCGCGTCCGCTCCATGTCCACGGTCGCGTTCACTATCGAGATACCCCCGCCGCGGCGATGCGATCCGGTGCGTAAGGATCGACCGATGCGATCGCCTTCGATGCTTCCGCATCCTCGAACCATCGACAGAGCGCGCGGAGCCCTTCCGGAACGCTCACCTCCGCACGCCAACCGCTCGCCTCCATGAAGCGGCGCGTGTCCGACACGTAGTAGCGTTGATCGCCGACCCGCCACTCATCCATCGAGACCTGCATCGATGTGCCGGTCATGCGCTCGATCTCTGCGATCAACTCCGAGACGCTCAACGTGTTCTCGGTGCCGCCGCCCATGTTGAAGGCATAGCCGCTCAGCTCGTCCATGTTCGTGCGCGCGAGCTCGAACGCGTTGACGAGGTCCTGAACGAACAGCACGTCGCGAACCTGTTTGCCGTTGCCATACACGGTCACCGGCACATCCTCGAGCGCGGAGCGCACGAAATGCGCGACCCAACCCTGATCCTCGTTGCCGTGCTGGTGCGGTCCGTAGATGCAGCTCATCCGCATGACGAGCGCTCGCAGTCCGAAGCTGCGCGCGTAATCGAGCACGTATTGATCCGCGGCGCCTTTCGAGCAGCCGTACGGGCTATGAAAATCCAGCGCTCGCGCCTCTGCGATGCCGTTTGCGCGCACGCTCTCATCGCTGGGTACATAGCGGCTGGCCATCTCGACGACGTCGATGTCCGGCAGACTGCCGTAAACTTTGTTCGTCGATGAATAGACGAGCGACGGCTCGGGCGAGCTCGCACGGATCGCTTCGAGCAGATGCAACGTACCGCCCGCGTTCACGTCGAAGTCCGTGCGCGGATCGACGAGGCTCGTCGTGACCGCCACCTGCGCCGCGAAATGATACACATGCTCTACGCCGTTCACCGCGGCGCGTACGGCGTTTGCATCCCTCACGTCGCCTTTGATGAATTCGATGCGATCCGGAAAGACATCGCACAGCCACTCGATGTTCTGCTCCGAACCGGCGCGTGCGAGCGAGTCGAGGATGCGCACCTGTGCCCCCGCGCCTGCAAGCCGCTTCGCGACGTTCGTTCCGACGAATCCGGCACCGCCCGTGATAAGAATGCATCCGGTCATAGCGGAAGTTCTCCTGCCTGCTCGCGGCTTCAGATCGTCAAGCCGCGGCGGTCGAGCTCCGACGCTGCATGCAGGAAGTTGTCCGTCGCGGACGCCTGCGCCAGCCATTCGCCGAGCTCGATCAATCCTTCTTCGAACTTCACGCGCGGCTCGTACTTGAGCGACCGCCGCGCCTTGTCGATGTCCGCGAAGCAGTGTCGAATGTCGCCGATGCGATACTTGCCGGTCACGACAGGCTCGACGGGGGTGTTGAGCGCGCCGATGATGCTGCGAGCCACCTCGAGCACGGAGCGCGGCTGACCCGAGCCGATGTTGAACACTTCCCCAGTGGCTTCCGTCGTAAGCGCAAGCCGGCACGCCTGCGCGATATCCCAAACACTCACGAAGTCGCGCCGCTGCAGCCCGTCCTCGAAGATGAGCGGCGAATTGCCATTCAGAATCCGGGAAGCGAAGATCGCGAGCACCCCCGTATAAGGGTTCGACAGCGATTGGTGCGGCCCATATACGTTGAAGAACCTGAGCGCGACCGTCGGGATCTGGTACGCAGCGCCGAACATGAGGCAAAGCTGCTCTTGATCGAGCTTCGATAGCGCATAGACCGACGACGGCGCCGCGTGCTTCGTCTCCGGTGTCGGCATCGGTTCGAGCACGTCGCTCCCCTCCCGCAGATCCCATTCCGCGCGGCTCAACTGCTCGCGCGAGCGCGGCGCCGGCTCGCGAATCGACCGGCCCACGCGATAGAGCCCTTCGCCATAGACGCTCATGCTCGAGGCGACGATCAGGCGCTGCACGGGCTGCTTCATCAGCTCTTCGAGCAGGATGGCGGTACCGCGATTGTTCACGTCCGTGTAGTGGTCGATCTCGTACATGCTCTGACCGACGCCCACCGCGGCCGCAAAGTGATAGACGTGTGTGATGCCGGCGAGCGCCTTGCGCAACGCGTCCCGATCGCGAATATCCGCGTCGTGTCGCTCGATATCGCGGTGAAGATGGGCGGGCCACTGCGCGCCGGCGCCATGAACCTGCGACTGCAAGCTGTCGAGCACTCGCACCCTGTAGCCTCGCTCGAGCAATGTGTTCGCAAGATGCGCACCGATGAATCCGGCGCCGCCGGTGATGAGAATGCGAGTGTCGCGATCGATCCAGGCGCTCATAGTGCGTTCGCTCCGGCAAGGCGCGAGCCGTGGGCCGTGTTCAGTTGCGTATTCGGCATCAGGGTTTCGTCTCCTTCTTGCAAACGGCGGTCGACATCCAGAATCGTCATCTTGAGACCCGCCTCGAGGGGCGTCTTCGGCTGCCAACCGAGCATCCTGTTGGCGAGCGAGATATCGGGACGACGCCGCGGCGGGTCGTCCTTCGGCAATGGATGCAGCACGATTTTCGACTTCGAGCCCGTCAGCTCGATGATCCGCTCGGCGAGCTCGAGCACGGTGATCTCAGCGGGATTACCCAAGTTGATCGGCCCGCTGGCCTCGTTCGCCGGGTTCATGAAACGCATGATCCCGTCGATCAGATCGTCCACGTAACAGAACGAACGCGTCTGCGCGCCGTCGCCGTAGACGGTGATCGGCCCATTGACGAGCGCCTGCACGATGAAATTGATGACGACGCGCCCGTCTTTGAGACGCATGCCGGGCCCATATGTATTGAAGATGCGAGCAATGCGCACCGGCACGCCGTACTCTTCCCGATAGATGAAACAGAGGGTCTCCGCGCAGCGCTTGCCCTCGTCGTAGCATGAACGCGGTCCAACCGTGTTGACGTGCCCCCAATATTTCTCCGTCTGCGGATGGATCGTCGGATGGCCGTAGATCTCGCTCGTCGACGCCTGAAATACGCGTGCGCCGAGCGAGCGAGCGATCCTCAATAAGTTGTCCATCCCGCGCACGCTCGAGAACAACGTCTCGAGCGGGCTTCGCTGGTAGTGCACGGGAGAGGCTGCGCACGCGAGATTGTAGATTCCGCTCGCGTTGCCGATCTCCTCCTCGGCGAGCAGACTCACGTCTCGATGCAAGAGCTCGAAGCGCGGATGCGAGAAGAAGCGCTCGATCGCGTCGATCGCGCTCGTGCAGAAGTTGTCGACACAGATCACGCGCTCGCCTTGCTCGAGCAGGCGCGCGCACAAGTGCGCCCCGAGAAAGCCGGCGCCTCCGCACACGACGAGCGGCCGCTGCAGCGGCTCCAATTGCCGCCTACGGTGTGTCCTACCGTTGCCTCGACCATTGCTCTTCTCTGCCGTACTCACACTGCTCTCCTTCGGTGAGCCTCGACTGACAAGAGACAACACCTGGTTCGATCACAAGCGACTGCGCGCATGTATCACTAAGCGGGTAAGTAGCAACAAACGTGCCGTAGTTGTTGCGTCGCCGAATGTCTTACGTGCAAGGTGCCGGGAAAGGTACAAACCTTTTATCTATGTCGAGCGCACGACAGAAACCAGGCAAAAAAGTTACACGCTTCAGCACGCGTTACATGTTGGTTCGCGCACGCGAGGTACTCAGAATCTATGGCGGCGCAACGTTTGTACGTTTGCATGCTTCGTGCATGGATTGACGTGCACTGCGCTGAAGGAGATTTATTTTGAGCTCGAATACTGTGCGCGTCGGCATCGTCGGCGCAGGGAATTGTGCCTCCTCGTTCGTTCAAGGCCTGACGTACTATCGCGATGCCAGCCCGGACGAGACGATTCCGGGACTGATGAACCCCACGATCGACGGCTATCACATCTCGGATGTCGAGATCGCCTGCGCGTTCGACATCAACGAGAAGAAGGTCGGCCGCGATCTCTCGGAGGCGCTGCTCGCCGAGCCGAACAACACTCGGACTTTCGCCGACGTGCCTCACCTCGGCGTGCAGGTGGCGCGAGGGCGCACGCTCGACGGACTCGGCATCTACTTGCGCGACGAGATCCAAGAATCGTCTAGACCTGAGGCGAACGTCGCCGAGATTCTGCGCAAGACGCGGACGGATGTCGTCGTGTCGTATTTGCCGGTCGGCTCGCAGCGGGCAACCGAGTGGTACGCGCTGCGCGCGCTCGAAGCGGGCTGCGCCTTCGTAAACTGCATTCCCGTCTTCATCGCCTCCGACGCCGATTGGCGCCGGCGCTTCGAGCAAGCTCGCCTGCCGCTCATCGGCGATGACATCAAGAGCCAGGTCGGCGCGACGATCGTACATCGCGTCTTGGCGAGCCTATTCCGCGATCGCGGCGTGCAGCTCGATCGGACGTACCAGCTCAACTTCGGCGGCAACTCCGACTTCAAGAACATGCTCGAGCGCGAGCGCTTGATCTCGAAGAAGCTCTCGAAGACACGCTCGGTTACGAGCCAAGTCGACGTCGCCGCACAGAACATTCACGTCGGCCCGAGCGATCACGTCGAGTGGCTCACCGATCGCAAGTGGGCGTACATCAGAATGGAAGGAACCGGATTCGGCGGCACGCCCCTCAATATCGAGCTGAAGCTCGAGGTGTGGGATTCGCCGAACTCCGCGGGCGTCGTGATCGATGCGGTGCGCTGCGCGAAGCTCGCGCTCGATCGCGGCCTCGGCGGCGCGATCGTCGGGCCGTCAAGTTACTTCATGAAATCTCCGCCCCAGCAGTTCCCGGATCACATCGCGCGGGAAATGACGCTGCAGTTCATCGCGAACGGCAACACCGACCGGAGCGCAACCCATCTTGACCACGCAGTTCGTGCTCGTACGTCACGCCACGTGCGCGCAAATGGATGAAGTCTTGCTCGGGCGGCGAGCCGATTCGGCCCTCGACGAGCGAGGCACGCAGCAGGCATCGGCGCTCGCGCACCGCCTCGCGCATCGCGCGATCGATCCGTCGATCTATGCGAGTCCCCGCCGACGCACGCTCGAGACTGCGGAAGCGATCGCCGTCGCGACCGGCGCGGACGTGCGCGTGCGCACGGAGCTCGATGAAGTCGATTTCGGCCACTGGTCTCAGCAGACGTTCGAGTCGCTGCAGGCAGATCCGCAGTGGCGCGCGTGGAACATGCATCGAGCCGAGGCGAGCACACCGGCCGGCGAGACGATTGCGAGCGTCCAGGAACGGGTCTTGTCGCTCCTGCATGCGATCGATGCGACGGAGCCAGCAAACGCTGTCGTCGTCGTCACGCACAGCGAGATCATTCGCAGCCTCCTCTTCTACTGCCTCGAGGTCTCGCCGAATCGTCACGACCGCCTATCGATCGATCCTGCTTCGGCGACCACGATTCGACTCGGCCGACAGGTGCTTCGCGTCGAGACGGTAAACGAGCGGCTCGCATCATGAAGATCGTCGTGTTCGGCCTTGCGATCAGCTCTTCCTGGGGGAACGGCCACGCAACCCTCTGGCGCGGGCTCTGCAAGGGGCTCGCGGGTCTCGATCACGATGTGACCTTCTTCGAGCGCGATCTGCCGTACTACGCGCACAACCGCGATTGGCATGCTCTGCCATGCGGCGATCTCGTGCTGTTCGACGAGTGGCACAATATAAAGCACCGGGCGCGGGCAGCCCTTCAGGATGCCGATGCGGCGATCGTCACGTCGTACTGCCCCGATGCGCTTGCCGCGACGACGGAAATCCTCGATGCAGATCGGCCGCTTGCCGTGTTCTACGACCTCGACACGCCGGTCACGCTTTCGCACGTCCGCTCAGGCGATGCAGTTGCGTATCTGCCGCCCAATGGATTGCGCGATTTCGATCTCGTGCTGAGCTACACCGGCGGCACGGCGCTCTGCGAGCTGCACGACCTGCTTGGCGCTCGAAGAGTCGAACCGCTGTACGGGCACGTCGATCCGGATCTGCATCAGCCCGGTGGAGCGCGCGAGCACTATCGCGCCGACCTGTCCTACATGGGAACGTACGCCGCCGATCGCCAGCCGGCGCTCGAGCGGCTGTTCGTCGAGCCGGCGCGGCAGCGGCCAGAGCGACGGTTCTTGATCGGCGGCGCACAGTATCCGGACACGTTTCCATGGACGAACAATGTCTTCTTCGTGCGTCATCTCCCGCCGTCCGAGCACGCCGCCTTCTTCTCATCGTCGCGACTCACGCTGAACGTCACGCGTGCCGCGATGGCTCGCATGGGTTGGTGTCCTTCCGGTCGGCTGTTCGAAGCCGCGGCGTGCGGCGCCGCAATCCTTTCGGACGACTGGCCGGGATTCGACGAATTCTACGAGCGCGACAACGAAGTGCTCATTGCGCACGACACGCGCGAAGCGCTGCACGCGCTCGATCTGCCGGATGCGGAGTTGATGCGCATCGCCCGTGCCGCACGCGAGCGCACGCTCGATGAGCATACGTGTCATCACCGCGCGCGCACGCTGTGCGATCTGCTCGATACGGCCGACTCTGCGGGCACCATTCGCCGCACACACGTTTATGCAACGAGTGCGGAAGCGAGGAGTTGACGATGTGGGGCATCATTCCCGCAGCCGGCCGCGGCAGCCGAATTCAGCCGCTTGCGTTCTCGAAGGAGCTGCTGCCCGTCGGCAGTCGCTTGCTCGATGATACGGAGCGTCCCTGCGCGGTGAGCGAATACCTCGTCGAACGCCTGATCCGCGGCGGTGCCGATCGCATTTGCTTCGTGATCGGCGCGGGCAAATCCGACATCCTCGAATACTTCGGCGGCGAGTTCGGCTCGGCGAGCCTCGCGTATGTCGTGCAGCCTCGGCCGGCCGGTCTATGCGACGCCATCTTTCGTGCGCACCCGTTGATCGCGGACGACGAGACCGTCGCCGTCGGCTTGCCGGACACAGTGTGGTTTCCCGACTCTGCACTCGCATCGCTGCCCGATGACGAGCTGTCGCTCCTGCTCTTCCCCGTCGAACGCCCCGAGCGCTTCGACGCAGTCGCGCTCGAGGGCGATGAGCGCGTGCTCGAGATTCGCGTCAAGCAAGCGAACCCAGGTACGAACTGGATCTGGGGCGCGTTCAAGATGCCGGGTCATGTTTTCCATGCGCTACGCGCGCTCTGGCACGAGCGCCAACGTGCAGACGAATACTTCGGCACGCTCGTAAACGCTTATATCGCACGCGGCGGCACGGCGCGCGGCGTGAAAGCAGGCAGTGCCTACGTGGACGTCGGCACGCTAGACGGCTACCGCGCCGCGATGATGATGCTGGCCGAACCAGGACTACAGACTACAGGCTGCGGGCTACAGCCAGAAGGAAACCCGTTCTTGCCCAAGCCTCCCGCCTCCAGCCACCAGCCATCGGAGACCTTATGCTCGAAGCCGCAATGATCTGGAACGAGCCGAACAACAAATCGCACTGGGATCCGGAAGTCGATCCGGCATGGGCGCGCTTCGCGGAGATGGCGATGCTTGCCGCACAAGCGATTCGCGCCGAGAACGCTCGCTTGCCGCGCGTGCTCGGCGGGATATCGCCGATCGACCCCGGCTTCTTCTCCAATCTGGACCAACACGGCGTTCTCGAGCACATCGACGTGCTTGCCGTGCACGGCTTCCCGCTCGATTGGAACCTGTGGCAGATCGACGAGTGGCCGAGCAAGCTGAATGAGATTCGCGCGCATCACTCGAAACCGATCTGGGTGACCGAGGTCGGCGTATCGAGCTTCGGTGCCGAGGAAGTGCAAGCATGGGGCGTCGATCGCACGGCGGGACTGCTCGCGAGACGAGCACCGCGCGTTCACTGGTACAGCCTCTACGATCTGCCTCGTGCATGGGAAGCGACCACACGTCATCGCGAGGCTGAAGGCTCCTCTTACTATCGACACTTCTACATGGGCCTGCTGCGCGAAGACGGCTCGCCCAAGCCTGCGCTCGAACGCTTCGCTCGTCACACGCCGGCGCTCGGCATTTGCCAGTGGTTCCATTTCGAAGATCATCGTCTCGATGAGGCGGCAGCGTGGCTGAAACGCCTCGGCGTGCGTCACGTGCGCACCGGCCTGTCGTGGGCGGACAGCTTCAGACCGAATGCGCTTGCTTGGTTCGACCGGCAGATGGAAGCATTGCGAGATTTCGAGGTGACGGTGACGTTTTGCTTCACGCCCGAGCACCTCGGCATCGTGCCGCACCATACGAGCGCGCCGCGCGACCCGAATGGCTTTGCCGAGTTCTGCGCGCGGATGATCGCGCGCTACGCTCCTGCGCATGGAGAACCCTCCGCGGTATCGGAGGAGCAGGTCGCGTGAGCCGCGCGATCCTCATCGTCCTCGATTCTCTCGGCGTCGGGGGCGCACCCGATGCTGCATCGTTCGGCGATGAAGGCAGCGACACGCTCGGTCACATCGCGGAACGCTGCGCCGCCGGCGATGCCGACCGCGCCGGCGTTCGATCCGGCCCGCTTCATCTACCGAACCTTCGCGCACTTGGGCTCGGCGAATGCTCACGAAGCGCGAGCGGCCGCGCTCCACCCGCGCTCGAAGCGGCGCACTGGGTCCGCGGAACCGCCGGAAGCGCCGCCGAAGTGTCGACGGGTAAGGATTCGCAATCCGGCCACTGGGAGATTGCCGGCACGCCCGTCGAGTTCGATTGGACCTACTTCCCGCAGACGCAACCCGCGTTTCCCGGCGAGATCATCGATGCGTTCTGCGCTCGCGCGCAACTCGGTGGGGTACTCGGCAACAAACACGCGTCCGGCACGGCAATCATCGAGGAGCTCGGCGAGGAACACCTGCGCACGGGGTGGCCGATCTGCTACACGTCCGCAGACAGCGTTTTCCAGATCGCCGCACACGAGGAACACTTCGGTCTCGAGCGCTTGTATCGCGTGTGCGAAGTGACGCGCGCGCTGCTCGATCCGCTCAAGGTCGGACGCGTGATCGCACGGCCCTTCGTCGGCATGCGCGCCGGCGATTTCTCGCGAACGTCGAACCGGCGCGACTATGGCATCGTGCCGCCGCCTTCGACGCTGCTTCATCGAGCGCAAGCAGCGGGACGCGACGTCGTATCCGTCGGGAAGATCGCGGATCTCTTCTGTCACACCGCGACCGGACGCGAGCTCAAGGCGCCCGACAATGATGGCGTCGTCGATCGCATGCTCGATGCGCTCGCACACATCGGAGAGGGTGGCCTCGTATTCGCGAATCTCGTCGACTTCGACACTCTGTACGGTCATCGCCGCGATGCGCCTGGCTACGCGGCGGCACTCGAGGCTTTCGATGCGCGGCTCCCCGAGCTGTTTACGCTGCTGCGGCCGGGGGACCTCGCGATCGTAACCGGCGATCACGGCTGCGATCCGACCTGGGAAGGCAGCGATCACACGCGCGAATGCATTCCCATCGTCGCGTTCGGCCGCGAGGTCACGCGCCGCTCGATCGGACGACGCGACTCCTTCGCCGATATCGGCGCGACGGTATCGCGTCATCTGAATCTGCATGCCGCGGCGCATGGCGCACCCTTCTCACTCGCGTGATGCGCGATCCTTGGACCCGAGCGATGCTCCGCGGCGATTTCGCCGCAGCCTGGTCGATCAGCGACCGCGTGCTGCGCGAGCGCATCGCACTCGGCGAGCCATGTGACCACTGGCCGCGCCACGAGCAGTATGTCTGGCGCGGCGGCTCGTTGCGGAACCTGCGCGTGCTCGTGCGCTGCTATCACGGGCTTGGCGACACGATCCAGTTCGTGCGTCTCCTCGCTCCGCTTCGCGCAGAGACACGGCACACCATCCTATGGGCGCAACCGGCGTTGTGCGAGCTGCTCGCGTCGGTCGAGGGCATTGACGAGATCCTGCCCCTGCATGAGGGCGTGCCCGCATGCGAGTACGATGCCGACATCGAGATCATGGAGCTCGCGCACTATCTCCGTGTGACCGCGGAGACGATCCCGCGTCGTGTGCCCTATATATATGAGTGGGTCGAGGGTCCCAGATTGGCGCCGCGCGATGCGCTCCATGTCGGGATCGCCTGGCAAAGCGGTGCTTGGGATCCGAATCGCTCGGTTCCTCCGAGCCTTTTCGCCGAGCTCGACAGCGTACCGGGTGTTTGCTGGCACTCACTGCAATACGAGGCGAATCCGCCATTCGCGGCGCATCCCATGGTGGACAAGGACTTAGCGCTGACCGCGCGCAGGATGAGATCGCTCGATCTCGTCATCTCGGTCGACACGGTTACGGCACATCTCGCCGGCGCGCTCGCCCTGCCCGTCTGGACTCTGCTCCCGCACGAGTGCGACTGGCGCTGGATGTCGTGCGGCGAGCATTCGCCGTGGTATCCGACGATGCGGATCTTCAGACAGCCGCGCGCGGGTGACTGGTCGTCGGTTATCCACGATGTGAGAGCAGCGACGGCAAACATCGTCCGCAAGCCTCAGCGCGTTCTCTCGCCAAGGCATGCTGGGCGCTATTCTTCTGTAGGTCGGAATTGATTCCGACCATAGAGGGGCCGACCTACTCGAGCGCGCGGTATTCGTTCAGCCGGTTGTATAGCGTCTTCAAGCTGATGCCGAGGATGGCGGCGGTGCGAGTCTTGTTGCCCTCGAAGCGCTTCAGCGTCTCCGTGATCACGAGGCGCTCGACTTCGGACAGCGACATGCCGGGCTTGAACGTGACGCCATCCTCCGCGACCGGTGCATTCTCGACCGACGGGCCATAAGTCGCGGCACTGCGAAGGTCGAGCTCCTCATCCGCGAGGATGAAGGCGCGTTGAATCGTGTTGAAGAGCTCACGCACGTTTCCCGGCCAGCTATGCGTGCGCAGATAAGCAATCGAATCCCGTGAGAAGGATTTATTCGCCTGTTCGACCTCGTTCATCCGCGCGAGAAAGTGCTGCGCGAGCAAGCATACGTCGTGACCTCGGTGACGAAGCGACGGCAAATCGATGTGAAACACGGCGAGGCGGTACAAAAGATCCGCCCGCAGGTGGTTGTTCGACACCGCATCGTTCAGCGAGCGGTTCGTCGCTGCGACAACGCGCGCGTGCAGCGGAATCTCCCGATCGCCGCCGACCCGACAGACGGAGTGCGACTCGAGCGCACGGAGCAGCTTCACCTGCATCTCGAGCGGCATTTCGGCAGCCTCATCTAAGAACAACGTGCCCTGTCCTGCTCGCTCGAAGTAACCCGCTTGAGATCGAATCGCGCCAGTGAAGCTGCCGCGCTCGTAGCCGAACAGCTCGGCCTCGACGAGCGTTGCGGGAATGGCGCCGCAATTCACCGCAACGAACGGCTCGAGCGCCCGCCCGCTCAGCGCATGAATCGTCTGCGCGACCAGCTCTTTGCCGGTGCCGCTCTCGCCGGTAATCAGAACACTGACGTTCGTGGGAGCGACGCGCTCGATCCGTGCGAACAATTCCTGCATCGACGGACAGGCGCCGATCAGCTTGCCGAGTCCAGGAGGCGATTCGATCTCATCGTCGCACGTCACATCAGCGCGCCGATCGCGCCAGTATCCGGGTTCTTGTTCGCTGAGTACGTCGATCGCCACAGTCGTTCCTTGCGCTCGGTTGCTGCGATTCACATCGTGCGGAGGCATGCACCGAACACGAAGCGTACGAGCACGCCCCGACACAACGCGAAGAGTTGCGCAGTGTTCCACTTACGCCCGCGCGCTGCCGCGCCCTGGCCAGGCTGTAGGCGATAGGCTGTAGGCTGTAGCCAGAGCGCGCGAGCAGCGACGTACAGAGCTCGCGTCGCGCTCGACTGAACCCGCCATACGCGCACTGCGCGGTGACGAGGCGCGCGAGCTCCGCGCGCCTCCGACTACAGGCCTACAAGCCTACAGCCTAGACAGCGGCGCGCTCGCGCCTGTCTCCTGCGGCAATGAGCTGTCGGAAATCGGGGGACGTCGCGCTCAACACCGATGCGGGTCCCTGTGCGACCAAGCGACCATCGTGCATCACGAGCACTTCATCGAAGCGGTCGAGCAGATTGAGTCGGTGCACGGACGAGACGATGCAGGCATCTTCGAAGGCCCTGAACAGATTCTCGTACACGGCGCCCTCGGTTTTCGGATCCAAGCTCGCGGTCGGCTCGTCCAACAACACGAGACTGCTGCCCCGTGCGGCTAAGATGCCGCGCGCAAGCGCTACGCGCGCACGCTGACCGCCCGACCAGTTCGCGGCGCGCTCGGATACCGCGACGTTGAGTCCTTCATCGGTCGGTGCGATGAATTCGCTGACGCGCGCGAGCTCGAGCGCGTCGGCGTACTGCTCGCTGCTCGGCGCCCCGAGCAGCGATTCGCACAGCCCTAGGTTCTCGGCGAGAGAGCCTTCGAATACCTCGGCATCCTGCGGGATCAGCGTCGTCGTGGAGCGGAAGAACTTGGCGGCCTCCGCGGTGGACAATATCGCGGGACCGTCGCTTTGGTCGACGACGATGCGATCCGCTTCGTACAGGCCGGCGAGCACGCGCAGCAGCGTGCTCTTACCCGAGCCGCTGCCGCCGATCAGCGCATAGCGCTTGCCGCGCTCGAGCGAGAGCATGACGTGATCCAACGTCGGCGCGCTCGTGCGCGCGGCTGCGTGCGTAAAGACGAGCTCCCGAACTTCGCAGCGCCGCCATGCTTGCCGTGCCATCTGCGAGGTCTCGCCATGAACCGCCGGTGTTGTCTCGCGGATCGCATCGGCGCTCGCATAATCCGCGTGTTGCCGGGCGAACGTCTGGAAATGCGATGCGACGGCGGATATCACACCGCCTGCTTGCGATGCGTACTCCCAGACCATGTATACGCTGCCGAGCATGAGCGTGCTCTGCGCGGCGGCGCCGGCGGAACCTCGCGTGACGACCCATGCGAACAGTGCGACGAGCGCGCAGCTCAGCGCCTTGCTCGCGATATCCACCGTGCACCATTTCGCTTCGTTGAGAAAGATCGAGCGGCGAAGCGGCGCGAAGCAGGCTTCGAGCCGCCGCTGCAGGAGCTGCGTGACGGCACGCGCTTGGCGCAAGGCGAACAACGTCGTCGAGTTGCTGAGCGAATCGATGAGCGCGGCGGAGTAGCGTCGCTCGGCATCGTTCTCGAGATGCGCGAGGCGGATCATCGCGCGATCGAAGCCGATGACGGACACGCAAATGATGAAGAACCCGACGATCGCAGCGATGCCGACGGTCGGCTCGAGAATCCAGAGCGCGCACACCGGGCCGACGAGCCGCACCGCGCTGTTCAAGTAGATGAACTGGCTCTGCGCGAATGCCGACAGCGCGTGGCTGCTCTGCTGAACTCGGTGCGCAGTCGCACCCGAGTGGTTTGCCTCATGCCAGGACATCGGCAGCACCATGAGCCGCTCGGTGAGACCAGTCGCGATCTTCCGGCGCACCGCAAGCGCGACATTGCGCTCGAGGATGCGGCCGGGTCCGTGAAGCAACCAGCTTGCCGCCGTGATGCCGACGATGAGGAGGAGCCACAATCCGGCCTCTTGAAGCCCGTGCGCACCCTGCGCTTGCAGCGCATTGATCGCGCGGCCGGCGACGTACGGGATCGCGAGCAACGTGCACTGCGCGGAAATGAGGAGCGCCATGGAGCCCACGAGCAGCTTTCGCTGTCCCAGGGTCTGGCGCCACAACTCTTTATATAGGAACAGAACGCCGCTGCGCGCCGCGGCACCGGCCGTATCGGTCGGCTCGCTCATGGCTTTTATTGGGGGCACCCGCTGTTTTCGATGAGCGCACTCTAGGGTCACCGCTCATGGAAATAAGTGAGCGGATCAACGCTTC
>JBDZVE010000150.1:0-7702 GCA_040255535.1 Lysobacterales bacterium | reverse complement strand
CAGACTTCAGCCAGAGGAGCGCTGCTCCGATTCTGGCTGTCGCCTGTGGTCTGCAGTCTGTCGCCTGTTACGAACTGCAGGAAAGCATGCTGCATCCCGCTCGATGCCGCGCCCAATCGGGTCGTTTGGCGGCGAACTGTTCGCGACCCGGTTGATCGTCGTACGGGCGCCGCATCACGTCGAGGAGCTCGTGAATGCCGCTGTAGTCGCCTTGTTCGGCGCGGTCGATCGCTTGTTGCGCCAGGTAGTTGCGCAACACGTAGCGTGGGTTCGCGGCGCGCATGCGCTCGCGCCGCGCGGCGGGCGACAGCGCATCCGCTCGCACGCGCTGCGCGTACCGGCCGATCCAGGCGCGAAATTCCGATTCGGCGGCCTTGCGCTTTTCTTCGTTGTAGAACGCTGGCTCGAGCGGTGCGAGCGTCGGTGCGTTGATGTCGATTTCGCTCAGCGCGCGGAAAAAAATCGTCATGTCGACTTCGGCCCAGATCAATAAGCCGTAAAGCGTCTGCAACAGATCGACGTCGTCATCCTCGAACGCGCTCAGGCCCAGCTTTGCCGCCGCATTGGCCCGATCGCTCGCAACGAACACTTCGCCGTAGCGCTGCAACGCGTTCTCGAGGGGCTCCTCCGATCGGAAGATCGGCACGAGCGCGCTCGCAAGCCGAGTCAAATTCCAGAACGCAATGTCCGGCTGCTGGCCGTAGCGGTAGCGGCGGCCTTCGGCATCGGTCGTGTTCGGTGTCCAGTTCGGATCGAAATTGTCGATCCAACCGTAGGGCCCGTAGTCGATCGTGAGCCCCAGAATGGACATGTTGTCCGTGTTCATCACGCCGTGCACAAACCCGACCCGCATCCAGTGTGCGACCATAACCGCCGTGCGTTCGCACACTTCTCTGAACCATCGCTCGCGCCGCACATCGAGATCCGGCTCGCGAGCGAGCGCGGGGAAGTCGCGGCGGATCGTGAAATCGACGAGGCTCGTCAGCAGATTCAGATCGCCGCGCGCGGCCGGCAGCTCGAAGTTGCCGAACCGGATGAACGAGGGCGCGACGCGGCAGACGATCGCGCCCGGCTCCTCTCTCGGATTACCGTCGTAGAACATATCCCGCACGACTTTCTCGCCGGTCGCGACGAGGCAGAGCGCCCGCGTCGTCGGTACGCCAAGGTGATGCATCGCTTCGCTGCAGAGAAATTCTCGAACGGACGAACGCAGCACCGCCCGGCCGTCCGCCGTTCTGGAATACGGCGTCCGTCCCGCCCCCTTGAGCTGGAGCTCCCAGCGCTCGCCTTCGGCATTGATGAGCTCGCCAAGCGTGATCGCGCGACCATCGCCGAGCTGCCCGGCCCATTGACCGAACTGATGCCCGCCGTAGTTGACCGCAAAGGGCTCCATGCCCTCGAGGAGCGAGTTGCCTCCGAACACCTGTGCGAACTCGGGGCTCGCGACAACGTGCTCATCGAAGCCGAGGCGCGCGGCCATCTCTCGCGAGTGGGCGATCAGCTTCGGGGCGAACACAGGCGTCGGATCGACGCGCGTGTAGTGCGCTCCATGAACTTGTCGGGGCCGGCCACCGTGCTCGCGATCGTGAGGCAGCTCGCGAACGAAGGCATTGTCGAATCTGAGCGGCGGGAATGCGTTGGAGATGGGATTGGCGGCCATGGTCCGGTGTGTCGAAGTTCAATCTGGCTCGGCAGGAAAATTCCTACTTGCGGGGATGCGGGCGGTCGAATGGAGCAATCATTGTGAACCAGCTTGCCCGAGAAGACAGCGGTTCCGCGGCAAATACGGTCTTTGCGCGCTCGAATGGACCACTAACATGGAACTCGCGCGCGCGATGTCCGTTCACGTTCGTAGAACGGAATTGACACCGACGCACACGGACCCGCGTCTACAAGCGGACACGAACCGCCGCCGGAGATCTCATGAAGAAGCAAGCCCTCTCGTTCGACGACGTCAAACGCACGATCTCAGCTCTCGAAGTTTACGCGAGCGCGCTCGAGGAAGAGATCATCGCGCAGGGTGCCGACTGCGAACCTTCCGTCATCGAAGAAGCCGAAGCGACACGCGTGCTCATCACGAAGTACTCCGCGCTCTACGAAGCATCGGCGGAGAGTACGACCGTACATTGAGTTTTTAGGCTGCAGGCTCCAGGCGGTAGGCTGTAGCCAGAACGCGCAGCCGCTGCGCCGTACAGGCCCCCTCCGAAAACTCGACCCTGTACAACCCGTTCGCCGCGGCGGCGAGTGGCGTCAGTCAATTCCTGCGTTCGATGCACTCGTTTCTTCGCGAACGAGGCACAAATCCACACCGCGCGCCTCGATCCGCCCCGGAAAATTCCTCCCGAACCCACCTAAGCTTCCCTCCCGTGCGCGAGCGGGGGAGGGTTAGGGTGGGGGTAACTGCGAAGGTTGAGACCAGACGTCGGTCTCCTGCACCTCGGCAGAGGCAGGGACAGTCGCACGGACGCACGCATGGAGCATTCATTTATCAGGCGTGGGAGCGCGCAGCGCGGCGCCGCGATCGTCGAGACGGTCATCGCGTTGCCTATCCTGCTCGCCGTCATCTTGGGATCGATTCAATTCGGATTGATCTACGAGGCGAAGGCGACGCTCAACCATGCCGCTCTGCAAGCGGCGCGCGCGGGCGCGGTTGAACACGCCGAGCCGGAGGCGATCAGACGCGGGCTCGCGCGCGGGCTCGTGCCGCTGTATTCGCCGCCCTCCTCGCTGGCCGGCTTCGCCTCGACGTTCGCGCGCGTGGACGCGGGGCTGCGAACGGATGCGCGCATTCGCATTCTGAATCCGACGCAGGAAGCGTTCGCCGACTTCAGTGAAGAGGTCGACGGCGTGCGTGAGATCCCGAACGATCGACTGCATCTGCGCAGCACCGCGCTCGGTGCGCAAAGCGGGCTCAACATCCAGGACGCGAATCTTCTGCGCGTCGAGATCACGTACGGCTACGAGCTCAAAGTACCGCTCGTCAATTGGTTCATCACTCGCACGCTGCTCGCCGTTGGCGGCGGATACGATGCTTTCGAACAGCAGCTTCTACGCCGGACCTTACTCCCGGTCGTCTCCACTTCGACCGTACGCATGCAAAGCCCGGCACGCATGAGCGAGATCGTCGTGTCGCGAGCGGAGATGCCGGATGTCGAACGCTTCGACGCTGGAAGCGCTCCGCCGGATCTCGATGACGAAGAAAAAGAAGAAGAAGAAGCGCCGAGTGAGTCCGACGAGACGGGAAGCGATCCCGAAGAGAGCTCAGGGAGCACGCTCGCGGATGGATTCTTCGGCTTCGGCGCGGGGTCGGCACACAGCTCAGACCCGCCGAATGCCGGCGGAGGAGCAGAGCCAGGCGAAGGCGATGACGATTGGATCGTTGGCGGAGGCGGTCCCCGAGACTGCCCAGCCAACGCGTGCTGCTCCCCTCCGAGGCCCATACCTTAAGTCTGCAAACATCGATGCACTAGGGATCGCGATCCATGGATGGATTCAAAACGTCGCTTCGCACGCGTGCGTGTTGGGCACTCACGATTGCTTGCTTCTCCGGGCTCGTGGCGCCACATGCAAGCGCGCTGGTCCAGTGCGATACAGGCAATCCCTGCGCTCGCGACGACACAGCTAGTCATTCCGGCGTCGGGCCGAGCACGGGCGCGAACAACCCGATCGATGTCGTCTCGGGCAACAAGTACCAGGCCGAAATCGACTTTCAGCTTGCCGGTGAGCTCGCAGTCTCATTCACGCGTCACTACAACAGCGCGAGCGTGCAGGGCAGCGCCTTCGGCGGTGGATGGAGCCACACCTACGAGACGGTGCTCACACGCGCCGAGCGATCCGGGACGGTCACGATCACGATCGTGCAAGGAGATGGACGGCGCATCACTTTCCGGCCATCAAGTGGGGCTAACGATGTCAGCCGCCGCTACGTTTCCACTCCGTTCGGCTACGGCGTCATCGACGAGGATGTCGCGAGCATCGAGGCGCTTCGCAATCGCCGCACCAGTGCAGCGCGACGCATGCGGCCGTGGCGCTGGACATGGTCGGATGGACGGCAACTTTGGTTCGATGAGCGCGGCGCACTGAGTCGCGTGCAGTCGGCGAGCGGGGAATGGCTCGAGCTTAAGTACGACAAGCAGCATCGCCTGAACCGTGTGAGCGATTTCGCCGGGCGCGAGCTTCGCCTTGCGTATTGGGATGAGCCGACGGGATGGCTTCGGCCGTTCGACGATACGCAGCTACGAGGCGCGCGGCACCGACTCAAATCGCTGCGCCTCCCCGACGGTCGCACGATTCGATACGGCTATGACGCAAACGGGCTGCTCAGCGAGGCACGCTTCGACGATGGCACGCGGAAACGATACGAGTACGCGGAAACGGGCGGCGCGCTTCGACTCGCACGCATCGTTGCGCGTGGCGGGCATGTTGCGGGCACGTATCGCTACGATACGAACGGGCATGCGACGGACAGCGCGGTCGGTGACGGCGCTCATGCGATTCATATCGATCGCACCGAACCTTCGAGCGCGCACGAGCTCGGAACGTCAGTTTTGACGAACGCGGCAGGTGCGAAGACTTCGTATCGCTGGCGGCAATCGTCTTTCGGCTTCCAGTTGATCGAGGCCACCGGGCCGGGCTGCTCCACGTGCCCGGCATCGAACGTGCGCTATGTCTATGACGAGCACGGTCTCGTCGAGCGTGTCGAGCGACTGTCCGCCGATTCAAGCGACGTCGAGTCAAGCGAAATTCTCGCGCGCGATTCGGTCGGACGGCTGATCGCCCGGCATCGCGAGCAATCTGGCATCCGAGAGCTCATCGAACGATACGAATACGAGAGTGACGACCCGCTCGCCAAACCGTCACGCATCGTGCGTCCGAGTGTCGCGCCCGCCGAGCTCAGGACGATCGAGTTGAGCTACAACGAGCGAGGACAGATCGCCCGGCTGACCGAGCTCGGCTACACACCGATCGATGGCGGCCTCGCATATGCGCCTATTCGGCGCAGCACTTCGTATGCGTACTACGAAGCGCAAGACGGTGCGCCTCACCTCATTGGGCATCTCAAGGCCATCGATGGACCGCTGCCGGGAGAAGTCGATCGAACTGTCTACCGCTACGACGCGCGCGGTCTGCTTTCGCACATCGTGTATTCGAACGGCGCCTCGGAACGATTCGACTACGACGCGCTCGGCCGGCTTCGCGAGTACGTTCCGCTCGACGACGTGCCGATTACGCTCGAATACGACGATGAAGGCCGCGTGTCGAGCTACCGGCGCGCCGGTCTTCAGACGAGGCTGATCTATGACGCCGACGGACGCATCGAGAAGCTCCACGATCCGATCGGACAGCAATTCGCGTTCGAGTATGACGGCTCGGTGCTGCAGGCGCTCGAAGACACCGGTGGAAATCGAATCGAATTCGAGCTCGACGCCGAAGGTCGGCCGATCGCGCGACGCCTGCTCAACCCGGATGGCACGGTTGCACAAGTCCGCTCCGCCCACGCGGCGCCTCATGCCGATTTGATTGGCGGACGCGCGCCCTTCTCTCCCGATGTGCTCTCGTTCATTCGCCTGCCGATACTGAAGAATTGGACGACTGCCGCCGAGGCGTTGATCGAGCCGGCGTCCGCAGCGCCACTCGCGCATCGAGAAGTGAGCGATGCCCGTGGGCTAGTGAGCCACTATCGGTACGACGATTTCGGCCGCCTCGTTCACGCATTCAATCCGGACGCGGGACTGCTCACGCTCGAGTACGACGCCGCGAGCCGCATCATCGCGCGCCATTTTGCCGACGGACGCACGATTCGATATGCCTACGATGTGCTCGGACGCGTCGAGACGATCTCCGCGGGCAGCGAGCGCGTCGCCATCGAGTACGGTCTCTACAACAAGCCGGCGAGCATTCGATATGCATGGGGCGCAGAGCTTTTCGAGTACGACCGAGCCGGTCGGCTCACTCGGCGGACTCAGCAGATCGATTCGCACGAATTCACTCGAACCTACCGCTACGACAACTTGGGGAGATTAAGTAGAGCCACGCTACCCGACGGAACGGCACTGCTTTATCGCTACAACGCACCGCTGCACGCGAAACCCGGCGTGCTCTCGTCCATCGAGCGCAAGAATCTATTCGGCTCGACGCCGATCGTGACCGGCTTGAATGAAGCAGACGACGGCTACGCGCGAACGACGTCCCGATTCGGCAATGGGCTCGAGTTCGAGCGCGAGCTCGATCTGCACGGACGCCTGCGGCGCTTCGGCGCGCCGGGCCTCGCGTATTTCGAGCTCGAAACCGATGCTGCCGGAAGAATCGCCTCGGTGACGAACGAGCAAGCGCGCCGGTTCACGTATGACGACGCCGGCCGGCTCGAACGCGCCGCATTCACGATAGCGGAAGCGGCTGCCGCCTCGTTCGGGTTCGATGTGGCCGGCAATCTTCGGATGGCCGCAGCGAGCGGGATACAAGCGCTCCTCCGAGTGGATCATGCCACCAACCGTTTGCTCGAAAGGACGGAAGCAAACGGAAGAAGCGTAACGTATGACTACGATAGCGCGGGCCGCACGACTCGCATCGGCGAGCGCGAGCTCGAATACGATGCGTTCGGCCGGATGGTTCGCATTGTCGAGAACGGACGAGCGCTCGCGGAATATTCATACAATGCTTTCGGCGAACGGATTCGAAAGGTCGTCTATGCGGGCAGCGGCCGCTCGGTCACCTACTTCTTCTACGACGACTCGAAGCTCATCGCCGAAGCGGACGAGGAAGGCCAGGTCACAAAGCAATTCGTGTACGTCGCCGATCGTCCCGTCGCGATGCTCGCCGGTGCGCAGACGTATGCCATTCATACGGACTGGCTCGGCACGCCGGTCGCGGCGACGGATAAGGATCGGCGTGTCGTATGGCGCGCGCAGATCGATCCGATCGGGCGCGTTCGCTCGCAGCGAGGGGCGTTTCGCATCGACCTGCGGGGCTCGAATCAGTACTTCGACACTGAAAGCGGGTTTCATTACAACCTCAACCGCTACTTCGATCCCTCGACATCGCGGTATCTGACGCCGGATCCGAGCGGCCAACTCGCCGGCCTCAACCTCTACGCGTTTGCAAACGGCGACCCGATCAACTTCGTCGATCCGCTCGGGCTGCAAGCGATTCCCTTGAGCTGGGATGAGGCCGACCGCTTCCGCGTGTTGATCGACGGAACCATCGAAGCGTTGCCGGACGAGCTCAGGGACGAAATCGGCCAAGCCCTACGGGAGCTCATCGACCCCGTCGCAATCGCAACGACGGTGGGCATCTTCGCCGCTTGGGCCATCGCTCAAGTGACGCCGTTTGGCTGGGCCGCGGACTTACTCATCCTCGGTGTCGGTTTCGCGTTCATAGGCGCAACCGTCGTCGAGCTCGCGAAAGGTACGCTCGCCGCGTATCGAGGGATGCAGAGCGCGAACACGATTCAGGAACTGTGCGCTGCGGGCAAAGCCTTCGCGAGCGTACTGGCAAAGGCGGCCGTGGAGCTCAGTGGACCTCTCGGCGTGCTCGGCCTCGCTCGCCGAGGCGCCACCCAGCTCGCAAAACAAATCCGCCGCATCTTCCGAGGCAGCTCCCGCAAACCCCCACCCGGCCCGCTCCTGTGGACACAGGAGATGGCCCAACGCGTCAGCGACAGCTTCGGAAACAAGATTCGACAGTTCATGGCTGGGCGGAATCA
>JBDZVE010000149.1:0-7855 GCA_040255535.1 Lysobacterales bacterium | reverse complement strand
GGTGAAGTTTCCGCGTCCCTCTGCGAAGTTCTGGCCTGCCGCGACGCTGAAGATCTTCGTGTCCGCGTCGCCGTGTCCGGAGCGGCCGACCTGAGCCCGTGCGTCGACCCCTTCGAAATTCTTTTTCATGATGAAGTTGACGACACCGGAGACGCCGTCCGCGCCATAGATGGCCGAAGCGCCGCCGGTCTGCACCTCGATACGATCGACGAGCGCGATGGGAATCGTGTCCACGTCGACTGCCGCCGTGCCAGGGAGGGCGGCGACGTGGCGCCGTCCGTCGACGAGCACGAGCGTACGCTCGACGCCGAGATTGCGCAGGTCGAGCAACGACAGACCCGTGCCGCCGATGAAGGCATTGCTCCCGGCACCGTCGTTCGCGTCCAAGGAACCGACGAGCGCCGGCAGCTCTTTCAGATAGTTCGAAAGGTTCGTCGTGCCCGAATTCAGGATCGCTTCGGCCTCGATCGCGACGACCGGGTTGGAGAACGAATCCTCCGGTCGGCGGATACGCGAGCTCGTGACGACGATCTCTTCGACGAGCGTGTCGTCATCCGCCCCGGACGCTTGTGCGTGCGCGGGTGTCGACAGCGCGAGGGCTGCGGGGCTCAACGCGATCAGCGTCAGCGCGCGCCGGTGTGCCTTGGAAAACATCGAGTCGGCTCCGAAGGTTAGAAGCTTTACGGGCAGGATCTCCGAAACCCAGACCCTGTGCTAATGCGGATTATATGTATACCGGTCGCAACTAACTGCAGTCCCTTTGTAATTGGCGCCATTTCGGGGACACGCTGGAGAAGAGGTCGTGTCCGGAACGCATCGCCGGGTCGTCATCGACGGTTGCCGATGTCCGTCGTGGGGCTTCCCCGGTCCATGCTGCGCGCCCGACCCCCTTCTCGAACGGACTCGACACTCAGCGCTACTCATATAAGAGAGCGTGCGCCACCACTCGAACGAGGGCGGCGGATCGGGCTCAGGCGCTTCGCCTCGCGAGTGAGCTCGACGCATGACAGCGAGCGTGCAGGCAAGCAACCCGATCGATCGCAAGCATGCCCGGTACGCCTGCGGAGGACATGGCGTTCTCGATGGATGAGCGCGCGGCCGTCGCTGCTCGGGCACAGTGACAGCACGGTCGTGACGCCGCTCGATAGAGAAAAGTGACTTCGCTCCGTGCGAGCAGGCGGCATCGGGATTCTCAGCACTTGCGAGCGCGCACCGGCCGCCTCCGCGGGAATTTCGTGCGCATCGCACCCACGCCCGTTATCATCGACGAGCAGTTCGGCCGCTCGAGCTCGATGTCCCGGGCGTGGCGGAACTCGCCTGAGCGGTGATGTAAACGGGGAAGCGTTCTAGCGCGCAACGAACACCAACAATCGCTCGCGTAGTCGCCCGTGCTTACAGGCGTTCTTCGATCGGAATGAGTGGGTATGAGAAGGGGATGTCGAAAAGGAGAGCTCGGGCGTCGCGACGTCGCCACACGCGGGACGGTCAGCTCGTACGCGCGTGCGCCGCATACCGCGGTGTCGAGTTCCCTCGACTGGAGCGATAGCTAATGTCGCTCGCCCTGATCGTTCTACTGCCTTTTCTCGGAAGCCTCGTGGCGGCGTTCCTGCCGTCCAATGCCCGAAATGCCGAAGCGTGGCTCGCAGGCCTCGTCGCCGTCACCTGCGCAGTGCTCGTCGCCGATCACTATCCCGAAGTCGCGAACGGCGAAATCATCCGCTTCGTCGTTCCATGGCTGCCGCAGTTCGGTCTCGATCTGTATTTCCGCATGGACGGGTACGCGTGGATGTTCGCGATGCTCGTCACGTTCATGGGCGCGCTCGTCGTGCTCTATGCGCGCTACTACATGTCGCCCGCCGATCCCGTGCCGCGCTTCTTCTCGTTCCTGCTGGCGTTCATGGGCGCGATGGTCGGCGTCGTGCTGTCCGGCAATCTCATCCAACTCGTCATCTTCTGGGAGCTGACGAGCCTCACCTCGTTCATGCTCATCGCCTATTGGTACCACTTGAGCGAGGCTCGACATGGCGCGCGCACCGCGCTCACGGTCACGGCCATGGGCGGGCTCAGCTTGCTCGGCGGTGTGCTGCTGCTGGGCGAGGTGGCAGGCGGGTACGATCTGGACAACGTGCTCGCTGCCGGCGATGTGATCCGGTCGCATCCTTGGTATCCGGCAATCTTGATCCTGGTGCTGCTCGGCGCTCTCACGAAGAGCGCGCAGTTTCCGTTCCACTTCTGGCTGCCCCATGCGATGTCGGCGCCGACACCCGTGTCGGCGTACCTGCACTCCGCGACGATGGTGAAGGCGGGCGTGTTCCTGCTCGCGCGTCTGTGGCCCTGCCTCTCGGGCACGGATCTGTGGTTCTGGATCGTGTGTCTGGCCGGGCTTTCGACGCTCCTGCTCGGCGCGTTCTCCGCGATCTTCCAGCGCGATATGAAGGGCGTGCTCGCATACTCGACGATCAGTCATCTCGGGCTCATCACGCTCCTGCTCGGCATGAACAGCCAGCTCGCGCTCGTCGCCGCGGTCTTTCACATGATGAATCACGCGACGTTCAAGGCTTCGCTCTTCATGGCGGCCGGCATCGTCGATCACGGCACAGGCACGCGCGATTTGCAGAGGTTGAGCGGTCTCGCGCACGCGATGCCGATTACTGCGACGCTTGCAACGGTCGCCGCGGCGGCGATGGCGGGCGTGCCGCTGCTCAATGGCTTCTTGTCGAAGGAGATGTTCTTCGCCGAGACCGTATTCGCCGGTCAGGGTCCGGCCGTGCGCATTGCGCTGCCTGCGATGGCGACGATCGCGGGTATGTTCAGCGTCGCGTATTCGCTGCGGCTCATTCATCAGGTGTTCTTCGGGCCGCGTGCGGAGGATCTGCCGCGCGCGCCGCACGAGCCGACCCGCGGCATGCTCGTGCCGAGCGCCTTGCTCGTGCTGGCCTGTCTGCTCGTCGGAATACTGCCGAGTCGAACCGTCGGTCCGCTGCTCGAGACCGCGACACGCTCGATCCTCATCGATGACATGCCCACGTACAGCCTTGCGGTGTGGCACGGATTCACGCTGCCGCTTCTCATGAGCGTGCTCGCGCTCGTGGGCGGATTCGTCATTTATGTCCTGCTCTACATGCATCGGCGCCGCTCTCACGGACGCACGCCCTTCATTTCGCGCTTCGATGGGCGTCGCACCTTTGACGTGATGATCATTCGACTGATCCGAGTCGCGGGATTCTTGCATCGGCTCACTTCCTCTCGGCGGCTGCAGACGCAGCTCGTACTGATCGTGTGTATCGCAGCGGGCGCGGCGCTCCTTGGCGCGTATGTGAACAAAGTGGCTTGGGGTGGGATGCCGGTGACCCGCGTGGATCCGACGCTCGCACTCCTTTGGGCTACGGGCATTGCATGCGCGCTCGGCGCCGCCTATCAGGCGAAGTATCACCGGCTCGCCGCGCTCATCATGGTCGGTGGAACCGGATTGATTACTTGCTTGACGTTCGCCTGGTTCTCGGCGCCGGATCTTGCGCTTACGCAGATCACGGTCGAAGTCGTCACCGTCGTGCTGATCCTGCTCGGGCTGCGTTGGTTGCCGCGGCGCATCGAGATGGACGACCCGCGCCGCCGCACCGTGCGGGCGCGCGCTCGGCGAGCGCGCGATGCCGTCGTCGCGGCCGTGATCGGCACGAGCATGGCGGCACTCGTGTTTGCCGTGCTCACGCGTCCGCGCAGGCTCGACCTGTCATCGTTCTTCGTGGAGCATTCGTTGCCTCAGGCAGGCGGCGGCAACGTCGTCAATGTGATTCTCGTCGACTTCCGCGCCTTCGATACGTTCGGCGAGATCACCGTCGTCGGCATCGTCGCGCTCACTGTCTACGCGCTGTTGCGACGCTTCCGGCCGGCAGTCGAAAGCATCGATGTGCCGCGCGCGCAGCGGGAAGATCTCGAGCGCCGCTCGCAGCTCGCGGCGGATCCGAACGAAATGCTCCCCTCCGGCTTCATGATGGTTCCGGCCGTGCTCGTTCGCTTGCTGCTGCCGATGGCCGGTCTCGTCTCGCTCTTCTTCCTGCTGCGGGGACACAACCTGCCGGGCGGCGGTTTCATCGGCGGCCTCGTGCTCGCGACCGCCGTCATCGTGCAGTACATGGTGGGCGGCGCGCTCTGGGTCGAGGCACGCACGCGCCTCAAACCGCTCTATTGGATAGCGACTGGGCTCCTCGCCGCGGGCACGGCGGGGATCGCCGCCTGGTTCACCGGAAACACCTTCCTGACGAGCTTCGCGTACGAGCTGCATCTGCCGTTGATCGGTACGGTCCACCTGTTCTCGACGCTCTGGTTCGATATCGGCGTCTATATGCTCGTCGTTGGCGCGACCGTGCTGATGCTCGTCGCGCTCGCTCACCAATCGCTTCGAAGCTATCGTCGGCCCGCGCCCGCACCCGCCTCGAGTGATCTTCACGTCGAAGCACCCTCTACCGCGGAGGTCGATCGCTGATGGAGATCATCTTCGCGCTCGCGATCGGCGTTCTCACCGGCTCCGGCGTCTGGCTGCTCTTAAGGCCGCGCACGTTCCAGGTCATCATGGGCCTCGCGCTGCTTTCCTATGCGATCAACCTCTTCATCTTCGCGATGGGCAGGCTTGCGATCGATCGTGCGCCCATCCTCGATATCGGCGATCCGACTGCTGCCGCGTTTTACGCGGATCCGGTGCCGCAGGCGCTCGTGTTGACCGCGATCGTCATCAGCTTCGCAACGACGGCGCTGTTGCTCGTCGTCATCCTCGCCGCGCGCGGCTTGACCGGGACCGATCACGTGGATGGCCGTGAGGGCGATGCATGAACGCGTGGCTCGAGCATCTGCCCGTCGTGCCGGTCCTTGCGCCGCTCTTCGCCGGCGCGATCATGTTGTTCCTGCCCGAATCGCGGCGTTCTCGGGCGGGGCTTGCCGTCGTCGCCGTCCTCGTGCAGCTCGCGACGGCGCTGGTGCTCGCTTATCTCACGTCAGATGCGGTGCTCGAGGTCTGGCCGCTGGGAATCGGCGTTTACTCGATCGGCAAGTGGCCGGCGCCGTTCGGCATCGTGCTCGTCGTCGATCGCTTATCGGCGTTGATGCTCGTGTTGACGGCGACGGTCGCTCTGGCGGCGCTCGTCTATTCGCTTGCGCGCTGGGACCGCGTTGGCGTCAATTTTCATCCGCTGTTCCAGCTCCTCTTGATGGGCTTGAACGGTGCGTTCCTGACGGGCGACCTCTTCAACCTGTTCGTCTTCGTCGAGGTGATGCTCGCTGCTTCGTACGGCTTGTTGCTGCACGGCTCGGGCGCTTCGCGCGTCAAAGCCGGATTGCACTACATCATCGTCAATCTCGTCTCGTCGCTGCTGTTCCTGATCGGTGTGGCGCTCGTCTATGGCGTCGCGGGCACGCTCAACATGGCGGATCTCGGGCCGCGCGTGGCGCAGCTCCCCGCGAGCGACCGGGGCCTGTTCGATATCGGTGCGACGATCCTCGGGCTCGCGTTCCTGATCAAAGCGGCGGTCTGGCCGTTGAATTTTTGGCTACCCGCCGCGTATTCGTCCGCGGCGGCGCCGGTCGCGGCGATCTTCTCGTTGCTCACCAAAGTCGGCGTATACGCGATTTTCCGCGTCGGCTCGCTGCTCAACGAATCAGGCGTTCACGGACCTTTCGGGAGCGATTGGCTGTTCGCCGGCGGTATTGCGACGGTTGCGTTCGGGATCATCGGGATGCTGTCCGCGCAGCAGTTGGCGCGGCTCGTCGCGTTCTCAGTGATCGCATCATCGGGAACGTTGCTTGCCTCGGCAGGGCTCGCGCCCGATGCGATGACCGGACCCGCGCTCTTCTATTTGGTGAGCTCCGTGCTCGCGAGCGGCGCGTTCTTCATGGTAACGGGCATGACTGAGCGCACGCGCACGCACTACTTCGAGAGCTCCGATCAGGCACCGCTTCCGATCGCTTCCTACTCGGCATTCGGAATGGAGGATTCGCACGACCCATTGGATGTCGAAGACGAGGTCGGCATCGCGATTCCGGCCGCCATGGCGTTCCTCGGCCTCGCGTTCGTGAGTTGTGCGCTGTTGGTCTCGGGCTTGCCGCCCTTGTCGGGCTTCGTCTCGAAATTTGCGATGCTCTCGGCGGCCGTTGAGATTGCGCCGACGGCCGAGCTGCCTGTGCAGTCCTGGATCTTCGTCGCTGCGATGCTGATGACGGGACTCGCCGCCATCGTCTCGCTCACGCGCATCGGCATGCGCCTGTTCTGGAGCGTCGTCGGGCGCACGACGCCTCGACTGCGCGTGATCGAAGCGGCGCCGGTTGCGCTCCTGCTCCTGCTCTGCGTCGGCCTTACGGTGGCAGCTAAGCCCGCCATGACGTATGTGCAGGCGGCCGCGCAAGGTTTGACCTCGCCGCAGACCTATATCGATGCAGTGTTGTCTGCGGATCCGAGCGCATCGACAGCGGAGGGCATGCCGTGAGGCGTATCCCGCCCATCTTCTTGTGCGTCCTGGTCGTGATGTGGCTGTTGCTCAACAACACGATCTCGATCGGGCACATCGTGCTCGGGTTCATTCTTTCATCGCTCTTGCTGTTAGCCGCGGTGAGATTGCGGCCGCTCCAGCCGAAGATGCATCGAGGGCACGTACTGGTTCGGTTGTTCGTTCACGTGTTCATCGACATCATTCGGTCGAATATCGGCGTCGCGCGAGTCGTGCTCGGTCTCGCCGGACCTCGCGATATTCACTCCGGATTCGTGAACATCCCGGTCGATATGCGAGACCCGCACGGTTTTGCGGTGTTGGCGATGATCATCACCGCGACGCCTGGGACGATTTGGGTGGAGCTGACCGAGGACAGAACGAGGCTCACGATCCATGTGCTCGATCTCGTCGATGAAACCGAGTGGATTCGCCGCATCAAGGAGCGATACGAGCGGCCCTTGATGGAGGTGTTCGAATGAATGCGGTCCTCGATGCCGCGATCTGGTTCGCACAGGCGTGTTTCGCGATTGCGACAGCGTTTGCGGCCATGCGCTTGATACGCGGTCCCGCGGCGCAGGATCGCGTCCTCGCCTTCGATACGATGTACATCAACGGCATGTTGAGCCTGCTGATGCTCGGCATGCGCTCGAGCTCGAGCGCGTATTTCGATATGGCGCTCCTCATTGCGCTCTTCGGCTTCGTCGGTACGATTGCGCTCGCGAAGTTCCTGCTGCGCGGCGAGGTCATCGAGCCATGAGCGAGTTCGAGTTCCCGGTGTGGGCCGCGCTGCCAGCCTCGATACTCCTCATCGTGGGAGGGCTGCTGACCGTGATCGGCTCGATCGGCCTGCTGCGGCTGCCGACGTTCTTCATGCGCATGCACGGTCCCTCGATGGGAAACACGCTCGGCACCGGCAGCGTGCTCATTGCATCGATGCTTCTGTCCTCCGCGCTGTTGGGAAGACCGGTCGCGCACGAAATCTTGATCACCGTATTCATCGTGCTCGTCTCGCCCGTAACCGCAATGATCGTGATGCGCGCCGCCATCTATCGAACGCGGGTCAATGAAGAACGCAGACGCCGCCAACAGCAGCTACCCGCAGGTGACGGTCGTCGTGCGAGCGATGCGTGAAGCGTGTCTTGCCGACGGTCGGGCGAAGACCTGAGACGCCGAACAAAGCATCGCTCACTCGGCGGGTGAGGGGCTTCGTCGTTTTCAGGGCGGAGTGAACCGCGTCGTGCCCGGAACTCCGATCGACGCACCTCCCGGAACCGGCCCGAATGCCCGTCCTTCCCAAAATCCGCAGAATTGCTTGCCTGGGCTACAGGCTGGGAGGTAGAAGAGCGGAGTCGGCAGGTATATTGGAATATACGGACGAC
>JBDZVE010000148.1:5624-7901 GCA_040255535.1 Lysobacterales bacterium | reverse complement strand
AGTCCCTTTCCATGAGCCGCTTCCGTCGGAACCCCGGCCTCGAGATATCGGATTTCCCCCGGACACTAGTGGGCCTACGCCGGGACGACCAAACGATGAGTCGCACCAGACTCAAAGCGTCTGATCGCCCGCTATTCTCCGCTCCAACCCGCTTTCTGCGTCATTTTTCCCGGACAGTAATGCGCGGACGTCAGGCTCCTTCCACCATTCCCGTCGCTTGCTTGACGAGATCTCGAAACGCTGCGGCCGCAGGATTCTTCGGGGTCCCGACGCCGGATGCGTCTTCGGGATAGGCGATGACGAGCTCCCAGCAGATTTCCGGCTCCTGCAATTCCGCAATCGCGAGCTGATTTGGAGTTGCTGCCCCGGTTCGTGCTTCGACGAGCGCTTCGGGGAGCAGCGCCACGCCTAATCCGCGCGCGACGAAATCGAACATCATTTGCAGCTCGCTCACCTCGAACGCGGTGCGCCGCTCGACGCCCGCCTGGGCGAACGCTCGGTCGACGATGCGCCGCGTGCCCCAGTCGAGCAGAAAGTCCACGAAGGGTTCCTGTGCGAGCTTCGCGAACGGCACATCGGTGAGCCCCGCAAGGGGATGATCCGGCGCGCACGCGAGCACGAGCGCCTCGCAGGCGATGAGCGTCGTTGCGACATCGTGCAGCGGTTCGTAGAAGGGCACGATCGCAAGATCGATGCGCGAGGCTCG
Organism: Lysobacterales bacterium; assembly: GCA_040255535.1. Taxonomy (GTDB): domain Bacteria; phylum Pseudomonadota; class Gammaproteobacteria; order Steroidobacterales; family Steroidobacteraceae; genus Steroidobacter. Next base: position 7,195 of record JBDZVE010000148.1, on the reverse strand, counting down.
CACGTCTTCCATCAATGAGGTCGTGCTGCCCTGATAGACTCGAAGCTCGATGCCTGGATGCGCCGAGCGAAAGTTTGCGAGCAGCTCCGCGAGATTGAGAAAGGGCCCGATGCTTTGCACGACGCCGATCGTGAGCGATCCGCGCTCGAGGCCGTGGACGGCGGCCACCGCGCTGCGCGCTTCGCGCACGCCGCTCAGGACCTGAACCGCCTTCTCGTAGAGCGCTTGTCCCGCAGGGGTGAGCCGCACACTCCGGGAATTGCGCACGAATAGCTGCGCCCCCAGCTCTACCTCCAGCGCGCGGATGGAGGTCGAGAGCGCGGACTGCACGATGTGCATGCGCTGTGCCGCGCGCGTGAAATGCTGCTCGTCCGCGACCGCGACGAAGTGCTCGAGTTGCCGAAAGTCCATAGGGGGCCCGCGCAGGAACGATCTGTAATACAGAAGAATAGGATCTCAACGATCCATTGGACAGGGGGCGCATCGGATGCCAATTTTCGGGCCCCGCTTTCAGGAGCTCCCCATGGCATCCGCCGCCGCAATTTCGTCTTCCGAGGCCCTGCTGCCGAAGGTCCGACTGGGGCGCACGTCGATGCACATCACCCGCGTCGGTTTCGGCGCCTGGGCGATCGGCGGGCCCGATTGGGCCGTCGGTTGGGGGCCGCAAGACGACAAACAATCGATCGCTGCGATTCGGCACGCGGTCGACCGGGGTATCAATTGGATCGACACGGCCGCGGCTTACGGGCTCGGACACTCCGAGGAAGTCATTCGCGTCGCGCTGGCCTCGATCCCCATGAACGACCGTCCGTACGTGTTTACCAAATGCGGGCTCGTTTGGGACGAGCATCATCCGACCGCGATGCCGAAGCGCGTCGGCGCCCGAGCGAGCATCCGTCGGGAAGTCGACGGCTCGCTCCGGAGGCTCGGCGTCGAGCGCATCGATCTTTATCAGATGCATTGGCCCGCGCAAGACGGAACGCCGCTCGAGGAGTACTGGCAGACGCTTCTCGATCTGAAGAAGGAAGGGAAGGTGCGCGCGGTCGGCTTGTCGAATCACTCCGCCGCTCAGCTCGATGAGGCGGAGCGCTTGGGGCACGTCGACACGCTGCAGCCGCCGTTCTCCGCGATCCGCCGCGATGCGGCTCGGCACGAGCTGCCTTGGTGTGCCGCTCACGGCACCGGTGTGATCGTCTATAGCCCGATGCAGTCGGGGCTGTTGTCTGGTTCCTTCAGCATCGAGCGGGCGCGTTCCCTCGCGTCCTCCGATTGGCGCTCGCGCGGCGCGGAATTTATAGGCGAGCGCTTGATGCGGAACCTGGAGCTCGCCGAAGCCATGCGTCCGATTGCGGAGCACTATGGCACGACAGTCGCATCGATTGCGATCGCGTGGACGCTCGCGTGGCCCGGCGTGACTGGCGCGATCGTCGGTGCGCGCAGCCCGTCTCAAGTGGACGATTGGATCGAGGCGGCGAGGCTCGAGCTCAGTCGCGACGATGTCGAGCTCATCGCGCGCGCCATTGGGTGGACGGGGGCGGGGAGTGGGCCGGTTGTTTTTTAGGCGCTTCGCG
>JBDZVE010000148.1:0-5524 GCA_040255535.1 Lysobacterales bacterium | reverse complement strand
GTGTAAAGTGTGGGGTCAGAAGCACTCCGCGCCGTGCACGTGATGCCCTACGTTCTCTTTGACTCGCACTTCCACATCATCGATCGGCGCTTTCCGCTGGTCGAGAATCAAGGGTATGCGCCCGAGTTCACGTGCGCCCACTATCTTGCCCGCATGCGCGAGCATCGCGTGCTGGGAGGGGCAATCGTCTCGGGATCGTTTCAAGGCTTCGATCAAACGTATCTGGTCGAGGCGTTGGCGAAGCTCGGTCCCTCCTTTGTGGGCGTTACGCAGCTACCCTCGAATACTTCGGACGAAGACTTGCGAGGATTGCACGATGCGGGCGTGCGAGCCGTGCGCTTCAACCTCAAGCGTGGCGGTTCGGAGGATGTGCGGCACCTCGAGAAGCTCGCGCATCGTGTGCACGCAGCGGTGGGATGGCACGTCGAGCTCTACGTCGATGCGGCGGAGCTCAAACCCTTGCGGACGCTCCTATCGACGCTGCCCGCAGTGAGCATCGATCATCTCGGCTTGTCTCGCGCGGGCTTTCCGACGCTACTCGAGCTCGCGGCAGCGGGTGTGCACGTCAAGGCCACGGGATTCGGGCGAGTCGATTTCGACGTCGGCGCAGCGATTCGAGAGCTGCATGCGGCGAATCCCAACGCGCTCATGTTCGGTACCGATCTGCCCTCTACCCGTGCACCCAGGCCGTACGAAGACGGCGATCTAGAGCTCATCGCCGCAGCGCTCGATTCGGCCGCGGTCGAACGCGTATTGTGGCGCAACGCGCTCGAGCTCTATCGACCTCGCACCCATTTCTCGCACACAACGAACGAGCCGGCCGCTCGCGAGGCCGGCCCGTCGCTATAGCATGAAACGCCGCGCCCTTAGTACGCTTGTTTGCCGCCCTGGATTTCTCCACGCCACCCGCCGCTTTCAGCGCCGCGCGACTCGATGAATTCCTTGAAGCGCTTCAGGTCGCCTTTCACGCGCGCATCCGTCGTGTGAAGTGCGCTGCCGACTTTCTCGACGGCACCCTCAGGTTCGTACTCCATTCTCACGCGGATCTCGGTTTCATCGGAGCCCACCGGGCGAAACTCGACGAGCCCTGAGTTCGGTGCGCCATCCACGCTGCGCCACGCGATGCGTTGATCCGGTATTTGCTCCGTGATCTCGGCATCCCATTCCTTCTGCTTACCTGCGACTTCGGCGACCCAGTGTACGTGTTGATCGTCGAGCTGGCGGATTTCCTTCACGCCTTCCATGAAGCGCGGAAACTCCTCGAACTGCGTCCATTGATTGTAGGCGGTATGCACGGGCACTTTCACATTGATCGAGCTCTCGACTTGCTTCGTCATGACGTTCTCCACCGATAAATTGAACCGACGTTCGCAACGTATCTTCACGAGCGCCTGTTCCGCGCGCGCGCGTCATATGTGGCCTGCGAATCTGTAGTGAATCGGTGTAGTGTGTGAAGTGTAGGAAGTGTAACGTGTAAGGTCAGAAGCGCTCCCGCGCCTTCACGCGTTGTACAGGCGCGAAGCGCCACGAGCCAGGGCGCTTCTGACCTTACACTTGACACTTCACACCTTACACAACAGCGCGAAGCGCCACGAGCCCGCGAAGCGCCCTAAACAATCGGCCTCGTAGCATCCCTCTGAGCGGTAAGCACGAGCTCCGCTGCGAGCAGCGCTTGCTCTTGGTCTTGCGCGACCTGGGTGCGATTCACGATGTCCTCGATGAATTGAGGTCCGAACGGGAGCGGTACGTCTTTGCAGTCGATGTGCCGCGCTCGTTGTTTGTCGACGATGTAGAGGTGATTGCCTCCGCTCAGATTCGATGCGACGTTCACGTACTTACGCAGCTCGATGTAGCCCTCGGTGCCGAGGATGAAAAGGCGCCCGTCGCCCCACGTGCTCAGGCCATCGGGCGTGAACCAATCGACGCGTACGTACCCGGTGCCGCCATCGCCTGCCATGACCATGTCGCCGAAGTCCTCGAACTTCGGGTACTGAGGGTGTGCAAGGTTGCCTGTCTGTGCGGCGACGATCCGCGCCTTCTTGCTGTTCGTGTAATAGAGAAATTGATCCGCTTGGTGCGAGCCGATGTCGGTGAGGATGCCGCCGTAGCGCGCCTTGTCGAAGAACCAGTCCGGTCGACTCGGCGCGTTCATCCGGTGCGGCGCCAAGTTCACGGTTTGGATCACACGTCCGATCGCGCCTTGCTGGATCAACTCGCCCGCATAGACCGCCGAGCGCACTTCGAGTCGCTCCGAATACATGATCGCGAACTTGCGCTTCGTTGCCTCGACTGCCCGTCGCACGGCCTCCAATTGCTCGAGCGTGACGATCGCCGGCTTGTCGCCGAGATAGTCTTTGCCGGCATGCATGACCTTGATGCCGAGCGGGGCACGCTGATCGGGAATCGGGGCGGCGACGACGAGCTGAATGGACTTGTCGTCGAGGATCTCATCCTCGCTGCGAGCGAGCTTCACATCGCCGAAGCGATTGCGAAACTCGGCGATCTGCTTCGCGTCCGTCGCATAAAAGGAGACGAGCTCTCCGCCGCCTCGCTGCACGGCCGCGGTCATGCTGTAGATGTGCGCGTGGTCGAGCCCGATTGCGGCGAAGCGAAGGGAATGCTTCGGCTTCGGTAGAGGCGCGGCTTTTGCGACTTCGGATGTCACCGCACCGGAGGCGGCCTGCCCGAGCGCAACCGGCGACATCGCAGACAACATTCCCGCCATGCCCGCGTGCTGCAAGAACGAACGACGGTCATTTCCGCTCATCGGTGACACCTCTAGCATGGATTTGAACTGAGCTGAGCTTGCGCGTCCGTTCTCGTCGTGGATGTTGGGCGCAGTGCTCGGACGAATTCTCGCTCTTTAACGCGAGGATCGAAATATATCTGACGAAACTTCGCCGGGGCCGAAAAGAAGTACTCTCGCAAAGCACGCCAAGCTCGCAAAGGTAAGAGCAAGAATCAGAAGTACCTCGCGAAGACCGGAGACGCGAAAGCAAGGCGGGAAAAAGATCCTTCTTACCTTTGCGAGCTTGGCGCCCTTTGCGAGATTATCTCTTGATCTTCGCGAATGCTGCAGGAACTACATGGTCGGCGGAAGGCGCAGTCGCGAACGAACGGGAACATTCTGCCCTCGGAAGTGATATCACAAGCGATAGTGATATTGCGGAGTGGATGAATGGCGACGGTTTCAGGCGCGCGTGCGCTCTGCGCGTCCGCTTTCCTGCTCGCGGTAGCGGCATGTTCGAACGGGCGCGGCAGCGTCGAACAGGGAGGTTCCGAAGCACAGCCGCCTTCGGCAGCGCAGTTTTCCGTGGCGGCGACGGTGTCCGGACTGCAAGGTTCCGGGCTCGTGCTCCAGAACAATGGAGGTGACGACCTCAGCGTCATGACCGCCGGAGCAGCGTTGTTTCCGATGCGGCTCGCCGACGGCGCGGCCTATAGCGTGACCGTGCTGACGCAACCGAGCAATCCAACGCAGAGCTGCACTGTTGCGAATGGAGCCGGCACGATCGCCGGTGCGGACGTGACGAACGTCACGGTGACGTGCGAGACGGCCAAAGCGCCGGCATTTCGTATCGGCGGTTCCGTCGTGGGGCTCGCAGGGGCAGGTCTCGTTCTCCAAAACAATGAGGGCGACGATCTCACAGTCGACCTGGCGGGCGAGTTCTCATTCCCGACATCGCTCGCGACCGGCTCCGCTTACAGCGTCACGGTGCGCACGCAGCCGACCGAGCCGGCGCAGACCTGCACGGTCACGAACGGTCCGGGTACGGTCGGCGCTGGCGACGTGACGAACATCGCCGTGACTTGTGCGACCGACACGTTCACGCTCGGCGGCCGAGTGCAGGGCCTCCTCGGTACTGGACTCGAGCTTCGAAACAGCGGCGGTGCGCCGCTCGCGATCGCAGCGGATGGCGCCTTCACGTTTGCCGAGAGAATCGCGGCGGGGAGCGCGTATAGCGTCACGGTGAGCACGCAGCCTTCGGCGCCGGTGCAGAGCTGTGCCGTCGAGAATGCAACCGGCACGATCACGGGTGCCGACGTGACGAGCCTGCTGATTACCTGCAGCACGAATCGATATACGCTCGGCGGTACGATCACCGGCCTCGCGGGCTCGGGTCTGCGACTCGCCGCAGCAGGTGCAGGTACGTACACTGCAACGACGAGCGGCCCATTTCAGTTTCCGACTGCGGTTGCGAGCGGCACGAGCTATGCGGTCGTCGTGGAGGCGCAGCCGAACAAGCCGAAGCAGACGTGCGTCGTAGCCGAGGGAGAAGGCGTCGTTGCCGATGCGAACGTCGCAAACATCGCGGTGACCTGTACGACGGACCGGTTCACGATAGGCGGGCGCGTGAGTGGGCTCTCCGGTTCGGGGCTCATCCTCAAAAACAACGGCGAGGACGATCTCGCAATCGCTTCGAACGGTGCATTTACGTTCGGAACGGCTCAGGACAGCGGCACACCGTACGAAGTGACGGTCGCCGCGCGCCCTGCGAACCCGCCGCAGGTGTGCTCCGTGGAACGAGGCACCGGCACGGTGGGCGGGCGCAACGTAACCAATGTGCGAGTGAACTGCGCCACCGAGACATTCGCGATCAGCGGCACGGTGACGGGATTGCTCGGCTCCGGGCTCGTTCTTCAGAACAACGATAGCGACCCGGTGGAGATCGAAGCGGATGGCGGCTTCAGTTTCCCCGACGAGATTGCGAGCGGCGCGACGTACAACGTATCGGTGCGTACCCAGCCATCGGATCCCGTGCAGTCGTGCAGTGTCGCAAATCCTAGCGGCACGGTCGGCACGGCGGATATCGCGAACGTGTCCGTGAGTTGCACGACGAGCAGCTTCTCGCTCGGCGGTACGGTCTCTGGGCTCGCGGGCTCCGGGCTCATCATTGCGAACGGCGCCGAACAACTCGCCGTTGCGAGCGACGGGCCCTTCGCGTTCGCGACGCCGCTGCCGAGCGGCACGCCCTATGCCGTGTCGATCGTCGCTCAGCCGAGCAGCCCGACTCAATCGTGTGCGGTGACGAATGGGACGGGGGCTATTGCGGGCGGCAACGTCACGGACGTCGCGATCGAGTGCGCGACGACGGAGTTTACCGTCGGCGGGACGGTCTCTGGGCTGGCGGGCTCTGGGCTCACGCTCGTGAACAACGGCGCCGATCCGATTCAGATCGCAGCGAATGGGCCGTTTACATTCCCCGCATCGTTGACGCCCGGCTCGATGTACAACGTCTCCGTCTCGGCGCAGCCGCAGAGCCCGCCGCAAGTCTGCGTCGTCACTGCGGGAGTGGGCACGATCTCAGGCAATGTCACGAACGTGAACGTTCAGTGCATGCCGTCTCCGCCGTCTCCGCCGCCTCCGCCACCTCCTCCTTAAAGAGAAGAATGAATGTTCCGAAGCACGGCCCGGCCGACACCCAGCGCGGCGTCGTCTTGCGAACGTGCAGCGCTGTCCGGGAAACAATCCCAGTGGCACTGCTCGGCGGGTTGACGGTTGACCGTTGACAGTTGACGGTTA
>JBDZVE010000147.1:4948-7906 GCA_040255535.1 Lysobacterales bacterium | reverse complement strand
TTGCTCGTGGTGATCAACGGATCTCCGTACTCGCTCAACTACCAAAAGCGCCGTGAGAGCGTCGTCAGAGAACGCGTTCAAGACGTAAAGCTGCCTGTCGTGTACCTGAACATGATCGGCGGTCAAGATGAGCTCGTATTCGATGGCGGCTCGTTCGTCATGAATGAGAATGGCGAAGTCGTTCAGCGTGCTGCGCATTTCGAAGAAGATGTCTTCGCAGTCGATATCGATCTCATCGGCGACAAGGCCGTGCCGCGTTCGGGGCCGGTGGTCTCTTTGCAGTCTGAAGAAGCGAGCGTTTATGGCGCGCTCGTATTGGGTGTGCGCGACTACGTGCGCAAGCACGGCTTTCCCGGTGTCGTATTGGGGTTGTCCGGCGGCATCGATTCGGCATTGACGCTTGCGATCGCGGTGGACGCGCTTGGCGCGGAACACGTGCGGGCGGTGATGATGCCGTCGCGATACACCTCGGATATGAGCATCGAAGATGCGGCGAGGCAGGCGCAGCAGCTCGGAGCACGCCACGACGTCATCTCGATCGAGGGGATGTTCGAGGCCGCGCTTACCGCGCTCAAGGACGTTTTCGCGGGCCGTGAGCCCGATGCGACGGAAGAGAACATTCAATCCCGCTGCCGCGGGCTGCTGTTGATGGCGATCTCCAATAAGACCGGCCGCATGGTGCTCACGACGGGCAACAAGAGCGAGATGGCAGTCGGCTACGCCACGCTCTACGGCGACATGGCAGGCGGATTTGCGCCGATCAAAGATTGCAGCAAGCTGCTCGTCTATCGTCTCGCGAAGTATCGCAATTCGATTTCTCCCGTCATCCCCGAACGCGTGCTCGAGCGGCCGCCCTCGGCGGAGCTCCGGCCGGATCAAAAGGATTCGGACTCGTTGCCACCGTACGAAATACTCGACCCGATTTTGGAGCTGTTCATCGGTGACGATTTGTCAGTCGACGAGATTGCTGCGCGCGGATTCGACCGAGCGACCGTCGGACGCGTGCTGGAAATGGTGAAACGCAACGAATACAAGCGCCGCCAGGCGCCGCCGGGCGTGAGGATCAGCCACCGGGCCTTTGGCCGCGACTGGCGTTATCCGATTACGTCGGGGTATCGAGCACGGTGAGCCTACAGGCTACAGTCGACAGGCTTCAGCCAGAACGGTCGGTATCAGCGGCGGCGCCGAATCGAGGTGACTAACCCGCTGAGGGTCCGCACTGTCTGGGTCGCCAGACACGTTGTTCGTTCGGCCATGATCGAATCTAGATACTCAAGGCGCTTCGCCAGTGAGACCTCGTATTGGAGCTCCTTGGCAGACCCATAAGCCATCACAAGCATTCGCAGGTAGTCGGCCTCTGAATATCGAGCGCAGGCCTCGACAATATTCGCTGGGATGGACACAGCGGCGCGGCGCATCTGGGCTGTTAACCCGAAGCGTTCGTCTTCCGGGAACGAACGGGTCGCGTCGTAGATGAGCAGCGCTAGCTGATCCGCCAGCGCAAATGCCTTCAACTTCCTATGGTCTCGCATGATCGCCCTCCATGGCTCCGGTTTTTGGCTGTTACCTGTCGTCTGTAGTCTGATGTCCCGGTGACTGGGTCACCAGAACTTCCACCACGCCTTCTCTTCCGCGTGCTGTGCGACCTCTTGACGTTCGGCGTCGCCGAAATTTTCTTGGACGATGGTTTCCGTGTCGGCGGCGAGTTGGTCCATGTCGAGGCGGCGGTAGGCTTCTGCCATGATTTCGAGCGCGCGGCGGATGTGGGGGGCGCCGTCGTAATTCTCGACCGCGTAGCGCGCGCGATTGAGCGCGCCGACGTAGGCGCCGCGAGCGAGGTAGTACTCCGCGACATATACCTCGTAGCTCGCCAGGCGGTTGCGCAGGAAGATCATGCGTTGTCGAGCATCCGCCGCGTATTCGCTGTTCGGGAACCGCTGCACGAGTGTCTGGAACGACTGAAAGGAGCTCCGTGCGTCGGCCGGGGGTCGTTGCGAAAGATCGGCGTGAAACCAGCGCTCGAGGAAATTCGGCTTGCGCTCGAAGTGGACCAGGCCCTTGATGTAATAGGCGTAATCGACGCGCGGGTGGGCCGGGTTCTCGCGGATGAATTGATCGGCCTGGTCGATCGCCGCTTCGGGCTCGTGGTTCTTGTAATACGCGTACATCAGGTCCAGCTGGCCCTGACGCGCGGCGTTCGTGAACGGAAAGCGGGCTTCGAGCCGCTCGTAGTAGGCCGTTGCATCTCGATAGTTGCCGTGATCGGCGGCGCGCTTCGCGCGCTCATAGAGCACGTCCGCGTCGCCGAGTTGCTCGCGGGGCTGATTGCCGCAACCGGCCAGAGTCAATAGCGCCACTGCCGTGGTCAAGATGATGATTCGCATGCGAAAATTTCTTCGGCAACCGGTCTATGTTCACGTTGGGCGGCGAGTATAGCCGAGCATCCTGCCCTCCCGCAGACTACGTGCTAGCTTCGTTCGCCGTTCGCCCTGGAAGTTCCCCGATGACCGCATCCGTCCGACATAGCCTGACGATCCCGCTCGAGCACGCGGGGCAGCGGCTGGATCAGGCGCTCGCACACCTCCTCAGCGACTACTCTCGGACCCGAATCAAGGACTGGATCGACGCCGGCAACGTGCGCGTCGACGGCGTACAGCTTCGGCCGAAGGACAAGGTGCTCGGCGGGGAGAAGGTCGAGATCGATGCCATATTGCCGACTGAGGATCGCGTCGAGGCGGAGAACATCGATCTCACCGTCGTGCACGAAGATAAACACGTGCTCGTGATCAACAAACCGCCGGGCCTCGTCGTGCATCCTGGTGCCGGCAACGCTGCAGGCACGCTCCAGAACGCGCTTCTACACTTCGATGCGAACCTTGCCCAGGTGCCCCGCGCCGGCATCGTGCATCGACTCGACAAGGACACGAGTGGATTGATGGTCGTTGCGCGCACGGTCGA
>JBDZVE010000147.1:0-4848 GCA_040255535.1 Lysobacterales bacterium | reverse complement strand
GATCGCGTGTATGGCGGCCGGTTGTTGCTGCCGAAGGCTGCGTCATCGGAGCTCGTCGAGACGCTGCGTGGTTTCAAGCGCCAAGCACTACACGCGGCGAGGTTGGCGTTCGAGCATCCGAAGAGCGGCAAGCCAGTCGAATGCACGGCACCGGTGCCTGAAGACATGCATCATTTGCTCGACGTGCTCGCGAAGGATTCAACCGTCGGATGAGGGCTCTGGGCTCTGGGCTCTGGGCGCTGGCAAGAACAGTATCGCGACCGGAGTGATAGCGAAAACGCTTGCAACATACGCTTCAGAAACAAATAGAGCTAGAAGCCAAGCGCATACCTTTCTGCCCAGAGCCCAGAGCCCAGAGCCCATGAATCTGATCATCCCTGATTGGCCCGCTCCCGCAGGCGTTCGCGCTGCCGTGACGACGCGTGACGGCGGCGTGAGCACCGGTCCTTACGCGTCGCTCAATTTGGGCCTGCATGTCGGCGACGAACCGAGCGCAGTGCTCGAGAACCGCCGACGAGTGCGGGCTGCGCTCCGATTACCGGTTGAGCCGACATGGCTCGCTCAGGTGCATGGAGTACAGGTGATCGAGGCGGGCACGTATCGCGAGCCCCCAACGGCTGATGCATCGATTGCGCGGCGACCGGGTTCGGTCTGTGCGGTGCTTACGGCGGATTGCCTGCCAGTGATCTTTTCCGACGACGAGGGCACGAGCGTGGCCGCCACCCACGCGGGCTGGCGCGGCCTCGTAGGAGGCGTGCTCGGCGCTACGGTCGATGCCCTTGGCTGCGCCCCGCAATCCCTGGTCGCTTGGCTCGGCCCCGCAATCGAGCAAGAGGCATTCGAAGTCGGCGACGAAGTGCGGGCGCAATTCTTGTCTCGCGATGCCGCGGCCGTGCGCGCATTCGTTCGAAACGAGCGCAATCGATGGCAGGCAGACTTGTGTGAGCTCGCACGCATAGAGCTCATGCGTCTCGGTGTCACCCGCATCTATGGCGCCGGCTTCCGCTGCCACGCGGATTCCGAACGGTTCTTCTCCTATCGCCGCGACGGAAAGACGGGAAGGATGGCGACGCTGGTGTGGCTCGAGGGCTAGCTCAAGACAGGCGACAGGCGGCAGGCGACAGGAAGAGGGCACGGCATCTTTGTGGCTTGACATGCGTGCTACGCTGCCTGCCTCCAGACAACAATAAGCCCAACAGCCCTGTAGCCTGCAATCCTGAAGCCTGTAGCCCGCTCCCGCGCATGTCCCTTCTCCTCTGGATCCTCCTCTTCACCTTGCTCGGTGGGGCGCTCAGCGCGCTAGCTGCGTCGCTGTTCTTGGTTGCATCCGCACAAGTGCGTGCGCGCGTGCTGCCGCACTTGGTGAGCTTTGCGACGGGTGCGCTCTTGGGTGCCGCGTTGCTCGGATTGCTGCCGCACGCGATCGAAATGGCGGGTGAGGGGAGCACGCATCAGATCGGTATGACGCTGCTCGTTGGACTGCTCATCTTTTTCGTGCTCGAGAAGATGGTGCTGTGGCGGCATTGTCATCAGGACGCGTGCGAAAGCCATGTTCCGCACGATCATCATCGGGCGGCGGCTTCCGCCTCACTCATTCTCATCGGGGACACGTTCCACAATGTTCTCGACGGCGTGCTGATTGCCGCCGCGTTCATAACGGACGTGCACCTGGGGATCGTGACCGCACTCGCGGTCATCGCTCACGAAGTCCCGCAGGAAGTGAGCGACCTTGCCATCTTGCTTCATGGCGGCATGAGCCGCTCGCGTGCCTTCGCGCTCAACCTCCTCACGAGCACCAGCTCCGTCGTCGGCGGCATCAGTGCCTACTTCGCGCTCGCGTCGGTCGCGCATTTGTTGCCGTACGCGCTGACCCTGGCCGCATCGAGCTTCCTCTATATCGCGGTCGCGGATCTCATCCCCGGTCTTCATCGGCGCGTCGATCCGGGCGCAGGAATCGCACAATTCGTTTTCATCCTCCTCGGGGTCGCGATTATTTCCGTGAGCCACGGGCTCGCGCACTAGCGCTTCGCCGGCTCCAGGCGACGGCCTACAGGCGACAGCCAGATCAAAGAGCCATGGCTCGCGCACTGGCGCGAGCGCGCGAACCACGAGCGCGCGAACCAGGCGATAGGCTACAGGGGACAGCCGGAAAAGAGCGGCCAGCCTGCGCGAGTCTGTATTGAATTGCCTGATCGAAGCCCCACCTTGGCTGCAATATAGGGCCTTCGCTCTGGCCATCGCCTGTAGCCTGTCGCCCGTAGCCGAGAATTTTTGCTATGCGCATGGACAAACTGACGAGCAAGTTTCAGATGGCGCTGGCCGATGCCCAATCGCTGGCGGTGGGGCGCGACCATCAGTTCATCGAGCCGGTACACGTGTTGACGGCCCTGCTGGATCAGCAGGGCGGCTCGGTGCGCCATCTCCTCGACAAGGCCGGTACGAACGTCAATCTGCTGCGTTCTCAGCTTGGCGAGGCGCTTGACCGTTTGCCGAAAGTGGAGGGGACGGGCGGCGAGGTTCACATCTCGAACGATCTTGGGCGCGTCCTCAACATCACGGACAAGCTCGCACAGAAGCGCGGCGATCAGTACATCTCGAGCGAGCTTTTCGTGCTTGCGGCGCTCGAAGACAGGGGCCAGCTCGGCACGATTTTGCGCAACGCCGGCGCCGTGAAAGGCTCGATCGAGAAAGCGATCGAGGATGTGCGCGGCGGCGAGAAAGTGGACGATCCGAATGCCGAAGAGAATCGCCAGGCGCTCGAAAAGTACACGATCGACCTCACCGAGCGCGCGGAGCAAGGCAAGCTCGACCCTGTGATCGGGCGTGATGATGAAATCCGCCGAACCGTGCAAGTCTTGCAGCGTCGCACGAAGAACAATCCCGTTCTGATCGGCGAGCCTGGCGTCGGCAAGACGGCGATCGTCGAAGGTCTCGCGCAGCGCATCGTCAATGGCGAAGTGCCCGAAGGGTTGCGCAACCGGCGCATTCTGGCCTTGGACATGGGCGCGCTGATCGCGGGCGCAAAGTATCGCGGTGAGTTCGAGGAACGGCTCAAGGCCGTGCTCAATGATCTCGCCAAGCAAGAAGGTCAGGTCATTCTTTTCATCGACGAGATGCACACGATCGTCGGTGCGGGCAAAGCCGAGGGTGCGATGGATGCGGGCAATATGCTGAAGCCCGCACTTGCGCGCGGTGAGCTTCACTGCGTCGGCGCGACGACGCTCGACGAATATCGCAAGAACATCGAGAAGGACGCGGCGCTCGAGCGGCGCTTCCAGAAGGTCTTCGTGGGCGAGCCTTCGGTCGAGGACACGATCGCAATCCTGCGCGGTTTGAAGGAGCGCTACGAGGTTCACCATGGCGTCGATATCACCGACCCTGCGATCGTCGCCGCCGCGACGCTTTCGCATCGCTATATCAGCGATCGACAGTTGCCGGATAAGGCGATCGACCTCATCGACGAGGCCGCTTCGCGCATTCGGATGGAGATCGATTCGAAGCCCGAGGAAATGGATCGGCTCGAGCGTCGCATCATTCAATTGAAGATCGAGCGCGAGGCGCTCAAGAAAGAATCCGACGAGGCATCGAAGAAGCGCCTTGCGACGCTCGACGATCAGCTTCAATCGCTCGAAAAGGAATACTCCGACCTGGAAGAGATCTGGAAGGCGGAGAAGGCCTCGCTGCAGAGCTCCGCTCACATCAAGGAGGAGCTCGAGCGTGCCCGCCTGGAGCTCGAGACCGCAAGGCGCGCACAGGATCTGGCGCGCATGTCCGAGCTCTCCTACGGGAAGATCCCGGAGCTCGAGCGTCGCCTCGCGGAGGCGACTGCGGCCGAGAAGCAGGAAACGAAGCTTCTGCGCAACAAAGTCACCGACGAGGAAGTCGCCGAAGTGGTGTCGAAATGGACCGGTATTCCGGTCTCCAAGATGCTCGAGGGCGAGAAGGAGAAGCTTCTGCGCATGGAGGAGGCGCTCGGCAAGCGTGTCATCGGTCAGAACGAGGCCGTACGCGCCGTGTCCGATGCCATTCGCCGCTCGCGTGCTGGGTTGGCGGATCCGAACCGGCCGAACGGTTCGTTCCTTTTCTTGGGTCCGACCGGCGTCGGCAAGACCGAGCTCTGTAAGGCGCTCGCGGAATTTCTCTTCGATACCGAAGACGCGATGGTTCGCATCGATATGTCCGAGTTCATGGAGAAGCACTCGGTCGCGCGGCTGATCGGCGCACCGCCGGGCTATGTCGGTTATGAAGAGGGCGGCTATCTGACGGAAGCGGTGCGGCGACGACCTTACTCCGTGCTGCTGCTCGATGAAGTCGAGAAGGCGCACCCGGACGTATTCAACGTCTTACTTCAGGTGCTCGACGATGGGCGCCTGACGGACGGGCAGGGGCGTACGGTCGATTTTCGAAACACGGTGATCATCATGACTTCGAACCTGGGCTCCCACGTCATTCAGGAGCTTGTCGGTGAAGCGAACTACGCGAAGATGAAGGCCGCCGTCCTCGAGATCGTGCAACAGCACTTCCGGCCGGAGTTCATCAACCGGGTGGACGATATCGTCGTGTTCCATCCGCTCGCGAAGGAGCAGCTCCGTGCGATCGTCGATATCCAGCTTGGATATCTCAAGAAGCGGCTCGCGGACCGCGATATGGAGCTCGTGCTCGACGATGCCGCCCGCGACTTGCTCGCGGAGGCTGGGTTCGACCCAGTCTACGGTGCTCGACCGCTCAAGCGCGCAATCCAGCAGCAGGTGGAGAACCCGCTCGCCCAACGCATCCTGAAGGGCGATTTTGGGCCCGGCGCGAAGGTGAGGGTCACGGCGCGCGATGGCGCGCTCGAGTTCGAGCGCG
>JBDZVE010000146.1:4444-8213 GCA_040255535.1 Lysobacterales bacterium | reverse complement strand
CCGCAAGGATGACGGCGCTTGCGAAGGGGCCGCCTCGCGTCCGCAAGGATGACGGAGAGTTGGCTCTGTCAGGTCTGAATCAGCTCGGAGGCGTGCTTCGACGCCGCTGCCGCACGCTCGTCTGTCAGCGTGGGCAGAATGAGAGTGAATGTCGATCCGCCTTCTGGATTTCGACGCATATCGAGCTGACCGCCATGCACGAGCGCCACATGCCTTGCGACGCTGAGGCCAATTCCGGAGCCGCCTCGCTTCGTCGTAAAGAACGGCACCATCACGACCTCGCCTTCGGCTTGCGGTAGCCCACATCCATTGTCGCGCACGGATATTGCGACGTTGTCGATCTGTCGCTCGCAGCGAATCTCGATGCGTGGCTCGGAGGAATCCGCGACTGCATCGGCGGCATTGCGCACCAGATTGATGAGTGCCTGCTCGAGCAGCTCGGGATCCGCGTTGATCTCCAGATCCGAGGGCGAAACGCGGTAGCTAAACTCAACGGTTCGTTCGTTCAGTGTGCCGCTCATCAAGCGCTCGATGCCGGCGAGAAAGGGCGGGAGCGCGATCACGCGCGGCGAGGCGTTCGGCAGATCGGCGACGGTGCGATATCGATCGACGAAGCTGATCAGCCCAAGGCTGCGCCGTTTGATGACCTCGAGCGCGGCAGCGACTTCCCCGTCGCTACCAGAGGGGCGCTGCTCGCTCGCAGCGGCCGTGCCCTGAAAGAGCCGCTCGAGACTTTCGGACAGCGAGGCGATGGGCGTAAGCGAGTTCATGATTTCGTGCGCAAGCACGCGCGTCATGTCATTCCACGCCTTCACCTCGACCGCATCGAGCTCGCCTGCGATGCGCAGAATGGAGATCAAGCGCTCGGCGGGCTTGCCGGGCGTCGAGAACTGAGCGCACGACACGTACATATTCTGTCCGTTCGCGAAGCGCACGATGTGGCGCGCGCCCGGAGTGAAGCTCGCGATGAGCTCCGCAGCGGCGGGTCCGATCGCCGCGACGTCTTCCAGGCGCGTCGCCGAATGCCCGCCGAGCACTCGCGCCGCCCGATTGATCAGCGAGATCCGGCCATCCGGATGCAGCACGATTAAGGCCGCACCGACGGTATCCAGCAGCGCGTGCACGTACTCGATCTGTTGCTCGCGCTGTCTACGTCCTTCGCGCAACGATTCCACTGCCTTGTGCAGAGGCGCAAGGAGGCGCACCGATCCGCCGAGCGATGACGGCATGTCGACCGGATCGGTGGCCAACGCTTCGATCAAGCGCTCGAACGATCGATCGGCGAGCGATAGCTGACCGGCAAGGCTCAAGCACAGTAGCGCGACGATGCCGACGAGCACGAGAACCGTTGCATAGAGCTGCGTCGTGGCGAGCAGATGGCTGATCAGATAGGCGAGCGCGCCGATCGAGATCGCGCGCCACGCAAGGCCGAAGATGAACCGATTAGTGGGCATCACAACAGTCAACGATAAAGCGGATCTCAGAAATCGTTGCCTTTGCTTTACGTTCGGCGCGCAGCGCGCGCCCCTTCCGACCGTCAACTGTCAACTCTCATCCAGCCCATGCTTTGCCATCCTGCGATACAACGCGGGACGGCTGAGGCCGAGCGCGGAAGCGGCGAGGGAAATATTTCCGCGATATTGCGCGAGCGCCTGCTCGATCGTGCGGCGTTCGATGATGTCTAGATCGAGCGTTTGCCCGCTGCGCGCCGAGCGCGTGCGCTCTGCAGCGGCAAGCGCGGCGGCTACGAGCTTGTCGTTTCGCCACGGCTTCAAAATGAAATCCGCCGCCCCTTCCTTCAACGCTTCAACCGCAAGGGAGACGCTGCCGTACGCGGTCATCAACACGACGCTTACGGTCGGATCCCGTGCTTTGATGCGTGCCAATGCGTCGAGCCCCTCACGGCCGGAATGGCGGCCCAGGGCGAAGTTCATGTCGAGTAGAACCGCTTCGAGCGGGCACTCGACTTTAGTCTCCAGCTCTTCGATCGCGTTCGCTGTGAAGATCGGATCGAAATGACCCGTCAATGCGACTTTCGCGGCGCGCAGCACGTCGTGATCGTCGTCGACAACGAGTATCGCGGGCAGCGGCTCCATGAGCGAAGGGTAGCTGCCAGTCATATGCGATCACAAGCGTTGCCATCGCAACCGCCCGAACGTGTCCGCTTTCGGACACCACGCTCGTCGCGAAGCGCCCGATCGACCGTAAGTGGCTGTCTATAGGACGGTTGTCCCGCGCGTCGCGCTTCGTAAACTTGTGCTTCATAGAGAACGCCTCGAGACATGCAGGTGAAGCGGATCGCTGCGGAAAAACGGCGTTGGCGGTCGATGGCCGAGACGGGTGCCTCCCTGCCGGCTGTCGGCCGTCAATGGCCGCAGCCCCGGACACAACGGCTCTTGAGCCCACGGCCGTGGCACGAGTAGATGAACGGGATGGATCGCCCGATCGTGCGGCCTTGGTGGCGGGAGCCGAAATGGGCGTATGCCGGTATTGGCGCCTCAGCTGTGTTCGCCCTCACGGCGCTGACTTCGCTGAGCGTGCCGCAACGAAGCTTGAGAGCGGATCGGGATCGGCTCACGATCGCAACCGTGATCGAGGGCGAGTTTCATGACTTTATTCCGCTGCGCGCGCAAGTCGTGCCGCGCGAGACGGTGTACTTGGATGCGCTCGAGGGTGGACGCGTGGATCGGGTCTTCGTGGAGCCGGGCGATTTCGTCACCGTGGGCCAGCCGATCGTACAGCTCAGCAATACCGAGTTGGAGCTGAACGTGCTCGACCGCGAAGCGCGGCTCATCGAGTCGCTCACGCAGCTCCAGCTGTACCAGACGCAGCTCGAGCAGAACCGCCTCGCCAACGATACGGCGCTTGCGAACATCGAGTACGAGATCGTACGCCTGACGAGAGCCTCGCAGCGGCGCAAGCGCCTGGCCGCGAACGGCATGGTGCCGCAGGAAGAGAGCCAGGCGCTTCAAGACGAGCTCGAGCATATGCTGCGGCTGAAGCCGTTGCAGGGCGAGAGCAACGAGCGGCAAAACGCACTGCGCATTCGACAACTGCCGCAGATCGACGCACAGCTGGAGAAGCTGCAGAAAGATATCGAAATCACACGCTCCAAGCTCGACAACCTCATGGTTCGTGCACCGGTGGATGGCAGGATGACTGCGATTGACCTCAAGGTCGGCGAGAACCGCAATCGCGGCGAGCGGTTGGGCGAGATTACACCCGACAGCGGCTTCAAGCTCATTGCCGCCGTGGACGAGTATTACCTCGGTCGCTTGCACAAGGGTCAATCCGCCACCGTGAAAATCGACGAGCGCGATTGGCCCCTTCGTGTGGTCCGCGTCTATCCGCAAGTGAGGGGCGGCACGTTCAATGTCGATCTCGCGTTTGAGGGCACGCCGCCAGAGGGGCTATTGCCCGGCCAGGCAGTGCAAGGGAAGTTCGCGCTCGAGACGAAATCGAACGCAACGATGCTTCCGACGGGTCCGTTCCTCCAGCACACCGGCGGCGACTGGATTTTCGTGCTCGGCGAAGATGGCGAAACGGCGTACCGGCGGCGCATCCGACTCGGGCGGCGGAACATCGAACAGCTCGAAGTCTTGAGCGGCCTCGAGCCCGGCGAGCGCGTCATCACGTCCGATTACTCATCGTATGAGAAGGTGGAGAGGATAGATTTACGGTGATGGTGCCGCCCGCGCGGGCGGCAGGTTGACAGTTGACGGTTGACGGTCAGAAGAGAGCCAGAACAGGAGCACGCGCTGTTGGTAGG
>JBDZVE010000146.1:0-4344 GCA_040255535.1 Lysobacterales bacterium | reverse complement strand
GTTGACGGTTGACGGTCAGAAGAGAGCCAGAACAGGAGCACGCGCTGTTGGTAGGGCCGCTCTCTCTTCTCTGGCTGTCAACTGTCAACCGTCAACCATTGCATCGTTTGTCCTTTCAGAGGTTCCCATGCTTCGACTCGAGAACATCAAGAAGATCTACCGAACCGCTGAAGTGGAGACGCGCGCGCTCGACGATGTCTCGCTTGAGATTCAAGGCGGCGAGTTCGTCGCAATCATGGGGCCGTCGGGGTGCGGCAAGTCGACGTTGCTCAATATTCTCGGGCTGCTCGACAGCCCGACGAGCGGCAGCTATCGCTTCTTCGGCGAGGAGGTTTCGAACCACTCGGAGAAGCAATTGACGGCCTTGCGCCGCGCTTCGATCGGCTTCGTCTTTCAGAGCTTCAATCTCATCGACGACTTGTCGGTCCAGGAGAACGTCGAAGTGGCGCTGCTGTATCGCGGGGTTCCGCGCGGCGAGCGCAAGCGCCGCGTCGCCGAAGCGTTGGAGCGCGTCGGGGTCTCGCATCGCGCACGGCACCTCCCGCAGCAGCTTTCCGGCGGCCAACAGCAACGCGTTGCTGTTGCGCGTGCGCTCGTTTCTGAGCCGAAGCTCATTCTCGCCGACGAGCCGACGGGCAACCTCGACACCGCAAACGGCGATGCGGTCATGCAGATGCTGACCGAAATCGCGAGCGCCGGCACGACGGTCGTGATGGTCACCCATTCGCTCACGTATGCGGCGATGGCCAAACGCACGATCAAGCTGCTCGACGGCCGCATCGTCAGCGAAACGTTGCTGGCCGCCTAGACGCGGATCGCACGCGTGCTCCGCAACTACCTCGCCGCGGCACTTCGCAGCTTACTGCGCAACAAGATCGTCGCAGCGATCAATATTGTCGGCCTGGCGATCGGACTGGCGGCCGCGATCCTAATCGGCCTCTATGTGCGCTACGAGCTCAGCTACGAAAGCTTCATCCCCGAGCATGAGCGCATCTATCGAATCTCGGGGATCGAGGAATTCTCTTCGAACGTGCCCGTTCCTTGGGATAGTGTCGGGTTTGAGGTCGCGAGCGAGCTCAAGAATGATTTCCCGGAGATCGAGCTGACGGCGCGCATCGCCGATGGCTGGATGAGCGTGCGCCGAGGCGAGCGCGAGTATCACGAGCAAGTGTTTACGGCCGACCCGGATTTCTTTCGCATCTTCCGAGTGAAGGCGATTGCCGGTGACTTGCCAACGGCGTTGGATGCCCCCGATGCAATCGTGATCAGCCGTACGATGGCGCGCAAGTACTTCAGCAAGGATGCGCCGCTCGGGGAGGTGCTGGAGGTTTATCGCAGCATTCCGCTGCGTGTAACTGCAGTCATCGAGGATCTGCCCGGCAACACCCATTTCAACTTCGGATTGATCGCTTCAGGGCAAGCGTCGTTTTCGCCGATCAAGTCTTACGAAAGCTCGGCCGATGCGCCGAGGTCAATGTTCGGGAGTGCGCATACCTACTTCCGACTCCGAGAGGGAACTTCGATTGCACGCATCGAAAGCGGGCTAAAGGACTACATCGAGCGCCACTACAATGTGCCGCCTTCGGTCAGTTTCGTTCGGCTCGTCGTGCGGCCGATCCACACGATTCATCTCGCGCCCGCCGGAACATGGCCTTTCAAGCCGCCGGGGAGCCCGCAAGCTTTGGCAGCGCTAGGCATCGTCGCGGCCTTGATCGTGCTCGTCGCGGCAATCAACTTCGTCAATCTGATGACGGCTCGAGCTGCGGAGCGAAGCATCGAAGTGGGCGTGCGGAAGGTGACAGGTGCCCGGCGCCGCGACCTCGTCGTGCAGTTCATCGGTGAGTCGTTCATGTACGTGCTCTTCGCGATGCTGCTCGCCGTTGCGCTGGTCGAGCTTGCTTTGCCCGCGATGAATGCGATGCTGGATCCTGCAGACCCGCGTTATCCCGCTGCGACGATTACGTTCCCGTACTGGCACGATGCCATGCTCGCGACAGCGATCCTCGGAGCGATGCTTGTCCTTGGACTGCTGGCCGGCGCCTATCCCGCCTTCGTGCTTTCGGCACTGCGTCCGGTTGCGGCGTTGAAAGGCAACGGAGCCGTGCATGGGGGTGGGTGGACCCGGCATGGGCTCGTGGTCGTGCAGTTCGCGATACTCATCGGCCTGATTTTCGCGACGACCGTCATTCATCGGCAGACGGCGTTCGCCTTGCGTGATGCGCTGCGCATCGACAAGGACCAAGTGCTGCTCATCCAGTCGTATCTTGCCCGCAGCGATGCATTCAGGCAGGCGCTTGCCTCGCTGCCGGGCGTGCGCGGCGTAACCAGCTCGTTCTCTGCGCCGACGAACGGAGACATCACGAACGGGCCGTTCGAGAGCGAAAATGGACGTTCCATCCAATTCCACTACACGACGGTCGACTTCAATTTCTTCGAGTTCTATGGGCTGCGGCCGATTGCGGGACGCCTGTTCTCGCGCGAGCGCACCGGCGATCTCAGCAGCCGGGATACCCCCGGCGCGCGCTGGACGGTCGTGATCAACGAAACGGGCGCACGCGCGCTCGGTTACGCGCATGTCGAGGACGCAGTGGGGGCCGTGCTCACGAAGAGCTCGAGCGAGGATCCGGAACCCGTGAGCGCGACCGTCATCGGGGTCGTACCGGATTTCCCGGTGGACTCGATCCGTGAGCCGATCGATCCGACGATCTACTTGGTGGATCCGACGCAGTTGATGTTGGTAAGTGTGCGGCTTACGGGTACGAACTTGCCTGAGACTCTCGAGGCGATCGATGAAGTGTGGGCGCAGCTCGGCGAACCGAGGGCGATCTCGCGATGGTTTCTGGATCAGCACTACGAAAGCATGTATCGGGACGTGCTTCAGCAGCGCAAGCTCTTGAGTGCGTTGTCGGTGATCGCGGTACTTATCGCATGCTTGGGCCTCTTCGGCCTGTCGATCTTCATGGCACAGCGGCGCACGAAAGAAATCGGCGTGCGTAAAGCGTTGGGCGCGGAGCGCAGCGACATTCTTGCGCTTCTGCTGTGGTCGTTCTCCAAGCCCGTCCTCTGGGCGAATGTGCTCGCCTGGCCGATTGCCGCGTACGCGATGCACCGCTGGCTCAACGGCTTTGCCTATCGAGTCGAGCTCGGCTGGTGGCTCTTGCCGATCGCATCTCTCGTCGCCCTCATCATCGCGCTCGCGACGGTGAGCGCACACAGCTATCTGGTTGCGCGCAGCCGGCCGGTCGATGCGCTGAGATACGAGTAGCCTAGTTGGAGCAGGTTGACGGTTGATAGTTGACGGTCAGAGAGAAGAGTGCGCGCCCCGCGCGATAGGGTGAGAAGAAGCTGGGTAAGTGCCACTGGGTTTGGGGTCGGATTGAATCCGGGTCTAAACTCGAGCTCATCGCTACTCACGCGCGAGCCCTGTGGTCTTCATTCCGACCTGGACGGCGGAGCGCGCTCGTCATCGGTCTAGGAGTGTACCTTGGCTCGTGAGATGTACATGGTTCGCACGTCGTTGTTGTTGATCTTCGCCATCATCGCCGGTTGTGGGCAGAAATCCGGTGACGCAGGGCACGTCGATTCAGAATCGAAAACGGTAGCCTCTGACGCAGCGCCGAGTCGTGATTCACAAGACAACGGCGCGACTTCGTCGAAGAATCTGTTCTTCGTCGGCAAGTGGGCGACGGAGGCGGCAAACTGCGGCGATGCATCGTGGACGATTACAGAAAGCGAGTTGCAGACGCCCGGAGAGGTGACGTGCCAATTTCATGATGTGACGCGTACTGAGCGCGGCACCGATGTGAACGCAACGTGTTGGGCCGAAGGGCCGCCTCGGGAATGGACGCTTCACTTCGCCTATGCCGAATCCGCGCGCGCGCTCCTGATCGAGAACGCGCCGTTCGACGATATTGGGCTCATTCGTTGCGATGACGCGCCGGTTCCGGATGAAGAAGCATCTCCGGCCGCGTATCCGGCGAACGAAGAAGCTCGGGTGGCGAAGCGTCCTTCAGACGCTGCCAAAGTGTTGAGCCGCTATTATGAGCTTGCGAACGCGGGACGATTCGAGGAAGCCTCGGAGCTTTGGACCGCAAGCGAACGAACGCGCGCGCTGAAGTCATTGGAGACGAGCGGCGAGTACCCAAGCCGCGACGTTCGCATCGGCGCGCCGGGTCGAGTAGAGGGTGCCGCGGGTTCCCTTTATGTGACCATCCCCATACAAATTTACGCTGAAGCGAATGCCGGGGAAAATCGAGGCTGGGCTGGAGAGGCAACCCTGCGCCGGTCGAACGATGTACCCGGTGCGACGCCGGAGCAGCGGGAGTGGCGCATCGTGCGAATCGA
>JBDZVE010000030.1:40602-40722 GCA_040255535.1 Lysobacterales bacterium | reverse complement strand
ACAGCCGCCCCGGCAGGCCGTTGGCGCAGTTTGCGGATGAGAACAGCCGCCCCGGTAGGCCGTTGGCGCAGTTTGCGGATGAGAACAGCCGCCCCGGCCGGCCGCTGGCGCAGTTTGCGG
>JBDZVE010000030.1:0-40502 GCA_040255535.1 Lysobacterales bacterium | reverse complement strand
ATGAGAACAGCCGGCCCGGTAGACCGCTGGCGCAGTTTGCGGATGAGAACAGCCGGCCCGGTAGACCGCTGGCGCAGTTTGCGGATGAGAACAGCCGCCCCGGCAGGCCACTCGTACATGCTGCACGCGACGGTCACACGTTGTCGCAGTTGATCAGTTTGACCGCCTAAAGAAGGTGAAGCAGCATGAGCCACACGACATTGGTTAAGCTGAGCATCAGCTTCTCACTTCTGTTGGGTTTCGCCGCTTCGGCGGCGGTGTTCTACGCAAAGGATGCGTTTGCTTTGCGTGGCGAAAGCCCCGCAATCACCGAGCCAACACTTACGCTCACCGAGAGCGAGCCCTCCCCGGCGACGATCGCCGCGTGGAAAGCATCCGCGCGAGCTTCGGACTATTTGAGCCCCCAGGTTCCTATTTAGTTGAACCCCCCAGGTTCGAAGGCGCTGTCTGCAGCCGCAGACAGCGCCTCGAACTGTGCGCTGAATCACACGTTTGTCGCCATTTAGAGCCGGCAACGTCACATATGCTTCGTTGACATAGATTCAACGCGTATAGCACCCTACTCGGCGTCGTCTTGGTGTCGCGTCGCAGGTAGCGGCGCCAAGCAAAGGCAAACTCACTGAAAAGTGAGGACGCAAAGCCACCGGTCTAAAGGGCCTTCCAAAGACAGCGGGGTTGCCGAACAGTGGACCGCGCGGGCGGTTCGCGGTCTGTGCACCAGCGACTTCGTCCTACAGTCGCCTGTGGCTTCCCGCGGGTTGCGCCGCGTTTTGTCTGCAGCCACGAACGCCGATGCCACGAACAGCACAAGTAAGCGCGAGCCGCCAGCTGCCGGGTTGCTTTCTCTGGGTCCTACTGCTGTTGGCGCCGGCTGCGTTCGCAGCTCCCTCCGATCTGATCGGGAAAGCGGCTGCCGATTTTGCCTTGCGCTCGCTTGGGCAGGAGAACATCCGGCTCTCCGAGCAGCTCGGCGAGGTGGTGATACTCAATTTCTGGGCAACGTGGTGCGGATCCTGCCGACAGGAAATGCCGCTCCTTGATGAGATTTACCTGAAGTACCGTCGCGCCGGTCTGGTCTTGCTCAGCATCAACATCGACGAGGACACCGATCGCGCCGCCGAGATGGCGACCACCCTGGGCGTGTCGTATCCCGTTCTGCTGGATACCCGCAATGAGGTCGCAAGAGCATACGAAATCGGCACAATGCCTTCGACCGTGCTGATCGATCGGGAAGGAACGATCCGGTATGTCTCGGAAGGGTACAAGCCGGGCTACGAACGCCGCTATACCGACAAGCTGCGCGAGTTGTTGAATGAATAGTGCTCCACGGGTCGGATGAACCGCATCGAGGTTTGGGTACTCACATGCTGCGCAAGTTGATCGCTATTTCGGCTTGTATTTTCCTCGTGCCTGCGTTCGCGCAGGAGGGGGCGCCCGTGGCGGCGAGTGCCGCATCAGCCGACGACTTCAAGAGCTTGGATCAAGAGGTTCAGGCACTGAAGAAGGAAGTGCTCGATCTCAACCGCGAGCTTTTCGTGCTCGAGGAGGAGCTGCTGTTTCCGGCGAACACTCAGGTAGCCGTGTTCGTATCCATGGATGTCGGCGAGTTCTTCGCGCTCGACTCGATTACGTTGAAGCTCGATAACAAGGAGGTCGCGAATTACCTCTACACCGAGCGCGAAGCCGAGGCGCTGCTCAAGGGTGGCGTGCATCGCGTGTACATCGGCAATCTCAAAGCCGGTGAACATGAATTGATCGCGCTCTTCACCGGTAAAGGCCCGCATGCGCGCGACTACCGGCGAGGCGCGACGGTAAAGCTGGAGAAGGGAGTCGGAGCGAAGTACATCGAGCTCAAGATCAGCGATCGCGCCTCGAAAGCTCAACCTGAGTTCGTCGTCAAGCAATGGGAGTGACGATGACGACCGACGGCTGGAGGTTCGAAGCTCGAGCTGGAAGCACGTTCAGGCGCGTGCATTCTGTATTTGCCGCTTGTCGCCGCGCGCTTGCTCCTACTGTTTCGACTGCCTCCATTCTCCAGTCGTCGGCCGCGGTTGTGGCGCTTGCGTGCACACTGATCGCGATTCCCAGTGCGTCGTTTGCCGAGAAGGCGCCAGCCGACAAGCCTCTTGTCGGAACGCCTCAGGTCGTGAAGGATCTGCATTGGGGCGACGTACTCTTCTATTTTTATCAGGGCGAATATCTGCCTGCGCTCACTCGCCTCGGTGCGGCTCAGGAATTCGATCGCCTGTCGCACCATTCGCTCGAAGCGGAGTTGCTGAAGGGCGGCCTTTATCTGTCCTTGGGCGAGCACGAGGAAGCAGGCCGCATCTTCAAAGCGCTTTTGAATGAGAACGTGCCGCTCGATGTGCGCAATCGCGCGTGGTTCTATCTCGCCAAGGTCTGGTATCAGAGGAACTATCTCGAGCAGGCGGCTGAGGCGCTCGGGTCCATTCATGGGGCCCTTCCTGGAGAGCTCGAGCCCGAACGTCATTTGCTCGAGGCGCAAGTTCTCATGTACCTCAACCGGTACGACGATGCCATTCGGGTGCTCGAGCGCTGGCAACCCAAGGGCGACGGAGACGACGCGTGGTCGTCGTACGCTCGCTTCAATATTGGCGTCGCACTCGTACGCGAGCAGCGCTTGGACGAGGCGGCGAAGCTGCTCGACGGGGTTGGGCAGATCGCGGGTCGAACCGAAGAGCTGGCTGCGCTGCGCGACAAGGCGAATCTCGCGCTCGGCTACGCGTGGCTCAAAGCGGATCGAGCCGACGATGCAAAGAGAGTCTTGCAACGCGTGCGGCTGCAGGGTCCGCAATCGAACAAAGCGCTGCTCGGCGTCGGTTGGGCCGATGCGGCGGAGGAGCGCTTTACGAAGGCACTCGCCCCTTGGCTCGAGCTTCGCGGTCGCAACATGCTCGATGCCGCCGTGCAAGAGTCCTACCTCGCGGTGCCATACGCCTATGCTCAACTCGATGCCGAAGGACAAGCGGCAGAGCAGTACATGCGCGCCATCACGGCATTCAGCGCAGAAGAGGAACGCATCGATCAATCGATCGCGTCGATTCGCAACGGCGGACTGTTGGAGGCGATCGTCGCGAACGATGACGCAGAGCGGGCTGGCTGGTATTGGCAGCTCAAGAATTTGCCCGATGCGCCCGAGACTCGCTATCTCTACCACCTTCTTGCGACGCATGAGTTTCAGGAGGGTCTCAAGAACTATCGCGATCTTCGGATCATGCAGCGCAACCTCGCGAGCTGGGCGCTGAGTGTCGAAGCATTCGAGAACATGGTCGATACTCGCCGCAAAGCATATGAAGAGCGGCTCCCCATGCTTCAGCAGACGCTGGGAAGCGTCGATCTCGACGCGCTGGAGGCGCGCAAGAACGAGCTCGAGTCTCGTATCGACTCTGTTGAACGGGAGGGCGATGTCGTCGGACTCGCCACCGCGCGAGAGCTCGAGCAATGGCACAAGGTCGAGCATATCGAAAGCGTCCTCGCGCGCGCCGATCAAACCGATCCGCTCGTGCACGAGATGCGGGAGAAGACACGGCTGCTGCGCGGCAGGCTGCTCTGGGATTTCAACTCGAGCTACAAGGCTCGTTTGTGGCGCGCGCGCAAGGAGCTTCGCGAGCTCGAAGTGGCATATCGAGAGGCACGCCGTCGCTGGGTGCTCGTTGAGCGAGCGCGGGAGGAATATCCTGCGCGAACTGAAGCGTTCGCGCGCCGCGTCGCCGGACTTCGGCCGCGGATCGAAGGATTGAGCGCGCGGCTCGCAATCACGGCCGAGGCGCAGAACCGCTATCTCGCTTCCATCGCCATTCGTGAGCTCGAGTCGCAAAAGGAGCGTCTCGCAGCCTACTCCTTGCAGGCGCGCTTCGCGCTGGCGTCTATTTATGATCGCGCCGCGAGCGGCCCACGTGGAGGCGGCGAATGATGCGATCCGTTCGATCCTCTCGGCATGGCAGGCCGAAGCACCGGCGCCTGCGGAAGGCGCTCGCGCTCGCCTGCGCCGGTCTCGGCTTGGGCAGCCAGCTCGCGCTTGCGGCGCAGAAGGCCGAAACCGGCACGATCAAAGACCTCGAAAACCGCGAGATCAAGGTCACTCGCGATCCGCCGGCGGACGTGAGGCCTCAGCAAGCGATCGAGCAGTACCGTCGCTTCCTCGAGCTTCAATCGACCGATCCTCACATGCGCGCCGAGGCCATGCGAAGACTGGGCGACTTGCAGCTCGAGGTGGATGAAGGCGCGCGAGCGGCAGGTGGAGAGGCGTTCAGCGGCTTGGAAGTCAAGGAAGCGATCAAGCTGTACGAGGGCTTGCTCGCCGCACAGCCCGAGTACGAGCGAAATGACGCCGTTCTCTACCAGCTCGCGAGAGCCTACGAGGTCGAAGCGCAGCCCGAGAAAGCGCTAGACGTGCTCGACCGGCTCGTCGATCAGTACCCGAGCAGCGACTGGTACACGGAATCGCAGTTTCGGCGCGGCGAAATTCTCTTCAGCACAGGCCGATACCGCGACGCCGATCGCGCCTATGCCGCCGTCGTGGCCGCCGGGCCGGATTCCGGCTTTTACGAGCAAGGTCTGTACAAGCACGGCTGGTCGCTCTTCAAACAGAGCCAAGGCGAGGAGAGCGTGGCGTCGTTCCTGACGCTCCTCGATCGGGTCTTGATCGCGAACGGAAAAGCGCGAGAGCAGGATTCGCTCTCTCGTCCGGAGCGTGAGCTCACGGACGATGCACTTCGCGCGATCGCGATCACGTTTTCCGATCTGGAGGGTCCCGAGTCGCTCGATGCGATGCTGAAGCGTCGGGGCGATCCGCTCTATGCCCACCGCCTCTACGAAGCGCTGGGCGATCTCTATATCGAAAAAGAGCGCTATCAAGATGCCGCGCTCGCCTATGAAGCGTTCGCAAAGCGCCGGCCGGATGATCGTTTCGCGCCGTCGCTGCAGATGCGCACGATCGAGGCCTATCAAAAGGGCGGCTTTGCATCGTTGGTGCTGGAAGGCAAGCAAGCATTCGTCGAAAGGTATGCGTTCGGATCGGCGTTTTGGCAGCAGCGCACGGTTGCAGATGCACCAGAGGTTGCCGCGCAGCTCAAATCGACGCAGAAGGATTTGGCCCAGTACTATCATGCGAAGGCGCAGAAAGAGAAAAAGCCCGAGGACTACGCAGCAGCCGCGCGCTGGTATCGCGCGATGCTCGACTCGTTCCCGCAGGATGCGGAAGCGCCCAGCACTCGCTATCTGCTGGCGGAAGTGCTGTTCGAGTCCGGCCGCTTTGCCGAAGCCGCAAAAGAATACGAGCAGACGGCGTACGACTATCCGCTGCACGCGAATTCGGCGGCAGCCGGTTATGCCGCCTTGGTTGCCTACGAAAAGCATGAGCAGACGATATCCGGAGAATCGAAAGCGCTCTGGCACCGGCAGGGCATCGAAAGCGCGCTCATGTTCGCGATGAGCTTCCCGGATCATCCCGAATCCGCGCGCGTGCAGACGAAGGCGGATGAAGATCTTTTCGCGCTCAACGAGTTCGATCGCGTCATCGAGGTGTCGCAGCAGATTCTCGAGCGCAATCCACCGGTCGACGTCAAATTGCAGCGCACCGCCACGACGCTGCTCGCGCATTCGCTGTTCGACCGCGGACGCTTTCAGGAAGCGGAAGCGGCCTACGTGCGCGTGCAAGGATACATGCCTGCGAGCGATCCCGATCGGGCCGCAATCGAAGAGCGCATCGCGGCTTCGATCTACAAGCAGGCGGAGGCGAAGCAAGCGGCGGGCGATTCAAGCGGTGCAGTGGATGATTTCTTGCGCGTCGGCGCGCTCGCGCCGAATTCGAAGGTGCGCGCGAACGCGGAGTACGACGCCGCGAGCATCCTCGTACAGAACAAGCAATGGGATCGCGCTGCCGTCGTGCTCGAAAATTTCCGCCGCAACCATCCGAATCACGAGCTTGCCCCCGATGTGACTCGCTCGCTGGCGGTTGCGTATCTCGAAACCGGCCGTTCGATGGATGCGGCTGCGGAATTTGAGCGGATTGCGGCGCGCGAGGAAGAGACGGCCGAGGTGCGAAGAGCTGCCCTCTGGCAGGCGGCCGAGCTCTACGAGAAGTCCGGCTCACCGACGAATGCCGCGCGCACCTACGCGAGCTACGTGAAGCAATTTCCGGCCCCGCTCGATGCCGCGATGGATGCTCGGCAGAAGCTCGCGGATATGGCAAAGGCGCAAAACGACGCCCGCGGACGTGCACAGTGGATTGCGGCGATCATCGAGGCCGATAAAGCAGCCGGCCCGGCGCGTACGAATCGCAGTCGATATCTCGCGGCCAAGGCGACGCTCGAGACCGCGGAACCGCACGTCGCGGTGTTCAACGCAGTCAAGCTCGTTGCCCCGCTCGATCAGTCGCTCAAGATGAAGCGCACGGCAATGGAGAAGGTGCTTGCGATTTATGGCCAAGCACTCGACTACGGCGTCGCCGAAGTGACGACGGCGGCCACGTTCGGCATGGCGGAGCTGTATCGCCACTTGGGCGCGGACCTGCTCGCGTCCGAGCGCCCGAAGGGGTTGGATCCGGAGGCGCTCGAGCAATACGACCTGCTGCTCGAAGAGCAGGCGTTCCCGTTCGAGGAAAAAGCAATCGAGTTGCACGAGGCGAATGCGCAGCGCGCGGGCGAGGGTGTCTACGATGAGTGGGTGCAGCGCAGCTTCGATGTGCTCGCGGAGCTCGTGCCTGCACGGTATGCGCGCACCGAAATCGGTGAAGACTATGTGCCGTCGCTCCAGTAAGTCTCACCGACATCATGAGCCAGAGCTTGCCCCGCTGTGGGGGCGATCTCATCTGAGTTTCCGTGCCTGCGCGCTGCATCTATCGACTGCGTTGCTCGCGTTGGCTCTCAGCGCTTGCGGTTCGGCTCCCTCGACGCGAGAGAAATCTGCACCGAGTGTGGATCAAAAGGCAGAAGGCGTGCAGACCGCTGCGCAAGAGCCGCTGCCGCCCGAGGCCGTGCAACGCTTCGATGCAGCGGTCGTGCATATGAATGCAGGCGATCTCGCAGCGGCCGAGCAAGCGTTCCGAGCGCTCGCATCCGAGTATCCGGCGTATTCCGGCGCGCTGGTGAACCTTGGCATTCTGGCCGCGAAGGCCGGCAGGCTGGAAGAAGCGCAGAAGACGCTCGAGCAGGCAATCGAGCGCAACGCGCAGAACGCAGCGGCCTTCAATGAGCTCGGGATCGTCTATCGAAAGCTTGGCCGCTTCCAGGACGCGGATAAGGCATATCAGCAAGCCATAGAGGCCGATTCGAGCTATGCGAATGCCTATTTGAACCTGGGCGTACTCTGCGATCTCTACTTGCAGGAACCGCAGCGGGCGCTTGAAGCCTACGAGCGCTATCTCGAGCTCAATCCCTCGGCCGACTCGCAGGTGAAAGTGTGGGTGACCGAGCTTCGCAAGCGAGTCGAGCGCAGCGAGCCGTCTGCTGGAGGATAAGACCGTGGCACCGAACACATGCAGACTCTTGCTTGCGGCGTTCGCTCTGTCGGCGCTGTCGGCTACAGCGCACGCAGCCGAGCCGACCGAAGGTCCCGCGGTCGTGACGAGTCCCGCGGCTGCCGCGCCACCGCAGGCGACCGCAGCCGAGGAGCCATCGAGCACTGAAGCGTCTCGACAGACGAATCGCAATACCCGCACCGATCGGCTCGAGCTCGACACGACCGTTGTCACCGGCAATCGCGAGCTTCCCAAAGTGCTCTACATCGTGCCGTGGAAGAAAGCGGACTTGGGCGACCTGCCTGGACAGCCTTTCAATACGTTGCTCGACGAAGTCCTGATGCCCGTCGATCGTGACGTTTTTCGTCGAGAAGTGACGTATTTCGAGACTGTGACCGAAAGCGCAGACGCGACGCAGTCGACATCTCGGCCGCAGGAATGAAGTGCATTATGTCTGTCCGTGAGTGAACGGGTTTCGGAGGAATCATGTACTCGTCGATAGTTGAATTCTTCGTCAAAGGCGGTGCTTTCATGTACCCCATCGCGCTCGTGTTCGCCGCCGGCGTGGCGATCGCGATCGAGCGTTGGGTGTATTTGACGGTCGCCAGCACCCGCAATCGTCAGTTGTGGAGTCAGGTGGTTCCTCTCCTACAGCAAGGTAATTTCCGCGGCGCGGTCGCGTTGTGCCACAAGTCCTCCGCTGCCATGGCGCGCATCTTGAACTATGGCCTCGCGCGCCTCGAATCCGCACGCCGGCGCGATGATGTCGAGAAGGCGATGGAAGAGAGCCTGATGGAAGTCCTGCCGCGGCTCGAGAAGCGCACGCACTATCTCTCGACGTTTGCCAATCTCGCAACGCTGCTCGGGCTGCTCGGCACGATCGTCGGCTTGATCCAGGCGTTCACCGCGGTTTCGAATGCGAATCCGGCAGAGAAGGCCGATTTGCTCTCGGCATCGATTTCGGTCGCGATGAACACGACGGCATTCGGCCTGATCGTCGCGATTCCGCTTCTGCTCGTGCACACGCTCATTCAGACGAAGACGACAGAGCTCGTCGATAGCCTCGAGATGGCGTCGGTCAAGTTCCTCAACACGCTCACCGAGCGCCGCGCCGAGGCCGCTGCATGAGTCTGACTCGCTCGCGGCGGCGCAAGCCGCAAGAAGAGGAGATGCAGATTACGGCCTTCATGAACCTCATGGTCGTGCTCGTCCCCTTCTTGCTCATTACCGCCGTGTTCTCGCGTCTGTCGATCGTCGAGCTCAACCTGCCTTCGGGCGGACCTCCGCCGCCTGATTTCCAGCAGGGTTTCGAGCTCGAAGTCGTCGTGCGCAAAGATGCCATCGAGGTGGCGGACCGCGGCACCGGTGTGCTCGGGCGCTATCCGCTCGGCGAGAAGGGCTATGACTACGCTGCGCTTCGCGAGAAGCTGAAGCAAGTCAAAGCTCAATTCCCGGATGTGGTCGCCGCGACGATTCTTCTCGAGCCCGACACGCCCTACGATGTCGTCGTGCAAGTGATGGATACCGTGCGCACGTTCCCGGCGCAGCAGGGAACGCAGTTCGTCCAAGCCGAGCTGTTCCCCGAGATTTCAGTTGGAGACGCGCCGACATGAAGAAGTCGAACCGCGCGCGCCGCATGGAGCGACATCATGCACGCATGAGTCGGGGTGCGGGTCTCAATCTCGTTTCGCTGATGGACATCTTCACGATTCTCGTCTTCTTCCTGCTCGTGAACTCGGCGGAAGTGCAGACGCTCGAGACTCCGAGAGACATCAAGCTGCCCGAGTCGATCGCGCAGAACAAGCCGCGCGAGACGGTCGTCGTGCACATATCGCACGACCACGTATTGGTGCAAGGTACGCCGGTGGCGACGCTCGCAGAGGTCGAAGCGCTCGATGGCAACATCATCGAGCCTCTCAAGGCGGCGCTGCAGCGGCAATCCGATCGCGTACTGCGCGAAGTGGCTGCCGCGGATGCCGCAAGCCGCGAAGTGACGATCTTGGGCGATCGCGAGCTGCCGTACCGGATTCTCAAGAAGATCATGGCGACCTGCACGGATGCGGATTACGGCAAGCTGTCGCTCGCAGTCATCCAGAAGCAAGAAGACGTCGCCCAAACGCCCGCGACGACCGGATGAGAATTTCGGCATGGCTACGATGACCGCCTACTATCGAAGCTACGATCTACCGTGGAACGCCACGGAGGAAGAGAAGCAGCGGCTGCGTCGCTTGCTCGCGATCTGCTTTGGCATCACGCTCATCTTGTGCGTTCTGATGCCGCTGCTGCCGCTACCGGAGAAGACAACCGAGCAGGTCGAAGCGGTCCCGCCGCGTTTCGCCAAGCTCGTGCTCGAGCGCAAGGTGACGCCGCCGCCTCCGCCACCCCCGCCGCCGAAGGTCGATCCGATCCCGACGCTGCCCGAAACGCGCCCCGTGCCACAGCCGCAGCAACAGCCGCGGCCTGTCGACCGAGCTCAGGAAGCGCGTCAAAAGGCGTCACAGGCAGGCTTGCTGCCGTTCCAGGATCAGCTCGCGGCGTTGCGCGACAGCGCCGTCGTGGACAAGGTCGGCCAGACGAAGAACTTGATCGGCAAAGCGGGCGGGACCACTCGCGCCGAGCGTTCGCTGATCACCTCCAAGGTGGGCACCGGCAGCGGGGGCATCAACACCGCGAGCCTGAGCCGAGGGTATGGCGGCGGCGCGGGGTCGCTGGGCGGCCATGAAACGACGCAGGTCTCATCCTCGCTGGCGAGCGGCCTTCCGAAAGGCGACAACGTGCAGCGCGGCGGCAGCGGTAAGGCGTCGCGGAGCGAGGAAGAGATTGCGCTCGTATTCGATCGGAACAAAGGCGCGATCTACTCGATCTACACTCGGGCGCTTCGCGAAAATCCGAATCTGCAGGGCAAGCTCGTGCTCGAGCTGACGATTTCGCCGGAGGGCGCAATTACCCGCTGCGAGGTGATCTCGAGCGAGCTCAACGATCCGGAGCTGGAGCGCAAGCTCGTGGCACGGATCAAGATGTTCCGTTTCGAGGCGAAGGATGTCGGCACGATTACCGTGACGAAGCCGATCGACTTCTTCCCCGCGTAGAGCCGCCCTGTCGCGGTTCGCGAGAGTCGACTCGACCATCCGTCCGCTCGCATCGGCCGTTTGCCGACTCGAGCTTGCCGGGCGCGCCTGGAAGCCGCCATGATTCGCGACGGAGGCTGAATGAATATCGAGTCTGAGATCAAGCATTTCTCCGATCTATCGCCGCTCGATCAGGCGCGCTTTCTTACGCGCTTCATGTACGAGCTCACGCTCGAAGCTCGCAACTTCTATGCCCCGAGTGGGGAGCAGGCGATCGATGCCACCAAGTTGCGCTTCATCAATGAAATTCAGCATCGGGTCACGCGCTTCATCGAACAGATCCTGATCGACGACCCGGCCCGGACGTCGAACGACGTGATGCTGCGCCTCCTGCTCGCGCCCCGGACCGAGAAGACGATCGAAAACCTCGTGCAGGCAGCCTACGTGCGGACGATCCAAGCGGTAGCGTGAACGCCGCATCCACATCGACACGCAGCTGCTGGCCAAGCCCTTCTCTTTCCTCCTAATATCCGCATCCCTCGGATAGCGCCACTCGTTCGACCACGCGCACACGTGCCGCATCCTTGATCCATTCTGGCCACAACCCAGAGCCTAGAGTCTAGACGCCGTTTAATCATGCCCCGCGCCGCTATTTGCTTTCCTGCGAAAGACGCCGAATTGCGCGAAGACGTGCGCATGCTCGGCGTGCTCGTCGGCGAAGTGATTCGCGAGCAGGGCGGCGATGCCTTGTTCGCTGCGGTCGAGGCAGACCGCAAGGCGGCCATTGCTCGTCGCGACGGCGACGCTCGCGGCGCTCAGCTGCTCGTTCAACGCACGTGCGACGTGCCTCCGGCGGAAGCTCGGGATCTCGTGCGCGCTTTCTCCATGTGGTTCGACATGGTGAACATGGCCGAGAAGGTGCATCGCATTCGCCGGCGCCGCCAATACCTGAACGAGGGCGTTAAACAGCCGGGCGGACTGGGCGAGGCCATCGAGCAGCTCAAACAGAAGGGGCTCGACCCGGCGGATGTCCGGCGTCTCCTGCTCAAGATGTGGATCGAGCCCGTATTCACGGCCCATCCCACTGAATCGACGCGCAGAACGATCTTGCGCAAGCAGCAGAAGATCGCGCAACTGCTGCTGAGTCGATTGGGTTTGTCGCCGAGCGCCGCTGAGACTCGGACCATCTGGGAGCGCGTGCGCGCCGAGATCACCTCAGGCTGGCAGACCGCGGAGAATTCACGAGAGCGTCTGACCGTCGCAGAAGAGCGCGAGCATGTGCTGTTCTTCATCGCCGAGGTCCTCTACCAGATCATCCCGGTCTTCTACGAAGAGATCGAGTCTGCGTTGATCCAGCACTACGGTCCTGAAGCGCAGCAGATCGAAGTGCCTGAGATCATTCGCGTCGGCTCCTGGGTCGGCGGCGATATGGATGGCAATCCCGACGTCAACGCCAAGACGATTCGCGAAACGCTGGCGCGTCACCAGAAGATCGTCGTCAATCGCTATTTCCTCGAGTGCCAATCGATCGCCGAGGCGCTTTCCCAAAGCGCAAGCCGAGTCAATGTCTCGAGCACGCTTCTCGAGCGCATTCAACGCTACGCGATCGTGCTGCCCGCGGCGCAGCACGCCGCGCCTACTCGTCACGATCGCATGCCCTATCGAGTATTCCTGAGCCAACTCATGGAACGCCTGCGTGCGACCTACGATGGGCGCGCGAACCATTACGAAAGCGCTCAGGAGTTCCTCGACGATCTCAACGT
The DNA here is from genome assembly GCA_040255535.1 of Lysobacterales bacterium. Lineage (GTDB taxonomy): Bacteria > Pseudomonadota > Gammaproteobacteria > Steroidobacterales > Steroidobacteraceae > Steroidobacter. The sequence continues at coordinate 28,191 of JBDZVE010000030.1, read as the reverse complement.
CATCGCGACGAGCTTGCTCGAGAACAAGGGCAAGCACGCAGGCTATTTTCAGGTGCGGCGTTTGATCAGGCGGGTGCGCACGTTTGGGTTTCACCTCGCGACGCTCGACATACGTCAGAACGCTGCCGCACACCGGTCGGTGATCGGACAGGGATTTGCGGAGCCTAGATGGAATGCGATGTCAGTCGAGGAACGGACTGAGCGCCTGCGTCGTGCATTGGAGCGCGATGAGGGGCCTTCGAATGCGCTGGATGCAAGCGGCAAGCGCAGCTTGTGGGTGTTCGAGGCGATCGCACATTGCAGGCATCGATACGGGCATGAAGCGATCGGCCCTTACGTCGTCAGTGCGGCACAAGGCGTCGACGACATTCTCTCGGTGCTCCTGCTTGCGCGCTGGGCGGATACTGCAGACCGGCGTTCAGGCGACGTACCGACGGACGTGGCGCCCCTCTTCGAATCTGCGGACACGCTGGAGCGCTGTGGCGAGATCATGGCCAAGCTCTTCGCAGAGCCGCTCTATCGGCGTCATTTGCTCGGCCGCGGCAATCACCAGTACGTGATGATGGGATATGCGGCGAGCAACAAGGAAAGCGGCATCGTGAGGTCTCGTTGGCTCGTGCGCAAAGCGCAGGAAATCCTGTTCACCGTCGCGGATGAGGCCGGCATCGATCTCACGCTCTTCCATGGTCGCGGCGGGGGGCTCGATCGTGGGGGAGGGCGTACGGAGCTGCTCGTGCGCAGCGGCCCGGACGGTGCGCGCCGTGGGCGCTTGCGCATTACCGAACAGGGCGAGTTGATCAAGGAAAAGTACGGCTTGCGACCGATCGCGCTGCGCGTATTCGAGCAGGCGTTCAACGCGCTATCGCTTGCAAGCGCGGGCGTGATGCAACCGGAAAACGTGCGGCCCGGCTGGCGCGAGACGATGGAGCTGTTGAGCACCGAGAGTGCACGCGCGTATCGCGCCCTCGTCTATGAAGAGCGCGATTTTTACCGCTTCTTTCGGCAAGTTACGCCCATCGATGTCATCGAGCGTATGCAGATCGGTTCGCGACCGCCGACCGAAGCCGAAGTCGAAGCACTGGCAGCGATGCGATCGATACCTTGGTCGCACGCGTGGTCACAATGTCGCTACATGTTGCCCGGCTGGTTCGGTGCCGGATCTGCGCTTGCCGTTGCGCACGAGCGCCTCGGATCTGACATGCTGGCTGAAATGCGCTCACAGTGGTTTTTCTTCTCGACCCTCATCGACGAAATCGAGCTTTCACTCGCGCGGGCGGACCTCGGGGTCGCTGCGGCGTACGACGAGCTGGTGGACGCACCGCTTCGCCGCTTCATTCCGAGACTGCGTGCCGAATACGAGCTCACGAAGCAGCACATCCTCCGCCTTCGAGGCGCGCAGCAGCTCTTGGATCACGAGCCGACGATCCAAAGATCGATTCTGCTGCGCAATCCGTACATCGATCCCATGCATCTCCTGCAGGTAGACATGCTGAAGCGTTGGCGTGCAGGCGGACGAGAAGATCGCGAGATTTTGAGTGCGCTGCTCGCGTCGGTGAGCGGCATCGGTCAAGCATTGCAGGGCGCTTGAGCGCCCTGGCTTTCCCGCGCCGTCACGCGCCAGTCGCGTGAATATGAGGCAGCAGCCACTTCACGATGGATTCGTGGCTGAGACCCCTCGCTGTGCTGACAAGATCGGGTCGCTCGCGGAGGATTCGAAAGGCGAAAGCCACTGCGTCCGTCGCATGACGGCGCCGCGATTCCGGCAATCGAAACCACTCCTCCAGTACGTGTGCCCGTACGTCTAATAGTTGTGCCATACCCCCTCCAGGGCGCGCCGGAAAATAGCAGCCTGCATCTCGAGACGCACTCAGTTTTTTCGTTCATGCTCGAAGCGCGTTCGTTGCTGCCGTGCATCGTTGCGAACGCGGGCGTGCGCGGAAGCTGTCCGAACATGCACATAGCGCACGGCCCTAGAAATCGATGCAGGACTGTCGTGCTGGCGCGCACGGTTCGTCGAGCTCGACGACATCGCGTGCACTCGCCGAATTTGCGCAACGGCAATTCACGATTGACACGCCCCAGTTCTACACAAGGCGGGCACGATCCGGCAGAATGCCTGGCGTCACGTCACCGGCGCGCTCGCGCCACTGGATGCTTGTGAAGAAGCGAACGAACAAGAGCACGCGGCGCCGTACGAAGCGCGGCGGCCCCTGGGTGAATCTATCGCGCAATGCGACCACATTGAACGTCGAGGACTTTCTGACGTTCCGCATCACGCGCTTGTCGAATGCGCTTAGAACCGGTTTGACGAAGCGCTATCTCGAGGAGTTCGAGCTCAGCTTGCCGGAATGGCGATTGCTCGCTTTGATCGCGCGCTTCGCGCCGTTGCGCTTCTCGGAAGTCACGAGCCGAAGCAGCATGGATAAGGGGCAGGTGAGCCGGACGCTGCGTGAGATGTCCAAAAAGGGCCTCGTCAGGATGAAGGCGATTCGAACTCCCGGATCTCGCTCGGCCGAGGCGCTCGCCGCACCCGTGATGGTCTCGATCACGCCGAAAGGAAAGGCGCTTTATGCGTCGATCCTGCCGGTCGCTCGGAAACGCCAGGCGGAGATCTTGATGTCGCTGACCGAGTCCGAGCGTGCTGCGCTGTATTCCACGCTGGACAAGCTGTTTGTGACGATCGGCAAGGCCGCGTTCCAAGAGGAAGGCGAATAGTCGTTCGGTTGAGGATCGGCTGTGCCGGCATGAAGCCGGCACTCACGTCGACCGTGGTCTCGCTATCCAGCCGTATTCACGGCATCCAGCCCTTTGACCTCCGTGCTGCCGCCGGCTCGGATGGCCGCGTTCAGAGTGTTGACGAGTAGGCATGCGATCGTCATCGGGCCGACGCCCCCCGGGACCGGCGTGATCGCTCCCACACGTCGCACCGCCGTTTCGAAATCCACGTCTCCAACCAGCCTGGTCTTGCCGCCGCCTGCATCCACTCGGTTGATGCCGACGTCGATGACGGTCGCACCTTCCCGCAGCCATTCGCCGGAGATCGCATTCGGCCGACCGATCGCGGCGACGACGATGTCCGCCTCCCGGCATATCGCCGGAAGGTCCCTTGTGCGGGAGTGCGCGATCGTCACCGTACAATCGTGCTGCAGCAACAGATGCGCCATTGGCTTACCGACGATGTTGGAGCGACCGATGACGAGCGCGCGCAGGCCCGCGAGGGTGTTCCGCACGTGCCGGATCAGGATGAGGCAGCCGAGCGGGGTGCAGGGCACAGTCGCTTCCTGCCCAAGCACGAGCTTTCCGGCGTTGACTGCATGAAATCCATCGACGTCTTTCGATGGATGGATCGCGGCAAGCACGGCAGTGGCGTCGATGTGTTTGGGCAACGGCAGTTGCACGAGAATGCCGTGCACATCGGATCGTTCGTTGAGCTCGCTCACGAGCGCGATCAGCTCCTCCGTCGTCGTTGTCGCCGGTAAACGAAAGTCGAAGTGCTGAATACCGGCTGCAGCCGCTTGCTTGGTCTTGCTGCCGACATAGATTTGGCTCGCCGGGTCCTCGCCGACGAGGACGACCGCGAGGCCCGGGACGGTTCCCGTTCGCGCCAGCTCCGCTGCGCGTTCTCGAACTCGGCTGCGCAAGCGCTCCGCGGCGGCGCGCCCATCGATGATCGTGGCAGTCATGCACTCTCCGGCAGGTTTGGAAGAGCGCTATTGTCAGGCGCCGCGAGATTTTTTTCGACTCTTGATGCGCCGATCGGTGAGAAGACGCTTTTTCATCGAATGCGGTTGCGCTTTTCCTCGTACATTTCCGCGTCGGCTCGCCTGATCAGCGACTCGATACCCTCGTCGCCGGACGCATCGACGAGCGCCGTCCCGATGCTGAGCTCGACGCGGTAGAGTCGGCCTGCTGCCCGATTGAAGGCATCCAGGTGGCTGCGAATGCGGCTCGTCAGCGCACGGGCGTCTCCCGTTATATGCGCCAACGCCACGAACTCGTCTCCGCCGAGCCTTCCTACGATATCCGAGCCTCGAAACGTTTCTTTGATGATGTTGGCTGCATCGCGCAGGGCCTGATCGCCTTCCAGATGGCCGAGAGTGTCGTTGATTTGCTTCAGCCCGTTCAGGTCCATGAAGAACAAGGCGAGCGCGTGGTGCTCGCGGCGCGCGACCTTCAACGCCTGCTCGGCGAGCTCGAAGAAGCCGCGACGGTTCTTGAGCTGGGTCAGCTCATCGACGAGCGAAAGATTTTCGAGCAGCTCCGCGTTCTTGCGTAGCGCCTCTTCCCGTTCCTTGAGCGCGACATCCGCTCGGTGCTTGTGCATGGCGACTTCGATCGCGCATCGGAGCTCGACCTCCTGAAACGGCTTGACGATGTACCCCAGTGGCCCAGTCGTGACGGCGCGCTGCAAGGTTACGGGGTCGCTGTGGCCGGTGAGGAAAATCACAGGTACCGTCGCCCGTTCCTGGATGAGCCGTGCAGCTTGAATGCCGTCGATTTCGCCGCGCAGGCTCACGTCCATGACGACGAGCTCAGGTCGCAGCTCTTGGGCCATTCGCACTGCCTGCACGCCCTCGCTCGCGATGCCGCTCACGCGGTATCCGAGGCGCGTCAGCGTCTCCGCGAGATCGTGCGCGACGATACCTTCGTCCTCTACAAGCAGAATGGAGGCCGGCGCGGGATCATCCTCTTGGGTACTCGAGCTCAAACCCATCGAATGGGCCGAAATGGAGCGGATCTCGATGCTGCTCACCTGATTCACGGGCCCGCTGTTGAAGAAAACACGCACCCATAACGCGCGAGTCGTCCTACAGGTTCATGCGAATGTGGCGAATACGGTTGCCGCGCCGTGCGGCGAGTCACGGGCATAATCGCGGGCAGAATGAAGCGGTTATGGTTTCAAACGCCGTGAATTCGCCTAGAATGCGCCGCCGCGCAGGCGCGCGTCGCTCTCCGGACCCAGCAACGACCGATGAATCCTCCATCCTCCAAGCGCGCTCTGATCTGCGGCTCGATCGCTTTCGATACGATCATGGTTTTCCAGGATCGCTTCAAAGCGCACATCCTCCCCGACAAGATCCACATGCTGAACGTCTCCTTTCTGGTGCCTCAGCTGCGGCGCGAGTTCGGCGGGTGCGCGGGGAACATCGCCTACAACCTGCGTCTTCTCGGAGATGTCGGCTATCCGATGGCAACCGCGGGTCGAGACTTCGGCCCTTACGCGGAGTGGATGACAGAGACGGGCATCCCGACCGAGCACATCAAGATCATCGACTCGGAGCACACGGCGCAGGCGTTCATTACGACCGATCTGGATGACAACCAGATCACGGCTTTTCATCCGGGCGCCATGCAGCATTCGCACCTGAATGCGGTGGAGCAGGCGAGCGATATCGGAATCGGCATCATCGCGCCCGACGGCAGAGACGGCATGCTTCAGCACGCAGCGCAATTTCGGGCCGCGGGCATTCCGTTCATCTTCGATCCGGGCCAGGGCTTGCCGATGTTCGGCGGCGACGATCTTCGCGCGTTCATCGAGCAGGCCACGTGGGTCGCCGTGAACGAATACGAGTGGCAGTTGCTGCAGGATCGTACGAAGCTGTCCGCTCGCGATGTCGCGGCGAGAGTCGAGGCGCTCATCGTCACGCGCGGCGCGGAAGGGTCGATCATCCACACGCGCGATGGCGACATCGCGATTCCAGTCGCGAAGCCGCGCGGGATCGTCGATCCGACGGGGTGCGGAGACGCCTATCGTGCGGGCCTCATCCATGGGCTTTTGCACGGTCTCGATTGGGAGACGACCGGCCGAATCGCCTCGCTCATGGGCGCGATCAAGATCGAATCGCGAGGCACTCAGAACCATACGTTCTCACGAACGGAGTTCGAGGCACGGTACAAAGAGAGTTTCGGGAAAGTCCTCGGGCCATGACCGGCCGAGCCGGGTGGCTGACCCGAGATGAGTGCGGTCGCGCTAGACTGGGCGCCGCCTGGCATTGACCTATCGACAGCGGAACGACATCAATGAGCAGCAGCTATCTATTCACTTCGGAGTCGGTCTCCGAGGGCCATCCGGACAAGGTCGCCGATCAGATTTCGGATGCCATCCTCGATGCCATCCTGGCGCAAGACAAGTACTCCCGCGTCGCGGCGGAAACGCTCTGCAACACCGGCCTCGTCGTATTGGCCGGTGAGATTACGTCCAATGCGACGGTCGACTATCAGACCGTGGCGCGCGACACGATTCGCCGCATCGGCTATGACAACACGGACTACGGCATCGACTACAAGGGCTGCGCCGTGCTCGTCGCATACGACAAGCAGTCGCCCGATATCGCGCAAGGTGTGGATGAGGGGCGCGGCCTCAATCTGGATCAGGGCGCCGGCGACCAAGGCTTGATGTTCGGCTATGCCTGCGACGAAACGCCGGAGCTGATGCCGTTGCCCATCTATCTCGCCCATCGCCTCGTCGAGCGGCAGGCCGAGCTCCGCAAGCAAGGCAAGCTGAGCTGGCTCCGCCCTGATGCAAAATCGCAGGTCACGGTTCGATATGTCGACGGGCGGCCGAAGGAAATCGATACGGTCGTGCTCTCGACGCAGCATCATCCCGACGTCGAGCATGCGACGCTGTCGGAAGCTGTCATCGAAGAGATCATCAAGCCGGTCCTCCCCAAGGAGCTCGTCGGGAGCAAGGTGAGTTACCTCGTGAACCCGACGGGTCGATTCGTCGTCGGCGGGCCTCAGGGCGATTGCGGGCTCACCGGTCGCAAGATCATCGTGGACACGTACGGCGGCGCCGCGCCGCACGGCGGCGGTGCGTTCTCCGGTAAGGATCCCTCCAAGGTGGACCGCTCTGCGGCTTATGCGGCGCGCTACGTCGCGAAGAACATCGTGGCCGCGGGCCTCGCGAGCAAGTGCATGATCCAGGTCTCGTACGCGATCGGCGTCGCGCAACCGACGAGCGTCATGGCGACGACGTACGGCACCGGCAAAGTGTCGGACGAGAAGATCGAGCAATTGATCCGCAAGCACTTCGACCTTCGTCCCAAGGGCATCATTCAGATGCTCGACCTCTTGCGGCCGATTTACCAGAAGACAGCCGCGTACGGGCACTTCGGCCGCAGCGAGCCCGAATTCAGTTGGGAAAAGACCGATAAGGCTGAAGCGCTTGCAGGCGATGCGGGACTGAAGAAGGCGGCCAACGCCTGACGCAGGGGCTAGTGTTCAGCGATTGGCGAATAGGGCGCCGGCTCCCGCCAACCGGACCGCTAGCCGCTTGCAGCTCTGCTACACTATTTGCCCGCTCGCCGAGGGGCGCTGCAGCAGTGTCGGGAGCCTTTCCCTGCAACCTGTCAGGCTCGGCGTGCATCTTGCGACGAACGCTCGTGCCGCCTTCGCGGCCCGCGATCGTGAGCAACGGCGCCCTCCAACTTGGATTTCGGAGACCACCATGAGCGCAGTTGCGAAACCGACTCATTCCGTCGATCTGTCGAAGGGCGATTTCAAAGTCGCCGATCTGTCCCTCGCCGATTGGGGCCGCAAGGAAATTCTGATCGCCGAGACCGAGATGCCCGGCCTCATGGCGATTCGCGAAGAATTTGCGCAGTCGCAGCCCCTCAAAGGGGCTCGCATCACCGGATCGCTGCACATGACGATCCAAACCGCAGTGTTGATCGAGACCCTGCAGGCGCTCGGCGCCAAAGTGCGCTGGGCGTCATGCAACGTGTTCTCGACGCAGGATCATGCGGCTGCGGCGATAGCGGCAAAGGGAACGGCCGTGTTCGCCTATAAGGGCGAGACGTTGGACGAATACTGGGACTTCACGCATCGAATCTTCGAGTGGCCGGATGGCGGATACTCGAACATGATTTTGGATGACGGCGGCGATGCAACGCTGCTCCTGCACCTCGGCGTGAGAGCGGAAAGCGATGCGAGCGTCCTATCGAAGCCGGGCAGCGAGGAAGAGACCGCGCTGTTCAATTCCATCAAGGCAAAGCTCAAGGCCGATCCGACTTGGTACTCGACTCGCATCAAGCACATCAAGGGCGTGAGCGAGGAGACGACGACGGGCGTCAAACGGCTATATCAGATGGCGAAGGAGGGCAAGCTCGCGTTTCCGGCCATCAACGTCAACGACTCTGTGACGAAGAGCAAGTTCGACAATCTGTACGGCTGCCGCGAGTCCTTGGTCGATGGCATCAAGCGCGCGACCGACGTCATGATCGCGGGCAAGATCGCAGTCGTCTGCGGCTACGGAGACGTCGGCAAGGGGTCCGCGCAAGCGCTCCGCGCGTTGTCCGCACAGGTGTGGATCACCGAGATCGATCCGATCTGTGCGTTGCAGGCCGCGATGGAAGGCTATCGCGTCGTGACGATGGAGGATGCAGCGGACAAGGCCGACATCTTCGTCACCACGACCGGCAACTTCCATGTGATCACGCACGATCATATGAAGAAGATGAAAAACAACGCGATCGTCTGCAACATCGGACACTTCGACAACGAAATCGACGTGGCTTCGCTTCGTCAGTACAAGTGGGAGAACATCAAGCCGCAGGTCGATCACGTGATCTTCCCGGATGGCAAGCGGATCATCCTGCTGGCTGAAGGCCGGCTCGTGAATCTTGGCTGTGCGACCGGCCATCCCTCGTACGTCATGAGCTCCTCGTTCGCGAACCAGACGCTCGCGCAAATCGAGCTGTTCACGAACACGGACAAGTATCCGATCGGCGTGTACGTGCTGCCCAAGCATCTCGATGAGAAAGTTGCGCGGCTGCAGCTCGCGAAGCTCGGCGTGAAGCTCACCGAGCTCACCGATGAGCAAGCGAACTATATCGGTGTCGCGAAGGAAGGCCCATACAAAGCCGACCACTATCGGTATTGATGAGTGGATGAGAAAACCTCTCGCGGCCGCGCCCTCGGTAACGAGGGCGCGGCTCCTTCAAAGCATGTCGCTCCCAGCGCCATCCTCACGACCGCGTGCCCGGACACGACCGGTATCGTTGCCGCCGTGGCGAGCTTCTTGGCCTCGAATAATTGCCTGATCACGGAAGCGCAGCACTACGACGATCCCTACGCGGACAAGTCGTTCATGCGCACGGTATTTCACGACAACGGCAAGGGTGCACCGAGCCTGCGCGAGCTCAACGATGCATTTGCGAGTACGGTTGCCGCGAAATTCCAGATGCAATGGAAATTTCACGAGGCACAAAGGCACTGCCGTGTAGTCATCGCCGTTTCCGGCCAGGGCCACTGCTTGAACAGCATGCTCCATCGCTGGAGCACGCGAACGCTACCCATCGACGTCGTGGCGGTCGTCTCGAACCATCAGGACATGCGCAGCTTGAGCGAGTGGCACGGCGTGCCTTATCACTACCTGCCGATCTTGGATGGGAGAAAGCGCGAGCAGGAGCAGCGAATCGTCGATTTGTTCGAAAAGGTCGATGCCGAGCTCTTGGTCCTCGCGCGATATATGCAAATCCTGTCGCCGGAGGCCTGCGCTTTCTTCGAAGGAAGGGCGATCAACATTCATCACTCCTTCCTGCCCGGCTTCAAAGGCGCGAAGGCTTACCATCAGGCGCACGCACGCGGCGTCAAGCTGATCGGTGCGACGGCCCACTACGTCACGACCGATCTCGACGAAGGACCGATCATCGAGCAGGAAACCGCCCGCGTCGATCACACGATGTCGCCCGAAGAGCTCATCAGCATCGGCTCCGATCTCGAGAGCGTCGTGCTGAATCGAGCGGTCAAGTGGCACGCTGAGCGACGCGTCTTCATCAACGATTCGAAAACTGTCGTGCTTAAGTAGTAGAAGAAGCGGTTGGGGGTAGGGGGTCGTCAGAGCGGCGCTGCCGCACCTGCGCTCCTCGCCTGACTCCAGGGGGCGCCTGCGGGATCAACAGACCAAACCACCTGCCCGGCGCGGGGATGGGTCTTTTCAGTTCCCTTTCGAACTCGCCTTTGGCATGCTACGACAACGCTGTCAGCGACTGAATCCAACATAATAGGGCCAGAAGGCGTTCGTGCTCGCTGATCTCAGCACTTTCGCAATCCGATTTTCACAATAGGTCCACGAGCAGGGGGCTGCACGATGATGAATGTGAACGCGAACTCAGCGCCGACGTACGCGGCGGACAGCGAACCGAACTACATGCCCGCGTTGATCGTCCTCACGTCGCTGTTCTTCATGTGGGGATTGATCACGTCGCTCAACGACATCTTGATCCCGCATTTGAAGGCGATCTTCACGTTGAGCTACGTGCAGGCGTCCCTGATTCAGTTCTGTTTCTTCGGCGCTTACGCGATCGCCTCCCTGCCCTCGGGTTACCTGGTCGAGCACATCGGCTATCGCAAGGGCATCATCATCGGCTTGTCCGTCGCCGCCGTGGGCTGCTTGGGCTTTTACCCGGCTGCCTCGCTGCAATCGTACCCCTTGTTCCTCGGTGCGCTTTTCGTCCTCGCATCCGGAATCACGCTGCTTCAGGTCGCGGCGAATCCGTACGTCGCGGTGCTCGGCAAACCTGAGACCGCCGCGAGCCGCTTGACGCTCACACAGGCGTTCAATTCGTTCGGCACCACGATCGGTCCCTACTTCGGGTCGATGCTCATTTTGTCGGTCGGCGCGGGCGTGGCAACCGGGGCGCTCGATGTGACGCAAGAAATCAAGACGGTGCAGGGACCCTATATCGGGCTTGCCGCCGTGCTGTTCTTGATTGCAGTCGTGTTCTCGCGCTTCAGATTGCCGGTCGTTTCAGGCACCGACGCGACGACGGCGCCCGAACCGGTCCCGGGCGCGCCGAAGAGAAGCCTGTGGCAGTACTCGCATCTCGTGCTCGGTGCGGTCGCGATCTTCGTGTACGTCGGAGCGGAAGTTTCGATCGGCAGCTGGCTCGTCAACTTCATGTCAGCGCCGGATATCGGCGGTCTGCCGGAGGCGCAAGCCGGCAAGTATCTCGCCCTTTACTGGGGTGGGGCGATGGTCGGGCGCTTCATTGGCGCAGCTGTTCTGCGATACATCAAGCCGGGAAGGGTGCTTGCTTTTAATGCTGCCGTTGCGATCGCCCTATTGGCCACCGCGATGACGGTCGGTGGTCCGGTCGCGATGTGGGCGGTGCTCGCGATCGGGCTTTTCAATTCGATCATGTTTCCCACGATTTTTACGCTTGCAATCGCGGATCTCGGCCGCGATACCGGCGAGGGCTCCGGCGTGCTGTGCGTCGCGATCGTCGGCGGCGCAATCGTGCCCGTGATTCAAGCATTCTTCGCCGATCACATGGGTATTCTCGTGTCGTTCTTCGTCCCGGCCGTGTGCTACGCCTATATCGTTTTCTATGGGCTCAAGGGCTCCGAGGTCAAAACGCGCGCGGTGTAGATTCTCTTGCTCGCAATGCGATTGCGCGGTCCTGGGCTTTCTCAGGACCGCCGAAGCCTTTCGAAAGGCGCCCAACGATCTGTTCAGGTTCTGCCGTACGCCCAGCTACGCGGTTTCGTGATGCAATGCGCCGACCGGCACTTCGGTCTGTCGCATTCTCGTCGCGACATTCGTTAAGGGTGCTCACCTACATGCCAGCAGAGCTCATGTCAGCCATTGCCTTTCTTACGGGCGCGCTCGTCGCCATGATTGCCTCCTGTCAGTCGGTCTCGAAGGGGGCCGCGCGCCAGCGCGAGATCCTGAAGCGCGGGAAGCTGGCGCAAGGACGTATCCTTCGCATCTGGCGCCCGCCGGTGCTCGGAAGCTTTACGCGCGTGTACTTCGAATTTCAAACGAGCGAAGGCACTTCGCTCGTGCGCACGTGCCACGTCGATCGCCGAAGGAGCGGCGAGCTGATCTCGTCGCTCCCGGCCGTCGGGACCGAGGTCAGCATTCGATATATGCCGGAAAATCCTACAAAGGCCGTCATCGCAAAGCTAGTGTCACGTTTTACGGACTGACCGCTTTGCGGAAGCGGAACCAACTTCCTCCGCTCGTCATTTCGTGCTCGATAGCTCTATCGCATCGCACACGAGTCGAGGAGGGTTTATGGGAATTATCGTTTGGTTGATCGTCGGCGGCGTCGTCGGTTGGCTCGCCAGCATCATCATGCGTACGAATGCCCAACAGGGTATCGTGCTCAACGTCATCGTCGGCATCGTTGGCGCGCTGCTGGCCGGGTTCATTATCTCGCCGCTGATCGGCGTTGGAACGATCAATGAAGGCGTGACTCTTGCGTCGTTCTTGGTCTCCCTCGTCGGCGCAATAATCCTGCTCGCGATCGTGAATCTGTTCCGACGCGGCAGCGTTCGATAGAGGATCGCAGCGAATCACGGGCGGCACCGCCGGGTGCCGCCTCGTTTTCGAGACCCAGCGGCCAACTCGATTCGGCCCTCATTCGGACGAGTGATCCCGACGGGCATCGTCGCAGCCGGCGTTAGCACACCGTCGAAGAACAAGCACGTCGCATCGCGTAGCTCGTGCCGGAAACCGGCTTAGCACATCCTCTCCGCTCCACTCCTTGAGCACGCGAATGCGCGTGCCGTCGGCGGCGACATGATCCAGAGTGAACTGTTCCCGCCGGTGTTCCCGGTTGGATTGTCTTACCGCGAGGACTTTCTCTCGATGGAGGAGGAACAGGCGCTGCTGGCGGCCGTGCGAACATTGCCGCTGCAAGAGGCTGCTTACAAGCAATTTACTGCGCGGCGAAGAACGTTCAGCTATGGCTCGAGCTACGATTTCTCCGCGAACCGAAGTGTGCCTGCGCCGGAGCCCGCGCCTTTTCTGCACCCGCTGCGCACGCGAGTCGCAGAATGGTGCGGGCTGCCGGCCGAGTCGTTCGTACAGGCGCTCATTGCGGAGTATCCGCCCGGTGCGCAGCTCGGCTGGCATCGCGATGTGCCTGAGTTCGAAGCGATCGCTGGTGTCTCTCTGCTAGGAAGGTGTCGCCTGCGACTGCGGCCGTATCCATGGGAGCCCGCGCGCCGCAAAGATGTCGTCGTGCTCGATCTGGCACCGCGTTCGGCCTATGTGCTGCTCGGCGACGCACGCTGGCGGTGGCAGCACAGCATTCCTCCAGTCAAAGCGCTTCGCTATTCGATCACGCTGCGGACGGTTCGCGCGGGAACCCGCGTACGCTGACAGCGTTGCGTGCTGTAGCGGGCGACACCATTTCTTCGCATCTTGATAGCCTACCCATGAACACTCAATTTCGTGCTCACTACACCGAACGAGGCCGCGCTCTCAACGTGATGGGATACTCCGTGGAGGACATGCAGGCGGATGACCTGTACGCGGTCATAGGTTATCTACTCGAGTTGGCGCAGGACCGCGATCCGGAAGCGCGGCTCGCGCAGGAGGCGCCGCTCGGCTCGGCGCCCGGGAAGAACGTGGCGGTCAGCGACCCGCCGAAGAGCGACGGGCTCTTGGAGGGGTAGTCTCGAGAGCCGCCCCTGCGGCTCTGCTTTTTGTCGCTTTCGCGCCGAGGAACTTGCCTCATCCGCCCCGCTCTAATCCGTTGCCGGTTCAACAATAAGCAACAGGAGCTGCAGCCATGGCGATGAGTTTAGCCGCGACATCGGGCGGCGAGCCGATGTCGCAGATGAACACGACCCCGCTGATCGACGTGATGCTCGTTCTGCTCATCATGTTCATCGTCACGATGCCGCTGATGACACATGCCGTAAAGCTGGATGTCCGAGGCGCCCCTGGTGCTCAGGTGACGGCGCCAGTAGACATTACGATCGAATACAGTGGCACTGTGTTGTGGAACGGCGAGGCCGTGCGCAATCTCGCCGAGCTCGAGGGCCGGCTGAAGACCGCGAAGGCGAACAATCCGCCAGTAGAAGTGCGCGTGCGTCCCGAGCGGCGCGCCGCATACGACACCGTCGCGAAAGTGCTGGCGCTCGCCCAGCGAAGTGGAATAGAGCGCATCGGCATCCAGGGCAACGACTAGCTCGATTCGCCTTTGGCGTCTCTCTTCGGCTCAGGCGCGAGCTTCACGTCGTGGAACGTGAGCTTGACACCTGAAGTCGAATGGCTGATGCAGCTCGTCGATCGAGAACGGTCCGCCAGCATCAGCAGATGGACCCGATGATGCGTATGATCCGATGCGGCCGATAGCTCACTCATGCAACCTCCATGAATCCTCGACGCGCGCTGCCCACCGATTCGGATCTCCTCCTTGAAGCCCCTGAAAGCATGCGTCTTGCATGCATCATGTGGCGACTCTTCATAGCTGTCCTCGCGGTGCTTCTGCCGCTCGCGTTGTCGGATGCACACCCGGGGCAAGTCAATCGCGAGGGCTGTCACTTCGATAAAGCGGCGCGCGAACGGCATTGCCATCCGGAGCGCGCGGCGGTAGCCGCCGCGGCATTGAGGGCGCCGAAGCCGGGCGATGAGGGAGTATTCGACGGTCCGCTCGCGTGGGTCGGTGACGGCGATACGCTGCGAGTTCGGGTGCGCGGTCGAGAGATGGACGTGCGTCTCGCCGATATCGATGCTCCCGAGCGCGATCAACCGTATGGTTGGGAGTCGAAGCTGCAACTCATCGATCTCGTGCGGGGGCAGCACATCGTTTTGGCACCTCGCGACGTCGATCACTACGGGCGCGTCGTTGCGTATGTCTGGGTGGGGGACCTCGAGATCAACCGCGAGCTCGTAAAACGCGGCTCGGCTTGGTTTTACCCCGAGTACGCGGCCAGTGACGCGCTTTACGAAGAAGAGCAACGCGCGCGAGCGGCGAAGGCCGGTCTGTGGGCGCTGCCCGCGGGCGAGCGCATCGAGCCTTGGGAATGGCGTCGACGCAAGCGCGAGTCGCACGAACGAACGCGCTCGGAGGCAACTCGTCAGGGCAAGGCAGAGCGTTCCGGAGCGCACTCTGGATCGGCGCCGCTGCGCCGGTAGCGCTCGAGCGTTTCGTCGAGCTCCCGGGGATCGATCGGTTTCGTCAGATAGGCATCCATTCCGGCAGCCAAGCAGCGGTCTCGATCTCCGGCCATTGCGTGAGCGGTGAGGGCCACTATCGGGATGTGAGTGTCGCTGATGGATTCGCGTCGCCGGATTTCGGCGGTTGTCTCGAACCCGTCGAGCTCGGGCATTTGTACATCCATGAGAATGAGGTCGAACGGCTCTTTCTCCCAGGCGGCCAGAACGGCCTTGCCTGTCTCCGCGATGACGACCCTGTGGCCGCGTTTGTGCAATAAGCGTTGCATGAGCATCTGGTTTACGAGGTTGTCCTCGGCAAGCAGGATCGCGAGCTGCCTGCCGCTCGTACGCGCTTCCTTGATTGGTTGCGGAGGTGCGGACATGAGCTCAGCTTGCGGGCTGAAACATCGAAGCAGCGTATCCCGCAATTCGCCGATCCGAATCGGCTTTACGAGATAGGCGTCGACCGAGAGCTCGCGCGTGCGGCGCGGATCATGCCGATAGCAGGCGCGAGTCATGAATATGAGGTTGGTCGTCGTGCACGCGGGAAGCGCACGAATGCGTTCGGCAAGCGACAAAACCTCAGGGCTCCGATCGTCGAGATCCGCTAGGACGACTCGACAAGGATCCCCCTCTCGAATCGACTGCTCCATGAGTGCGATCGCCTCGTCCGTGCTGCTGGCGAGCAGCGGTCGCATTTTCCACCCTGCGAGCACATCGCCCAGAATCCGCCGATTGGTCGCATTGTCATCCGCGACGAGGATGCGCTTCGACTCGAGCGGCCGAAGCGCAAGCGCAGCAATGTGCGGATGCAGCGGCTCCACCGTTTCAAAGCGCACGGTGAAGTGGAAATGGCTGCCTTTGCCGGGCTCGCTGTCCACCCACATCCGTCCTTCCATCATGTTCGCGAGCCGATTGGAGATCGTGAGCCCGAGCCCTGTGCCTCCATACTGGCGAGTCGTCGAGCTGTCGGCCTGCGAGAATGGATTGAAGATATCTTGCTGACGGTCCTCCGAGATGCCGATACCCGTGTCCGACACGGTGAAGTGAAGGACGCAATGGGCGCCGTCATTGACTTGCCGTCGCACACTCAAGCCGACTTCGCCGTGCTCCGTGAACTTGATTGCGTTCCCGACGAGATTGAGGATCACCTGGCGCAATCTAGTGGCATCGCCCTTGAGGATCTCGGGCACGTCGGCGGCGACTTCGCACGTGAGCTCGAGGCCCTTCTGGTGCGCGCGCAGCGCGATCGTCTTGAGCGCGCTCTCGAGCGTCTCGCGAATCTCGAACTCCGTGGGGTCGAGCTCGAGTTTCCCGGCCTCGATCTTCGAGAAATCGAGAATATCGTTGATGATGCCGAGGAGCCCGTCGGCCGAGAGTTTGACCGTTTCCACATACTCGCGCTGCTCGGCCGACAGATCCGTATCGAGGCACAGCTCGCTCATGCCGATGATGCCGTTGAGCGGCGTGCGGATTTCGTGGCTCATGTTCGCGAGGAATTCGCTCTTCGCGCGGTTCGCGGCCTCGGCCGCTTCACGCGCCTTGTGCAGCGTCGCTTCGGCCTGCTTGTGCAGCGTAATGTCGTTCGACACGCCGAGCACGTGCGTAGGCGTTCCATCCGGGCCGAACAGCGGCCGGCGAACCGTGTGCAGCCAAAGCTTGCGGCCCTCGAGATCGGTGCGGGATTCCTCCCGAACCGTCTTCTCTTCGTGCGAGTCCATTGCACGCATATCCTCGAGGAAGTATTCGTGCGCTTCCTTGTCGATGACGCCGACTTCGACGTCGGTTTTGCCGATCATATCCTCGGGCTCGCGCTGGTATGCCTCCGCGAGCGCCTGGTTTGCGAGCGTGAAACGGCCCTTGCGATCCTTGACGAAGATAAAATTGGGGCAGAGGTCGATGATATGGCGCAGGAAGGTGCGTTGACTGTCGATCTCGTGCGTCTGCGCTCGCACGCGTTTTCGCAGAATGAAGACCCACAGCATGGCAAGGCAGATCGAGAGCGTGAGGATCGTGAGCGCAGGCCAGGCATGGCGCAGGTTCCACCAGGGCGTCGCGTTCAGTACGCGCACGTCGTCTCCCGAGCGCAGCAGCATTCGGAATGACGTCGGTACGGAGCGCGCGTCGCCGTAGAAGTGTTGATGGCGCTCTACGATGCAAATGCCGCTCACGTTGACGAGGCTGCCCTCGCGCAGAGGCGGCATCGGCGTGCCGTCGCGCAGCTCGGCATGAAACGTGACGTATCCAGATTGCAGCACGAGCGTTTGATGGCTGGACCCATCCGCATGGCTCAGCACGCGTGCGTCGAGGCTTACGAAGCGGCTGTCGAACGCACCGTTTAGAATCCGTTCGGGTGTCGTCGTGGCGGGCTTGATCGCGCGCTGCTCCCCGCGCCGTTCGATCGTCGCATCCGCGAGCATCGGCCCATGGTCGCTCGGTGTCGGATACCCCACGACGTCGACGACGTCGCCGGGTTGAGCATCGGTGCGCGGTGCCTGCACGTGTACGCTGCCCGTATCGTCTTCGACGTAGAGCGAGCCGGAATCGTTGAATGTCACGACGCCTCGAATGTGCGCTCGCCGCGCGCGCGCCGAGCCGCCCGCAAAGCGCAGCAGCATCTTGATCGGCTTGGGTTCGCTTGCGGCCGGGTGGAGCGCTGCGGCTCGAAGCACCTCGATGTGTTCGTCCGAATCGACGAACAATCGATAGCCCGTCAAAACGCCTTCATTCGTGAACGCCGTATTGAAAATGCCGCGGATGCGCACGCGTGCGTCCACGAGATGCGCCAGCGAAGCGTCGTCGTTCCGGGGATGAAGCAGGTGTGTGCGAATCGGCCCAAGCGGGGTCATGAGATTGAACGCAAGATAATCGCCGATTCTATGGGTCGGCCTCACGAGCCCTTCGAGCTCGGTCCAGGTGGAATCGTAGATGCCTGAGGGAGCAAGTTCCGGATCGGGCTCTTGAGGCTTCGGCATCGTTGCGGGGCCGAGCACTTTCAGGTGCGGGTGCACGATGACGGGCGCAAATCCGCCCGGCGCCGTCAGGCCGGTGACGAGCACTCGTTGCCCTGCTTCGAGATCTTCGAGCCGTTGATCCGTCGCATCGACGTAGATCCCTTCGTTGCCCATCTGCAAGAAATAGCAATCACGCGGCGCGTGAACTGAGGTGAGCACCGCGACGACGCGAACCGGATAAGCTCGGGCCGCTTTCTCCGGCGAGAGGGCACGGATAGCGGAGATGTCGGTCATCGGTGGCAGCGGATTTACAGGGTTCGCACCGCCGCGCATCGACTGAGCGGGTGAGCTTGCGACAACAGAAGCGCGCCGAAGCGTCATCGTAAAGCGCCGACGCATGGGCCAGCCGACCGCCTCGATTCGATCGCCGACGGCGAAGCGCCGCGCCGCCCGCGTCTCGATCGGCATCACGATGCCGTCTTCTTCGACGAGCAAAGTCTCCGGCGAGTCTGCATTCACGACTGTTGCCGTGACGCGCACCCGGTGCCCGTCCGTCGACCATCGAGGATCGGTGATGAGCGCGTACAGCGATGGCACTTCGGTCGGTTGGCTCGGCGCCGGTTCGAGCACGCGCAGGTCCTCCGGCGAAGCGACCGCCATTCGCGGCGGAAAATCTTCGACGCGCGCAGGGCTTACCGGTGGCTCGCCGTAGTCTCGACGAACGACACCGCGAACGGCGACGCGCGCATCGAGCACTGTTTGCGGGGAGATCTTGCTCGCGCCGAGAACCGCGACAGGCATTCGATTGCTGCCGTCGCCGATCTCGAGATGCAGGCGATCGCCTTCGAACCAGGCGGCACTCACGATTCCTTCGGTTTCGACGCGCACGAATTCACCGAGCGCTGCGTCGAAGAAGAGCGAAGCGATCGCGCGCCGTTCTGCTGCCGGAAGCCCGGCGATGCCTGCGCTCGACACTCGGAGCTCGTCCAGCTCGATGCTCCGCATGCCGACCGCCGGAACGAACTCGTCGCGGAGCTTGCCGTTGACGATGACGCGAGTGCCTGGCCGCGGTAAGGGCTCCGCCGCGCTTCGCTGCACGCGCAGCGCGCCGGTATCGTCCTGAACATAGAAGCGGTGGGTCAGCGGGTCGGAGAACGTGACGACGCCGTCCAGAGCGACCTTCGTGCCGGCCCGCAATCGTTTGAGATCGTGGATCTTAGTGCCGCGCGAGTGCCAGAGGACGCCTGGGTCGAGCACCGCTGTCTGGTAGATCAACAACGCGGCGAGCCCCGCAGCAGCAAGCGCGGCGGCGATGAAGATCGGCGCGGGCGGGTGTGGGCGTGGTTGCATGTCCATCAATGTACTCACGCGCATTCCAGCGGCAGCGGCGCCGAAACGGGCAGAGATGCAGCGCTTCTCTACTCTCCATCGGCCAGGCGGCCGAAAACCTGAGGCTCGGAAAGGGCGAGGGCCTGGGGCGGCGGCAACAGCGGCGAGGCCACGTTGTCGAAATGAGAACTGGTGCTTGGCGGCTCGTGGACCGCCTTGGCTCGGACATACGACAAACCCCTAGGGCTAGCTTTCCCGCGCTCTTCCCTCGACACTAAGGCGGGCGTGCACGGCAGCAGTTGCCGAGTGCGGTGCCAGTTTCGTCACGAGAGGGGTCAATGAAAGATCAAACGATAGCGGTTCACGGGGGCTACGAGACCGATCCGACGACACGTTCGGTGACGACGCCGATCTACCAGACAGTGGCCTACGAGTTCGACAACGCGCAGCACGGTGCGGATCTCTTCAATCTCGCGGTGCCGGGAAACATCTATACCCGCATCATGAATCCGACGAGCGACGTGCTCGAAAAGCGCGTTGCGATGCTGGAAGGGGGCGTTGCGAGTCTCGCGCTGTCCGCCGGCAGTGCGGCCGTCAATTACTCGATCCTCAATCTCGCCGAGGCCGGAGACAACATCGTCACGACTCCGCAACTCTACGGCGGGACCTACACGCTGTTCGCGCACATGCTCCCGAAGCTCGGCATCGAAGTGCGTTTCGCGGAAGGCGATTCGGCGGCAGACCTCGAGAAGCTCATCGACTCGAAGACCAAGGCAGTTTTCTTCGAGACCATCGGCAATCCCGCAGGCAATATCGTCGACGTCGAGGCGGTAACGAAGATGGCGCGCAGTCATGGTGTCGCCACCATCGTCGACAATACCGTCGCGACGCCGGCGCTGCTCAAGCCCTTCGCGTACGGCGCCGACATCGTGGTGCACTCTGCCACGAAGTACATGGGCGGCCATGGGACCACCCTCGGGGGTTTGCTCGTGGACTCGGGCCAGTTTCCGTGGGCGGAGCACAAAGCGAGATATCCGATGTTCAACGAGCCGGAGGCCTCCTACCACGGCGTTGTCTATGTCGATGCGCTCGGACCCGCGGCCTACATCGGTCGCGCCCGTACCGTGCCGCTCAGAAATACGGGATCCGCGCTATCCCCCTTCAACGCTTTCCAACTCCTCCAGGGAATCGAAACGCTGCCGCTTCGAATGGAAAGGCACTGCTCGAACACACAGCGCGTTGCGGAGTTTCTGAAGGAACACAAGCGAGTGCAGTGGGTCAGCTATGCCGGGCTCAAGGATCATCCGCATCATGCGCTCGCCCGGAAGTACATGAAGGGGCGCGCCTCGGGCATTCTTACCTTCGGCGTAAAGGGCGGGTTCGATGCAGGGGTGAAGCTGTATGACGCCTTGAAGCTGTTCAAGCGCCTCGTCAATATCGGCGATGCGAAATCGCTTGCTTGTCACCCCGCCTCGACCACGCACCGCCAGCTCACGGAAGAGGAGCAGCGCAAGGTTGGCGTCACGCCCGAGGCGATCCGATTGTCCGTCGGCATCGAGGATATCGACGACATTCTCGAGGACCTGGATCAGGCGCTGGCGGCAGCGGGCTAGTGCATTGATGCGCGAGAGGCGCCGCGCCTGGCGCCTCTCTCTCTCGAAGGCCTCTCTCTGGAGCTTTGGCGCGATCCATGGGCCCGGCGCGATTCGTACATCCTGTACAGCAGAGGCCCCTAGCGAAAGCGGCCACGGAAGGTGCATGGTGCTCCACTCGTTGGCTCTCCCGTCACCTCGCTGGCTGTCATGCGCCCCATTTTCACCGCGGAGCTTGTGAACCGCGCTTTCGGCGATCCAGGGCTCTACCTGGACCTCAAGTTCTCGCGCAGGGCGCTGCTGTTCGACATTGGCGATGTCACGGCCTTGTCGACTCGCAAGCTGCTGCGCGTGAGCGATGTGTTCGTCTCGCATACGCACATGGATCATTTTGCGGGCTTCGATCACTTGCTGCGTGTGTGCCTGGGGCGAGATACGGGCGTCAGGCTGTATGGACCGCCGCGGTTCATCGAACAGGTCGGGCACAAGCTAGCTGCGTATACCTGGAACCTGGTCGAGAGCTACGCGACGGATTTCGTCGTACAAGTGCACGAGCTCACGGATGATGGATGGTTGCGAAGGGCGGCGTTTCGCAGCCGGCGGCGCTTCCAGTGCGAGCGACTGCCGCCGACCCGCGCGATCGGCGGCTTGCTGCTCGATGAGCCGGAATTTCAGGTGCGCGCTTGCCCGCTCGATCACCACGGCATTTCGTCGCTTGCGTTTCGCTTCGAGGAGAAAACGCACATCAACGTTTGGAAGAACCGCTTGCTGGAGCTCGGTCTACCGACCGGCAGTTGGCTTACAGAGCTCAAACGGCTCGCGCGCGAGGGCGCAGCGAAAGACACGCCGATGCGCGTTCGCTGGCGGACTCGAGAGGGCTCGCGTGAAGAGGTGTTTCCGCTCGGTCTGCTCGAGGAGCGCGTGCTCGAGTTCGTGCCGGGAGAAAGGGTTGCCTACGTGACGGATATCGCCGGCCATGCGGACAACACGATGAAGCTCATCGACTTCGTTTGCGAGGTCGATCTTCTCTTTATCGAATGTGTCTTCCTCGAGGAAGACGAGGAACACGCCACGAAGAAGGCGCACCTCACCGCGCGGCAAGCGGGCGCCATCGCGAGGGCCGCTCGGGTCAGGGAAGCCGTGCCGTTTCACTTTTCAACGCGCTACATGGGGCAGGAGGATGCTCTGCGACGCGAGTTCGACGATGCGCTGCGCGGCCACTCGCACGCCCAGCTTGCGGCGGATCGCGCAGGGCGATCTCACAGCGATCATGCCCAGGAATGAGTGGGACTTCATTCGTTGCGATCGGTGCCGTGCCTGAAATCGCGCTCGTATCTGGTGGCGGTGCCTATGCAGTTTTGTGTTGCAGGCCGGTGTCCCGCTTAGTGGTCAGGTGCGCGACGTTGACCTCGCCTCTTGTGGCCCTTCCATTGCGAGTGATACCGGTTTCCACGAGAATGTGGGCCTCGTAGCGGTGTCCGCCGCTGCGCAACTTTCCTGGGGGAGACAAGATGGTCAAGGACCGCATGGCAGTCCTGTCGGCGATGATCGAGCAAGGGGTAATCCCGGTTTTTTATCACCCGGATGTCGAGGTCTGTAAGAAGGTCATCCAGGCGTGCGGCAACGGCGGTGCGAAGTGCATCGAGTTCACGAACCGCGGCGATTTCGCCTCTCATACCTTCTACGAAGTTACCCGCTACTTCGACAAGGCCGATCCGAGCATCATCATGGGCGTCGGCTCGATCGTCGATGCGCCGACTGCCGGCATCTACATCGCGAACGGTGCGAAGTTCGTCGTCGGTCCTCTGCTCAATCCCGACGTCGCGAAGGTCTGCAATCGCCGCAAGATTCCCTATAGCCCAGGCTGCGGCAGCGCTTCGGAAATCGGCTTCGCCGAAGAGCTCGGCTGCGAGATCGTCAAAGTGTTTCCCGGCGGTTCGGTCGGCGGGCCCGATTTCGTCAAGTCCATCCTCGGTCCATGCCCGTGGACCCGCATCATGCCGACCGGCAGTGTCGATCCCTCGGAGGAGTCGCTTCGCGCGTGGTTCGGTGCGGGCGTCGTCGCCGTCGGCATGGGCAGCAATCTCATCACCAAGCAGATGCTCGAGAAGCAGGACTACGCAGGCATCGAGGCGAAGGTGCGCGACACCGTTCAACTGATCAAGACCATTCGCGGAAAGAAATCATGACCGACAACGTGCTCAATATCCGGCCCGCGGCGGACTGCCGTTGGGATTGCGCTTCTCTGGGAGAAGTGATGCTGCGCTTCGACCCCGGCTTCGGGCGGGTGCGCAATGCACGCAACTTCCAGGTGTGGGAAGGCGGCGGCGAATACAACGTCGCGCGCGCGATGCGTAAATGCTGGGGAAAGCGCTCGACCGTTGTCACGGCGCTGCCGATCAACGACCTCGGTTGGCTCGTCGAAGACTTCATCATGCAGGGAGGCGTCGATACTTCGCATATCATCTGGCGCGAGTTCGACGGGCTCGGGCGCAACACGCGCGTAGGCTTGAACTTCACGGAGAAGGGTTTCGGGATTCGTGCGGCGCTCGGTTGCTCGGATCGCGGTCACTCCGCGGCATCGCAGATCAAGCCCGGTGAAGTGAACTGGGAGAAGTTGTTCGGCGAAGAAGGGGTGAGGTGGTTCCATACCGGCGGCATTTTCGCGGCGCTTGCGCCGAATACGGCGGAAGTCGTGATCGAGGCCGTCGAAGCGGCGCGCAAGCATGGCACGATCGTTTCTTACGATCTCAACTACCGCCCATCGCTCTGGAAAAGCCAGGGCGGCAAGGAAGGCGCGCAGCGCGTCAATCGGCACATCGCCAAGTACGTCGATGTGATGATCGGCAACGAGGAGGATTTCACGGCTTGTTTGGGGCTCGAAGTGGAGGGGCTCGATGAGCACATCTCCGCGATCGACCCCGCGAATTTCAAAAAGATGATTCAAACGGCGGTCAAACAGTTTCCGAACTTCAAAGTCGCTGCAAATACGCTTCGCAACGCAAAGACCGCGACGTTCAACGACTGGTCCGCCATCGTCTACGCGGGCGGTCAGTTCTATCAGTCGATGATGCGCGAGGACCTCGAGATCTATGATCGGGTCGGCGGCGGCGACGGCTTTGCATCGGGGCTCGCCTACGGCTTCCTCGAAGGGAAGGGGCCGCAAGCCGCGGTCGAATATGGCGCTGCGCACGGCGCGCTCGCCATGACGACGCCCGGCGACACTTCGATGGTCAATGTCAAGGAAGTCGAGGCCGTGATGAAGGGCAAGGGTGCGCGCGTCATACGTTGATCAGATGCTTCGCACGCGTAGCGTGTAACGCGCGGCGTATAACGGCAGGGGCAGCGCGGGCGCTGCCCTTTTGCCTTCAGCTGATTCTTCTTATGTTATAGCAGCGACTCGATCGGCAGCGCTTCGAGCAGCTTGACGATCGTGCGTCGCAGCCAACCGGCGTGCGGCTCGCGGTAGTGCATGCGATGCACATCGTCGTCTTCTCGTTCGATCCACGTGAGCTTACCTTCTGCGCTTAGCTGCAATGCGAACGAGCGCTCGGGCTTGGTTGCGTCGCGAAAGCGAGCCGTGAGCTCCCGTGCGAGCGCTCTGCTTCTGATCCACACGCCCATTTCGCAGTTGAGCTCCGCGGACCGCGGATCGATGTTGAACGAACCGACGAATACACGTTCTCCATCCATGACGGCCGCTTTCGTGTGCAAGCTTGCCCGCGAGGAGCCCACGCGAAACCGGTGCGCCCGGTCTTCGACGGGCGCCGCGGATTTCAGCTCGTAGAGGCGGACGCCGCCCTCGAGAAGCGGCTTTCGATATTTCGCGTAGCCGCTGTGCACGATCGCGACATCCGTTGCCGACAAAGAGTTCGTCAGCACTTCTACGTTGGCACCCTGCAGCGCGAGCGATCGGAGTGCCGCCGTTCCGCCGATGCCGGGTACGAAGTAGGGTGATATCAGCAGCACTTCACGGGTTGCTGCGCCAACTTCATCCACTATGCTGTCGAGGACGTGCGAAGCAGGGCTGCCAGCACCGTTTGCCTTGCTGGGATCGTCCGCGACGACACGCACATCCGCCGACCACACGAAGGCTTCACGAAGGAGCGCTTCGATCGCGTCCTCTTGCTCGAGCATCCGCGCATACTCGGCGGCAACAGCGCCGCGTGCGTATCCCTCTAGGCGGGCGCGATGCGTGCTCGGGTTCAGCTTATTGCGAAAGTACTTGCGCAGTTGCGCAATGGGCACCGACAAGCTCGAGGCCCAGTAGCGCTCGAATTCGCCTGAAGTCTGGGCAACCGCGGGTCCGAGCAGCAACACGTCGAGGTCGATGAAGTTCATGCTCTCTGCGGAAGAGAAGTACTCGTTGCCGAGATTGCGGCCGCCGCTGATCGCAATTGCGCGGTCGACGATCCAGGACTTGTTGTGCATGCGATGATTGAGGCGCTCGCCTCGCCTCGAGATCTCCGCCAGCGTGCGCAGCAGTCCGGAACGCGTGTAAAAGGGATTGAAGATGCGCACGCTGATATTCGGATGAGCGTCGAGCGCCTCCAGCGCGAGATCGCGGGGGCGTGCATCCATGTCGTCGATGAGGAGGCGGACTCGTACGCCGCGATCGGCGGCGAGCAATAGCTCGTGCGCGATGAAGCGCCCGGTCGAATCCGCACGCCAAATGTAAGTCTGAACGTCGATGCAGCGCACGGCGAGGCGCGCGCTGTGGACGCGAAGGGAGAATGCATCGAATCCGTGCGGCAACAACCGCACACCCGATCGGCGCGGATGATCGTCCAGCAGCCGCGCGACAGCGGAAGCGAGCGTCGGCGCATCCGCACGCACGCGGTGATCGCGTGCGGCGGAGGCTTCGGTCTGAATCGACGGAGCGAGGTTCACGCCCCGGAAGCATAGCAGACCGACTCAACGAAGCCGCACGGGCCCGCTACAGCAGGCCGTGCGGCCATCAGGCGTCATTTACTTATGACGTGACCTTCCCATGGCGGCTGCGATTTTCTCGTGCCGACTTGGCATCGATCCGATCGTACAGGTTCGTGAGCGTCTGCTGATCCACACTCGCCACGGCGTCGGCGAGCGCCTTCGAGTAGCAGTCTCGATACGCGAGCGTGTCTTCCATCCGAGGTCCCCGCAGCCTTACGCACACCTCACGAGAAGCGGTCTTCAAGCGGCGGTATAAGCGCTGAGCGCCGGCTTCGGTCGCGAGATCCGCGGCTCGATATTCCACGGCGACCTGCGGAACCTCGGCTGCGGCGGCGAATGATGCATAGACACTCACGCCGGCAGCGAGAGCGGCACATACGAGCGCGTGAACAGAATGAGTGTGGCGGATGGTCATGAGCGTCTCCAATCGATAGTCGTCCGAATAGTTGCGCGCACGAGGGCATGCGCGTCGTGCTGCATGTGGATTGCAACTCGCAAGCCAACGCTCTTCTGTTGATACGGAAGAGGTCCAGGGAGTTACAGCACGGCCGATTTTTCGGACTCAATGCACACTTCGAGCGTGATGCGACCTTCTTCGGTCGCCTCGAGTGAGCGTGGAGACTGTCCGCGGACGTCCGCGAACCTGCAAATGGACGCGACGCTCGAACGGAGTGCGACTTGAAATCGCCTCAGCGTTCGCGCAATCCATGACGCATCAGGAGCTCCCACACTTCTTCCGCCGTCTCTGCGTAGTCGAAGAGCTCGAGGTCGGCTGCGGAGATCATGCCTTCATCCAAGAACGCTTCGAAGTTCAAGATGCGTCGCCAGTAGTCGCGATCAAAGAGCACGACTGGGATGCGCGGCGCTTTGCCGGTCTGCCGGAGCGTGAGGATCTCGAAGAGCTCATCCATGGTGCCGAACCCGCCGGGGAATATGATGAGCGCGTTCGCTCGCATCGCGAGGTGCATCTTGCGCATGGCAAAGTAGTGGAAGCGGAACGTAAGCTCGGGTGTCGTGAATCGATTCGGAAGCTGTTCGAGCGGCAGAGTGATGTTGAAGCCGATGCTCGGTGCGCCTGCTTCCCATGCGCCTCGGTTCGCCGCTTCCATGATTCCGGGACCGCCGCCCGTTGCGATAACGTTGTCTCGCCAGCGGTCATGAGGCGCTTTCGCGCCGGCACGTTCGGACACGATGCGTCCGACCTCCCGTGCGGCCTCATACCAGGCGAGCCGCCTTCGCAATCGTTCGAGCGCCGCGCGTTCCTCGTCAGTCTGTGGGGCGGGCATTGCCTCGATGAGCTCGGGCGAAGGAACGCGCGCGCTGCCGAAGACGATGATCGTCGAGCGAACGCCCCAATCTCGAAGCAGCAGCTCCGCTTTCGCGTACTCGAGGCCGAAGCGAAACGCGCGCATCTCATCGCGCAGCAGGAACTGCGTGTCTTCGATAGGCAGCGAGTAGCTGGGGGAGCGCAATTGCGCGGAGCTATCGGGTGGGATGTTTGAGGTCATGGTTGCTACGGGATGATGAAGAGAGAGAAGAGTACTCTCGTAAAGTACGCCAAGCTCGCCAAGGAAGCGTAAAAACAGACAGGATCTCGTTGTTCGTCGATCGCCTGCGGGATATCGTGAAAGCGGGGGCTCGGGCGGGATAGATTGGAATCCGGTTCTTCTTGCCTTGGCGAGCCTGGCGTGCTTTTGCGAGATTCTCCTTCAATGAGGGTCGTGAGAAATGTCTAACAAGCCCCGTGCGATCGTCAAGAAGGTGGAGCCGCTGTGCGCTGGATTTCTTCGCGTCAATCGCTATGAAGTCGAAGTCGAGCGGCACGAAGGAGGCTGGCAGACCTCGACGTGGGAGGTCATGGAGCGCGGCAACTCAATTGCCGTGCTCGGATACGATCCGGTTCGCGATGAAGTCGTGCTCGCAAACGAGTTTCGCCCCGGTGCGCTCATCGCCGGCGATGCCCCCTTCACGGACAATTTGGTCGCGGGCAGTATCGGGCAGGGCGAGTCGCTGCTCGAAGCGGCGGTTCGCGAGATGAAGGAAGAAACCGGACTCGATCTGTCCGAGCCAATGGTCATCCATCCCGGGGCATTCGCGAGCTCCGGCGGCTCGTCGGAAAAGATCGCGATCGTCGCGGGTAAGGTCGACGCAAGTCAGGCAAAAGGCACTCATGGCAACCCGAACGAAAGCGAAGACATCCTGAGCGTCGTCCTGCCCGCCGAAGAATTCATCCGCCGCGTGCGCAACGCAGAGATCACGGATCTCAAGACGCTCGTCGCCGGCTACTGGCTGGCCGAACGTCGAGCACCCGCGCCGCGCTGATGGAGAAGATCTCTCGCAAAGCACGCGAAGCCGACGCCCAGCGCGCGTCGTCCTTGCGAAAGCGCACTAGTGTCCGGGGAAAATCCGATATCTGGAGGCCGGGGTTCCGAGGGAAGCGGCTCATGGAAAGGGACTACGGAATATCTCTCGCGGAGGACGCGGAGAA
>JBDZVE010000224.1:0-1639 GCA_040255535.1 Lysobacterales bacterium | reverse complement strand
TCCGTCGGAGCGGCGAGCTTAGGTATCTTGTTTCCCCGGACACGAGTGTGCGAAAGCGAGGATCCATCCTTCCATTCTTGTACCCGCCGCGCCGCCGCGAGAAATTCATCTTGTCTCTGAGTGGCACGCTGGTCGAATGATGCCGGCGAAGATGGAAGGGAGCGGCACGCCGGTTGAGTGGTCTATTGCAAACCCAACTCGCCAGTCGTATAGTCTCGCCATGGCATGTTAACGGTAACATGCAGCGCACAAAACGAGGCGCCGCATCGCTTGCCGGATGGTTTTCGCGGGCTTCGCTCCACACGTCGTCCCCCCCTGCTTCTTTGACGTGTGGGGCAAGTCCGCGGCTCTCTCCTCTCTTCCCTCAGCGCAATCCGCAAGATACCGCTGTCATTCGCACTTCCGGTCGCGCGCTGCGAAAGATTCGTGAAGTTTCGTCCGCGGGCACGAATTTCGGTGCGACCTGCGGGATAAGGCTATCTTTCCGATAAGGCATCTCCTGAAACAGCGGCGCTGTCCTACAGACTTACCCCCTTCATCCGCTTTCATTAGGGGCGGGAGGGTCGAATCGGCTAAATAAGGAGAAAGTGCCGTGACAGCGAAGTTGCTCGAAGCCTCGGAAGCTACGCAGCATCAGCGTTCCGTCCCCGACGAGCGTCGTACGAGCCCGCGTAAGGTCGTGACGCTACGAGCGCAGGTGGAGCTTCCAGATCAGACTGTGTTGAATGGGCAGACGGTCGATTTGTCGCGCACGGGCGTGGGGTTGTTTTCGCCCCGTTTGTTGCAGACCGATCAGGATTGCAAGCTGACGATCGCCTTGTCCGTATGCGGTGAGGATCTCGAGCTTAAATTCCTCGCTCGAGTGTGCTACTGCCTGGAACAAGCGAAAGGACAATATCGAACGGGCATGCGTTTCGTCGGCGTCGAAGCCGATGCTGCGAAGCTGCTCAATCAGCTGCTCAGTTGATCGACGTCCAATAGTGGCCTGCTCGACGATGGGGCTGGGTGGTGTACCCTCCAGCCTCATCGTCATTTCTGTTGCGGGCTCTTGCCATGTGGATCGACGACGTCCTCGATTTCTGGTTCGGCGAGCTCAAGGCCGAAGACTGGTTTACGAAGAACGAGCAGCTCGATGCGCGCATTCGCGAGCGCTTCGGGGCTTTGCATGAGTCTCTGAGCGCGGGCGCGCTCGACGTGCCGGAGACGGCGCGCGGCTATCTCGCCGCGATCATCGTCTTCGATCAATTCTCGCGCAATATTCATCGCGGCTCTCGGGCGGCATTCGCCTGCGATGCACGCGCGCTTTCGCTCGCACAGCGTGCTCTCGAACGAGGCTACGATCGAGAGCTCACGATGCCCGAGCGTAAGTTTATCTATATGCCTTTCATGCACAGCGAGAGTAGAGAGATGCAGGCGAAGTGTGTGGAGCTGTTCTCGGCGATTGGCGATGCAGAGTCGCTGCGCTACGCAATCGAGCATCGCGACATCGTGGAGCGGTTCGGGCGCTTCCCGCATCGCAATCCGATCCTCGGCCGAGAACCCACGCCGGAAGAAGCGGAGTTCATGAAGCAGCACGCGGGCTTCTAGCAGAACCAAGAGGACTCTTGCCAAGCACGCGAAGCTCGCAAAGCAAGAGAAG